>DIYK01000090.1:0-109550 GCA_002429005.1 Verrucomicrobia bacterium UBA6056
CCCATTCCGGGTGAGCTGCCCCCTCAGCCGACCGCTGTGCCGCCCCCCACCCCGACACCACGGCCCCTGCCCACCGCAACGCCTTTGCCGGATACCGCAGGACTCAGCGTGGATGAACTATTGGCACTGGCGAATGAAACGGTCAAAGCAGGGAGAAGTCTCGAAGCAGAGCGCCTGCTCAAACAGGCCTTGGTTCTGGATCCGGAACGGCCGGAGCTTCACGAAAGCTACGCCAAACTGCTCAGCAAAGAAAGTCGCCTCCGGGAGAGTATTCATCAGTGGCAGCTGGCCAAAAAATATTCGAAAGACAATCAGGCCATGCAACGGCGTGCCACTTTGGAGATTCAGGTGCTGCAACGCCGCTTGGAAGTGTTGGAACGACGTCCGGTGCCCACACGCATCATGCCGACCGCACGCCCCACCCGGGCCATTCCCACCCCTACTCCGCGGAGCAGTTTCCCGCAACAGCAAGCCCAGCTGCAGGCGGAAGCCCTGAAAGTGAACCGCTATCCGCCTACCAAATTGTATCAGGATCTGCGGGTATTGAATTTCAGTATTGTTCATCAGCCCGGTACCCCCGCGGTGGCGGAAAACAGCATTACCGTGCAAATCCAGTTCATTGAACAGAAGGACGGAAAGCTCATCCGGGCCGAAATCCCTTCGCCCATGATCAGCCTGGATATCGAACAAGGCTTAAAACGAGGACAGCGCATCGATGACCTGTCCGCGGCCTATCAGGTTCCCGCAGAGCGTAAGGGATCTGGTCGCTTCTATGGAGCCATTCTGCGAATCCTCATCCAGGGCAAGGAAGTCAGTCGCAGCGCGGAGCCTCCGATTTTGCTCAAAAAAGAGGAACCCTAAGCTCCGCAGCTATTGTGCGGCGAGGCCTGGATCTTTCTCCGCTGTTAAGAGGTTTCCCCTTTAGGCATCATCCGTTTGACCGTTTCGCCCAGGGAACTGAGGTTGTAGGGTTTGCTGAGCAATTCCGCTTCGCCCATATTGAGCAATTTTTGGATACGCTGATCGATGGGTAGGCCACTGGACAACAGGATCCGGGAACTACAGCCACAACCGCGAATTCGGGTCAGAGCCTCTTCCGATTTCATTCCCGGCATGCTGATATCCATCACCAGAACATCAAAGGCGTGCGGATCCTGCTCCACCAGCTCCACAGCTTGATCGTAGGATTCCACTTCGGTTAACTCACAGGGCAGCTTGCCAAGAACCCGACGGACGAGATGCCTTACATACGCCTCATCATCCGCTACCAATATCTGAGCAATTCGCCCCTCGTGAGCAATAGAATCCGCCATGTTTGTAACCATGGCATAGCCCTACACGGACTGCAATGCAGAAACTCTTGATTTGGTTGTACTTTCGATTATCTGGGATCAGTCTCTCAACCATATAAGGAATACCCCATGGCTTCTCTAGCTTCTCCGGCCGCGCAGGCCGAACGCAACAACGCCCTGCTTGCATCCAGCCCCTACCTCAAGGACGAAGTCCGCAGTGAGGTGCTTCCCTTCTCTATCGATCTGAACGCTGACAGCCTCAGCGAGGCTCAGATCGCCGCTCTGAAAGCGCTGGAGAAGAAAGCCGCTGCCACCGCTCTGGGCTCTCTGGCCTCTCTCGCCAAAATTGGTGAACTCGACCACTTAGGTGGTGGTCTGGAACTCATTCCTTCCCTGCTCATGACCCTGGGCATCGCCGACTTCCCCTCCAAACAGTATACCATCGAGCACGCCCATACCTCCATTGGGTATTACAGTGCCCTTTCTGCACTGGGCTATCTCGAAGACGAAATCGTCATCGAGGAGTTCCGTCGCTCCACGGAAATCGCCGGCCACGTCTCCTGGTTGCCCGGTGGCACCCAGATGAATGGGGGTCGCCTCGGGGTGATGGTTCCCGTCGCCGTAGGCCAGTCCCTGGCAGCCAAATCCATTTACGGCGAAGAAGCGCTGACCATCTGTCATTGCGGTGACGCAGCCTGGATCTCCGGTCAGGCCCTCAACGGCTTCAACGGGGCAGACCTGCATGGCGCGCCCATCGTGTTTATCATGCACCGCAACGGCATTCAGCTCTCCGGCTCCTGCAAGAGCATCATGGATAAAGATCCCCGTCCGGTGGTGGAAGCCATGGGCGTGAAAATCATCGAAGTGCCTTCTCTGCATGATCACCAGGCCCTGTTCAAAGCCTACAAAGAAGCAGCCGCCCTGGCCCGCAGTGGCACTCCCTGCATGATCTTCCCGGTTGGATTCGAAACCACCATTGCCGACTTTGGTGAACTCTACGGCATTAGCTCCGTGCTCCTGCCCTT
Organism: Verrucomicrobia bacterium UBA6056; assembly: GCA_002429005.1. Taxonomy (GTDB): domain Bacteria; phylum Verrucomicrobiota; class Kiritimatiellia; order SS1-B-03-39; family UBA6053; genus UBA6056. The sequence goes on from DIYK01000090.1 coordinate 2,318, forward strand.
CGCGGAAAAACATGGCGTAGCCGCTGACACCAGCATTTGGGTGCCCGGCTCTCTGATGTCCTGGCGGGATGTCATTCCCATGATCGAATGTGTGTTCCTGGTCAACGAACTCGACGGCGGCGAAGGTCACCACGACGGTCATATGAAAGGCCGCGAGCTGGCTGACGTACTTGCCAACCCCATGTTCAGCGCCGATGAGGCCGAAGCCGCCGCCATCAGCGCTCTTGAAGCTCAAGGCAAAAAAGAAGTGGTCACGGTGAAGCGTCCGGCTCCCGGCAGCGCCAACCTGGTGGTGGATGCCGCCGCACGTGCTGCCGTGGAACTGCCCGGTGTTGGCAAAAGCACCAGCGCCCGTGCCGGGGTTCAGTCCGGATACGAACTGGTGGCCAAGAGCTTCCCCGATCGTTTCTTTAACGTCAGCTGCGACCTCGACCCCAGCACCAAGCTGGCGAAAGCTGCCGCTCAGATTCCCGCTCACAACAATTACCAGATGAGCATCGAGGAACAGGTCTCCGCCCTGATGGCCAACGGAATTGCCATGGCCGACAACGAGCCCCTGGCGGTGGTCTTCGCGACCTTCGCTGCGTTCTTCGAGGGCATTGCCCGTGAAGGTCTGGAAATGTGGCGCTACACCCGGAACCTCAATGGTCGGAATGAAGGTCTGAACGCAATCATGCACCTCTCCCATGTGGGGGCCTGCACCGGTCGTGACCACTTCTCCGGCTGGTCTCTGGACTGGATCTCCCTGGCTATGGGCTACCTGCCCTACCTCGACCGTTTCTACACTCCGGCCGATGCTCGCTCCGCCTTTATTGCCTGTACCGATGCCTGCGCACGCTACGGCGCCAGCATCGTAGGGATTCCCCGCGACAACCTGCCCATTCTGGCCAAAGCTGATGGCAGCCCGCTGTTCGCCGCTGAGGATGAGTGGACTCCGGCGAGTCCGCTGATTGAAAAAGAAGGCGCCAGCAAAGTCATCCTCGCCATGGGGGCCACCGCCTTTATCGCCGAGGAAGCCGCCAAGGATCTCGACGACACCGACGTGATCGTGATCAACGGTCTGCCCTTCGGTGAAGGCGAACTGGACGCGATCTTCGCCAAATACCCCGGCGGTGTGGTCACCGCAGAAGACGGACTCATTGCCCACAACGGCATCGGCCTGCGTGGCTTCGCTTCCCTTGTGCAGAGCGCCGCCTACGGAAAAGGCCTGCCCCTGGCCCACATTGGCATTGTCGATCCCACCGTGGCTCCTTCCCATGGACACATGGAAGTCTGGGAACACTTCGGTATCACCGCCGACGCCATCAAAGAAGCCGCTCAGGGTCTCTAAAGCAAACCCGAGCCCGGCTCATCTACGCCCTGCAGCAAACGCTGCAGGGCGTTTTCGTAGCTGTACGCCTTTTATATCGCATCCCCTCTCTTCCTCCGTTAGCGATGAGGGATGAAAGGCCCAAACTAAGATGAGGCAGCTTCTCTACCTCCGCCTCTGCCGACTCCTTGAGCTCGCGGCCCTCCTGCTCAGCCTGGCCAGTCTCCTCGGCTATCTTGGCCGCTTTCACTGGTTTCTCGATCTGAGCTCCCATTTCCGCGTCCAATACAGCATCGGATTTACTGCTCTATGCCACTGCTTCCTCCTGCGCCGCAAGTGGAAAAGCTCAGCAGCCCTGTTCGCACTGGCCCTACTCAACGCAGGAGCTTTTCTCCCCTACTATGTTTCCCAGCCTCCAGCTGCGGCATCCGAACCCAGCCTGCGCATCATGCTGAGCAATGTAAACAGTGACACTGGAGATCCTCAACAGGTACTCGCAGAAGTCGCCCTGCAGCAGCCCGATGTGCTCATCATTCAAGAGGTCAACCGCTATTGGATTCGGGAGCTGAGCTCCCTTGAGGAGACGTACCCCTACCTCATCAAAGGGCCCCGCGAAGATAACTTTGGCCTCGCGGTGTTCAGCCGTTTTCCCTTGGCAGAGGGCCGCAGCCTGAATCTGGGTTCGGTCATTCGGCCTCCGGTGATTCAGGCGAACGTACTCAGTCCACAAGGTCCCTTCAACCTGGTCACCGCACATCCCAAACCGCCCATCGGCGGTAAACGGGCCCGCTCCCGAAATGAACAACTGGAAGAACTCCCCTCCTTGTTTCCAGAGGATCTTCCGGTTCTGCTCATCGGAGACCTGAATTGCAGTTCCTGGAATGTACATTTCCGCCGCATGCAACGAGCGGGAGGACTTCGCAACAGCCAAGAAGGCTTTGGCACCCAACCCAGCTGGCCGGTACAGCTGCCTTCCCTCTTCCGCATTCCGATTGATCATGCACTGTACAGCGAGGGTATTCTGGTACATGATCGCCGACTCGGGAACCCCTGCGGTTCCGATCACCTTCCAGTCCTTCTTGAGATCAGCCTCCAACGCGCAGTCCCCGCAGTTTCCGACGTATGAGTGACCTTCCTATTTTCCAACAGCGTGATGCTGTTCTTGCCGCCCTCACCCAGCACAACAGCCTTATTCTGGAAGCCCCCACCGGCTCCGGAAAATCTACTCAGGTGCCCCAGTTCCTGCTGGATGGGGGCCTGCTGGGCCCCGAGGAGGAAATCTGCGTACTCCAGCCCAGACGGGTAGCCGCAAAAAGTCTGGCCCGACGCGTCGCCCAGGAGCGCCTAAGCAGCCCTGGAGAGGAAGTGGGCTACCAGGTTCGCTTTGAGAAGGCGCTCAGTGCCCGCACCCGCATTCGCTTTATCACCGAAGGCATTCTATTGCGTGAATTACTTTCACGCCCCCTACTGGAACACATTGGCTGCATTGTCTTTGACGAATTTCACGAGCGGTCTCTGAACACCGACCTCTCTCTGGCCTTGGCCTTAAGGCTGCAGGAGATTCGCCCCGAACTAAAACTGATTCTTATGTCAGCTACTCTGCCCGGTGACCGCCTGCAGCAGTTTCTGCCCCAGGCAGCTCACCTGCGCAGCGAAGGACGTAGCTTTCCCGTGGACATTCAATACCTGGAACGGGAAACGGAGGATCCCTGTCGATCTGCAGCCCGGCTTGCCGAACGGCTCTGCGCTTCCTCCGAAGGGGATCTACTGATCTTTATGCCCGGACGCGGAGAAATCGAACGCTGCCTGAACGAGCTCAAACGCAGTAGCATAGGCAAACAAAGCCTCTGCCTCCCCTTGCATGGGGAATGCAGTCCAGAGGAACAGGACCGGGCGTTAGCCCCGGCTGTCCAACGGAAAATCATCGTGGCCACCAACATTGCCGAAACCTCGCTGACCATCCCCGGGGTCACCCTGGTCATCGATTCCGGCCTGGCCCGGGTGGCCCGTTACGATGCCTCCCGGGGGATCAACCGACTTGACCTGGAACCGATTTCCAAAGCCTCTGCACAACAACGTAGTGGTCGTGCAGGCCGTTTGGCACCGGGGCGGTGCCTTCGCCTATGGACCCAGCGGGAACAGGCCGCACGCGCTGAAGACGACACTCCGGAGATCCTGCGTGTGGACCTCAGTGAGGCTGCCCTTGGCTTGGCCGGGCTGGGGATCAGCTCTTTTTCAGAACTGCAGCTACCGGACGTCCCCTCCCCCGGCATGGAAGAACAGGCCTGGTCCCTGCTCCAGCGACTGGGGGCCCTCAATGCCGGTCGTGACATTCTGCCCAGGGGACAGCACTTGCTGAGTATTCCTGCTCACCCCCGTCATGCGACCCTGCTGATCGAAGCCGCGGCCGCAGGTCTGGCGGAAGAAGGAGCGCAACTGGTGGCCCTGCTGCAGGGACGACCGTTCTTCCGCTATTCCCGGGGCGGACAGTGGGCCCGAAAACGCATGGAGCAGTTTGGCGGAGACGGGAGTTCAGACCTGCTCATGCAGCTCCAGGCCTGGGAGGAGTTAAAACGGGGCCGCTACCGCTCTGATTTCGCCGAGGATTTCGGTCTGCACATCGGCGCCGCTCGAACGGCCGAAGCCGTGGCACGCCAGCTCTACCGTCATGTAGATGAGGGCCCAAGATCGCCCCACCCGGTGGAGGCCCTGCGCCGGGCATTGCTCATCGCCTTTGCCGACCGAATCGCACGGCGGCGGCCCAATAGTTTGCGCTGCGACCTGGTGGATGGCCGGGTGGCCGAACTGTCCAGCGACTCCATCTGCAAGGATGCGGAATTCTTCGTAGCTGCTGAACTGCGGGAGCTTCCACGGCTGAAGGTGCCCCAAATTCAGGCGGCCACCCGTATCGAAGAAAGCTGGTTGCGGGAAATTTGGCCCGGGCAGTTCATGGATACCCGGGTCAGCCGCTACGATGAACATGCCAAACGCCTGGTGAGCGAAGAACGGAAGCAATTTGGCGAACTGGTGCTCTCCAGCAAACTGAGTCATGAAGTCAGTGATGACGATGCCGCCCGCCTCTTCCGCAAAGCGATTCAGGATGCTTTGGTCCCCTTCCAAGGCTGGAGCGGAGAGGTAGAAAGCTGGATCACCCGCCTGAACTGTCTGGCCGAGTGGCAACCGGACTGGCAACTGCCGCAGATCAGCGAGGAGGACCGGGAGGAACTGCTGGGCATGCTGCTTTCCGGATGCCGTACCCGTAAAGATGTGAAAAGCCTGGATTTGCTTGCCGGTGTCAAAGAATGGCTGGATCCCGTTCAGCGGCAGCTGCTGGATCAGCACTGTCCCCTGCAGCTGCAACTGCCCAACGGTCGCCGGGCCCGGATACGCTATGAGCAAGGCAAGCCCCCCGTATTGTCTTCCAAACTGCAGGATTTCTTTGGCATGAAGGAAGCTCCCAGCGTCGCCGCCGGAGCCGTGCGTTGTCAGGTAGAACTGCTGGCACCCAACCGACGGCCAGCCGCCCTCACGGATGATCTCGCCCGCTTCTGGAGCGAAGGCTATCTGCTGGTGCGTAAAGACCTCAAAGGCCGTTATCCCAAACACGACTGGCCTGAGGTCGCCCCCTGATACAGAGCCTAGTGTACTGTTTAATCATTATCAGTACACTTGTCTCTGACGGAAGCATCCCGCTTCTGTTTCGCCTCCCAGATCACCAACGCAGTACGGGAAGCCCATTCAATCCGTTGTTCGAGGCTCATCTCCCTGAAGCCGCTATGGCCATCAAAATCCTCAGGACTGCATGCTTTCAGAACCTGAAGGGATTCCTCCCGGGAAGGATAACGAGGTTTATCCGTTCTGCTCATGTTTCACAATCTCCCGTAAAACAAGGATGTCCATGAGATCTTTCGGGCGGGGAGGATCTATGGATTCTTTCAGTTCCAATAGCTTTTGAGCGGAGAGCACCCGCAGAGGATTATTTCTGAAAGAATGAATTTCAGAGTAATCGACAAGATTTTCATATCTAAGCTCAGGGACTAAAAACACATCCAGATGAATAAATGGATCCTTGGGGTGAATAAACGTGAACACGATAGCCTGTTTTTCATGGATCATCATGTGTAGCGTATCCGCATCCCCTAGCATAAAGGGATCAACTGGAACCCGGGGAACCAGCCCACTTGCCTCTGCAGCCCTAACCAAATTTGGAATATTTGAAGGCCGTAATGATACGGAGATATCCAAATCCAGCGTTGTACGTTCCACCCCATGTATCACGGCAGCCATCCCACCACATACAATAAACTCCAGGCCACTCTGCTGTAAGCGTTCCAGTAGATCACCAAATCGGTCCCCTGTGTCTGTCATCGTCTTCCATCCTAGAATCTTCAGCTGAAAAAGCAATCATCAGACACATCTCCAGGATCCTGACATACTACATCGCAACCTGCCCAGCTACATGCTGCGACCTGGACTTGCTCCATTCGCTCAATACTTTATAGGAGATACATGACACAAGCCCCTCCCCCCGCTTCCCCTCTTCTCGGCGTTGATTATTTTCCGGAACATTGGCCGCGGGAGCGCTGGGAACGGGATGCGCAGCTGATGGTGGAGGCCGGGCTGACCGTGGTCCGTATCGCCGAATTCACCTGGTCCAAGATTCAACCCAGGCCGGAATGCTGGGACTGGGCCTGGCTGGACGATGCGGTAGAGCTGCTGGCCGATGCCGGCTTACAGGTCATTCTATGCACGCCTTCCGCCTGCCCACCACCCTGGATGATCGAGGCCGATCCCAGCATCTCTCCGGTGCTGCAGAATGGCAAACCCCTGGGCCTGGGACATCGCCGCCATTACTCTCCCCATCATCAGGGCTACCAGGAAGCTTCCCGGGACATGGCCGAACGCATGGCCAAACGCTATGGGCAACATCCTGCGGTCATCGCTTTTCAGATCGACAATGAGCTCTGCGGCAACACCGAGGATTACGGTCCGCTCGCCCAGGCGGCCTTTCAAGACTGGCTGGAGCAGCGTCACGGAGATCTCGAGACACTGGATCAACGCTTGGGCCTGATCTTCTGGGGTCATCAATTTAATAGCTGGTCCCAGATTCCCGTCCCCTGCGACCATTCGTTTCATCCCGGGCTGCAACTGGAATACAAACGCTTCTGTTCCGAAGCCTGGGTTCGCTTCTGCGCGGTACAGGCTGACGCCATGCGCCCTCACATCGGCGAACGCCTGCTCACCACCAACTGCTATCTGCACCGCTGGGGTACCCATATTGACTGGTCAGATCTGGTCAGCCAGGGGGGCCTGGATCGCTTCTCCTTCGATAATTACAGCAGCAGCGATCACGAAAACGCGTTTTACAATGATTTGGGCCGCGCTCTTAGCCCGGGGCATTGGATTCTGGAACAGCAGTGCGGGCTGCCCCAGGGGCAGAACCTGTGGCCGGATGATCCCGAACGTCTGCGTCGAGCCCTGCTCCGGTCTGTAGAGCGCGGAGCGGAGTTACTCACCTTCTTCCGCTGGCGCCAAGGACTCTTCGGTCAGGAACAGGACCACGGCGCCATTCTCGATCACCACGGACGCCCCGGCCCCACCTTCCGCCAGGTTCAGGAAGTCGCTGCTGAAATCGCTCATGGAGAAGTAAAGCAACTCCCCCCCGCCCGGGTGGGCGCGGTGTTCAGTTGGGAGGACAGCTGGGCGTTGGCCTCCTCCCCGGAAGCCATGGATCATGTGGCCATCAGTATCGAAAGGGTTTCCCAGGCTGCTCACCTCGCAGAGGAGCCGCTGAACTGGGTACTCCGCCCCGAACAGCTGCAGGGACTGGAGCTGATTGTGGTGGCCGGAAAAGTGATCCGGGATGAAGCCTGGGAGGAGGCGCTGGTCGCCGCTGCCGAGGCCGGAGCCTGCATCGTCAGCCTGCCCCTGTTCGGTGCCAAGGATCGATGGAATGCCTATCTGCCGGACTATCAATCCGAAATCATTCGCAAGGCACAGGGTGCCCTACTGGAGCGCCGTATCAACCTTCGTGGTGAGCATCAGCTCCACAGCCAGGAAGGCATGAAGCTGGGTTTGCGGGCTGAGGCCTGGGAACTGGATGCGGACGGCGAAGTCCTGGACCGTTTTGCAGGCGGGCCGCTCCAGGATCAGCCAGCCCTGTTCCGCCATGCTGTGGGCAGAGGCAGCTGGGTCACCCTGGCAGGCTACCCGGATCCCCAAGCGTTCGCCCGCCTGCTGACACAGCTCTGCCAGTAGGCGCTTCCTCGTGAACGGAACAAGAGCCAAAGCAGCGCAGAGCTAACAAGCGCGGAACCACATCGCCGGAACTCCGGAATCCCTTCTCCACAGCGCCTGACTGATTCCGCGCTGTCCGCGGGGTCCGCGGTTGTTTTTGAATCTTGGGGTTTCCTTGAACTTGTTCAAAGGGGGAGATCGGAATCTGGTATACCCTGTAAGGAGTCCTTAGCTTTGATTGCATAGGAAATCTGCCCAACCAAAAATCCCTGTATAGGCAATTACTTTATATGGCCTCTACAGGACCGGGCATCCTGGCCCCACGGACTAACATCTCCACAGCATCAACGGCTTCCCCAAGGCCGATGAAGAAAAGTACAAATCCCAACGCATGAATTCGGGAAGGTAACGGTTGCCAGGAAAATCCGGTTGCCAGCCCCAGGCCCAGCAGCATTCCCAACAGAGAACCAGCCAGTCCAATGAGCCCCTGTTTGCGGACCTGCCGGGCACGTTCCCGCCGCCAATAGCGTATGAGCCCTGTGACCTCCTGTTCACTCAACCCATTCTCGAAGAGCAGCCAACGAATCAATTCAGTATCCCGACCCTGCTGCACCCAGAGATGGGCGCGTTCGGTAATCGTATGTAGCTGGCTGTTCATGATGGCTGCACAGGTCTGAGGGGAACGAAAACGAGGCGTGAAAGAATCCACCTCCCTCAGATCTGATCCTCGCATAGCCCCAGAACCACTGCAGTTACAGCCGGAGGCTTCCTTTGTAGTGGGCGGAAGCGCAAATCATCCAAACGCGGTCCCCAATCAACGTAACCCAGAAACCCTTCACCACAGCGCCTGCATGGGTCCGCGCTTCCCGCGTAGTCCGCGGTTGTTATTTTTTGAAAGCTGGGGGGCTGGGCTTGTAATCTGCTCGGGCTTGCCGAAGGGTGGCCTGAAGTTTACCCGCCGGAGGCGGGGCCTACAGCCACCCTGAGGGAATCCGCTCTGGCTTGGGTTGTACCCGAAACCGGATGTTAAATCCGTTCAGGTGCTTCAATGCCCAGCAGCTTGAGACCAGCCTGCAGGACATCAGCCACGCGCCGAATCAGACGCATGCGGCTTTGCCGCACGCCGTCATCCGCTTTCAGGAAAGGAATCGTCTGATGGTAGCTGCTGTACATTTGCGCAAGTTCAAACAAATAATCGGCAATCTGGTTGGGACGCATCCGGCGGGTAGCGGCCACGACCGTTTCCGGATACTGCAACAGTTTGACCGCCAGGTTGTGTTCCAGATCTTCCTTCAATTCCAGATCAGAGGCTTCCGCATCTTCGCCAGGGAACTGAACTGCATACTTATCCAGTACGGAACGGATCCGGGCATGGGCATACTGCAGATAGGGCGCGGAGTTTCCGTCCAATGCCAGCGCTTTCTCCCAGGTGAAGGTGATCACGCTCTGTGGGTTCTGACTGAGGTCGGCATATTTCACAGCGCCAATCCCCACCGCGGCCGCAACCCGTTTCTGTTCTTCCGGGTCCATATCCGGGCGACTTTCTTTCAGCAGGGCCATGGCCCGGCTTTCCGCCTCATCCAGCAGGGCCTCCAGTTTAATTACATTCCCCTGCCGGGTACTGAAGGTGGCATCGGGCAAACGCATGAGACCGAACCACACATGCTGCAGGTTCACCTCGACTCCGAGCTGTTCCACAACCCGGAAAAACTGTTTGAAGTGCAATTGCTGCCGTTCGTCGGTGACGTAAATCACCGTTTCGGGATCGAATTCCTCTTTCCGGTTCAGCACCGTGGCAATGTCGGTGGTGGCATAGTTAAAGCCCCCATCACTTTTCTGCACGATGCAGACCCCGAGTTTTTCCTCTTCGAGGTTCACCACCTGAGCCCCGTCGCTTTCCTCCAGCAACCCGGCCTGGTCCAAGCGTTCCAGGACACCGGCCAGCATGTCGTTGTAAAAGCTCTCACCACGTTCAAGATCAAAACGAACATCCAGACGACTGTAAATTTTTTCAAATTCACTCAGGCTGAGTTCTACAAATTTCTGCCACAGGGCCAGGTTTTCTGCATCGCCCTGCTGGAGCTTGACCAGTTCCTGTTTGGCGGCATCCAGCCAGGCAGGATCCTCTTTGGAACGGCCATAGCTTTCTACATAGACGCGTTCCAATTCCTGCACCGGGTTTTCGGCCAATGCCTGTTCATTCAGGAAGTTCCGGTAGCCCATAAGGATCAGCCCGAACTGCGTACCCCAGTCACCGAGGTGGTTATCCGCCAGCACATGATACCCGCAGGCGCGATGCAGACGATCCAATGCATTGCCAATCACCGTGGAGCGGATATGGCCGATGTGCATCGGTTTGGCCACATTGGGGCTGGAGTAGTCCATGACCACGGTTTTGCCTGCACCCACCTGAGGAATCCCCCAGGAGGAGGCTGCATTCTGAGCCAATACCCGTTCAGCCAGAGCGGCATCCTCAAGCCTGAAGTTCAAAAAGCCCGGTCCGGCTACTTCGCTTCCCTTGAGCAGCGGATGCTCCGGCAAGGCCTCCTGCACAGACTGAGCAATCAAACGTGGAGCCTGGCGACAGCTTTTCGCCAAGGCCAATGCATCATTACACTGGTACTCCCCATGCCGGGGGTCGGCACAGCGTTGTAAGGTGGCTTGGAAGCTTTCAGGGAGTCGATCGCCTAAAGCCTTCATAAATGCATTATGAACGAGCTCCTGAAGCTCATCTGCAACAGTTTTGTTTGATGTCTGCATCTTCATGTCTTTCCGTCTTGCAAGAGGGCAAATCCTTAAGGAAAGGGGAGCCAATAAACTCATTCGCAACGAATAGCAAACACAAGGACACTCCAATGCCTGCTAAGAAAAAAGCCGCGACCTCGAAAAAAGCTGCTGCCAGCAAAAAGACCGCTTCCGCACCTGCAGAAGAAAAGCCGGTAACTCCGGCTCCTGCCGCCAAAAAAGCCCCTGCTAAAAAGGCTCCGGCCAAAAAAGCAGCCTCCAAAAAAGCTGCAGCTAAAAAAGCGCCTGCAGCCAAAAAGGAAGCCGCTCCGGTGAAGAAGACCGAAACCGCGAAAAAAGCGACTGCGAAAAAAGCTCCGGCCAAAAAAGCCGCCGCGAAGAAAGCCCCTGCTAAGAAAGCAGCAGCGAAAAAAGCAGACACGAAGAAAAAAGAGGTGGTCAGTACTCCGGTTCCGGCTGCCGTGCTGAGCCCGGAAGAGCGCCATCAGAAAATCGAGCTGGAAGCCTACTACATCGCCGAAAAGGACGGCTTCAGTGGCGACAGCACCACCTACTGGGATCTGGCCGCCGCAAAGATCGACGCCGAACTGGCCTAATCTGCGTCAACGAGTTGCGGGCTGAAGGTTCTTTTCAGAGCCTTCAGCCCGTTTTATGTATCAGCCCCTCATGTGTGCACTCTCCCATCCTCTGCTCCCCCTGCTTATCCAACTCGGCTCTGCCGCACAGAAACGCGTCTCCCGCACCTTGCGCGAGCACTCCGCGGAAGAACGTAGTCTGAGTACCGGTCATGCCGGATCCGACGTGATCTATGCCATTGACCGGGAGGTGGAGGCTGATCTGGTCGCTACGCTGGAGGCCGAAGCTGGAGCGCTGGGAGGGATTGTGCTTATCGCCGAAGGCATCGGCGAAAACGAAATCAGTTCCTACCCACAACAACGCCCACATGCCGATTGCGCCTGGCGCATGCTGGTGGATCCAATCGATGGCACCCGGGGTATTATGATGGATAAGCGCAGTGCTTGGTTTCTCGCTGGCGTAGCAGCGAATCAAGGTCCGGAAGCCAGCCTGGCGGATATCGATTGCGCCATCATGGTGGAACTGCCTACCAGCCGGGCAGCCGTTGCAGATCAATTTGTTGCCGTGCGGGGCAAAGGCCTGCAGGCAGAACGCCTCTCACTTCTTGATCCGGAAACCCCTCCCATCCCGTTTACACCTCAACCCTATTCCGGCCCCAGCATTCGGGGAGGCTTTGCGCAAATTGCCCGCTTTTTCCCACCGGGACGTGAGGAGCTCGCCGCGCTGGAAGAGGAGATGATGGCCCTCCTGTTTCCCGATGCAGCAGAAGGAGAAATCCTAAGTTTTGAGGATCAATATATTTCCACAGGCGGACAACTGGCGGAGCTGATATGCGGCCGGGATCGCTTCACCGCAGATTTACGGGTCAGTCTTTTTCAATCCCCCCGCTTTGCCGAGCGACGCATCGGTCATGTCTGCCATCCCTACGACCTCGCATCCTTGCTGATCGCTGAAGAAGCCGGACTTGAAATCACCGCGGCAGACGGGCAGCCCCTCAATGCGCCCATGGACACGCTCTCGGCCTGCGACTGGATCGCCTATGCCAATCCGCAGATCCGCGCCGAAGTGGAGCCCGTATTACGTACGTTGCTACAAAAACGTGGATGGATCTAAGCTCCCCTTGATTAAAATGATGCTAGGACCAATACCTGACTAGCATTTTCGAAGTCAGCACCTATTCAGAAGGCGTCATGAAACATTTCGCCTGTCTCCTTTCTTTTCTCATAGGCCTGAGTGCATTCGCTCAGGACCCTGCTCCCGAAGCCTCTGCTGAGGCTACGCCGACAGTGGCTGTTCCGCCCTCCTCAGAACTGGACGCTGCGCAACTGCGGCTGATGCTTCGCCCGCTTCCCAAAGAGGAACTCAAGAGCACCAGTGATGCCTGGTTTGCACATCTGCAGAAGGTGGCCAGCTCTGTCTCCAATAAGGGCAGTGAAGGCCTCCATGCCGAAAGCGAAGAGCTCAAGAAGCAGTTGGGTGAAGAAGAAGTCGCCCTGCGGGAGGAACAGACTAAGGTCATCGACAGTCTGAACCTTATTCTGAAAGCCTTGGATGCCAAAGCGCTGGAAAGCGATGCAGAGATCGAAACCTACATCGCTGAACTTCAGGCCTACATGAATAGCGTCAGTGGCCTGCAACTGGATGCACAGAGCGGCTCGAAGAACATTACGGTCTTGCGCGCCTGGTTGCTCTCTGCCGAAGGTGGACAGCGTTTGCTGAAGAATATTCTGATCTTCATTGCCATCATTGTGATTGCCCGCATTCTCTCCCGCATTGGCGCCAACATTGTCAAACGGGTGATGAGCAAGGTTCCTGAAACCTCCACCCTGCTGGTGGACGTTCTCAGCGGTTTCGTAAAATGGATTATCATGAGCGTCGGCATCATCATGGGTCTTTCCGCTCTGGAGATCAGTATCGCTCCCTTGCTCGCCGTGCTCGGTGCCGCCGGTTTCGTGGTGGCCTTCGCCTTGCAGGACTCTTTGTCTAACTTCGCGAGTGGCATTATGATTCTCGGCTTCCGCCCCTACGATGTGGATGACGTTATTGAAGCCGGTGGCGTAGCCGGAAAAGTCAGTGCCATGAACCTGGTCTCCACCACCCTGACCACCTTCGACAACAAAACCATGATCGTTCCCAACAATAAAATTTGGAATGACATCATCACCAACGCCACGGGCGTGAAAGTGCGTCGAGTGGATCTCGAATTCGGGATTGGGTACAGCGACGACATCGACAAAGCCAAGGCCGTGCTCGAAGACATTGTCTCCAAGCAGGAAAAAGTGCTTCAGGATCCAGAGCCCACCGTCAAGATGCACAGCTTGGGCGACAGCTCAGTGAACTTTATTTGCCGCCCCTGGTGCAGCCCGGCCGATTATTGGGATGTGTACTGGGATATCACCCGCGAAGTCAAACTGCGCTTCGACGCCGAAGGGATCTCCATCCCCTTCCCCCAGCGGGATGTGCATCTCTTCGTGGAAGAAGGCAAGCTCAGCTGAGCCAGCCCTTCGCTCAGCCCTCCAAAGCCCGGCCGCTCACAGGCCGGGCTTTTTTGGTTCTTCCTCAAATAAAATGGAAAACCAAGCGCGGACGGCGGGGACAACGCGGCCCAATATCCAAGCAAGCAAAAGGATATGAGGCGAAGCTTTGAAATCAACGTCTGCAGTAGCTCACCCCCTTTTCACTAGTGTAGTCCGCCTTACAGATAGACAATTAGGCTACAAGGGATCTGAAGGATCCCGAAAATATCAGACCAGAGCGCCTGCCCGCACGTGGCGCGAGCCACGGCCAGGGCAGCTCTGGGTACTAGGTAGAAAAGGATCCAGCGCTCTGTAGGAGCGCAGGAATCATCGCGGCATGGTATTCTGGCACGCCTTCAGCGTGCAGAAAGATTGGGCACCCCTTTCCCGGGTTTCACCCGGGGCTGGTATTTTCCCGCTCTTTCAGAGCGATGGCTCTGATGCTACGGCAAGAAAGAATCACAAAGGCTTCTCCTCCAACAAGGCACAAGCTTCGTTATGAAATACTTCATCTGTAAGGCGGACTCCACTAGGTGCCTGGGTCCGCGCCGTCCGCGTGGTCCGCGGTTGTTTCCCCTCAACGAGGAGCTCGTGTGAAGCGTAACCCTCAATTTGACGAGCTTTCGTTTTAAGAGGATGGCAGCCATCCCGGCAGCGTAAAAAGCCTAAGCACCTATCGGCTCTGTAACTAGGCGGATCATCTATCCACAGTAACTGCCAATCTTCTTCATTGACCTAATGGGGCAACACAGTGGATGATAAGATGTTATGATTAGATCTTCCCTGATACATGTCTCCGGAATCCTCCTGACCGGCATTAGCCTGTTTCCTCTGGGCCGGGCCGAAACAATCCTTCAGGCACAGGAGCACCCACAGGCCTTTCAAAGCACCGGTTCAGCCATCCGGATCACGGAGGAGCTTCCTCGGAACCGTCCGGGGATTGAGGCTGAATCCGCTGCGGCTTCCGAGGAGCAGGAGGACGGCCCCGCAAGCGTATCCACCTCCGGCTTCAGCATTGATCGTATGAACCGGAATGCGGTGGCTGCGGGCTATCAGCAATACTACATGAGCTCAGAGGATTTTGCCTCGGTGATCGGCTGGACAGGCACAGCCGCCACCTGCACGGAAGGTACCGTTTCTTCAGCCTTTCAGGACCGGGTTCTGCGCCGGATCAATTACTACCGAGCCCAGACGGGTCTTCTCGCTGATATTTCCCTGGACGCCACCAAGAATGCCAAATCCCAGCAGGCCGCGTTGATGATGGCGGCCAACAATGCCCTGGATCACAGCCCCCCGACCAGCTGGCGCTGTTACAGCACGGGCGGAGCTGAAGCCGCCGGAGCAGGTAATTTATCATGGGGCACCTTCGGCCCCCGATCCATCGACGGTCAGATCCGGGATGACGGCAGCAACAACAGTGCAGTCGGCCACCGACGCTGGCTGCTCTACCCCGAGGCCCAGGAAATGGGTTCCGGCAGTGTGCCCTTCAATTACAGCTCCTGGCCGCCCACCTACCCGGAACACAATGCCGCCTCCTGCGTGTGGGTCATCGGCAACTTCAAAGCCAACCAGCCCGCAGTGGGCGTAGCCTGGCCTAATGACGGCTATGTACCTTGGAACTTGGTTCCCAATGATGGAGAAACCTTTCCTCGCTGGTCCTATTCTTATGCGGGGGCAAATTTCAGCAATGCCAGCGTCACCTTGACTCAAGGGGGCAACACGATTCCCGTCACGCTCGAAAACATCGCTACGGGCTTTGGGGATAACAGCATCGTATGGCGCCCCAACGGCATTCCTGACGCAGCCCCGGCTGTAGATACCCCTTATGTGGTGACCATTAGCGGCATCACCGGTCCAATCAGCTCCGTAAGTTATACCGTGACCCTCATCGATCCAAACAGGGTCTATGACGCACCCGTGATCAGCGGGCCGGCTTCGCCGCTCGCTATGCAGGCGAACAGCTACAATTTCAGCTCCACCGACCAGGCCGAATCCTATGAACTCTCCGTGTTTGAGGTGAACGCCGGCACCTGGACAGAAGGAGCTGAGAGCTCCCCGTCGCCTCAGATCAGCGATGCCACGGATGCGGGCTACACTCTGATCAGCAGCTACACATCGGCTTCTGGCTCCCGAGCTTTTCATCTCGCGACACCTGATTTTGGGGAAGAGAGTTTTAGTATCGACCGGGATATTGTGCCCAGTGCGAGCAGCCAAATCTCCTTCCGCTATCGCCGCTACTTCATACATCCCGACACCAAACTCCGTGTCGAACTGTCCCTGGATGGCGGCAGCGGCTACAGCACCATTCACACGATTGATGGACAGAACACTAGCGGTAGTTCCGCGCAATGGGACAGTTCCTTTCTAAGCGCCAATATCAACGTTCCCGCCCAGTTTGTAGATAAAGCGGTGCGACTGCGCTTCCGTCTGGAGACCACGGGCTCTACCTATCTCGGTTCATCAAATACTATTGGCCTCTACCTGGATAACATCTCCGTCAGCAACAGCCAGGAGCTTAGCAATGGTACGACTCAATCCATAGCCGGGAACCTGCAACACTTTGATTTTACTCCGGACAGCGCAGGCCAGAGTTATCTGTTAAGCCTGCGCCCCATTCTGGGCGGGCATGCCTTTGATTATGGCCCCCTGCTCAGCGTGAGCTCGGTGGCAGCTCCTCCGGCTCCGGTCATCAACAGTGCAGCCACCGCAGAGGGAGCCCAGGGAGAAGTGTTTTCTTACTTCATCACCGCATCCAACAGCCCGAGCTCCTTCAACGCCAGCGGACTGCCCAGCGGCGCTCAGGTCGATACCCAGACCGGGGAAATTACCGGAAACATTGCTCCCGGCACGCACAATGGGATCAGCATCTCCGCCACAAATGCCAGCGGTACCGGGAACGCAGCGCTCAGTATTCAGATTCTCAGCGGATATGAAAAAGCCGTCGCAGACAGCTACCCCAGCCTGGGAGCTCCCAGTGAGGATGATGATAACGACGGCACCCCTAATATCGTGGAGCTGGCCATCCAGGGCCGCAACCCCCTGGTTGCGGACCATACCGATCCAGCGCATTTCACCATGACGCCCGGGCCCGTGAATGTCACCCTCAGCCTGAGCAAATCCGGTGTTCCCGGTTTGGACTACCAAGCCACCGGAACCAGCCATCTGCCCGGCGGAATCTGGACAAACGCGGGAATCACCGTGATCACGGATAATGCCAGTAGCCTGGAAGTCAGCTACCCTCTCCCACTGGGGCCCTACTTCTTCCGCATCGAAGTCAGCGAAAACAACGATCCGACCTCAAGCGAATAAGGCAAAGCTGCTTGAGCAAACAACTCAGCGACTCCCAGCCTCCCTCGCTTGCTGAAGCAGTGCTTTTTGATAAAGATACAGCGAAGGTGGGGCTTGCCACTGTTGGATGCGCAGCGCGTCCCGCTCTGATAAAAATTCATTCTCCTTCAGATCGAAGGTCCAGCCCTGCAGTTCTGCAGTGGCGGGTTCCTTTACCCGCATAAACACATTGCCCTCAAGGAGGTTTCCGGTTCCGGGACGCCCGGAGACCCGGATGGCGTCATCCGGTTCCTGCAACACAAACAGGTTCTGCAAAAAAAGATTGTCCCCTCCCCCTTCCTGCAATTCCATAGCGGGCATAGGCTCCCGGCCGAGAAATGGCGAGCTGTCTTCCACCTGAAAGCGGTTGTAGGCGACAATCCATTCCCGCTCGGCTCCACCGAAGAAGAGCGGCCCCTTGGGGGACTGAATATCATTGCCGTACACCACATTGCGCGGACCGGCCTGATGATGCATGGAGTGTACCTTGGAGGTATAGAGTCCATACCCGTAACTGCCACTGCCTACGGTGGCATGAATGCGGCAATTCTCCACCAGGTTCTCATACGGAAAGAAGGCATGGAACTGCAGGTCCCCCAACTCAAAGCTACTGTTCCGAACCACATTGCCTGCGGACTGCCCCTGAAAGTTTGGTGCATGCCGCAAACGAATCGCGGTCACGTTCTCCATCAGGCAATCGTTCGAAGAATCATACCAGCCGGCATAGGCGGACATCCCGCCTGCCAAAGGATATTGGGCGCCGTTCATGATCACATCTCGAACTTCGCAATTCTTGGCGGCAGACATATACACCGGGCAGCGCCCGATATCGATCAACTCAACATTGCGCACCCATCCCCCCAATACATTCTTCATCGCTATCCCGTGAATCCAGGTATCAGAGCTCTGCCGAATGGTCAGATGCTCCACCCCCACATTGCGGATGGGAACCTGCTTGCGGACCGTGGCGTTCGCGGACAGTGGAATATCCAGACGGACGGGTTGATCTACATAAATCCGCCTCCCCTCCACGGAGAGCACCCGGAAAAATTCCTGAGCATAGCGGCTGCCATGAGGGATAAAATCGGGTTTTTGGGAGCGCAGACGAAGCACATCCCCGGCTGCAAAATCGCCGGGTTGATCCACCTGAAGGCTCGTATCCCCCCGACGGATGTCTTCCGTCACCTGCAGTTCAAAAAAATGCTCCGGGGCATAGCGGCTGGGACCGGCAAAAGAGAGCATGGCATAGTCCGGCTGAGAACGGCTGCTGTCCGGGAGGGAGGCATCAATCTGTATGCGCATACGTTTCTCTGCCGTCTTGCCGTTCTTCCAGGTTGCCCGGGCCATGATTTCCGGCTCCTGCCCATCCTCAAAGCCTGCCTGCCAGAGGTGATGGATATAGGGCAGCAATGCGGTTTGCGGGGCAAAATGGTGATCTTTGATCGTGTCCTTGGAGAACCAGGGTTTGCCATCGATAAACAGTTCCAGCTTGGCGAGCTGGCCGGAACGATCCACTGTCTTTCGTTCATTCCCAGGCAGTGTCCATTCCCAGTAGGCTTTGGGAAGACCGGGATGTGCCACCACGCCGACAACCCCTTCGGGATGAATGCGCTCTCCATCCTGTGTGAACAGAAACTCGAGGCTATGCGCTTCCGGGGCAAAGCGGAATTCCAAGGTGGTGGAAAAATATCCAGGGCCGCCCCGGCCCTGTCCTCGAAGGACAATATTGGAACGGGTGATGTGTACGGGTTCATCCAGGAAATAGGTTCCGTGTCCGAATTCAATCACCGCCCCACCCAATTCAGCAGCCCGGGCCAGGGCTTTGCGCAGCGCCGGTACCGCATTTTCTCCGGCCCTCGCCCCAAAATCACGCAGCTGCAAGACTTGCTGTGGATAGGCCACATCTTTGGGCAGACCAGCAAAGGTAAAATTTGGATAGAGGCGACCGTCCGGTCCCGGCAGGGAGGGCGCAAGAGGATCTAAAGGCTCCGTTTCAGGAGCTGTGCTTTCCACAAGGGGCGCCCCTTCAGGTTGAACAGGCTCCACAACAGGCGCACAGGCCGTAAATAGAAACAAAGCGGCCCCTGTAGACAGGAAAGAAAAGAGTATCGAAGACTTCATCCTGTAACTTTAAGGGAGCCCAGGCCCTCAGGGGAACTCCTTCCGCTGGCAAGATACAATTACTGTCACTCCTTTTGGACAACCGGGTCTATCGTCCCCGGAAACATCATTATCCCTCAGGTCACCACAGATTTTGATTCGCATCCATCCGCGGAAAATCCGTAACGGTCTGTGTGGTCTGTGGTCAAATGTCCCTGCAGGTCTTTTAACGTGAACCCCAATTTTTTGGGTTTTCCAGCCCGGCTGTCAGCCGGGGCGCTCAGGCTCCGAATCGGAAAACACAGAGTCGAACACTCAGCTCATTTCAACTTCCTGATCCTGAAGCCGCGGTTCAGCTTTTCGATTACGAAACTGCATTCTGCAAAAGCTGCTGAAAAGCCAACAGGACAGGAAGAGGAAGACCATGCCATCCCGGCCCAAACTCACATCCACCAAATTTGCAGTGTCATCCCCGCTGTAAACATCGAGCCGAAAAAGCCACAGGGTTTCATGCCGGAGCATCCAGAAACGAAATCCATAGAAGATCCCTAAGCCCAACATCCAACTGTGTTGAGGGGCTTTAGGGAAACCTGGGGTCGACTTGGTGTTCGTGGCAGCTGTCATCATTTCGGACTAGGTACTGAGTGAAACAAAGCCCATCTCCTTCCCAGCCCAGGCCATATGAAAGAAAGCGAGGGAGCTGACAGGAACGAGTGGGTTCAAATCAGAAATCAAACGCTACATGATCCCCCGAAACAAGCAAGGTGATGCCGAAGATCATAAAAAACAGCCCCCAAAATATCGATTCCAGTTTACCCATGCGTCTACTCTTTCCGAATCCAACATCGAAACCAAACAGCTCAAGGCTCAAACCGGTTCTGCTTTCGCCACCAAAGATGACGGTACCCAGCCCCATGAACAGCAGCAACAATCCAACGAGTAGTTTAGTATCCAAGTCATTCATGAGCTGTTGTGTGGGCAATAGGTGGGCGACAGGTTTTAAGACAGATCAACTTCATCGCGAGCGCCTGCGGTCCTCTTCTACTGGCACGGGTCTCATGATGCGTTCAACCAGAGCTTCCGGATCAGCAGGGCAAAGAAATGAAATCACAGGAAAGCCCTGTTGCTGTCCTGTCGTGTACAGGTGGACAATCGAAGCTCCAAAACATTGTAGGAGGGGCCCCCGATAAATCGCAGCCTCCCGAATCGCGTTGCGACGGATCCGTTTCTTTCGGAAAAAAAATACACCCTGCTCCTGCACGATCCAGGTGTCATCTACATGATAGACCAGCCTGGACATATACGTGTTATACCAGCGTGTACCCCACTTGGGGATCCAGTAGATGGGATACACTACTTTGATGACGCGCAGAAAGTTCTGAAGATCAATTTCAACATTCATGAATGCCTAAGCATAGCCCCCTCTAAAAAGAAGGTCCGCATACAATCCAGAGAAGGGATTATAACGCCTTTCCGGTACTAGCGCCTGGCAGGGCAGAACCTTGTCGCATTGCCGTTGTAGGTAAGTATTTGGCAAAGCTATCCAACATGGACCATTGATCGATATAGGAAAGAAAATGAAGGAGCTCCCCTTTCTTGCGAGCCTTCTGTGCGAGTTCAGTCAGTTCATCAGAGGAGAAAACCTTAGCTCCTTCATCTTCGAAAGATGAACGTAAAACTGCGATAGTCACAATCTGTTGCATGACAAGAATCGACGAAGGAAAACACGTTATTCGGACGCGAGCTCTGAGTAAAGAATTTCGCGTTGTTCCACCAGGGGGACTTCCGGTTTCTTTGTCAGGATTCTGAGTAATGGAACCCTAGATAACCACTTAGCATGCTGATGAGATTGGCTTAGGTATTCTTTGTAGTACGGGCTCTGCAGCGGCTTGTCTACTTCGTCAGATTCAAGATTTCGAATAGAGATCTCACACCATGGGATGACTTCCAGAAGCGTCAGTCGTTCCTCTTCCGCTCCACGTTTAGTTTCGAATATGGGAAAAACTCTTTCGGTGCTCTTGCCCACAATCCGTCGCCCCGTTTCATCCAAACAGATTCCTGTATCCACTTCACAAATAATGAGTTGGTAGCCTTTGTTCTTCATGCGGGTCGAATAAAAAAATTTCGCGTTGTTCAACTGCTCCCCTTTGCAGGCTCTTTATCCAAGTTTAGCGTAGTTTCACCTGAGCCGTTGCATTCGTTATGCAAAATAGAACCAAGGCAGAAACTATGATTTTATAGAGGATTCGCTTCATCGTTGATGGGAATAAGGGTTAGCTGACCCGATCTGCGTCAGCAAATTCGGGTACTTGCTCTGTTAAGGATTGAAGTTTCATCAGGACGCCTTTGTCCCATTCCGGATCATTTTTCTCAATCACGATCACAGTAGATTGGTAATCACTTTCCGATCCAATCGGTGCATCATCGACATGAACCTCGAAGCCAAAGGCACTTGGTCTCTTGGATAAACGAGTACCTCGAATCGCCACCTCGTTTTCTGGACCGGACACAATCCGATCCAGCTTCAATCCATGACATCTAAACGTATTCTTAATCTGAGAATGAGGGCGGTATGAACTTGTGTATATTCCGACAGAGAAGCTTTGAGATCGGAGTTCGCGAAACAGATTTCGAGTTCCTAGCCTCAGGCGTTCAGCTTTCAGAATCTTCCCAAGCATACCAAGGGGTTCGACCGGGCCATCGCATCCGATCAGCGTATCATCGAGATCAAAGGAGATGGTGTTGCGCATGGGTCGATTGGATAATCTCATACATTCATCGATTAGTTGCCTTATACGATTCCGAGTTTGAGGGCTCGTTTTTCGCCAACGCTAGCCTTGGCCAGGGCTTGATAGAGCTCATCGCCTTCTCTCTCTTCAAAAATGCCAGCTACAAAGTCATCTGTGAAATCCCAGTTTGGCAGAAGCGCAGAAGCATCTTTAGTTAATGCATGGCAGATGCCGCAGTAATAGCGCCACTGGTAATCGATAAGAAATTCCCAGTCATCATCACTTCGGCCATCCATAAAATCAGAGATCTCGCTATAGATGGGGCCGAGCACAGCGGCAATATCCTCATCTACATCGGTTTGCCATTCAGGTGGGCACCACTTAGCTTCCTGCTCATTGCCACGTGTGTTGTATGCGAGACAGGGGGCGCTAAGGACAAAGTAGTCACAGTAGAAGAGCCAGAATCCAATGGAATAGACCTGGCCAGAGGGTGCCTCTACCGAGGAAAGGGTTTCGCGGATTGCATCATAGATGCGGGCGAAGAAGGGTTCAATTTCTGTTTCCATGCTTTGTTTCTGTGACAGCTACCGATCGCGATAGCTGAATCCTGCTTGAGATGTAGTGAACACTCAGAGTAGAAAAGACTCATCACTGCGTTCACACATTGGCAGAGACTAACTACGTAGGTCTTCATATGGCTGAATCGAATCAAGTTATGGCGCTTGGGCTCAGTTTACGAGGTTAAAGCCGCAGATGGTTCTACAGTTTAACTAATCATATTCGGACAAGCTCGGTAGTAGTGTTTCGAATAGTCCCAAAAGAGATCGTCCTCCGTTGCGGCCGTGCGCAACACAGTGGAAGCTAAAAGAACATCCAGAACTTTAAGAGGCTCACACCCGTAGATACCCGAGCCCCAGCACTCATTCGGCTCGACTACCGCCCACCCCCGCCCCTTGATCTTTCCCACGTCCAACACAAAGGCCCGTGGGCACGGCACCGTTTGGATTACAGAACTCGCAAATTCCAAAGCTTCTTCTTGCTCTCCGCGCAGTGCATTTAGGGGGCGTTTATAATCGGAGAAGAACGCTTCACCTCGACGATAAGGGCTCATAGTCACCACGGACTGATCGGCTATAAAACACCGATACTCAATTTCCCACTGCACGACTTCAGACACGTGAACGAGCAGATTAGCGGGTAGATGTGGTGTCACCGAACTCAACCTGTCGCCAGTCGTGACACCCGCGACGAAAGATTTGCCCAATGCTGGCTTAACGAATCTTCGCTCTGTGTCGCTTTTTGCATCCCGGAGCTTGCGCAAAATGATTTTTCTCCGCAAAAACTCATCAGGCAACTCTGGCAGCCAATCACAACTACACCCAAGCAGAAAAGAACTGAGTTGGTTTGCAACAACAAACGCATTGGGGACTGTGCAGTAAATCGCGTGATCAACCGTATCTTCTTCATCATAAGAGGAAGGTAGGCTGTCACCTTGAAATCGGAACGTCGACCAACCCAGCGTCTGAGCAGCCTTCCTAAGCGTTTTTGACTCGTAATTGTAGGTTGGGGACAGGATCAATGTTGGCATAGAATCCCTGAAGTGAAAGCTGGCCTGGTTATACGGAGCTGACAGGGGCACCTGGTATAATTGTGATCAAGGTGTCAATGAGTTCTGTCACAGGTCCTGTTGAAGTTATGTATTTCACTTTAAATTTTTCAATTTCGACCCAAACTCCCTCCTCCACAGATGGATCGCCCCACTCACCTTCAAGATCATAGGCACGATCCCTCCGATCCGTTCTAATCACGACAACAGGATTTTCTCCCCAGCTCAGATCCTTGCCTACCAGTATAATCTGGCCAACATGAATATCGCGTGAAATGAAACCTTTTTCATAGTTATCCCACCATTCGGAGGAGCCCACCTCGCCATAAGTAGCTATGTAGTTTCTATTGTACTTCCGTAGCTGGGTGTTCATGTTTGCGAACCTAGAACCACTCGAGCCGCGAAGGTTAAAGATAATTTTTCTCATTTGGTCGGATAACAGTGGTGCTTATCATGCGTAATCTGAAATGTAGCAAGCTTGCTCGCGAAAGGCCAGAACGAGTCTCGATGACGCGGCATTGATGCGCCTCTGGAGCACAAGTCTTTCGGCGAGCGCAGCCTACAGCGAAACAAGGATACCGTCCGGAGTGATCGCCGCAGTTAACGGGCTTAAAGAGTTTACTATTTTCATTAATAGAAGCGGAACTCAGCAAATGTTCGGAATTCCCGTTAGACCCTCTGGTTATGCGTTCCATCAAGGAGTAGCCAAGCAATCGCAGCTGCATTCTACGATCACCGCCATTTGTTCAAAAACAAACAGCCCATACACCCCTTTAGCATTTATAGCTTCAAAAGGAATCGTACCTTTTGGAAGTTCTGCAGGATCCACTAAATATGCCATACCTACTTTTTCGCCACGATCCCCAACCCATTTGATAATTTCCAGCTCACCAGAGCCAGCCTGTCTTAGCGAAAGTCTGGTAATTTCATCAAGAATTTCCAACTCAACATCCTGCTTGAAGCAGGTATTTCATCATAGAGACATAACAATATTGATTTCCCGGCTCTAGAGATATCCAAGATTATGTGGGTGTCCCGTCTAGCCACAAACATAGAGTTAATTGTTTGTTTCGATATCCCAAAGGTACAAGAGGCAGTTTTAGGTGCAATGCCATGATATCCGACCTATGGATGCTATTAAATATTAAACTATAAATGTTACTTTTCTAGTTTATCAAAACCTCAATCTGACTCTTACAATGCCTATTTTTAGCGATGTATTTGAACTCAGTTTTGTTGGCATTGGATCTAAACCGTGAGAGAAATCCAGACAGTACGCATCTTCGCAGGTTTCTGCCAGCTTCAGGTAAACGCCCGCTGGAAGCGCGCGGTCCATTAAAGGTGTTGCTCGTTCTTCCGAGGAAATCGATTAGATCTGTGAACATCCGTGCTATCTGTGGTTCAAGCTCTTCGCTGCTTTGACCACAGATTTTTGGGATGTTGGTTTGGATCCAGCAGCAGAAAATCCGCAACGATCCTAAAATCTGCTGTTCCTTTGCTGAGGCCGGAGTGCAGCTGAATCTGCGGGGAGAATCTTTGATTAGGATCCGACTACGCGTCCAGTCCATCCAAGGCGTCCTGAATGCCACCGAGGATCTCGCTGAGATCTTCTTCGCAGCCTACGGCAAAGCGCAGTAGCGTGGTCGTCAGGCCGCAGGCTTCGAGATATTCTTCACTTTTGTCCGTGTAGGCCAGAAATACGTAAGGGCAGAACAGGGTTTGGTTGCTGCCGAGAGAGGGCGCTTTGATGATGCCGGGTAACTCGGCACGATAAAAGCGCTCCAAGGCCTCCATGCTGCGATCCTTGAGGACGGCGGATACCACGGAACCTAGGCCGCTAAGCCATTCCGGGACGCCATGGTTGCCATAGTAAACCGATTCTACCGCGGGATGCGCCCGCAACAGGTCTGCTACAGATTGACCGTTGGCATTAAAGCGATGCATGCGTTCTTCAAAGGTCGCCAACCCCTCAGACAAGGGAGCAAATTCCAAGGGACTCAGCGTATTTTTCAAATGCCGTTGCGCGGCAAAGAGTCCTTTAGCCCACTCATCATGGTTGCAGAGTATTACCCCTCCCCCATGGGCATTGCCGCCACTGAGGTATTTACTGGTGCTGTGGATGACTACATCCGCACCAAGTTTGAGAGGCTGCACGTTGAGCGGTGAAGCCATGGTGCTGTCCACAATGAGAAAGCACTCTGCCTCCCGGCAGCAGGCGGAAATCGCAGGTAAATCCGGGATTTCAATCAAGGGGTTGGTTACGGTTTCCACCAGCACCGCACTGACTTCCGGATCCTTCAGGCCCTCGCGCAATCCATCCAGATCGTTCCAGTCTAAAAACTCACAGTGCACGCTGCGGCCAGCCCAATGCATTTCCTCGAGAAGCAGATGACTGTCGCGGTATACATTGCCTAACACGATCATCTTGGGTTGCGCGACACTGAGCACCAAATCCAGAGCCGCGGTGACCGCGGCCATTCCGGAGGGATAGAAGAACGCATGTTCTGCCCCCTCAAGCTCCAAGAGGCGGGTACGACAAAAAGCTTCCGCCTGAGGATCAAAGTCCGGTGCAATGGGCAGGTTCCATAGCGTCGCCACATTGCGGGCACTCAGCGAACCTCCCCGTCGGCGGTTCCGTTCATGCAGTTCCTGAGCAAGCTCGGCATCTTTGAGCAGAGCAGCCCCGGCTCGGATTTCCCCCATGCCGAGATTGAGCACTACGCCTTCCCCCTCCCCCAGATCCGCAGGCATGCCCTCCGGACAGGAAAGTTGAGCCTTGGAGAGCCCCTTTACCTCGAACAAATCCTCCAGTTCCTGCATGGCCTGATGGGCGGAACAAAACAAGACCGCCGTCCGCTCAGGGTACTGACGTTCCAGTGCCTGCTTCACCTGCTGCAGCATGGGGGGAGGCACCAGACGATAATAGCCCTGGCTCAGAGGGCGGCGCCCCGCCTGCCAATCCAGCACATCTTCCCAATCCGGAACTTCGGAGGTAATGCCAAAATCGCCCCCCACGGGTTGACTGAGAATCCGGCCCTCTCCTGACAGCTCAGGCAATACCTGATGTTGAAACGCATTCAGCTCATCGCTCATTCGCCTGCCTCATGCTTCTTCAGCACAAACTGAACCGCTTCGCCGTTGATTTCCAGTTCCTCGCTCTGCAGAGCTGGGTCCAGCTCCATTTCGAGGGCCAGCACTTCATCCATGACGCTTTTCCGATGTTCGGAAAGTGCCTGCACCACGTTTTCCGAAGCTCGGAAACGCAGGTCGATCCGGTCAGAGACGTCGAGTTCCTGGGCTTTACGCTGATTTTGAACTTTGGAGATGAATTCCCGGGCCAATCCTTCGCGTTCCAGCTCCGGAGTCAGCTCCGTCTCGAGGGCGACCACAATTTCCCCTTCACTGGCAACAGCCAGGCCTTCGCGGGGCTTGCGCTGAACCAAAAGATCCTCGGCGCCCATTTCGAAGCTTTCGCCGTCGAGGTCCACGCTAAGGCTTCCCCCCTGCAGTACAGCGTGAATTTCCTCGGTACTCAGTTTTGCAGTCTGCTGAACACAGAGTTTGATCTTCTTACCGAGTTTCGGCCCCAAGACTTTAAAGTTTGGTTTGGCGCTGTAGGTGGCCAGGGCGGTTTCATCTTCCCCGAACCAGACTTCTTTCACGTTGAGCTCTTCTTCCACGAGGTGTTTGAGCTCATCGATGTTCTGCTTGAGGTTCATATCGCGGGTGGCGACATGAATGCCTTTGAGCGGCATGCGCACTTTGAGATCGTACTCACTGCGCAGGCTGCGTCCCAGCTGTACCACTTGCTGCACGACGGCCATCTGGCGATCGAGATCGGCATCGCGGTGTTTGCCGGCAAACTGCGGAAAATCGCAGAGGTGCACAGACTCAGGCATGTCCTCCGTACGCAGGATGCGGTAGACGGCTTCGGTGATAAAGGGCACGAAAGGCGCCCCGATCTTGCAGAGGGTAATGAGCACATCGTAGAGCGTGCTGTAGGCATACTCTTTATCCGCATCGTCCCCACTCTTCCAGAAGCGGCGGCGACTGCGACGGATATACCAGTTGGTAAGATCCTCAATGAAGTGCACAAAGGGACGCACCGCGGACTGCAAGTCGTAGGCGTCCATAGCGGTAGTGACTTCTTCGGAGAGTTTTTCCAGCGAACTGAGAATCCAGCGGTCCAGCAAGTTGGGACTATCGCCCTGCAGACGCTGGGTGGGATCCCAGTTGTCGGTGTTGGCATAGGTGACAAAGAAACTGGTGGCGTTCCACATGGGAATGAGTAGATCTTTGAGAATCTGACGCACGCCCTCTTCGCTGAAGGCAAGGTTCTCTGCCCGTACCACCGGAGAGTAGATCATGTAGAGGCGCACGGCATCGGCCCCGCAGCGATCAATCAGCTCAGTCGGATCCGGATAATTTTTCAGGCGCTTGGACATCTTCTGTCCGTCTTCCGCCAACACCAAGCCGTTGACCACCACATTGCGGTAGGCTGGTTTATCGAACAGGGCGGTGGAAAGCACCATAAGGGTATAGAACCAGCCCCGGGTCTGGTCGAGACCCTCGGCAATGAAGTCCGCAGGAAAACGGCCATCGAAGCCTTCGCTGTTTTCAAACGGAAAATGCTGCTGAGCGTAGGGCATAGAGCCGGATTCAAACCAACAGTCGAGTACCTCAGGGGTACGGCGATAGGTTTTACCGTCCTTCTCAAACACGATCTTATCCACGATGTGTTTGTGCAGGTCGCTGACCTTCTGGCCGGAAAGTTCTTCCAGTTCGGCAATGGAGCCTACACAGATACTGTCGCTGCCATCTTCGGCTACCCACACCGGAATGCAGGATCCCCAGAAGCGGTTACGGCTGATATTCCAGTCTTTGGCTTCGGCCAGCCAGTTTCCGAAGCGGCGGCTGCCCACGCTCCCGGGCATCCAGTGCACCTCGCCGTTCAGTTCCAGCATGCGGTCGCGCAAATCCTCCACTTTCACATACCAGGCTTCGATGGCCCGGTAGATCAGAGGGGTGTCGGTTCGTTCACAGAAGGGATAGCTGTGCTGGATGGTAGACTGGTGAACCAGTTTGCCCAGTTCTTTGATTTTGCGGATGATGCTCTTGTCGGCATCTTTGCAGAACTCCCCTTCAAACTCGGGCACCAAGGAGGTAAAGCGGGCATCGGCATCCAGCGGGTCGATCAGTTCGATTCCGGCCGCCCGGCAGACACGGTAATCATCCTCCCCGTAGGCAGGAGCCATGTGCACGATACCCGTACCATCACTGGTGGTGACAAAGGCATCTTCGAGCACCACGAAACTATTTTCCTGATCGCTGAAGTAGTCCAACAGAGGTTCATAGCTGAGACCGCTCAGCTCCGAGCCCTTGAGCGTCTGCAGGACTGTGTACTCTTCCTCTTTCTTGTAGTAAGCGGAGAGCCGGGCTTCAGCGAGAATGTAGATGCTGTCAGAACTGCCATCCTGCACGACCACATAGTCGATTTCGGGCCCCACACAGAGGGCGAGGTTGCTGGGCAGGGTCCAGGGGGTGGTGGTCCAGGCGAGGAAAAAGGCATTGGCCCCGAAGCGGGATTCATCGCGCAGGCGGAAACGGCAGGTGATCGCGGGATCCTGCACATCCTGGTAATTGCGATTGGCCTCAAAGTTGGACAGCGGAGTGGTCAGTTTCCAACTGTAGGGCATGATGCGGTGAGCTTTGTAAATGCGGTTTTTGTTCCACAATTGCTGAAAGACCCACCAGATGGACTCCATAAAATCGGCGTCCATGGTTTTATAATCGTTATCAAAGTCCACCCAGCGGCCCATCCGGGAGACGGTACGGCGCCATTCGGCAACGTAGGTCTGTACCATGCTGCGGCACTGTTCGTTGAATACATCAACCCCGGCTTCGACAATGGCAGCGGTACCGGCCAGGCCCAGAGCGTCCTGAGCCAGCGCCTCAATGGGCAGACCATGGCAATCCCAGCCGAAACGGCGTTCGACGTAATGACCACGCATGGTTTGGTAGCGGGGCACGATGTCCTTAATGGTCCCGGCAAGCAAGTGGCCATAGTGAGGCAGACCGGTGGCAAAGGGTGGTCCGTCATAGAAAACGAACTCTTCTGCTCCCTCGCGCTGCTTCAGGCTTTTTTCAAACACCCCTTCGGAGTCCCAGAAGGCCAGAACCTCCTCTTCCGTGCGGGGAAAATCAACTTTACTGGATACCGCTTTGAACATCCGATGCTTATAGAAAACAGGGCGCAGAAATCAAACCTGTATCCCGAATGCGCTTCAGGGAAGTGACGCATCCGGGGAGATCCCCCTCCCCTCATTCAACGAAAGGGGTTCAGGATCTGAAGGTCCTGAATCTGACGACCATGCTGAAGATCCTCAGAATACAGGACCTTGGCCCCTGAACTCAACGCGGATGCGACAATCAGGGAATCGTAGAATGAGCCTATCCAGCATGAATCTAACGTTCATTCATTTCATCCCGTGAACACGGCACACCTGTGCAGTATACGGAGGCACGCTCCCTCAAATAGGAAAGATGAGCTTCTCCAAGTCTATGTCGGTCATCCAGGGTAGACAGCCAGTCCCGAAAGAGATCATTCAGTGAACGATGCTGATCCCGGGCAATCTCCCGGGCCCGTTCGATCATGGCTTCATCTGCACTGAGGGTAATGTTCTTCATAATTACACTATGCTCGTGTGCACGAGATTCGTGCAAGTTCAGATTTTATAGGTTCGGAAAGCGCAGTCAAAGCGGCTGTGCCTCACCCCCCTTTCCCCTTGCCAGTCGAATCCTGAGGGCTTAAAGCCTTGGTCATGGCTAAAGAACTTGAAGAAGGCACTCAACTCACCCTCGACTGGAGCAAACTGGCCAAGGTCGCCGAAGGCAACCCGGACGTGGTTCCCGTGGCGGTTCAGGACGTCGACAGCAAAGAGCTCCTGCTGGTGGCTTATGTCAACGAACTCGCATTGAAACATAGCTTCGAATGTGGAAACGCCACCTTCTGGTCCACCTCCCGCAGGGAACTTTGGGAAAAAGGGGCGAGTTCCGGTGAAACCTTTGAGTTGTTGGATGTGCGGGTGAACTGCGAGCAGAACTCTCTGCTTTACATTGTCCGCCCCCGCCGGGGTGGGATCTGTCACACAAAAAATGAACACGGTGCGCCTCGTCGCTCCTGCTACTACCGCCAGGTGGTTCCGGCAGACAACAGCCTGATCTTTCTCGAGAAGTAAGCGATGTCTGATGAAGTCTTTTCTGTCGAGATGGAGGTTCGCGATTACGAATGCGACCTTCAGGGCATCGTGAACAATTCGGTGTACCAGAACTATCTGGAACACGCCCGGCACAAATTTTTGCTGCACAAAGGACTCGATTTCGCTGCGCTGACTGCTGCGAAGATTCATCTGGTTGTGCTGAAAGCGGAGCTGGAGTACAAAGCGTCCCTCACCCCGGGAGACCTGTTCACGGTTAGCGTTCGCATGGAAGCGGAAGGCCGTCTGAAATGGGCCTTTGTTCAGGAAATCCGAAAACAGCCTGAAGGTAAGCTCATGCTCAAGGGCCGCATCACCGGCGTCAGCCTGAACGAAAAAGGCCGTCCCTTTCAGGCTCCGCAGGTCATGGAGATGTTGGGGGGGGAATAGTCAGGAGTCAGGGGTCGGGAGTCAGGGGTCAGGAGTCATTGGTCAGGAGTCAGGAGTCAGGAGTCAGGGGTCAGGAGTCAGGGGTCAGGAGTCAGGGGTCAGGAGTCATTGGTCATTAGTCAGGGGTCGGGAGTCATTGGTCAATAGTCATTGGTCATTGGTCATTGGTCATATGTGCATAAGACAAGTCCTTATGGTGGAAGCTTCGCCTCTCCAGCGCACTGGAGGGGACGAGATCGGACAAGTCGGACAGATCGGACACTTCCTCTTAAACAGTGAGGCCCAATGACTTCTGATCAACAACTCCTGACCAATGACTCCTGACTCCTGACTCCTGACTCCTGACTTCTTCCCCCTGACTCCCCCTAACCTCCGGCTAAGGGGTGGGCCTTGCGGTAGACCTCTTTCATGTGTTCGATGGACACATGAGTGTAGAGTTGGGTGGTGGAGAGGGAGCTGTGTCCGAGTAATTCCTGCACGCTGCGTAAATCGGCACCGGCGTTGAGGAGATGGGTGGCGAAGGAGTGGCGCAGGGCATGCGG
The DNA here is from genome assembly GCA_002429005.1 of Verrucomicrobia bacterium UBA6056. Lineage (GTDB taxonomy): Bacteria > Verrucomicrobiota > Kiritimatiellia > SS1-B-03-39 > UBA6053 > UBA6056. The sequence goes on from DIYK01000090.1 coordinate 33,651, forward strand.
GGAATGATCGGCGGAGAGATCGGCCTCGGCCAGGCGTTGTTTCATCATTCGCTGAATCGAGCGATTGCTGAGAGCGCCACCTTCTTTGTTCACGAACAGCGCAGCAGGGACCGATCTTCCGAGATAGGCACAATAGCTTCCCCGCCCCTCCAAGGCAGCCTGCATGGCCCGGCGGGCAGGTTCCCCCAGGAGACAGAGCCGCTGTTTTCCGCCTTTTCCTAAGACACGCAGGGAGCCGCCGATTAAATCCACCTGCCGTTCACGCAGGCCGGTGAGTTCACTCAAACGAACACCGCTGCTGTAAAGTACTTCGAGAATCGCAGTGTCCCGCAAGGCAGCATAGGACTGCAGAGGACTGGGTGTTTCGATGCGGGCAAGCTCTCTGGAGGGCGCTTCCAGCAGGCGCAAAATTTCATCCTGACTGAGAATCCCCGGAAGCTTGCGGTCTTTTTTGGGCAAAGGCAGCCCGGCAAAGGGATTTTGTTCGACCCGACCTTCGCGATGGAGGAAGCGATAAAAACTACGCAAGGTGGAGAGATGGCGGCTGGCGCTGGTGGCCTTTAAACCGCGTTGTTGCAGATCCACTAAAAAAGCCCGCGCTTCCGGGCGGGCGACTTGCGGCCAAAAACAGCCTCCATCCGGCCAGAGCCAGGAGGCAAAGGCCTCCAGGTCACGGCGATAGTTGGACAGCGTGTGGGGTGAAGCTTGTTTCTCACCTTCCAGATACTGGAAGAAGGCTTCCAGATCCGGATCCACCTGCGCGGTCATGGTGAGGATTCCCTCGTAAGGAATCTCAGTTTTTCTTCAGCAGAGCTTTCAGCTCAGGAGTCAGATATTTGCTATCGGTCCAGGAGGGACCTTCGGGATTTTTCCAAAGTTCCACGCTGGCACGCAACACATCCGTACGGCTAACCACGCCACGCAGTGCCTCCCCTTCTACCACAGGCAGACGGCGGTAAGGACGATGCATGAAAATTCCGGCAACCGTAAACAAGTCGGTTTTCAGTCCGATGGTTTCCGGATGCATCACCATGTATTCAGCAACGGTGCCCCGGGGCAGGTTGCTGTAAGCCGCGGCAGCAAAAATGCCCATGCAATCTTTCTCAGAAAGCATTCCCACCAGCTGACCGTTATCCACCACAGGGGCTCCGGAGACATCATACTTCATCATCTTCAGGATGGCTTCGTAGATATCCATTTCCGGAGCCAAGGTGACGACCTTGGTCGTCATGAATTCTTCTACCAGGGGGATTTGACTCATGGGGATTCTCCTTAGGTTATGCGAGGTTGAGGCTGGCGCCGATGAACGGCTTCAGGTCAATGTCCTCAAGAGAATCATACACCCCTTGGGCGCCGCCGTAATCCTGAAAATCAGTAAAACGATCGGGTACAGCAACACAAGCCGTACCGGCAGTCAGGGCGGCTTTGGTTGAAAACATGCTGCTGGTCAACGAGATACAAGTAGGAGGCAGGAAGCCACCTTCTTTGAGCAGGCGAAGCCACACATCCGCTTTAGGAAAAGCTTCAAAGCCATCGCCAAAGCCTTCGAGATGAATTTCCAGCCCGTTCAAATCGAGTTTATCGGTGAGAACATCGCGCAGGCTTTCCGGCAGGGAGCTCAGCCCGACCACGGCCATGTTGGCTTCGCGAGCCTGAACGATCACGTTCCGCAGGGCATCGCTAACCTGAACGCGACCGCTTTCGATACCGCTTTCCACCTGCATGCGCAGGCCATTCAACAGTTCGTCGCCCAACTTTTTGGAACCGCCTCTGCGTCCGGTGAGCTCTCCTTTGAGGGCGTCTGCAATCTCATGGGGGCTCCCGCGCAGGCCTGCCTTGGACAGGTGCAATGGCAGCACTTCCTGGTCCTCAAAAATGCCCGGAAGCACTTCCAGCGTCATCTCGCGGAGGGAGAGCACAAAGTGATCAAATTCGAAAAGGAAGGCAGAACGTTTGTTTTCAGCATTCAGGATGCTGACAGAGGTGTCAGAGGAATCACTCAAGAGAGCTTCTCCGTGTTCAGGGTTAAAAAGGGGTGGAAGTTATAGTTGGAAAGCAGAGTAAGTCAAGAAGATACAAAAGCGTGGGATCAGCCCAGCAAGTCACGCACGGCTTGTTGGAGATCCTGTTTACGTAAGAGATGTTCGCCAACGAGCACAGCATCCACGCCGGCCTCTTGCAGAAGCTGAATATCGGCATGAGTCCGGATGCCACTTTCGCTGATGCGGAGGCAGCTCTCGGGAATTCCGGGAAGCATCTCCAGACTATGCTCGACCTTGGTTTCGAAGGTTTTGAGGTTTCGGTTATTGATGCCCAGAATTTCAGCTCCGAGATCCAGTCCGCGTTTCAGTTCTTCGCGATCATGCACCTCAAACAGCACTTCCAGCCCAGCCTCCTCCGCACAGGCCATCAGCGAGCGCAATTCGTCATCGCTTAACGCTGCGGCAATCAGCAATAAGCCTGAAGCGCCAATACAACGAGCATGCCAGATCTGCCAAGGATCGACCACAAATTCCTTATAGAGCATAGGGAGCTTCACCGCGGCACGCACGGCTCGAAAGTCCCCTTCCCCACCGCCAAAATAGGGTTCATCCATGAGCACTGAAAGCGCATGCGCTCCGGCGGCTTCGTAGTCCTGGGCGATCGCCGGGGGATCAAAGGGCTCGCGAATGAGACCGGCAGAGGGGCTGCGGCGTTTGACTTCCGCGATCAGACCCATGCCTGCTCCCCGAAGGGCTTGTGCGAAGGGAGGAGCAGCCGGCAAGTCTAAGGCCTGTTCGCGCAGTTCCGCCTCGGCCTGCTGTTCCCGCCGCTTGGCGACGGCAACCCGTTTGTCAGCAAGGATCCGGTCGAGAATATTGCTCACGCCTGTTCTTTCCGTTTCAGTTTGAGATAAGATTCCATCAGCGCGATCAGATCTCCGTCCAGGACAGCCTGGGCGTTACCCACTTTGAGCTCAGAGCGCAGGTCGGTGACCTGGGTGTAGGGCTGAAGCACATAGGAACGGATCTGACTTCCCCAGGCAATGGCACCTTTGGGGTCGTAGAATTTCTCAATTTCTTTGCGCTTTTTGTCCATTTCCCACTCATAGAGTTTCGCGGCCAACATCTTATGAGCTTTGTCCCGGTTGGAATGCTGACTTCGTTCGGACTGACACTGCACAACAATACCGGAGGGCATATGCGTAATCCGCACGGCAGAGTCGGTGGTATTCACGTGCTGCCCGCCGGCACCACTGGCGCGGTAGGTATCAATGCGCAGGTCAGAGTCTACAATATCGACTTCAACCGAATCATCAATTTCCGCTACCGCGTCCACAGCCGTAAAACTGGTATGACGACGACTGGCCGAATCGAAAGGGGAAATCCGGACAAGGCGGTGCACGCCACGCTCCGCTTTGAGCATTCCGTATGCATAGGGACCTTCCACCAGGGCGGTCATGCTTTTGATTCCAGCCTCCTCCCCATCCTGAAAGTCCAGCATGTGAAATTTCCAGCCCTGTCGTTCGCAAAAGCGCTGATACATCCGCATGAGAATGGAAGCCCAATCACAGGATTCCGTTCCACCTGCACCGGCGTTGATGGACAAATAGCAGTTATTGCTGTCGAATTTTTCGCCCAGCAGCGATTTGAGCTCCATCTCGGAGAACAGCGCACCCATCTGATCAACGGCGGCCACGAGTTCTTTCCGTCCGCTGGCCTGTTCCTCCGCGTCTTCTTCCAGTTCCAGGAGTTCCTCCATGACTTCGGCGTCCTCCAGCAGAGAGGCCATGCGGTCAAAGGGATCTGTAACGCCTTTGATGGCATTCTGCTCGGAGATCACCTTCTGCGCGGCAGAGGAATCATTCCAAAAATCGGGTTGGGTGACCTGGGCGTCCAGCTCACTTAGACGTTGTTTCCGGGTAGCGACGTCAAAGATACCCCCGCATCTCTTCTAATTTGCTGCGCCATTCTTTCAAATCCACGGATACCTGTTCGTCCATTGCGTACTCCTAAAGTTGGGAGGATCCTGTATCCCAATTTGCCTGGAAGTGCAACCCGGGAGGCGTTCAGGAATGCCCACAAACTCCGCTCTCCAGCGCTTCCCACTCCAGGGGCCTGGCATGGAAAACGTGGCCATAATCCTGCATGGCGAATATGATCACAGAAGCTTTCCTCTCGCTTTTTCCCGTAAAGGCCCCGTATGATTTGCACATGGTTATGGAAGAGCAGTTCGGCTTCCTTCCTGATGGGAGGGAGGTGCGGAGGTATGTCCTGGAGAACAATCAAGGGATGCGGGTCTCGATCTTGAACTACGGGGTGATTGTGCAGGAACTCTTTGTGCCCGATGCGAAGGGAATTCCGCGGGATGTGGTGTTAGGCTATCCCGATTTGCAGGATTACCTGAATTCACATGATCGCATGGGTGCTCTCCTCGGCCGGGTCGCCGGGCGGATGACCCCGGGCCGTTTTCACCTGAACGGTGAGGACATTTCTCTGACCGAAAATGATCCACCCCATCACCTCCATGGGGGTCAATTCGGTTTAGGAAAACGCTTATGGAGCCTGGTGGATATTGAGAATCACTCGATTCGCATGCGCTACGTCAGTCCTCATGGGGAGGAAGGTTACCCTGGGGACCTCGATATTCTGGTGACCTACACGCTCACGGACCACAATGAACTCCTTTTCAAAGTCCGCGCCGAATCGGATCGGTTAAGCCCCTTCTCTCCCAGTCCACAATTGCACTTCAATCTGTCCGGGGATCCACGCGCGAGCATTCGGGATCATATTCTCACGGTGTTTGCGGAAGAATATTATCCGCGGGACGAAACGATGCGTTTTCGAAACATCCGCGAATCCGTTCACGGGAGCCCTTGTGATTTGAACCATTGCACCCGGATGGGAGATGTACTCGCCCAGTTGGACCAACAGCATGGAGATCTGTATCAGGTACGCAAAACCCGCAAAGGAGATTTTGTTCCTGCGGCCCGGTTGGATTTTCCCGCGAACGGGCTCACCCTCGACGTAGCCACCACGGAATGCTGTCTTCAAGTCTGTACGGGGAGTCATTTCCAAAGCCCGACTCCCGGAAAACAAGGATACCCCCACCCGCCCTTCTCAGGAGTGGCCCTGTGTTGCCATGGATTCCCAAACAGCGTGCGCGTCCCTGAACTGGGGAATATTTTCCTCCGCCCAGGACTTCCCAGCCGCAGCCAAAGCGTCTTTCGCTTCCGCACCCAACACTAAAGACCGGCCCTGTAGCTCTGATTTTCTTAGTACCCCAAAAGGGGTCAGGCCGTTAATTGTTGTGTTTTGATTGCCAACAGCCCCGCTTTCCGGACAATAGGCCTGATGTCCAGAGGGGTATGCTATGAAACGCTTCATCCTGCAGGGGACTGCAACACCTGCTGCATGACAGCGATCTAAAGGGCCCCTCTTTTGAAGGATCCGGGTATCCATCAGCGATCTAAGCAAGGCCAAGCAAAACGCCGCCCCGGGGCACAAGGCTGGGACGGCGGTCAAGGCATGCGGCATCGAGTATGGAGGTCGAAGCCAATGTGGAAGAAGGAAGGGAGCTCAGCGATTGATGCGGGCAGAGCCCCCGCCAGCTACGTGTTTCAGTTCTTTGAGGGTGATCTGGGAGGTGTCGCCCCGCGTGGTCTGCAAGAGAGCCCCATGGGCGGTACCGAGGTTAACCGCCTCCTGGGGTTCCGCTCCGTTGAGGAAGGCGTAAGCAAAGCCACTGGCGAAGCCATCGCCACCGCCTACGCGGTCTTCAATTTCCATGCCGGCGAAGTCCGGTCCTTTGTAAAAAGTGTCCGTAGCCGCATGGTAGAGAATTGCGGACCAGTTGTTCACGCCTGCTGAAACCACTTCACGCAGCGTGGTTCCCACTACTTTCAAGTTGCTGTTATCTGCAACTACGCGACGTACCATTCCTTTGTAAGACTCGATGGGCAATTCTGCAAGGTTTTCATCCACACCTTCAATCTCGTAGCCGAGTACGGACTGGAAATCTTCTTCATTGCCAATCAAGCAATCAATATATTGAACTAAAGGACGGGTAGTGGCGATGGCCTCCTCGCTGCTCCAGAGTTTGGAACGGAAGTTGAGGTCATAACTGACGATGGTACCACATTCATTGGCCAGTTTGAGTACATCAGCAGCGACCTTACGGGTGCTTTCGGAGAGGCAGGTAAAGATCCCGCCACTGTGTAACCAGCGAACCCCGTCTTCGCGGAAGAGTTTTTCCCAGTCCACATCTTCCGGTTTCATCTGGCTGGTGGCTGAATGGCCGCGATCGTAAAGGGTTACGCTGGCCCGGGGGCCTGCTCCCACTTCGGTGAAATTCAAGCCCATGCGGGTTTCGCGCCCGACCCCGTCATAGGGAAAGACCGGTGCATAGGAAATATCCACATCCCCTCCACGGGCGTGACGCTGCACAATACGCCCCAGGGGATTATCGACCAATCCACCGACCCAACCGGTGCGCATGCCCAGACGGCTGAGGGCATAGGAAACGTTGTACTCTCCGCCACCTACCCAGATCTCCAAGGAGTCCGCAAATTCAAGCCGGCCGTGCCCCGGAGGGGAAAGTCGCACCATGCACTCTCCCAGGCTGATCAGGTCATAACGGCATTCTTCGGCGGGACGGATCTGTAAGCTCATGGTTCCACTGTCACATTTCGGATTTCGGATAGCCGGATTCTGGGCTTCACAATCCGGTGCGCGAGGCTGAGATGCCGCTTCCGGCGGCGCTTGTCAATGCAAACCGCCCACAGGCTGCCATCGCAGCCTCAGCCGTCAGCTGAGCCGCGCAGCATTTGCGTCAGCAGATCCTCAAGTCCGGAAAAGAGCTCATTGTAGTCTGCATGGCTGCGCATAATCACTTCGCGGGCTTCCTCGATTCCATAGGTGTCGGTAATCTCGCAACTCCGCTCCCCTTCTCCGGGAACCTGTTTGTAGGTGAGAAAGTAGTGTTTGAGCCGCTGCACAATCCGAGGCGGGAGTTCGGAGACATCCCGACAATGCCCATAGGTGGCGTCGTCTTTCAGAACCGCGATGATCTTATCATCGGCCTCCCCCTTATCAATCATTCGGAAGCCACCGACCGGGATGGCCTGCAGAAAGATATTCCCGTGGCTGATATCTTTTTCGGTCAGCACACAAATATCCAGAGGGTCATCATCCCCTACCAATTCGGTCATGCCGCTTTTTTCCATGGAGTACTCGGCTACCCGGTCCGCACAGAGCGTCTGCGGAACCAGACCATAAAGACTGGGACAGATATTGGAGAAACCCTGAGGACGGTCCACCTTGAGATGGCCTGAGTGTTTATCCAGTTCGTACTTCACGGTGTCCGTGGGAACGATTTCAATGTAGGCGGTTAACTGATCCGGAGCGTCATCTCCCAAGGGAACCCCATGCCAAGGATGAGACTGATACAACATGCCAAGCAAGTTCCAAAGGGGATCATTCATAGGGGTCCTACGGGGATGGGATGTGGGTCAAGGCTTCAGGGTCTCTGGACCGGATCGGGTCACTGTACAGATACAGAGTAACAGACCCTTTCAAAAAAGACCCAGAAGAAAGTCATGGAGAATCCCTTAGGCGGGAGGATCGACCGACTAAAAAATGGCAAACTTACAAAGAAGACCAAATGAATATAATGAAAAAACAGGACTTCTTCTTTTTCGCCCTTGTTTTTCAACCGCAGTGCACCCATAACGGTTCTATGCACTCCGAAGACCTGCGAACTGTGCTCGTGACCGGCGGCGCCGGCTTTATTGGTTCCAACCTTGTCCGACTGCTGGTCAAAGAAAAAGGAATCCGGGTGATCAACCTGGATAAGTTGACCTATGCCGGTAATCTGGAATCTCTTGCAGACCTGGATGGGGATCCGAATCACCTGTTTGTTCAGGCAGACCTCTGCGACGGAGAACAAATGCGCAGCATCTTCCGTGAACATCAACCTGATGCGGTGATGCACTTGGCCGCGGAAAGCCATGTCGACCGATCGATCGACGGTCCGGGAGAGTTTATTCAGACCAATGTGGTCGGAACCTTTCAGCTCTTACAGGCTGCACTCGAATATTATCGTGGGCTGGAAGGCGCACGGAAAAATGCGTTCCGCTTTCATCACATTTCTACGGATGAAGTGTTCGGTACGTTACAAATGGGTGACCCCGCTTTTACGGAAACGACGCCCTACGATCCCCACTCACCTTATTCCGCCAGCAAGGCCTCATCTGATCACCTGGCGCGCGCTTGGATGGACACCTATGGTCTTCCGGTTCTGGTTACTAACTGTTCCAACAATTATGGACCCTACCAGTTTCCGGAAAAATTAATTCCAGTGGTCATTCTGAAATGCCTGCGAGGCGATGTGATTCCCGTGTACGGAAAAGGGGAGAATATCCGCGACTGGCTCTATGTGGTCGATCACGCGGAGGCCCTGCATTGCGTCTTAACCCGTGGCAGCCCCGGGGAGACCTATAACATTGGCGGGAACAACGAGCGGCAGAACATTGAACTGGTGCAGAGCCTCTGTGGAATTCTGGACGAGTTGCGCCCTGGCGCCACTCCTTACGCTGAGAATATTTCCTTTGTCACCGACCGTCCGGGTCATGACCTGCGCTACGCCATAGATGCCAGCAAGATCAAACGGGAACTGGGCTGGGAACCGAAAGAAACCTTCGCCTCCGGCTTCCGGAAAACGGTTCAATGGTATTTGGATAACGAAGCCTGGTGGCAACGGATTGTCTCTGGCGATTATCAACTTACCCGTCTTGGGCAGGAGAGCAACGCAGGTTGAAGACAACCTCAGCTCTCCCCTCTCTCTTTGCAAACACCCCTACGGAGATTCCATGATTACACTTCTTGGCGGCAGCGGATATGTCGGAGGTGCCATTCGCAAGGCACTGGATCAACGAGAACTTCCTTACCGATCCATCTCCAGATCGGAACTGGATTATTATCAGCCTGAGAAACTGGCTGCCTGGCTACAGGAAAGCGAAACGCAGTTTCTGATCAATGCCGCCGGATATACCGGACGCCCCAATGTGGATGCCTGCGAATCAGATAAATGTAACTGCCTGAACGGCAATGCCATTCTGCCCGGACGGGTAGCCGAGGCCTGTAAGGAGGCAGACATCCCCTGGGGGCAGGTATCCAGTGGTTGTATTTACACCGGACGCCCGGCTCCGGGAGAGGGTTTTACCGAGGAAGATGAGCCCAACTTCAGCTTCCGTAAAGACAACTGCTCCTTTTACTCCGGCACCAAGGCACTTGGCGAAGAGGTGCTGGCTAACGAAGAGAATGTGTACATCTGGCGCCTGCGTATTCCCTTCAATGAACTGGACGGGGCGCGCAACTTTCTCAGCAAACTGATGCGTTACGCCAAATTGCTGGAAGCCGAGAACTCCATCACCCAGCTCGATGAATTTGCCAATGTCTGCATAGACTCCTGGGTAAAACAGATCCCCTACGGCATCTACAACATTACCAACCCCGGTCACATTACGACCCGCCAAGTCGCCGGATTGATTACCGAGCACGGCTTGGCCCCGCATGAATTCTCCTTTTTTGAGAGTGAGAGCGATTTTATGCAGAAAGCAGCCATCGCCCCGCGCTCCAACTGCGTGTTGAATACAGATAAACTGGAAGCGGCCGGCATCCACATGACCCCGATTGAAGAGGCCTTGCATCAGGCACTCGATAACTGGGTACCCGAAGCCAGCTAATTCCATCGACCCACAGCGCAGCAGAGGAGACAGGACCATGAAACGAAAAGGCATCATTCTCGCCGGAGGTTCCGGCACCCGCTTACACCCCCTAACTCGTGTGGTATCCAAACAGTTGATGCCGATTTATGACAAGCCGATGATTTATTATCCGCTGTCGATTCTCATGCTAAGCGGCATCCAGGATGTCCTGATTATCTCTACCCCACAGGATTTGCCCAATTTCTGGAAATTGCTGGGGGACGGATCGCAAATTGGGATGAACCTTCAGTACGAGGAGCAACCCAGCCCGGATGGGTTAGCCCAGGCCTTCCTGATCGGAGAACAGTTCATCAACGGTGACCCCTCAGCGCTGATTCTGGGAGACAATCTATTTTACGGCCACAACATCGAGCGCAGCCTCTTTCATGCGAATGAATCCGATGATGCCAGCATCTTCGGGTATTACGTGGATGATCCAACCGCATATGGCGTTGTGGAGTTTGATTTGGACGGAAATGTGGTGTCCATCGAAGAAAAACCGGAAGTCCCGAAATCGAACTATGCGGTTCCCGGAATTTACTTCTACGACGGGGATGCCTCCCGATATGCTGCCGAACTGGCCCCCTCTCCCCGGGGAGAGCTGGAAATCACAGACCTCAACCTCCGATACCTTCAGGAGGGCAAACTAAGGGTGGAACTGCTTGGACGCGGCACAGCCTGGTTGGACACCGGAACTCCGGACAATCTGCTTTCTGCCAGTCAATTTGTTCAGCTGATCGAAAAACGTCAGGGACTGAAAATCGGTTGCATTGAGGAAGTGGCCTGGCGGATGGGCTTCATCGACAACGAGAAATTTGCAGAACTGGGCGCTAACTACGGAAAAAGTGCTTACGGTCAGTACCTGAGGAAGCTGGTTACCCGGGGCTAGCCGCCTGACGCAAATCAGGGTTTTAATGGAGAACGAGCGAGCGTAGCGTCTCCAGCTAACGCCTTGACAAGCACTCTGTAATCCGTATAAGGTCCGACCCCACTTTTAACCGTACCGAGGATTTCTCATGCAGCCCACCTACAACCCTTCCCGCATCAAGCGCGCCCGTAAGCATGGCTTCCGTTCACGGATGGCCACGAAAAAAGGTCGCCAGATTTTGGCCCGTCGTCGTCAGAAAGGCCGTAAACGCCTGACTGTTTCAGACGCATAATGCGGCTCATTTGATGACAGCGTCTCCGTCTTCCGGGCGGGACCATCGCCTGCCCGCCCGACTTCGAGTCCGGCGGGCGGCCTGCTTTCAGGAGGCATATGCCCAAAAGAACAAGGAAGTAGGCCGCTACATGGTATTGTGGTCCCGGCAAGGTGAAGAGATGAACTGCCGCCTGGGCGTCGTGGCCAGTAAACGGGTGGGAAATTCTGTGGCCCGAAGTAGGGCCAAACGTCGTCTTAGAGAATTATTCCGAACCCGCCGGGAACGTATATCCGGTGAAGAAGATGTCATTCTGGTAGCCCGTCACAGCTTACTGAAGGCTTCCTGGAGTCAGCTGGAGGCAGATTTCGAGCAGGTGTTTTCCAAAGCCGGACGATTGCAAAGCCCTTCAACCTGACATAGGAAGAGCCCACTTCCTCCTACACGCTTATGAACAAAAAAGAACTTACGGCCGTTGTGGTCCTCATTTTGCTGATCCCGGTATGGCTCATCATCAACGCCACGTTTATCGAACCGCTGTTTCCAAAGCCGGAACCGCTGCCCACAGCAACTCCGGAAGCCGTGGCTGGCCCGGAAGCCGGTGGCGAGGAATCCACCCCCGCCCTGGCAGGTGAGGGCTCTGAAACTGCAGAGGCGGAAACTCCTGTCAGCCCTGAAGTGATTGAAGTTCAAGAGGATGAAGAACGGGCTCAACTGGAAAACGAGGCCTTGTTGTTGGAGTTCTCATCCCACGGTGGCGCCCTGCGCTCGGTGACCCTGAAGGAGTTTCCCAACTCGCTGGAGGACAAACACAGCGAGGATGGCAAAGCGGTGGAACTGAATTTCGGTGACGAGGCTGCACTGGCCCTGCAGGGCGCAGGCCTCAGCCCCAGCCTGCCCATGGAGATGAGTGCGGAGGAAGACCGTATTCAGTTTAAGGTCCAACTTTCGGATGAGTTACAGTTTGTCCGTGAAGTTCGCCTGCTGCCGGAGCGGAACTATGAACTCGAGATCACAGACAGCTGGGTCAGCCTCTCGGATCGGGAACAGCTGATTCCGGAACATTGGCTGTGGCTGGGAACGATGACGCCCCGCATGGAGGCCGATCAGCGCTACGGCCCCTTCCTCGGCGTGGATTCACGCCATCTGGATTCCGGGGTAAAACACTACGTCAAACGCATGACCAAACAGAGCCGCAACGTACAGGGTCTCTGGGAGGAAAGCATTCCCGAAGGCGTGAACTGGTTTACCGCCAAGGACAAATTTTTCACCCAGGTGTTGAGCTTCCCCTCAGAATCAGAACTTCCGGGTTCCCAGAATCTGCGCCTGCAGGCTGAGGCCGGCGAAAAACGCGGTGCCCGCCTGGCCTGGGTGCGCAGCGCCTCCCAGCTGGGCAGCAGCCCCCTGCCCGCCGGAGCCACCGTATCGCGGAGCTACGGCTATTACGTAGGTCCGGTGGATATGCCCCGTCTGCGTGAATTGGGCATGGGCCAGGAGGAACTGATCGATTTTCGTCTTTTCCGCCCCTTTGTTCCCCTGGGCAAGTTGATTATGAGCATTCTCAATGGCATGTATGCCATGCTGGGAAACTGGGGCCTGGCGATTATAATGCTTACCGTCTTCCTACGGATGATCATATGGCCGATCAGCCTTAAGGGCACGAAGAGCATGAAGAAAATGTCAGAGCTGGCACCGGAAGTAAAAAAACTTCGTGAGAAGTACAAGGACGACCCCCAGAAACTGAACCAGGAAACGACCGCTTTGTACAAAAAGCATAAGGTTAATCCGATGGCAGGCTGCATTCCTATGCTCTTTCAAATGCCAATTTTCTTCGCAATGTACAGTGTGCTGCGTGTAGCTGTGCAATTTAGGTTTTCCGAATTTTTGTGGGTGGATGATCTCTCTCAACAGGAGTCTATTATCACAATTGGTGGTTTCCCATTAAACATCCTGCCAATCACCATGACCGGAACGATGATCATTCAGCAGAGAATGACCCCTAATAGCATGGATGAGCAGCAGAAAAAGATCATGCAGATGATGCCGATCATGTTCCTGTTCTTCACCTACTCCATGCCGGCTGGACTGACACTCTACATGACAACAAGTAACCTCATCTCCATCTTCCAAAGTTGGTACACCCGCCGCTCTGACGCCAAGAAAGAAGCGAGTAAGGGAACGAATCCACCTGCGAAGAAAAGCAGCAAGAAGTAACGGGCTGCAGGAGCTGTAGAGATGAGCTGGATCCTTTCCTTGTTTCACTCTCTGCTCCTCCTCAGCGGAGTTCCCCTCTCCCCCTCTTCACAGCCCAGTGCCAGCGAGGCCCTGCCCCAGGCTCAGGGCCACTATGCGGATGCAGCCATCAGGGAGAGTTCCGGTCTCTGTCGTTCCCGAAGCGTAGCGGGTCGTTTCTGGAGTTTAAATGACAGCGGAAATGCCCCCGTACTCTATGCCCACCAGGCAGACGGAACTTCACTGGCCCCCGGGCAACGGATTAAGGGCGTAAGCAATATCGACTGGGAAGCATTGGCTGCGGATGATGAAGGTCATTTGTGGATCATCGATCTGGGAAATAATCTCAATCAACGAAAGAATCTACAGATTCACGAAGTGAAGGAACCCCTGGAAGCCTTCCCCGGCGAATTGACCCCACGGCGCAGCCTGAAACTGCATTATCCGGATCAGCAGGCCTTTCCCCCGGAAAAGAACAACTTTGATTGTGAAGCGGCCCTCATCCGCAAGGGAGTGCTCTACCTCTTCACCAAACACCGGGCCGACAAGCATGTAACGCTCTACCGGCTACGTTTGCCCAAGGGCAGCCCGGAGGCCTCCCTCCCTTTGGAAAAGCTTCAGGAATTCCAAAATTTGGGGCAAGCCACAGGAGCGGCACTGCATCCGGATGGAAAACAGGTGGCCCTACTGAGTTACGATGCGGTTCATCTTCTCCGCATTCCAGACGAGCCCGATCAGCCCTGGATTCTGGAGAAAAGTCATCGCTGGCCGCATTGGTCGTTGAAACAAAGCGAAGCCATTGCCTGGATCAGCGAAGATGAGTTGCTGATCAGCAATGAAAGCGGTAGCCTATTTACCCTATCCCTGAAGTAAATGGCTTTGATGGAATGAAACCCGCTAAAGAGGAGGAGCCCCGCCTCGTGGCGGGAAGGAGACTCCGCTCCTAACGCCTCATCACGAAACTACAAAGCACCCATCCATGGTCGCTCAGTCTTCGCTTTGTCCCAGGAAGTCGATTTTTTCCTGGATGAAGGCACACCAGAGTTTGAGATCCGGACTTCGGGCATCTAGTTCAATTCCGCACTGATGCAGAATATTCATCACCTTGGATCTGGACCACACCACCCTTCCCCGCAAGGTGCAGACTTTTTTTCCACCCAGAGCCCTTAAATCCACACGCAGGTTCACCCGGCTGTCTACGGGAATTTCCTCCACGCTTTGAAAGGCCATCCCCGCCATGGAAGGGAACCGAATGATTCCATTGAGTTTCAGCCCACGAAAGCCCTGATGCAAACGCAGCTCCCCAGGGAGTTCCAAAGGAAGTCGACGTTGCGCACGCCGTTCTTCGAAGCTGGGTTTCAGGAAAGGAACCGAATCCCAATTCTCTCCGGGATCCGCTGCCCCCCCCGCAGCAGAGTCAGCCCCCTGCTCCTGTTGCGCTTCCTGATACACATGGTATCCGTGCAGAAAAGCCCGGGCCGCCTGGGGTGAGGGATGATCTCCCTGGGGACAACCATCTTCGCTGTACCAAGGAAAAAAGCCACCATCCTCAACAGCTTTTTCTGCCAAACGGCGTAAGAGCCGATAGCCCAATCCCTGTTCTCCGGCCTCAAAAAAGGCCTGAACGGAACGGCCACACATCTGGGTATGGTCTGCATGCGGTTCATGCGTGTATCCCCGGGGGTAAAAGAGTTTTCTCCAGGGTTCCGGGGGCGAAGGAGACACCGACATGCCAAAGGGCCCCCGGCGTCCGCGATTCAAATGCATGGCAAACTGCTCTACAATCTGTTCCCGTTCCAATCCATCCACCAGACCACTGGCCAGAAACAATGCCGAGCTGTGGGGCAGAAAAGGAACCCATTCCGCCTCCGGGTCCAAGCTCAGGCTGTCTGTCACCGCAATTCCCCGCAATTGCTTGCGATTGGTATCCCAAAAATGCCGATGAATGGCCCGCCCCAATGAATCGCAGTGCATGGTCCAGCCCTCCACATCCTCTTTCGCAAAGAGCTCCAGCCTGGTTAAGCGCTTCAACATCCCGAAAAAGTAGAGGTTGGGATAGGCCATCACATAACGGGCAGCCCGAGGGAACTGATGTGCATTCTGCTCTAATTCATAGGCATCCAATCCACCGCTGTTATAGAGCAGACCGCTTCCGGAGTCCCGGCGTTGAGCCCAGACTTCATGCATACATTTCAGAAAATAGGGCCCAAGGTGCATTCCGCCTACGGGCTCCTGCAAGACGGTCTCATCGTGGGTCTGCTCCAAATAGCCCACAAAAACCTGAAAGAAACTCAACAAACTGCTGAGCCTGAAATTATCGATGGAACCACCCTCCTGCAAATTCGCAAAACGGCGCAGCAATTGCATGCGGACGGTATCGGCAGAATACACCTTGTCCACCAAGGTACTTTCGACCCCGGGATCTGGAGTCTGAAACGAAAGAGGGCCTTCCACGGAAAGACGGTTCCGCACCGATTGGTTGGCCAGCCCGACCGCCTTGAGTAACAGACTGGAATCCGATTCAGAAGGGACGATACGCTGTGAAGCTGCCGGGGAGTCTTGAGATGTCATGGGAACCAAGGGGCTAGATTCTAGAAAGTGTACGAAGAAGCCATATGGCGCCGCAATCAAAAAAAGATGCCAGCCCTCGGCGTGTTTTCCACTATGGACAGAATCTGAGGAACACGCTACGCTATGCCCATGTCAGATCCGAAGCAGCGCCGCAGCATTCGCAGCATTCGTCAGACCCTGCCCTTGCACGCCAATCTTATCGGTTCCGCCTGGATTCTGGGAGCCCTGTTTCTTGGGGTGATGATTTTCAATTTCAGGTATCAGGCGAGCCTGAATCACGAATGGATGATGTACGCCCCGGATGAAGCCCGGGAGTTATGGCAGCAGCAGCAACAGGAATTAATGAACCTGTTTTTGCTTCAATGCGCCTTGTTTGCGGCCGGAGGCATTCTGCTTACGATTTCGGTAGCCCACCGCATTGGCGGAACCTATCTAGCTCTGATTCGAACCTTTGATCAGGTACGGAAGCATGGCACCTCCGTACGGATGAAGTTTCGCCGCAGTGATCATCTGGAAAGCGTCTCCGAAAGCCTGAATCAGATGCTGGAGCAGTTGGATTCCAGTCCCTACAATGGAAAACCCCGTCCGCCACAGAGCTAAACCGCTGCCTTGGAAGCATCTAAAACTTCCTAAAGATTTCCGAACTTTCCACTTGCTCTTTTCGGCCTTTCTGGAGTATACTCCCAGACCAATACAACACTGCGGGGTGGAGCAGCCAGGTAGCTCGTCAGGCTCATAACCTGAAGGTCGTAGGTTCAAATCCTACCCCCGCTACCATTTTCTTCTGAGACAAGATATGAAACCAGAAATTCATCCAGAGTATGTGGACGCCGAAGTTCATTGCGCTTGTGGCACGGTCATCAAAACCAAATCCACTCGTAAAGAAACGCATGTCAGCACCTGCGGAACTTGCCACCCTTTTTACACGGGTAACTCCAAGTTGATTGACACCGAAGGTCGTGTCGAGCGCTTCAACAAGAAGTTCGCCCGTCGTCGTCGCTAATCCGGTAGCTTAGCTGCCCCGGAACCCGGAAAGCCCGTGGACACCCTGGTGTACCCACGGGTTTCTTTTTGCCGTGATTGACCGTAATTACCCTGAAAAACTCCGTCATCGTCTGGATGAACTGGAACAGGAGCTCTCCAAACCGGAGGTGGCTTCGAACCAGAAACGGATGAAACCTTTGCTCTCGGAGCACCGGCATCTAAAGCAGCGCCACCAACTTTCTCAGGCGCTGCTGGATGTGCGCGATGAACTGGAGGAAGCCCGTTCCCTTCTGGAGGATCCTGAGCTGGCCGAAATGGCGCAAATGGAAGTCGACGAGCTACAGGAAAAACTCCCACAACTGGAAAAAGATCTTCGTGCGGCTCTGCTCCCTCCCGATCCCGTGGATGAACGTGGCATTATGCTGGAAATCCGTGCGGGGACCGGCGGAGATGAAGCAGCCTTGTTTGCTGGTGATCTCTTTCGGATGTATCAACGACATGCGGAAACCCGAGGCTGGACCTGCAAGCTCATGGAATCCCATGCTTCAGATCTGGGCGGCTACAAGGAGTTGATCGCAGCCGTACAGGGGGAGGATGTGTACCGTTTCCTGAAGTATGAAAGCGGAGTTCACCGGGTACAACGGATTCCTGCTACCGAAACTCAGGGGCGTATTCACACTTCTGCCGCCACGGTGGCGGTGCTTCCGGAAGCTGAAGAAATGGATGATCTCCACATTCCGCAGGATGATCTCCGCATCGACATCTATCGCGCCTCCGGGGCCGGCGGGCAGCACGTGAACACCACCGACTCTGCCGTACGCATCACCCACCTTCCATCCGGACTGGTGGTCCAGTGTCAGGATGAACGTTCTCAAAACCGAAACCGCGAGAAAGCGATGAAGGTGCTGCAGACACGTCTTCTCGATCACATTCGGCGCAAAGAAGAAGCCAAACGGGCTGGCGAACGGAAATCTCTGGTCGGCAGCGGAGACCGCAGCGAACGGATCCGCACCTATAATTTCCCTCAAAACCGGATCACCGATCACCGGATCAACCTGACCGTTTATGCGTTGGACCGGGTCATGGAGGGGGATCTTAAGCTGTTGGCCGAGCCTCTGAGAGAGCAGGACATCGAAGACCAACTGGGTGAACAGTTGGATGTTTTGGGTACCGATTAAAGTAGAATGCTCGCAGCGCCCCGTTTATGGCCGCTATCCACGTAGCGGTGAGCCTCTCGAATCTCTTCGATTGGGAACTGTTTCCCGATCACCGCTTTCAGTTTCGCTGAGGCCATCCACTCCTGTAAGCGAGGGTAATCCTCTCTTCGTTCTGCAGCGTAGCCACGGTTCACGGTCACATAGCGTCCAGAAGAAGCCAGTAGTGGCGCTGCAGCGTTAGGGGTCCATTTTCCGACCGCATCAAAGATGACATCATAGCTTCCCTTAGCCGGTTCCCCTTTTCGATAGTTAAAGACCTGTTTTGCCCCCAGTTCCTGCATAAGCTCTACATGATCCGGGCCACACACCGCGTCTACCTCGGCTCCCAGGATCCGGGCCACTTGCATCGCGGCAACCCCCACGGCGCCAGAGGCCCCGTATATCAACAGCGTTTCGCCAGCACGCAGGGAGGCTTTATCCTCCAGATAATAGAGCGCCGTGCAGGCTCCAAAGGGAATCGCCGCAGCTTCCGCAGCCGTCCACCCCTCCGGAATGATTGCCTGAAAGCCCTCCTCTTCCACCACCAGGTATTCAGCCAAGGCTCCTTGAACGGTCGCGCCCGTAACGCCAAAGATGCGGTCCCCAACGTTCCATTGAGTCACGGCCTCCCCACAGGCGTGGACCGTTCCCGCAAATTCAAAGCCAGGAATTTCGCGTTTGGGTTTCAGAAAGCCAAAGAAGATCCGCACCAACCAAGGGTCCGCCCTGCGGATACGGGCATCCCCTGAAGTCACGGTTGCGGCTTCTACCCGAACCAACACTTGTTTCGCAGAAGGAACTGGCTGTGGCCGTTCTCCGAGTTTCAGCACATCCGGAGATCCATAGCGATGAATAAGCACAGCCTTCATTCTCCCCTCCCACTTAAAATTCCATCGGAACAATCATCTCCTCCGGAACTACATTCCGGCGGTAGCCTTCATGATGCACCCGCTCCGGTAACACCACTTCCTCTTTATCTACCTGCTGATACGGTACTTGCTTCAGGAGATGAGCAATGCAGTTTAGCCGTGCACGCTTTTTATCATTTGCAGGCACAATCCACCAAGGAGCAAAACTGAAACTGCTTCGTCGAAAGGTATCCTCTTTTGCCTTGGTATAATCTTCCCAACGAATGCGGGATTGCAGATCCATCGGACTGAGTTTCCATTGCTTCAGCGGATCTTTAATCCGGCAGGTAAAGCGGAACTCCTGTTCTTCATCTTCAATCGAGAACCAGTATTTCACCAGTTTAATTCCGGAGTTCACCAGCATCTCTTCAAACAAAGGGACATCCCGGTAAAAGGCCGCCACATCCTGTTCAGAGCAAAAGCCCATCACCCGCTCGACTCCAGCACGATTGTACCAGCTGCGATCAAAGAGCACGATTTCACCTGCTGAGGGCAGATGCTGTACATATCTCTGAAAATACCACTGATTCTGCTCGCGTTCGGTCGGCGCAGGCAGTGCCACGACCCGGCAGACCCGGGGATTGGTACGTTGGCTGATCCGTTTAATCACCCCACCCTTTCCGGCAGAATCACGTCCCTCGAACAACACCACCAGCTTGTAGCCGGTTTCCACGACCCATTCCTGCAAACGGACCAGTTCAATCTGAAGGCGGCGCAGTTCCCGGAAGTATTTCTTCCGAAACTCACGAATTTCCTCAGAGTTTTTTACTCTCCCCCGACCGAGTTCCTCAGAGAGTTGAGCTTCAAAAAGATCTTCAAACTCTAATTCCAGTTCTTCATCGAGTTGATCAATGAGTTCAGCTTGCACGCGTTCGTCGAAGGCGTATTTGAGTTTATCATTCAAGCTGGGAGACGGTGGATCTGTGGGATCAGTCATAAGCAATTCTCAAAGGGTGCGTTTGCGATGCTATAGCATTCCACGCACAGAGCTCAAAGCGTTCAAGCTTTTGAAAATGGTTAGCTTATCCCAGCGGAGCTTCCCGCAGCAACTCCCCTTTCGGGCTTCGTCTCCACTGATCCGCTTTCAACACGCAGCAATGCTGCACATAGGGAAAAATCCATCCCAAGTGAGCCTGCAAATCGGCCTCACTCACCGCAGCACTCAGGTACAGATTCAGCCCTCCTTCTCCATCGGCAAGAAACAAGACCTGTTCCAGAGCGCTTGCGCGTTGCAGCAGCTGCTCATGTTCCTGAGGATGAAACCAACGACCATTGGCCAACTTCAAGGAATACGCAGTTCTGTCGCGAAAATAATAGCGTCCCTCCCGCAGCGTGACCAGATCACCGGTGGAGACCCAACGTTGAGGATCCAAGACATGAAAGGCGTTATCCTCGATACGGGCCAGAGCCGCATTGGCACCCCGGAACTGCAATTCCCCCTGCTCCGTTTGCCGCAACTCACAATTCAAAGGGCGACCCAGGAGGGAAGGCTGCCAGTCTCCCGGGGCAGCCAGCATCAGTCCCGGGGAAGCCTCCGTCAATCCATAGCCAATCTGGTATGCGGATCCATGAAAGGCTTCCGCTAGCTGTGCAGACACCTGTGCACCACCGACCAGCCCGCCCCGACCTGACGAAAACATCTGAGGATCATGTTGCCAAAGCTGCCACAAGGAACGGGGAACCGTGGACCATCGGTTTAAGCCCTTGCTACGAATTTCCCAAGCAAGCCGTTCCGGGTCACGGGTATCTCCATCCGGAAAGACCAGCCGCCGGGCCCGCAGCAGGGCCGGCAACAGATCCAACACTAAACCAAAGGCATGAAACAAGGGTAAGGTGCAGAGCACATCCGCCTGCTCCAGTCCATGTAATTCCGGGAGATGAGCCTGAAGACAGGCCCATAGATTTCTGCGACCCAACGCATACCAGGTACCCGATCCGGTCGTGGCCGAGCTTCGTAGAATCAAGCCCCCTTCTTCCGGTCCTCGACCAGCCTCCCTCAGGCTTTCTAACTTCAACAAACTAAGCATCGGATCCAGAGATGCGCTGTCATCAAATCGAACATGAGCCCGGCAGCTCAAGCGCTGAGGGGGCTCGACCAGAGGATTCAAGGGCTGAAGCCACCAGCCTTCGTGCAAGGCCGCAATCAGTAAGGAAACAAAGGCTGGACCCGGTTTCGCCTCACAGGACAGGCAATCGCCTGGACGCAGCCCCCGTTCCCGCAAGCCATGCACCCAAAAACGGGAAAACGCCCATAATGATGCAGCCGGAATCTGAACTCCCTGACATTCCAGCAGAGGCTGCCCCTGTTCTTTTAGAGCCCTGCGGAGGGCACTACGGATCTCTCCAATAGATCCTGTCGAAGTCGTTTCCATGATTTTTCCCCTTCTTTTCATTGCGCTAACCTATCATCAACCGGATAATGACGTAAACCTTGGAGACTCCTATGACCCTATCCTTTGAAGACAGCGCCATTCTGAATTCCCTATCCGAAATGAACCCGGAAGAGCTGGATTCCCTGCCTTTTGGCGTGGTGCAACTGAAACCGGAAGGAGAGATTCTTTCCTACAATCAGTACGAGTCCGAACTGGCAGGCTTAGACAGCCAAGAGGTGATTGGGAAGAATTTCTTTATTCAAGTCGCCCCCTGCACCAATAACTTCATGATTTATCACCGATATCTGGAGGAAGAGCAGATCGATGCTCATCTGGATTACCTATTCACCTACGGGATGCGTCCCACCCAGGTTCGTCTACGGATGCTAAAATCTCCTGAAGCTGGCTGCTACCTGTTGGTGGAGAAAAAAGCTTAAGCTGAGCGTTCCAGGTCATGGAACACACAGATAATAGCGCCCTACTGGGCTTTCTGTATCAAATTCCCGTAGCAGTTCTGCAGTTTGAAGCGGATGGCGCTATTGCCTTGCTCAACCCGGAGGCGGCCAATCTTCTGTTTCCACTGGCTATGGGACAGCCCCTGGACAATGTATTCAGGTTGTTCCCCGGACTTGAGCCCTCTATCCAGGAACGTTTTCAGAACCACAGCCAGCCGGGACCGGTATTTCAGAATGAGCTGTTGCACTATGAGGCTCCGCAACAACGCACCATCAGCCTGACTCTGTCCCGGCTGGATACAGAACGGGGCTGCCTGGTCATCCATGATGTTACCGAATCCGAACGGTTGCGACGTCAGCTGGAAGAAGAAGAGCAGAAACGGGCGGCAGCACAGGGACGGGCGGAAAATGCGGCCGCAGTATTGCATGATATTGGCAATGCGGTGACGGCAGCAGCCACCCAAAGTGCCTTGCTCTTTCAGGAAGACAACTGGCCGGAATTGAAATCCGGCAAACGGCTGCTCCGTTTATTTGAAAGCAAAGAAACTGAATTGAATGAAGCTCTGGGGGCCGGGAAAGGCCAAGCTGTGGTTCAACTGATGACTCAAATCTTGGAGCACTTGGATGAGCGGCAGCGCGGAATTCTGGATACTGCGGCCAAACTGAACCGAAGTCATTCCCACATTGAGGATATTTTGCTGATTCAGCGGCAGCAACAGGGGCAGCAAAGCCTCAGTCATGACTGCAATCTCCTACAGTTGATGGAAAACGCACTCAGCCTTCAGGAAAGCAGCCTCCGCAAGCGGAAGATTGAACACAGCCTGCATGCCGCGGAGGTGAAATATCCTGTCCGGGCCGACGGCACAGCCCTCACCCAGTTGTTGATTAACCTTCTCCGTAATAGCATGGAAGCCCTGGCCCGCTGTGAACCCGCGATTGATGCCCCCCGCATCGAAAGCAGTCTGCTTGTGGAAGCGGGCCGCGTGCACTTGCGAGTCCAAGACAATGGCAGCGGCTTTGATCCCGGGATGGCGGAAAAGCTGTTCGAGCGGGGCCGCTCTTCCAAACGGAACCCCTCCGGAATCGGACTCGCTCACTGCAGAAAAATCGCCGAAGCCCATCAAGGCACACTCCATCTCGAAAGTGCTGGCCCCGGACAGGGAGCCTGTGCCATTCTCAACTTGCCACTGAGTTCCACCTGACTCGAAAGGTTTTATGTCATCTTTCAACACACGTATTCTGGTCATTGACGATGAAGAAAGCATTCGGGAGAGTTTCCGAAGCATTCTAATGCCGGAGAAGAAGAGTACCGCCGGACTGGATGCCGCCGAAGCCTTGCTCTTTGAAGAAGAGGAAAGCGTTCCAGGAAATCAGGCCTCGGTGGAGTTTCAGGTGGAAAGCGTGGACAACGGCCAGGATGGCTACGCTATGGTGCAAAAGGCGATTGAGATCGGCGACCCCTACGCGGTTCTCTTCTGCGATATGCGGATGCCCGGATGGGACGGGCTGTCTACGGTTCAACAAGTTCGCAAAGTGGACCCCCGTGCAGAAATTGTATTTGTAACGGCATACAGTGACACGGATTTGGATGAGGTGGTTTCCAAAGCCGGTCCAAACGTCAGCTATTTCTGCAAACCCTTTTCTCCCGATGAAATCCGGCAGATCGCCACCAAAGCGGTCTATGAGTGGAACAAAGCCCGGAACCTGGAGTCTCTCATGAGCATTATGAGTCGCCTTCGGGGGACTCCCGGTGATGTGGATGCCTTGTTACGCAATATTTTGCAGCAAGTTGCAGAACTTCTGGGCACCTCCAGCTCTCTTTTGGCTCAACATAATGATCAGGGAGAATACCAGATCCGGATGAGTACGGGTCTACTCAATGATCCGGAACAATCCGAAAAGGTCCTTAGCGAAATTAAAGGGCTCTCTTTCAAGGAAGGCAGCAGCGAACAACTCACTCGCTCTGACCTGGTCTTTTTCCCCTTTCACTCTTTCCGCATCGTCGTCCTGCTGGAGCCGCAGCACGGCCCCCTGAATCTGGAACGCAGCTATTTAGTGCGCCTCTTTTTGGAGCAGGCCGGTCAGATTCTGGAAAATACGGAGCTACAGCAACGTGTCCTCCAACAGGAAAAACTTTCTGCAGTCGGTCAGGCCATTAGTATGATTGCCCACGATATGCGCAGTCCGGTTGCTGCAATCCGCAGTGCACTGGAACTCGCGGAGCTGGATAAGAGTGAAGAGAATGTGCTGGAATGTCTTGGCATCATCTCCAGATGCACAGATCTAGCCTTGGACTTGGTCAATGACCTTCGGGATTACAGCTCGAATCGACCTTTGCACATGCAACCTTGTTCCCTGGATCAAATCCTGAAGCAGGTGGATGAGTTGATGACGCCTCTCCTCAAAGAGAGTGGCACTACGCTTGCTCTTCCAGAGGAAACCGGAATCGAGCTCAGTGCCGATCCCCAGAAAGTACTACGGGTCATTTATAATCTGAGTAAAAATGCTACGGAAGCGATGTCCAACGCCGGAACTCAGCATCCCCGGGTCAGCGTCACTGCGGAGCCCCATGAAAGCGACATTGTCATCCTCATCCGCGATAATGGCCCCGGAATTCCGGAAGATATCCGCGGCAGTCTGTTCAAACCCTTTGTCAGCAAAGGGGGCAGCAGTGGCAGCGGCTTGGGATTGGCCATCGTGAAACAAATTGTTGAGAAACACGAAGGCGAAATTGGCGTAACCAGTTCCGCTGAGGGAACCTGTTTCAGCATCCGGATCCCCCGGCAGCTCTGATCAGGAACCTTTCCGTTCCTCCAATTCCTCCCAACGCAGCATCAAGGCCTCCACTTCTCCAGGCAGGGACTCTAATCGTGACAACAGCTTTTGCTGCTCCACCTGCTCCTGCTGGTAGAAGCTCGGATCTGCGCTGCGCTGACCCAGATCCTCCATCTCCATTTCCAGGGCTTCAATCTTTTCTGGAAGTGCCTCCAGCTCCCTCTTCTCTTTTCCGTTCAGAGGATTTCGTCTAACGGCAGCCGTTTTCGCTTTCTCAACCGTTTTTGACACAACAGGACGGGCTCGGGGGCGTTGCGCTTCCCAATCGCCATAGCCTCCCGGATATTCCCGCCACTGTTTATCTTCATCAAAGGCAATACAGCTGCTGACCACATTATCTAAAAAGGCCCGGTCGTGGCTTACCAGGAGCAGGGTTCCGTTAAAGGAGACCAACAAGGATTCCAGCAATTCCAAGGTTTCCAGATCCAGATCGTTGGTCGGCTCGTCCAATACGAGCAGGTTCGCTTCCTGCGTGAATTGCCGGGCCAAAATCAAGCGATTCCGCTCCCCGCCACTCAGCACCCGAACAGGCACACGGGCACGGGATGGAGGAAAGAGAAACTCCTCGAGATACGAGATCACATGCCGACGTTGCCCCCCGACGTTCACAAAATCACTCCCCAAGCCCACGTTTTCCATGAGACTTTTATTTTCGTCCAACTGAGTGCGCATCTGATCGAAACTAAGCAACTGGACTCCGGTCCCCATTTCCACAGAGCCCTGCTGAGGTTGCAGTTGTCCCAGCAGCAGTTTGAGCAGTGTACTCTTGCCACAGCCATTGGGCCCCAGCACCCCGACCTTATCGCCCCGTCGGATCAGCGTAGAGAAATTCTCCACAATCGGCTGATCTCCCCAGGAAAAGGAGATCTGCTCGGCTTCAATCACTTTCAGCCCGCCACGCTCCGCTTCATTCAAAGACATACTCACCGCGCCACTGCGATCACGACGGGCTTTACGGTCTTCACGCAGTTTTTTCAGAGCACGGACCCGTCCTTCATTTCGTGTACGACGGGCCTGAATCCCCTGCCGAATCCATTTCTCTTCCTGAGCGAGCTTTTTATCAAACTCTGCATTTTGCTTATCTTCAGCAGCCCAGGCTTCCTCACGTCGCCTTAAAAAGGTAGCATAATCACAGTCCCAGCTTTTCAAGTGCCCCCGGTCCAGTTCCAGAATCCGGGTAGCGAGATTCTGCAGAAAAGCCCGATCGTGGGTAATAAAGAGAATCGCTCCTTTAAAGCGTGGCAAAAATTTCTCCATCCATTGAATCCCCTCCAAGTCCAGATGGTTGGTTGGTTCGTCCAGAAAGAGTAGATCCGGATCACCCGCCAAGGCACGGATAAGCAAGGTCCGACGCTTCTGTCCACCGGAGAGAGAATTATAGAGGGCCTCGGGGTCCAATTCCATTTGGCTGCAGAACTGCTCCACCCGCAGCGGAACCTGTCCGCCACGTCCGTCCTCGGCCTGTTCACGAATGCTTCCCGCTAACTGGTCCGGAATTTCCTGAGGCAGCTCAGCCATTCGACAGCCCTTTTGCAGCGCGATCCGTCCGGCATCGGCTTCTTCCCGCCTGGAGAGTAAGCGAAACAAGGTTGACTTGCCTTCGCCATTTCGGCCCAGCAGGCAAGCCCGCTCACCACGTTCCAAGGTCAACTCGACTCCATCCAGTAACGGAGCACTACCATAGGCCATGCGTAGGCCTTCTACAGAGAGCAAGGCCATTATCGTGTAATCACCCGGGTGGTGAACGGTTCCTGAGTCCAAGGACCCGGGCTTCCGTCCGCGTGAAACGAACCGGCAGCTTTCATCCGGCTGCCCTGTTGCAACAACAGCCAGTCGGCCTGCAGCGGCTCCTGAAAAATGCCCATATAGTACCAACCCGGAATCCGATTGTTTTCCGCTTCAATCACCAGAACTTTCTGCTCCGCGGACCAAGGGGAATGGCGCATCGCCATCAGCGTATCCCCTTCTGCCCGCATGGCCTTCACTTCGGCAGGAAGTTGAATGGAGAGCGCTTGTTTCATCTCCGAATGGCTCCCCGGAGAGCTGACAAACACAAGGTTGTGTGAACGGCGTTGCTCCTCTGTTAGTTCAGAACTGCGGAGAACCGGAAAGCGGAAAGATGGCGTGGCATCCGTTCCGGCCCGCCCCTTCACCCGGGTAAAGAGCTGTTCCTCCAACTCATCTTCCACGCCTTCATCCACAACCACCAACAAGGGTTTATATAGTAGATCCCACATAGGTCCGGGCCGAGGGCCCAGCGGAACCTGCGGGGTATCCACTTCCTCGCCGTTCACATCAAAGTAGAGGGTCTTGGCCTCCAGAGGGAAGTCCGCAGCAGCTTTGCTCATGGCCGGAGGCGGCAGCAGGCTCAAGGCCGCCACATTGTGGGTTTTTAAATCGACCTGCCCATCCGCGCGAAGACGGGCTTCCACTTCCGCCACTCCGGAGGGATCATGCATGGCATCGATCCGAATCCAGGAAAATCGGTTATGCCGCAGATTTCCAACCCGGAAACGAAGAAAGCGAGGCCAGAAATTTTTCTCATGTTTCAGGAACCATTCCCGCGTACTCGCCCAGTCATAGTCCGGCAAGGTCAGGTTATGCCCCATATCGAATCCACGCTCGACAATGGTATAACGCAGGCGCTGCAACTGAATCGCGATGGCGAGAGCCCCCACCGGGCGGGTGCTGGTATCAGACCAGCCGAACACCATTTCCACCGGAGTGGTGGCGAGATTGGGCATCCAGGTACGGATGTCACTGCGTGCGGACAGGTGGCGCGCCACCGGGTCGCCCCGCAGACCGAACAGCGGATCCATCCATTCATGGTGTACGCCATAGGTACCCTGAGAACTCACCGCGGCAAAGGTATCCGGCATCAAGGCGGCCAATTCAATCACCCCACGTCCCCCCAGACTGATGCCCTGGGCATAAATGCGTTTGGGGTCCACATTGTATTTGGCCTTCATATCTTCAATGATCAGGCGAACATCTTCCAGAGGCATGTGGCGAAACTCCGTATTCCGAAAGGCCCCGGCGTTCGCAATGAGCATGGGATGCTCCTCAAAACGCTGCCCGGCGGCATAATCTGCAACCAGATTGCGGTAATCCCCTCCGGAACCGTGCAAGAGAATCATCAACGGAGCCGCTTCACTCAGGTCCAAGGCCTCAGGCACATACACAGTGTAGGGCTGACGCCGCATTAGGGTGGGACTCTCATAACTCCGAATGAGAAAGCCTCGGATCTGTGCAAAGGGAGCTTCCGGATGTTTCAAGGCCTCTGTGAGCTTTGGCCACAGGGGTTGTTTCCCCCAAATCAATCGACTGTGGTTTGCTTCTTCCAGCCAGCTACGAAGTTCCGGTCTGGAAGCCTCTGCGACCTGAGCCAGGGCAGCCTGAGCCTGAATGACGGTAAGGGGAGGCGGCAACATATTCGCTTTGGCCCCCTCCAGCGTAAGTTCCAGTTGATAGCGACCATCCGCCAGGGGTTGGGGCATCTCCAAAGAGAGCTTCTGTTCCCGGGGCAGATTTCCCTGTCCAGTCAGCTGAAAGGTCTGCGGCCAACTCTTCAGGACGCGGCCATCGGCATCAGAAAGTTGAAACTCCCCCTCCAAACTTCGCCCTTCGCTGATATCGGCTACCGGTTTGGAGGGCCAGTCCAGGATCAGATTCAGCGTATCGCCCAACAGATAACGATCTCCACGCCAGGCTGCCTGGGTTTTCTTCGCATAGGGTTTATGGTTGAGGTATTCCGGAGAATCTGCCCGAAGCAGGGAGCAGATGAACATGAGAGGAAGGAGCCATTTCATGCCCTTCCCCATGCCACAGGGAAAATCGAAGTCCAGTCAACTTCCGTGTTGACCTACGGCTTCTGAACATCTATAAAGCCAAACCCACCCAATGGAGAGATGCCGGAGTGGTCGAACGGGCTCGCCTGGAAAGTGAGTGTGCCTGGAAACAGGTACCCTGGGTTCGAATCCCAGTCTCTCCGCCATTTTTATAATATAGTTTCGGAATTCAGCCACCGGGTCATCCGGGGAACCGAGTTTCGGATCTTGGAACCAAAAACCAGAAAAAGCTTTATGGCAGTTAAAATCCGACTCAAGCGCATTGGCAACCGCAACAATCCTTTCTACCGGATCGTTGTGGCGGACGGCCGCAACCCCACTGACGGCAAAGTCATCGAATTTCTCGGCACCTACGATCCCAAATCCGGCGGTCGCGCCGTGCTGAAGCACGAGCGTTATCAGTACTGGGTGGGCGTTGGCGCTCAGCCTTCTGACACTGTACGTTCCCTGGTACCCCGTGCCATTGAGCATGCTGACACCCTGCCCAAGCCGGAAGTCAGCGAAGAAGCGGCTCCTGAAGCTGCTGCGGAACAGCCCGCTGCTGCTGAATAAGGGATCACCTGATGATCGACCTGCTGCTCCACAATTTGCGTGCGCTGGTGCAGCATCCACAAGATCTGCGCCTTACCGAAGTTCGGGGGGCGCAGTCTGTGTTTCTGGAACTGGACTGCCACCCTGCTGATGTCGGAATCGTCATTGGAAAAAATGGCAAAACCATTTCTGCGCTCCGCACGCTGTTGCATGCGATGAAGCCGGATGAAGACTTGAGGGTCACCTTTGAGGTTTTGGAGCCCCGCTAAGCCCGGGTTGCTCCATGCCACTGCGTATTGATATCCTCACCCTCTTCCCGGATATGGTGTCCGGATTTCTGGGGGAATCCATGATGAAACGCGCCCGGGACATGGGTGCCGTGGAATTCAGAATTCTTTCTCCACGGGACTACTGTCAGGATAAACACCGGGTCACCGATGACCGCCCCTACGGAGGTGGACCGGGCATGGTGATGAAACCTGAGCCGCTATTCGCAGCCATTGAGGACCTCAAGGAAGAACAAAGCCGGGTCATTTACCTCTCCCCTCAGGGAAAACCCTTTTCTCAGCCTCAGGCAGAAGCATTGAGTACCGAGAGCCACCTGATCTTACTTTGCGGTCATTATGAGGGCATAGACCAACGGGTGGTGGATAGCCTGGTGGACGAGGAAATCAGTATTGGCGACTACGTACTCACCAATGGAGCCATTGCCGCGGCCGTGCTTAGCGATGCCGTCGTCCGCCTCATTCCGGGCGTCCTCGGAGGCGAAGGCGCCACCGAAGCGGAAAGTTTCTCCAGCGGCATCCTCGACCACCCTCACTACACCCGCCCGGAGCAGTTCCGGGACATGGGCGTTCCCGAAGTACTCCTCGGCGGGAATCATGCGGCCATTGCCGCCTGGCGAAAAGAACGGGCCCTGGAGAAAACCCGTGCCGTCCGTCCGGATCTGCTCGATTGATGTAAGCTCAGCCCAACAAATGAAAGCCCTCCGCTTTCATCCAATCCGGATCGGGAGGATTGAGATAATCCACCACCATGGGTTCTCCGCCGGCGCTGAGCGTGGAGACGATGTCGAGCAGGACGGTGGACTTCAGCCCTTCTTCTCCGGAACAGGCCAGTTCAGCCTCGCCCGCCAGATGGAGGCCGAAGTTTTCGATCAGGCCCCAGTGAGTCCAAGGTAACGGGGCAAATTCCTCCCGTTCACCCAGACAGATGAGAGAGCCGCCTTTCAGATCATCGATCCACAGCTCCCCGGCTTCCCCTTGAATTCGAATTTGCTCCGGGACCCCCTCCTCGCCCCAACCCAACTTCATGCGCAAGTGCCCCCCTTCTACAAAGCTCCCGATGAGGGTTTCTCCGTCTGCATCCAAACGAACGGAGGCGATATCTCCGCCAAAAAAATGCATCAGGTCCAGGCGGTGACTGGGAGGAAATTGAGTATTAATCCAGATTTCATTCAGTTTGCCCAGTGTACCGGAAGCGAGCAGAGACTTTGCGCGTAACACCGAAGGGTAACAACGACGATAGTAGGCCACCGCCAAGGTAACTCCCGCGGCCTTACAGGCCTGCACCATCTGCAACGCCTCCCCGGAATGCATAGCCATGGGTTTCTCGACCAGGATATGCAGCCCGGCCCGGGCACCGGCCACACATTCCTCCAGGTGACGTTGCGGCGGGGTGGCCACATAGAGTGCATTCGCAGCTTCAGTCGCCAACAGCCCCGACAAACTATCCACATAACGACTGGGCCCATGCCGACGGGCAAAATCCTCCCCCGCCTCCCGGTTTCTCCGGTACAGCGCCAGCAGGCGCTGCCCGGGCAGTTGATAGAGCGGAGCGCCGGACTTCCGTTCACACACATCCCCGGCACCGGTTAACAACCAGGAAACATCTACAGTTTTCGTCATCACATCCACTCTTTCGTTAGGGATCCACTAAAGCCTAAAAATGACCTAAAAAACAGTTGAAAGCCCGATACGGATCAGATTGTGCAAGTTCAGGCAAACACACATGAGCGCTCTCTCACATCAGCAATGGGACAAGATCAACCGTTTTTGCATGGAACTCTATGCAGAAAACAGCAGCCAGCATTTCTTTCAGTGCTGTTTGGAGGAATTGCCCACCTTGCTCAATGTCCGCCTGATCAGCTGGGATTTTTTTGATGCGGAAATGAACTTGGTGAACAGTTCCTGGACCTCCGCGTATGAAGATCTGCGTCCAGCATTCTTGCCAGTCTTAGCGGAAACCATGATAAGCCACCCAGTCATTCAGGCCCTGGATCTTGATTTTCAGCATAGCCCTCTCGAAGAGGTCTATTCTGTGAAAGACCACGTGAGCCATCGGCAATTTCGAGAAACGGCCATCTACCGGGAAGGATATCGCCACCTGGACATCCAGAATCAGCTCTATACCGAGCTTTCCTTTGATCATGGATTACGAACGGGGCTAGCCATAAACAGTGATCAGGAAATCACCGAACGTGATCGCGAAACCCTCCGCTGGCTTCGACCTCACCTGAAATCGGCCTACCAGCAAATTCTCAAGTTGGAACAGGCCCGTGGCGTGCAAACGGCGTTGGCAGGATCCCAGGATCAGTTCCCCATGTTGACCGCTCGCCAACAGGAAGTCGTGGCCTATCTGATTACAGGCTTACCCCGGAAATTGATTGCGGACCGCATGTCCATTTCCATTCATACCCTGAACGGATACATCAAAGAGATCTATCGGGTCACGGGTGTTCACTCCCAGAAAGAGCTGATGCGGGCCTTCACCTTGCTCCTAATAGCCAAAAATCCTTCCTCTCTGCTTTGAACAGAGATCGGGCCCCAACCTTTCAGGGGGCACTCGGAAAGAAGGTACACGAAAGAAGCCGGACTCCAGCCTTCCCCTCTTTCGTAAAATGAGTATGGGTAGGTTCATGAACCGCTTTTCCCACGCTGTTGAATCGTTTGCTGCTCTGGACCTGAATGTGGAAGAGGCCTTAGAGCAACTCGCCGCAATCCCCTTCTCCATTCCCTGTTGGCAATTTGATGATGTTGCAGGGCTGGAAGCACCCGATAGCAGCCTGGAAGGCGGAGGCATTGCCGCCACGGGCAATTACCCTGGCAAGCCGAGAAACGGAGATGAATTGCGCCAGGATATTTCTTTGGCAATGCGGCTGACCCCTGGCGCAAAACGCCTCAACCTGCATGCCTGTTATGCGGAGCGGGACGATTCCAGCAGTGATCGGGACGCCTACACAGCCGACTTTTTCCGCAACTGGATGGATTGGTCCAGACAGGAAGAGGTCGCTCTCGACTTCAACCCCAGCTGCTTCAATCACCCCATGGCAGACAGCGGTTTTACCTACGCCTCTGCCGATCCGGCCGTACAGGAGTTCTGGATCAACCATGCCGTTGCTTGCCGACACATTGCCGCAGCCTTTGCAGACAACCAGAACGGCCCCTGCACGGTGAATCACTGGGTTCCCGACGGCATGAAAGATCAACCCGCGGATCGTCTCGGTCCCCGCCTGCGCCTTCAGGATGCTTTGAACCGTATTCTGGATGCCGCCCCACAGGATGAACGGGTTGAGGATGCGGTGGAATGTAAACTCTTCGGCATTGGCTCCGAATCCTACGTAGTGGGTTCCCATGAATTCTACCTGGGCTACGCCATTCGCCGCCAGATGCTGCTCTGTCTGGATGCGGGACATTTCCATCCCACTGAAACTCTGGGGGACAAGATTTCGGCAACCCTGCTCCATCTGCCGGGCCTGCTCTTGCACTTAAGCCGTGGGGTGCGCTGGGATTCCGATCATGTGGTCACTTTGGATGACCCCACCCGTCTGGTTATGGAAGAAATTGTGCGAGGAGGCTATCTGGGCCACATCCGTTTTGGTCTGGATTATTTTGACGCCAGCATCAACCGCATTGCCGCCGCCGTCCTGGGGGTCCGTTCTGCCAAGAAAGCTCTGCTTCTGGCGCTGCTGCAACCCAATTCCCAGCTGAAAGAGCTGGAGGCCAAGGGTGATTTCACCGCCCGACTCTGCCTGATGGAACAGGCACGCCTTCTCCCCTTCGGCGAAGTCTGGGAGGAATTCTGCCGCCGCCAGAACTGCCCCGGTGAAGGAGAATGGCTGCAGGAAGTGAAAGACTACGAACAAGCCGAATTCGGAAAACGTGAGGCGTAGCTGTCGGCATTCACACAACAGAGCGAAAGCTCAGCACATCACCGCTTTGATCGACAATTCCGCCCAACAGCAACGCTCATGAGTCTTCCTCATTCCCCTGCCAACCTGGACAAGCATCTGGAGCAGCTAAAACAGTCCTGCGAATTTACCCATGCGCTACGAGGTCGAAACCGAGAAGAATTCGAACAATGGCGGAACCTGGCCAGACAGGCCCTATGTAACGTACTCGGCTTTGGAAACCGGGAAGCTCCGCGCTGTCTGGATCTGACCGAATTTGAGCCACGCAAGCGGGGAGACCTGATGGAGACCAAGTTTTATGTGGAAAGCAGCGATGAGGTCATCATCCCGCTTTACCACCTCCAGCTCAGCTCCGGAGCAGATCGTAAAGGGGTCATCCTGGTCTTTCACGGACACAACCCAAGCGTTCAGTACTGT
Source organism: Verrucomicrobia bacterium UBA6056 (assembly GCA_002429005.1). GTDB lineage: Bacteria > Verrucomicrobiota > Kiritimatiellia > SS1-B-03-39 > UBA6053 > UBA6056. Next base: position 67,073 of record DIYK01000090.1, read on the forward strand.
CTGGGCAATTATCCCGATGCGGAAACCGAGCTTAGGATGCGGGCAAAAGATAATCATTATGCAGAGGGACTGGCCCGGGCTGGATGGGAGGTGTTTGCGGTCGAACAACAAGGCTTCGGTGAACGACAGAGTAGCCGCAAAGCCCCCCTTCATGATGGAAGCATCGAAAGCTCCTGTCGGGATCTGGCCATTCAGTATGCCGCCCATGGCCGAACCCTATTGGGTGAACGTATCCGGGATGGCATGGCCGTCCTGGATTATCTTCAACGCGAAAAAGCTGGGCAGCCAATCGGCGTGACCGGCAATTCAGGCGGGGGGACCACCACCCTGTGGCTGGCCTCGCTGGATGAGCGTGTCGCCGTCTCCGTCCCGGGAAGTTACCTGTGCAGCTTCCGGGACTCAATCTATGCCGTCCCCCACTGTGACTGTAATTATGTCCCCGGGATCCTCCAACTGATGGAGATGGGAGATCTTGCCGCCTTAACCGCTCCCAGGCCTTTTTGTGCGATTCATGGTCAGGAGGACCCGATTTTCCCCTTCAGCGGCACCCTCCAGGAATTTGCAAAAATCCAAGCTGCCTATGCCATATTTGGTCAAAACGACCGCTGTCAGCTCGCAAGTCATCCGGGAGGCCATGCCTACCATATTGAATCCGCGATACGATACTTTGACCAACATCTCGGATAAGTGCCCGCCCCAGATCGGAGCCCTAAAGGATTTCACCAGAAATAGGACAAGGTCACCTGAAGATAATCATCCCGAGAGATGGCATCAAAGAAACTGTTTTCCGGGGGCTGTTCGATCAAGGTGCCCTCCACTTCCAGTTTCCAACTCGCGCCAAGACGGCGGGAGGCCTCCAAGCGCAAGCTCACGACATCGGCGCTCTGATGATCGATAAATCCACCAAACAGGAGTTCCGATGAGGCTTCGTCATTCATCGCCAGACGAGTACCGACAAAGGAGGCATCATCAAGCCCTGACCCGGATGCACGTCCACGATCATCGTAGAGCCATTCATAAAGCACGCCGATATCTGCACCGGGACCCAGATTCACAAAGGTATATTCAAAACCAGTGACCCAGGCCTGATAGTCAGAATAGGACTCTCGTTCCTTGTGAAGAAATTCTCCCTTGAACAACCAGTCCAGATACACGATCTGCAGTTCCAGTCCCAGTTGCCAGGATTGTCCATAGACAGGGATCAGACGACCTTCCTCGTCCAGCTCCAACACCGGGTCCCGGTCGGTCCCCCGGAAATATGACAAGCCCCAGTCCAGGGCTCCCACATAATGAGACCACCGGAAAGCCAGGTCCTGATGCCACTCCTCCCGATCATCCGTGTAGCGAGCCTGATCCTGATCCACGGCAACGGGTCCACGAAAGCGCCCATCCTCGCCGGGAAGCAATCTCTCCCGAAAATAGGGAAGCCAGAAAAACTCCACATTTCCGAAGCTCTGAACCCAGGTAAGATGGATCATCGGCTGGCCCAGTTTGTCTTCTCCATCAATATTTTCGACGGCATCCGTCTGATTGACCACATCCACCAAGTGCTGACTTTCGGTCACTCCCCAAAACACCTTACTGATTCCTGCACGGAGATCAAAGACAGGCCAACTGCCAATAAAGCTGAGCTCACGAATATCGAAATGGTTTCGTTCCTCATCATGACTGCCCAGCCGCGCGTAAGGGATGAAGGTGAATACACGGCGATCCTGATTCCAGCTCCGCGAGTATTCAGGTTGAATCAGGAGAGTGTGCTCAAGCTGTTCCTCCTGGCCATAGGCCCCTTTGTGAGGAAAAGCCTGAAACTCCACCCCGACTTCTCCGGAGAATTCAGCCCAGAGAGGCAGCAGCAGAGCGAGGACGATGGATAAGCACGTTGCTTTCATAACCACTCTCCAACCCTCAGGTTTATCGCGCCCGTTTCAGCGCGTTCTGGTCAAAATCCCGCTCACTCAAATCCTGTCCGAATTGAATATTTTCCCAGAGCAGACGGGTGCTCTTCCCTGTCTGATGGTTGACCATCTGATACTCATCCGCACGCCACTTGCCATTGGGGTATTGCTGATAGCCTTTAAACTCCAAGGTTTTCAGCTTTTTATCTTTGCGGTCATGAAAAACAATTTTCGCTACCCGCCAATGGGTTGTATCCACCCAGACGATCTGGCGGGTATATCCTGATTTTTTGTCCACAGGATAGCGCTCCATTACCACACCGGGTCCTCCGAGCACTTCCTCATCCCGGATAAACTTATAGCTGTATTTTTCAACTTCCTGACTCGAGATATCTTCATAGGCAAATTCACTTCCCATGAAGGGGCCGGATTTATTGTTGGAGGAAATCCGTTTCACCCGGCTCAACGCCGGCAGAAACAACCATTGATCATCCGGACCCACCGCATGCGTGAAACTCAGAAAGGCGGTGCCTTTCACATCCCGGGGGGAATCAAAAATGGTCAGCGACTTATCGCCATCCTTTTCCATTTCCAGCGTTTTGATGCGCAGGCTTCGGCTGGATTCCTGACCATGTTTGTTTTTCAGGATCATGGTGACATCCGCCACCTGATTCACAAATCCCGTTTCCTGTTTGTCCATGCTTTTAGCAATGGCCAGTCCTTTCTCCTCAGGGCTTTCCGCCCGGAGAGAGATGCTCATCAGGGCACTAAGGCATACAAGGGAGAGAGCTCGTGTTGTTTGGTTCATCATAGGTACTCCTAGAGGTTAAGCAGAAACAGACTTCCGATCGGCGTAGGCAAGGACTGCAGGTAGCAGCGTGAAATCCACGATCAGGGCAAGCGTAATGGTGAGGGCGGAGAGTGCCCCGAGAATGAAGTTCATCTTGAAGGTGGATAAGGTCAACACCCCAAATCCCACGACCAGCAACACGCTGGTCAGAACCAATGCGCCTCCCATATTTTGGAATGCATATTGGATGGCTTCATGGGCGTTGAGCTCTTTTTCCTTACGAGCCAGTTGGTATTTACTCAGGAAGTGTACGGAATCATCTACGGCAATGCCGAGGCAGACTGAGCCCACAATGGCGATGACAAAGCCGGCCTGCCCTACCAGTAATGCCCAGATGCCATAAGCCAACAACATCGGAGTGATGTTGGGGATCAAAGACAACAGCCCATATTTCACACTTTTTAAGGCTACGATCATAATCAGGGAAATGATCACAAAGGCTAGCAAGGTCCCTTTCGCCATGCCTACGACATTTCGGGCAGAGATGTGGCTGAACATAATCACCGGTGAAGAACCAATAGTATGCAGCTGTTCCGGTGTATTCTCTATTAACCAGGTTTCTGCCTGAGTGGTGAGGGCAATGATTTCCGCCGTGGTCATATCGCCCAGATTTGCCACGACTCGGGTGGATTGTTTATCCACATCGATCTGATTGTTCAGGTCCAGACCATAGGGAAGGCTCATTTCATACAACAACAGGTACTGAGCAGCTAGATCCCGACGCTCCGGAAGACGGTAATAGGATTCATCATCCCCATGCATATTCTTGTTCAGACGTTTGAAGGTGTCTGTAATGCTGTTCACGTGATCCACACCGGGTAAGCTGCGCAGATAATTGGAAAAATTCTCCACATGCTGCAGGTACTCCGGATCAGCAATGCCCTGCGTCTCCCCACTGTTCATATCAAAGTTGATTTGGTAAATCCCCGTTAGGTTCTCCATCGCGAACTCCGATGCCGTACGGAACGGAATGCTCTTATCGAAATAGCCGATGAATTCATCATTGAGTTCAATCGTTGGAATCTGCAATCCCAGCAGGAGTGCCGCTACCAGGTTCACAAGAAGAATCGGAAGGCGGTTCTTTGCCACCCAGGCTCCATATCGTTTCCCCAGCGGGTTGGGCGCTTCCTCTTTGGCCTCCCGCACCTTCATAGGCAGAAGCATCATCAGCCCCGGTAGAAATAACACGGATAACAGAAAGGCCATACTGACCCCAATGGCCGTGATATTCCCTAGATCATGAAAAGGAGGGGTGTCCGAAAAGTTCAACGAAAGAAAACCCACCGCCGTGGTCAGACTGGTGAGAAAGACGGGTTTAAAATTCACCCGCAAGCCTTCGGCAATCGCGTCTTTCTTGCTCATCCCCGCGCTGAGAGCTTTTTGAATCGACTTCAGAATATGCACGGAGTCCGCAATCGCCAGGGTCATAATGATGACCGGAGCAATGGCCGACGGAGGGGTTAACGGAATCCCGACCCAACCGCCAAAACCCATTCCGGCAAAAATGGCAAAAAACATGACAAAGAATGTAGCCACGCTGCCACTCACGGAGCGGGTCATGATCAACATCAACAGGATAATGGTCAGATACATGGCCGGGGTTAAGGTCATCATGTCCTTCATACCCGCTTCATTGAAAGCGTTGTTCAACATAGCGATCCCGCTGATGTAGAGCTCATGATCCGGAAAAGCTTGGAGATAGGCATCCGCCAACTCCCGGGCGGCGGCAGCGGCTTCCGGAACTTCCATGGGATGTTCTCCAGGAAAGTTGAGCTGCACGACCACCCCAGTGACCGAGCTTTCTTCATTGATCATGCGATTCGCCAGCAGAGGCTCCTTAAGCGCAATCGCTTTTGCCGCAGCAAGATCTGCCTCGACATTCTCTCCACCCAACTCCTCCTCCAGGACCAAATCTTTGACAATCAGGTCATCCTCCTCGGCAAAGGTGTACTGGAAATTGGTGAGGGAATCCACGCGGGTGGAAAAAGGAAGCTGCCAGCTTTCTTCGGTCAGGAAGAGCAAACTTCGCATGGTATTTTCGCTGAATACCTCTCCTGATGTGGGGGCAACAATAAACAAAATGTTATCGTCCTTACTGTAGACATCCTGAAGACGCTCAAACGCGACGCGTTGGGGATTCTCTTCCCCAAAGAAATAGCGGTAATCATTGCTCATGGTCGTCCGGGGAATCCCGAAGGCCAAGGCAACGGCCATGGCAACACTGAACAAGATGGCTAACCAGGGATGTGAGGTCACCCAACGGGACCAGGGAACAGAGATATTCTTCGACATCATGGAAACACTTTCTTACTTACCAGTTAGTAAGCTGTTTGTTTTTTTAGAGGGAAATGCGATCAGCCCAGGAAAGAAGTTTGCCGCTGAGAGCCTCCCGGGCCTCCGGAACACTGGGATATCCTTGAGCCATGGAGACCAGGCCTTTCATCATCATGGCCAATTGAAACGCGCAGTCCTGAGGATTCACGCCCGGTCGCAGCAAGCCTCGCTCGGCGGCTCGGGATACGACCGACTCCAGTACATCCAAGAACAAAGCTGAATACTCCTGAGCGGTCTGCAGCAAGCTGTCAGGACTATGAGGTACGCGGATAATCTGTTCACAAACACAAACCCCGCAATGCCCAGCCTCTTCGGACATTTCCCAAAAAAAGCTCTCTTCTCTCCGAAGAAACACTTTCAGATCACCATCACATTCTTCTGCGATGCTGCGAAACGCATCCATGGTCTGCTTGCTGTACTCGCGAACGACTTCGTTGGCCAAGGTCTCTTTATTTTGAAAATGGTGATGAATATTGGCCTTGGTCACGCCCAGCTCTTCCGAAATCGTCCGGAAATTCAGGGCATCATAGCCCCCTTCTTTCATTTGCGTGGTGGCCAGGTGTAGGATTTCCTGCTTCATCATGGGCAAAGCTCTTACTTACCAGTTAGTAAGTTTCAAGAAACAATTTCTTCTTTGTTCAAAACACGATTGAATCTTTCAGGAAATCCCTGTGCGAAGTTACTCCGCCTTACCGGTGCGATGACTGCAGAGTCCTCTTAGGAAAGCAGCTCATCTAAACGCTGCAAGAAGCGCTGCATTTCCTCATCAGTACCTACGGTAATACGCAGATAGTTTCCGGTTCGTTCCCCGGGAAAATACCTCAGGTACACCTGTTTTGCAGATAGAGCCTCGAAGATCTGTCGGGCATCCCGGGAGGCCGGCACCTGGGCAAACAAGAAATTGGTCTGGGAGGGCAGGACCTGAAAACCACGCGCCTGCAAATCCTGCGTCAGTTGACGGCGTGTCCGTTTTACCTTTTCAGCATTTCCTCGCATCCACTCCTGATCTGCCAGAGCTTCCGAGGCCAATTGCTGCGCAATCGCATCGGTGTTGTAGGAATCTTTGATGCGGTGCAATGCATCTATCAACGGAGCTGAGCCCAGCAAGTAGCCCATACGCAGTCCGGCCAGGCTATAGCTTTTCGAAAAGGTGCGGGACACCAGGACATTCGGGAATTCGTTGACGAGGGATACCGCATTGTCCTCTGCAAAATCCGCATAGGCCTCGTCCACCAGCAGGACACCCGTACAGCGACGGGCAGCCTCTCGAACCTCATCCAAAGGAAGCGAAATAGAGCTGGGTGCATTGGGTCGGGTCAGGCAAAACAGTTCTACATCCAAGGTATCCGGCAAGGTCCAACTGAAATCCTCATTCAAGGGAAAGCGGATCATCGAAGATTCCGCAATATCTCCCAGTACAGGGTACAGAGAATAGGAAGGGTCCAGGAAGCCGACCCGTTCGCGGAACTCACCAAAACAGCGGGTACAGAGGGCCAAGCCCTCATCACTGCCATTGAGCAGAATCACCTGATCCGCATTCAAGTCATGTAATTCCGCAATCTGTGCCTGAAGACGGGCTGCAGTCGGTGGGGGATAGCGGCGCAGGGCCTCGGTGCTGATCCGGCCGAGAGCTTCCATCACCTTTGGAGAGGGAGGATACGGGTTCTCGTTGGTATTCAGTTTGAGGAGATCCGTCGACTCCGGTTGGGCGCCCGGAACATAGGCGTGCATCGTACGGACGGCTTTACGTACAGGGAGTTCCATTATTCAAACCGTATGGTTGCGGAACGGCTGTGACCATCCAGGCCCTCCACCCGTCCAAAAGCTTCAATGACCGGAAGCATTTCCTCCAGATCCTGACGTTTCAGATTCAAGACCGAAGAACGGCGCATAAAATCATCCACCGTTAATCCGGAAAACATGGCCGCAGCCCCACCGGTGGGAAGGACATGGCTGGGACCCGCCGCAAAGTCACCCGCACACTCCGGGGTCCAGGGACCGAGGAACACCGCACCGGCTGCACGGATCTGTTTGAGTACCCGTTTCGGGCTTTTCACCAGCAACTCCAAATGTTCAGCAGCAAAGCGATTGATGAGTTCAATGCCATCCTCCATCGAATCCACTGTCACCATCAGCACGCCCTGTTGCAGCACCGGAATCAGTCGTTCCACCCGGCTCAGTTGCGCCGCTTGCCGGGGCAGTTCTTCCATCACCTGATCCACCAATCCTTGAGACGTGGAGACGAGGAGAGCTTTTTCTTTGCCTGTGCCATGTTCTGCCTGCGCGAGCAAATCCGCGGCCACATGGGCTGGACGGGCACTTTCATCTGCCAAAATCGCGACCTCACTGGGGCCCGCCACGGAATCCAGAGAGACCTCCCCGTAGACCAGTTTTTTGGCTGCAGTCACGTAGGCATTTCCGGGACCCACAATTTTTTGCACCTTGGCAATCGTTTTGGTGCCGTACGCCAGCGCTCCAATCGCCTGCACGCCACCTACCCGGTAAATTTCGCTGACTCCGGCCAGTTTCAGAGCATAGAGGATATAGGGGTTCACCTTCCCCTCTTTGTCCGCCGGAGTACAGGCCACAATCTCCGGAACGCCGGCGGCCCGGGCGAGGGTTGCAGTCATTAACGAGGTCGAAGCCAGCGGAGCGGTTCCGCCCGGAATGTACACACCGACCCGGTCCAAGGGATTAAAGCGCTCTCCGAGGCTTCCTCCCTGGGGCGTTTTCATTTCCCAATTTTTCCGCTTTCCTGCCTTCGCAAAGGCAAAAATCCGTTTGTCGGCTTCCTTCGCCTGCTTGCGGAAGTCCGAATCCACTTCTTTCGTTGCCGCAGCGATTTCTTCTTCCGAGACCCGAATCTCCTTCAATTTGAGTGCAGGAGTATCGAATCTACGAGCAGCAGCTAAAAGCGCTTTATCCCCCTGACTACGAATCGTTTCGAGCAGTTCTGCAGCAACCACCAAGGCTTCAGGGTCCAATGCCGGGCGGGCAAGGAACTGTTCAACCTTCCGGTTGCGGGTTTCGGAGGACCAGGTGGATCGGGATAACTTGGGAATCTTCATAAGGTGTTTCAGCGACGGATGACTTCGTTGAGACTACTGCATTTCGGGCATTTGGAAAGCGGAACGCGGCGACTGTCCATATACAAGTGCCGACAGCGTGTACACCGGAAAATATTCGCAGGCGGCAGCCGATGCTTGCGCACGCCACGTTTTCGGTAGAGCAACGATAACAGGATGAGCACTCCCAGCTGTACCGTCAACGGGAGATAAAAGAGGCTGGGCAAATCAAAGCTCGGATTCATGGGCTTTGCTCCCGCTCTAGAGCGACCCGCAAGACCCGCCCAGCCTGACCCGGGCGACTACGCACACGACGGAGAGCCAACATCACGGAACGCAACTCGTCCCCTAACTGTTCCGGCTGAAGCAGGATGCAGGATTCCACCTGTCCATAGCGGTTCAGATGCAGCGTTGCTTCGATTCGAGACAGCTGACTGGCCATCTGCGGAGGGGGCATACGATAGAGTTGAAGCTGGAGAGACTCCCCCTCCAATTGCGTCAGCGTCCATTTCCGCAGACGCGGCTCCGCTTGGGGAAAGGCTGAGATCAGTTGACGATCCGCCAACTCGCCCAACCCATTCGCCGGAAGCTCTTGCGACAACAAAATCGGGGCCTGTAGCGGCAATTCCCCTTGAATCTGCACCGGAAGTTTCACCGGACTTTGCAGCGGGGGCAGAATTTCCAATTGTTCGCGGGGAAGGACCGATGAAAACCCGATGCGGCTGGGTAGAGAGAACAGAACGGGTGACCAGGTTTCTTCCATACTCCCATCCAACGCCCGCAAGGGAGGGACGGAACTTGATTCGGCCGGAGGCAGCTCTGCCAAAGGCATCCAGGCCCAGATTCCATGCAACAGCAGGGAGAGCAGCAACAAGGCACAGATCTGCAGCGCAGATCTCATCGCAGCTCTCCGGATACAGAGGGGCGGGCGGCAATGGAAATATCTGTGAACCCTGCAGCAGCAGCGGCCTGATAGACCTGCATTTGTCGCTCCAGAGTCACCTGCGCATCGGCTTCAATCACCAGAGGCAGCTCGGGTTGCTCCACATGCAAGCGGCGTAACACCTCAGGAAGTTCTTCGACCGAACTGCGGCGGTCATTAAAGAAAAGCTGATTTTTTTGAGTCAGCGTCACCACAGCCGCCCGCATCGAAAGTGCCTGCAAGCCCTCCCCTACCGGCAAGGTCAATCTCACCCCGGGGCGGGTGACCATTGGAGAAACGGTCATAAAAAAGAGCAGCACCAGCAGCACCACATCCACCATGGCCGCAGGTTCCAGTACCGGAGGGAAACGTCGACTGCGGGCCGTGAAGCGCCTGCGCAGATGCGTCAGTTGCCGGAAATGGGCGATATCCGAATGCTTCATCTCTAATCCTGTCCGAGCAGGCTGCGGTTGCTGATGAGGAAGGCAATAATATCCGATGCAGCAAATTCCATATCCAGAACCAGCGATTCAATCCGACTGACCAACAGGTTGTATCCTGCGTAGATCGGAATGGAAATACTGATCCCCGCGGCAGTGGTCAGCAGAGCATTCCACAGCGGCAAACTGAAATTATCGACTTCGGCCAGGGGAGCCTGATCAAAAAAGATCCGCAAGGTATCCATCATGGAAACCACCGTCCCCAGCAAACCGAGCATCGGAGCAATTTTCCCCAAGGTTGCCAGGAGATTGAGACCATGTTCCAATCGGGGAATTTCCGACAGTCCGGCCTGCTGAACCGCCCGGGCGATTTCTTCAGGAGGTTCTTCAATCTTCAGCAAGGCCGCACGCAACAAATGTGCCACCGGACCGGGGGTGTCCTCACAAATGGTCACCGCCTCCACCGTATTACCACGACGGAGAACGTTATACAGCCCGGGTAAAAAATCACGGGCATCAATTTGAGAACGGTGCAGTTCCAGGAGTTTATGGAAAAACAGGACGAGGGAGCAGATACTCAATCCTGCCAGCGCCCACATCACCGGGCCTCCATTGGCTACAACTTCATACATCGTGAATCTCCAAAAAGTCAGACATTAAAAAAAGATCAGTTGTTCACGGCGTATTTCTTCGATCCGCCGTTGCGCTTCATCCGATTCCGGTAGACGGGCCTCCACCAGCTTCCGGTATAAAAAGATCGCTTCCCGCCACTCCTGTTCCCGTTCATAGGATTGAGCGGCCTCCGTCACAGCCAGAACAAACCAGCGGGATGCCAGTTTTCCCAGTCCGGCCTGATCCTGAGTGTAGCGGTACACCACCCGTTCAAACTGACGACGGGCTTCATCTTCCTTCCCCAACTCCTGCAGACTGCGGCCGGTTTTATACAGTGCCTGCAATCGCAGTTCGGCAGCAGCCCCCGGACTTTCCAAGACCTGCTGATAGCTGGCCAGCGCTTGCTCCAGCCGCTTGGGATCCTCCTGTCCGATGGTAAACAGACAGTCCCCCTTCCGCCCACGGGCTGCGTGAACCAGATAGGAATCCGGATGTTGAGAAATCAAACGGTCAAACACCGCGATCGCTTCATTAAAGCGATCCAGCTGGGTCAAGGCATCTCCCTGAAAGAAGAGCAGGTCGGGAATATACGCGGCATCCGGAACCAATTCCTGGGCCCGGGCAAAATGGACCAGAGAATCCGCCTGTTCTTCACGCAGCAGCGCCGCACGTCCCGCCAAAAACCAGGCTCTGCCCCGACGATCCAGAGGTAAATCTTCCTGAGAAGCCACTGCGGTGAACTCCGCTTCCGCCTCTTTGGCTTCCCCACGGTTAAACGCCATTTCCGCAAGCCAGAATCGTACATCCGGCACCAATTCTGAATCAGGGTACCGACGTAAAAAATTCCGCCCGGCCTCCAGCGCGTCCCGGTCCCGGCCAACCAAATACAAAGACCAGCCCCGCAGACACTCCGCCTGAGCGGCCCGCGCGGAGTTCGGGTCCATTTTCAACACCGCATCAAACTGGCTGAGAGCCAACTCAAATAAACCCAGGTGATAGGCCACAATCCCTTTATCGGTCATGGCATCGAGACGATACTGCCCTTCCGGATAGGTATCGAGGTAGGCATTGTAGGCACCCAGGGCCCGTTCCATGCGGGTATAGCGATGCAGGAGATGTCCCCGCTGCATTAAGGCCTTTTCCGAAGTCGGGTGCCCGGGAAAGCGTTGTGCCAAACGGGAAAGAGACTGCAAACCGGATTCAAGTCCCTGTAGTTCCACCTGAGCCAGCGCGGCGGCATACAAGGCTTCCGGGAGCTGGGCTGCTGAAGGAAAACGTTCTTCCAGAGTTGCGCTCCGTTTGAGGACATCCTCATGGCGTTCCTGTTTTACCAGCAGAGAAAGCCATTCAGATAACAATTCCGGAGCCAGAGCATGGCCTTCAGGCAGTCCATGCCAGACTTGTTCCAACAAGGCCTCCGCTTCATCCAATTCCCCCTGCTCTTCCAACACAGCAGCCAATCCTAAACGGGCTTGACGCTGCCCCACGGGATCCGTGAATACGGATAAATAATCACTGTAAGCTTTCTGGGCAGCCTCCATGTTCGCATCGGCAGCCAAACGCTGCGCGAGCGCTAATTGAATCTTAGCCAGCTCCACATCATCGCCCTGCAGGGCAATCAAGGACTGCAAAAGGGCCCCGGCGCTGGTGACATCTCCGGACAGCACGGATAAGCGGGCCTGCTCCCGTTTCCACATGGGCAGGGATCGTTCTTCAGCGTGTTGCTCTAAGAGACGAGCATACACCGCAGCCGCTTCCCCGACCTTCCCTTGCTGCTCCAGGGTTTGCGCCAATACGGGGGCCCAGGTTCTATCCAATTCCGCACTGCGAAGCGGCAGCGTTTGCAAGGCTTCCAACTCCCGGGCAGCTTGATCTGCTTGGCCGGCCCGCAATTGGAGTTCTGCCAAACGCAGACGGGCCCAGCCACTCTGCTCGTCCGGCGGATTCCGTTCCGCCAGAGCGGTCCACAAGGCCGTAGCTTCTTCCTCTTTCCCCTGACGCCACAGCAACGCGGCCCGTTCCAAGGCCAATTCCGGGATGCCTTCTGTCTGCAACAAAGCTTCGGCCTCCTGATTCTGGGCCAAGAGCAGGCGAAGTTTGAGATAGCGAAACTCCAGTCCCTGCGATTCCGGAGGAACGGTCTCCAGGCGTTGCAGCCCTTCCGCGTACTTTTCCTGGAGCGCATCCAATTCGGAAAGCAGACGGATTTCACGGGGACTGACTTCCAGCGTCTCATCTTCTCTCAGCTGGAGTAAGGCCCCCTGCGCGGCAGCTTCATCTTTACGCAACAGCGCCAATTCAGCTAAGCCCAGCAAGGCCTCCCGCCGTTCTTCCGGATTTTCGGAGCTCAAGGCCTCCTTCAGCTCCAATTCTGCTACCGACAGCCGGGATTCCGCCAACGCCATCCGTCCCCGTTCCAATGAATCCGGGTCGGCCTGAAGCATCGCAGCCGCCGTCAGGAGGGCTGGAATCAGAATGCGGCGACGACAAAACTTCATATCCACTCTTTAGCCCGAAACGGAAGCAGGAGCAAGAATGGGTTGAGATGGGTCGCAGGCATCAAAAGCGGTCCACAGACTCAGCTTGAGGCTCGGTGGAATCCGCTTTCAACCAGGCCATATCCCACAGCAACAATCGTCCCCGGCCAGATTCGGAGGCTTTTTGAGCCGCCAACTCCGCTCGTTCCATGAGGGTGAGCGGTCCGCGGGCGTGTTTCGGACTGCTGGCCAGGCCGATGCTAAAGCTGCCCCCATGCTCCGGGGACTGTTTGACTAGATACTCCAAGAGCCGTTCGGCCACGCTGCGGGCCTCGTCCTCGGATAACTCAAGCCCCAGCCAGAAACAGCCCTCCGAGGACAGCGCAGGTAAATCCTCCTGCCGGCTTTGCTCCAACAACAGCTTTCCGATCCATTTCCGCAGTTCGCGGGAGGCTTCTTCTCCCTGACGTTCTTCAATCCACTCCAGCCCCTCTACCTGCAGGCAGAGCAAACTGTAGGCCCGGCCCCGGCGACGGGCTGAAGACAGGCGGGTACGAAAACTACGCCCAAACAATTCGGCATTTGGCAGACCGGTCAATTCATCCAGGTATTCCGGCGGAGCCTCCACGCTTTCCGCCTCAGCTTGAGGCGCTTTCGCATGCGGATTCTGCAGGTTCTCGGAAAAAGCCTCCAGGCCTTCCCCACAAAAAATGGCGGTCTCCGGAGGAAATTCGCGGACAAAGCGGGCTTGTAAGGCCGGCAGCCGATCCGAGGAACTGGCAAAGAGAAAACAAAGCCCCCCATCTTTTCGGAGAAAGACCCGATCATATCTACGAATCCGGGGAGTCCAGAAAGAAGGCAGTTCTTTCAGCTCCGGAGCCAGCAGCCAAATGAGCTCACCTCTCCGGGAGACATCCCGGGCGGCGAAACGCAGGGAATCATCATCCACCCCTTCATCGAGTTTGGCCTCCAGGAGGAGGAGTCTGCGACGATAACGGCCATGGCTCAGCAGAAGAGCCATGACCCCGTAGGCCAGAAGAGCTACGCCCAGGCTTTCCAGAATCGCCGATAGGGTAGAGCCCATAGGATAGCTGGTGAAGGCGGGGAGAGACGATGAAAGAGGCTGGAGGCTGAGGTCGGGATTAAACCAGACGCTCGCCGTTTTCCCCAGGTGCGTAGTAACTGGCTTTGCTCATATCAAAGACCAGGTTGACTTCCTGGTTGATGTGAGCCTGTTCATGACCATCCACACGGGCGATAAAGGATTTTTCGTTGGCGGAAAGGTACAAATAAACCTCAGCACCCATGGGTTCCACCACTTCCACTTTCGCAGATACCTGCGTATTGGGGTCGGGATTCACCGCAAAGACAGAGTCTTGAATATGCTCGGGACGCACACCCAGAATCAGATCCTGTTTGCCGGCAGCCTGCAATCCGGAAACATGGGACTCATGCACACGAACGCGGATCGAACCGGACTCGAAGTAGAGGCCATCCGCAGTCTGGGCGAGGCTGCCTTCAAAGAAGTTCATGGGCGGGGAGCCAATAAAACCGGCGACAAAGCGATTGGCCGGACGTTCATAAATCTCAATCGGAGGCGCTACCTGCTGAATCACCCCGTCCTTCATGACCACAATGCGGTCCCCCATGGTCATCGCTTCCACCTGGTCGTGGGTCACGTAAATCATGGTGGATTGAAGCGTGTGGTGAAGTTTGCTGATCTCCATGCGCATCTGCACACGCATTTTGGCATCCAAGTTGGACAGAGGCTCGTCAAACAGGAAGGCCTTAGGCTGGCGAACAATCGCGCGGCCCACAGCAACACGTTGACGCTGACCACCGGAGAGGGCTTTCGGTTTCCGGTCGAGCAGCATGCCGATATCCAGAATCTCCGCCGCATTGCGGACCCGTTCATCAATTTCTTTTTTCGGGAAGCCGCGGAGCTTCAACCCGAAGGCCATGTTTTTGTACACGCTCATATGAGGATACAGCGCGTAGTTCTGGAACACCATGGCAATGTCACGGTCTTTAGGAGGGACATCATTGATGACACGGCCATCAATGGAAATCGTTCCTTTAGAGATTTCTTCCAAGCCGGCGATCATCCGCAGGGTGGTGGATTTCCCGCAGCCGGAAGGGCCGACAAACACCATAAATTCTTTGTCTTTAATCTCGAGATTGAAATCACGAACCGCGGTTACATCGCCGGGGTAAATTTTAAATACGTTTTCCAGAACTACATCAGACATGCATAACTCCTAATGATTGAGAGGACTCCCCTTAGCATGCACAGAGCTCAGGGTCAACAAAGGGCTCGCGCATTTAACCCCTTCACAAACAATTCATTTTCAGTGCCTTACAAAACACCCAACAATTTAATTGTCACTCTTTAGCTTTTCATAGAGTTCGGAAATACGCCCGGCCCCGGCGAGCAGCCAGCAGTCGGCCTCGGCATCATGCTCCACCTGCTGCAGCAGCAGGTCCTGATGGCTCCACAATCGGCTGGGTCGCTCCGGGGCGAGCTGTCGACAGGCCTCCAAGAGTTCCGCAGAGTCGGCCCCTTGCTCCGGATGTTCAGAGGCCGCGTACACCGGCAACAGATCGAGTTCCTCCGCCTGACTCAACACCTCCGCAAAAGGCTGCAATAAGTGTCGGGTCCGGCTGTAGCGGTGAGGTTCAAACACCAGGCGGATATGACGGGGCTGCCAACTTCGGGCTGCCTGTAACAAAGCCCTGATTTCTGTGGGATGATGAGCATAATCATGAATAACCCGCCTCCCCTTTGCATCCACAAAATGATCCAAACGACGTCCCACGGAAGTAAAACTGGCCAAGCCCAGACTCAGCTCCTCCGGGTCGAGTCCCCGCCCCAGGGCCACGCCAAGAGCTAAGAGCGCGTTGAAGGTATTATGCTCGCCGGGAAGAGAAAGGCTACTTTCAACTTCGCGGCCCCGCCAGCGCCACACAAAACGCTGAGCCCCGGGTAGGTCCTGTCGCTCCAGCAGCTGAAGCTCGCAGTGTGCAGAGCGCCCCACCCGTGACACGGCGCGATGTCCTTTCGCGCAACGGGCAGCAAGAAGATCATCTTCCCGGAGCCAGAGCTCTGAACTGCGCAACGCAAAATGACGGTACAAGCGCAGCAAGGCTTCCTCGGTAGGAAATCGTTCGACGTGATCCCACTCGACGGAATTTAAAATGGAGACGGCCGGTTGATACTGCACCAGACTTCCGTCACTTTCATCGGCCTCAAACACAAACTCTGCAGCGCTTCCCCAGTCTGCAACCCGCCCCGGCAGTGCCGTTTCTCCACCCACCGCATACCCACATTCCAGCCCGGCTTCCCGCAGCAAGGTTGCCAGAATAGCCGACGTGGTGGTTTTACCATGAGCGCCTGCAACGGCAAGCCCGGTTCGGGATGCGGCCAGGCGCCCGAGCACCTGAGCCCGACGAAATACAGGAACCTGAGCTTCCCGTAAGGCCTGCAAATCCGGAGAGCTTTCCAGCACCGCGGGGGTACGGAAGGCCCAGTCCAGATTCTCGGGAAGCAGCTTCCGCTGGTGCCCTGGGTGGAAGTGCAATCCTTCCCCGCAGAGTTCCTGAACCAAAGCGGTTTCCGCAACATCACAGCCATAGACCTCCTGCCCTGCCTGTAAGAGCATTCGGGCGAGACCGGCCATACCTACCCCGCCGACGCCTAGAGCAAAAATACGCTCAGCCTTCACCTGCGGCCTCTTCGACCAGATGAGCCAAACGTTCCGCAGCATCCCGCCGCCCCCAACTTTGCACCGCGCTCTGTAAGCGCTGCAGGCGTTCAGGAGAATGTAGACAGCCTTCCAGATATTCCCGGAGCCATTGCACTTCCAAATCAGCCTCAGGAATGACATCCGCTGCTTTCTTCCGAAAAAATTCTTCGGCATTGATCATCTGATGATTGCGTGCGGCATAGGGGTACGGCACTAAGAGCGCAGGGACACCAAACACACTCAGCTCAGCGCAGGTGGAAGCCCCCGCCCGGCAGATGGCAATATCGCAGCGGGCATAGAGTGGAGCCATATCGGATTCAAACGCAGAAACCTGATGAGGAATACCGTCCTTCTCATAGCTTAAGCGCACCTCTTCTTCATCCTGAGTCCCCGTGAGGTGGGTCACAAAGATGTTGGGTTCCACCTGAATCAACTCCCGCAGGGCACGACGAACAATACGATTCAAAGCCCGGGCCCCCCGGCTGCCTCCCATACACAGAATATGAAAGGGTTCCTCCGCGGAACGCTCACGGGGGCGTTCCGGAAGCTGGCGCAGCAGCTCACTGCGCAAGGGAAGGCCTGTGATTTCCAGACGGGCTTTATCTTTGAGCGCATGCCGGCTCATTTCAAAGGTCCCGGCCACCCGGGTTGCCCGGCCGGCAAAAAAGCTCACCATGCGTCCGGGCACGGAATTGGCTTCATGCAATACCACGGGCACATCCAAAGAAAGCGCCGCCGCAGCGGGACCCATGCCCGCATAACTCCCCATGGCCAACAACACATCGGGACGATCTTTGCGCATAATACTGCGGGAACGACGACGGGCTCGGAGAAAGTGCAACGCAAAGGCAGGTAAGCCTTTCCAGCCACCTTCCCAGCCCTTGGATTTGACCGTGATCTTTTCCCAGGGGGTATCTGCAACCGCCTTGGCTTCAATATCTTTTCCAGCCAGCCACAAGGTCACCTTGTGTCCCATGGCATCCAACTGCTCCGCTGTGGCTAATCCTGGAAAAATATGACCTCCGGTGCCTCCGCAGGCTAGAGCCACATGCAGTTGTTTATCATCCTTCGCCATGCGGCACCTATAGCCAGAGGAGTCTGCGCTGACAATCCCCTGTACAGGAAAAGGAAGCTCTCTGACGCAACGCCCCTTCTGTCTTCTCCCAGTCGCGTTGCGTTCGCCGCTTGACCCGGGGGGGCACCCCTCTATGTTTCGGGAGTGTCTTCCCTGAATTTAGCCAATGATCCCATTCCGCATCTGATCCGGAAAATCTCCGTTCCCGTTTCGATGGGGATGTTGTTCCAAACCATGTACAATGTGGTGGACACCTGGGCGGCCGGAAAATTATCCACCGAAGCCTTGGCGGCCCTGAGCGCTTCTTTTCCGGTCTTTTTCCTCATCATTGCCGTCGCCAGCGGCTGTCAGGCTGCCGCCAATGCCTTAGTCAGCCATGCCTTGGGACGGCAGGATGAAGGGGCTGTGGAAGAGTTAGCCGGTCAGGCATTATTCTTTGCGGTCTGGCTCAGCATTCTCTTTGGAGTCTTTGGCTGGTGGAGTGCGCCCCACGCCTTTCGTCTGCTCGGCGTGGAAGGAGAAAGTTTCGACCTGGCCCTTTCCTACATGCGCATGATTTTTTGGAGCACGCCCTTTTTCGTATTAGGGTCGACCTTGAATGGTCTCCTCAGTGCCCATGGGGACACCCGGCCTTTCCGAAACTCGCTCTTTATCGGCATGCTGCTGAATATCGTATTGGATCTGTGGTTTGTATTTGGTGGCTATGGCCTGCCCGCCTTAGGATTTCCCGGCATTGCGTTATCTACGATGCTGATCCAAATGTTCAGCTTCTTTTACATGCTCTGGAAAGCCATTCAGGCCGGCATTCTCCCCGCAAAGGGCATTACCCATCTCAAGCCGCGTATGCATGTACAGCGGCAACTCATGGGACAAGGCGTTCCGGCCATGGTAAATATGCTCACCATTGCTGCGGGTATTTTTGTCTACACCGCCTTTGCTGCGGGCATCAGCAATGAAGTGCTGGCCGCAATGGGTATCGCCATGCGCATCGAACAGATGGCTCTGCTCCCCGGGATCGGCTTGAACACCGCAGCTATGACGCTCGCCGGCCACAGTTACGGTGCAGGTCGTCTGGACCGCTTACGCGAAACCTTGTTCACCTGTTTAAAAATCGGGCTCATCCTCTGGGCTCTGGGAGCTGCAGTGGTACTCCTGCCCGGGAATTTTTGGATGGAACTCTTTTCCGATGACCTTCGGGTCATCCAATGTGGCAGACAGAATCTGCAGATCGCGATGCTCTCCTTTTACTCCTACATCATCCTCTTCACCGCGACCTCCATTCTACAAGGACTGCAACGGCCGATGTTCGCCATTTGGCTGGGGCTCTATCGACAGCTCCTGGCCCCGATGTTGCTCATTCCCGTTCTCATGCAGCGAAACGACCCACCCGAACTGGGAATCTGGTGGGGAGCTTTTGTTTCCAGCTGGAGCGGGGCCCTGATTACGCTTGTCTATTTGGGCTGGGTCTGGAGGCGACTTCGCAAAGAACTCCCTGCTCAGTCCAGCAATAAGCCTAGTACCTGACGCCATTCATACAGCGCCCGGATCCGTTCGGCTTGCAAACGAAGGATCAGCGTCTGAGCATCCACGAGCCTTTCCTCTGCTTCCCGCAAGGCGGTCGCGCTGCTCCGGCCCCGCTGATACAAGGCATCGGCTGTTTTCCAGCGCCGTTCCGCCAGGCTGAGCTGCTGTTGAGCCAAATCCCATTCCTCCTCCAGAGTCTCCAGACGATCGGCCGCATCGCGCACCTCCCGAAGAATTCGCAACTCCACCACGGCGATCTCAATTAACGCGGCCCGGGCCTGTTCTTCCTTCTGACTATACTCAATCCGTTTCACACCCACATCTAAGGTCTGCCCACCGGATATCCCCACAAACCACTCTTCATCCGATCCATCCAGCACGGGTTTGTAATTGGCGAGCAAACGAAGATCCGGATAAAACTCCCGCCGCTGCAGATCCACCTGGCGCCGAGCTTCTTTGTAGGCATCCATCGCTTGTTTCAATTCCACGCGCTGCTCCCGGGCAACCTGTTCGGGTTCTTTTTCACCCAAATCCGGCATCGGGGGGCGAGAGGCCTCCTGCAGTTCCGGCAATTGTTCCGGAGTGCGTCCCAACAAACGGGCTAATTCCCGGGCTTCCCGTCGGGAGGCCGATTCTGCGAAACGCACCCTCAACGCCGCCTCCTGTCGTAACATTTTCATTTCCAGCACTTCCACTTCCGTGGCCCGCCCCTGACGTTCACGCAGCTCCAATAATTTCACAAAATCATCCGCACGTGCCAAGGCCTCTGTTTCGCGGATCGCATCCCGTTCCCGTTTCAGCACCTCGGTAAAGCGATTTACAATCCGGATCATGAGTCGTTCTGTTTCCAGATGCAGGTTCCAATCCGCCTGCCTCATCGCAAAACGTGCGGACTCTAAACTCGACTCCGCGGCCAAAGGACCGAAGCGTTTAAACAGAGGTTGCTCTAAGCGTAATTCCAATTCCTCTTCGCTGTCCCCCTCTTCCCGCCGGGTCACTTCCCCCCGGGCTTCCAGTCGGGTACCCCACCTTAATTCACGCTCTACGCGAAGACCAAAGCGGGTTAAACTTACTTCCCGCGCTGAACTTTCTACGGCAAATAATGGTTCAAGTTTCAACCGGAATTGCCGTTCTTCAATTTCAACCGTACCTCGGTTTACTTCCGTTAAAATACGATCACGGGATAATTCAAAGTTATACTGAACCCCCTGAACCAGTGCATCTTCCAAAGACAAACCTTCTTCTTCCGCCCGGATCCAGGCATAAAAACTCACTCCTAAAATAATGAAAAGGATCTTCATAAATAACTAAAAAGAATAATTGAATAACCAGAAAAAGAATTATAGTTGGTACAGCCCAATTACATTGGTTGCATCCCTATTACCCCCCAGGATATTGAAATGGAATTCAAGAAAGTAAAAAACCCGAATAAGCCCGGCCGTCCCCCAAGCAAATGTGTATGGGTCAAAGACGAAGAAGGAAATATTGTCACCAACCCGAAAGGTGAACTGGCCTTCCGTCCGGCTACCGCTGCTGATTTAAAAGCGAAAGCGAAAAAGAAAGCTGCCAAAGCAGCTCCTGCGAAAAAGCGCGGTCGCAAACCTGCTGTCGCGGTGGTTGAAGAAGTCGTTGCAGACAAATCTCTTCTCCTGAAACGCACCTACAAAGATCTCCCTGTAAGTGACCTGCTGAAAATCCGGGACATTGTTGAGTCCCTGGTTGAGGGCGCAAAACAGAAAGAACTGGATCGCCTTCAGAAAGAAAAAGAGGCTATCGAGAAAAAACTCGCAGCTCTGAGCTGAATACAGAACATACCTGTATGACCAAACAGCGCCTATCATGGGCGCTGTTTTTTTTTTTACGAGAGATCCAGCAGACTTCCCGGTTGCCAAAAGACGGGCCGCGGTTGTACCATCTGAAGTATGGACGAAAAGCCCAGACCTCAATTGAAACCCAGCCCCAAACTTGCCTTCAAAGAAAAGGGGGAACAAGCCCCTCCCCCGGTACAGCGTCATAAAGACGAAGTAAATCTCAGTAAAAAAGAGAAAAAGAAGCGGAAGAAAAAAAACGAGGTCACCTTATCCAAAGAAGCCCGACCCAAGGGGGGCTCTTCTTTTATGCAGACCTTTCTCAGCTTTTTGTTTGGCTGTGCGGTCATGGGCTTGTTAATTTACCACCGGACCGCTGAACTCTCTTTTCTGGCAGAGGATCAAATTAGCTTTGCCCGATGGATTCTCGTCATTGGCGTATTTGCAGCCATTATTGTGGAAGCGTTTATCCAGGATATGCTGCAGGGAATTCTCAGTTTATTTTTCCCGCCCTACTCTGTGGTTTACGGCCTATTCTTCACCGATTCCCCTCCTCTACGCGGACTCTCCGCAGCCTTAATTTGTTTCTTAAGTGTAGAGGCGACGATGTTACCCAATGACTCTGTCGTGATCAGTTCCTACAATGCCGTCAACGAATGGTACCAAGGCACAATGAATGTGTTGCTTGACAAAGAAGAAGCTGGCTTTGAATAAGAGTGCATGCTGATTTCTCAAACACTCCGTCTGTTCCTGGATAGTATTGGCAGACGTGAGGAATATGAATTTTACCTTCGCAAGTTCCAATCAGGGGCGGCCGCCTGTTTTGCCGTGCTGGTCCCGGATGCAGAAAGCATTCAGGATTCCGGGGATCTTATGGCCTTTGACCTGCAGTTTCTGCAGCGTCTGGACCTATGCCCTCTGGTCCTCCTCTGCGGCCCGGATGCCGCGGCTCATGCGGCCAGTCTGAGTGCACACAGCCCGGCACGAATCCTCAAATATCTGAGCCCCAACTCCTCGGAGGAACGTTGGCGGGATGCATTGAAGCAAAGCCTGGAGGATGGGAAATTGGCACTCTACCTCTGTCCGGACATGAATATCCAGGAGGCCGTGGAAGCTCTAACGCCTCAGGTCAGTCAACGGGTACACCTGCTCCGCGCCTCCGGCATGATCCGCTCCCCCGATGGCCAACCCCAGCCTCTGGTGACAACCCGCTTCACTCAGGGCCAACCCCTGCTCGAGGAAGACCAGGAACTGCTTCGCATGGCCGATCATTGGTTACAGAAGCAGCCTTCGCTACACATCAGTGTCTCCTCCCCCTTGTACCTACTGCAGGAAATTTTCACGGTGCGCGGACGGGGAAGTATTCTTCGCCGGGGCAGTACCTTGATTGAGACCCAGAACCCACAGGATGTCGATTTTGATCGTCTGCTGACTCTCATGGATGAAGCCTTTGGTAAATCCCTGAGAGACCCCGAAAGTTTACGGAACATGAGCCGCTTCTGGCTGGAAAAAGACTACCGGGGAGCCGCCTTATTTGAGGAAAGCCCTTTTGGGATGTACCTGAGTAAGTTTGCAGTGGGCACAGAGGCCAGGGGCGAAGGTCTGGCTCAGGAACTCTGGGCCGCCGCCTGCACTCCCTGCCCGGCACTGAACTGGCGATCCCGCAGAAGCAATCCGGTAAATCAGTGGTACGAACGGCAAGCTGACGGTCTGCACCGGGAGGGCGAGTGGTGTGTATTCTGGAAAGGGATTCCTCCCAAACATTTGCCCGCAGTGATTCATTCTGCGCTGGAACGACCCAGCGACTTTGAAGAGAAGACTTAAGCTGCCCGTTTCAGCTCTTCCCGCAGCATGCGGTACTTGTCTTCACTGGGCCAATCCTGCGCAGCTCCCATCACGGAGAAGACAAAAGGAAGCATACAGACCCAAGACAGAGGTTCCTGAGGAAAGAGGCCATTAAGTCCGGTGATCAACAAGACTACGCCACCAAACAAACCAGGTCCTTCCAATAAAGCCGCTCTGACAATGGCATACATCTGATAGGTCGTTACCAGATTTTCTTCATTCATGTTCTTGCGCAAGATCGGCGAAAGGACCTGACGGCTACTGAGCGTGATCAGAGTTAAGGCTCCCAAAAGGATCAGGAACAGCTGATGTTTCTCCATCGAAAAGCCCTCCCCAGCATCGCCGGAGCTCTGTCCGATAAACAAGGCCACTGCCAGAAACAGGGCCTGCCCCATGCACAAGGCAATCAAGATAATACGCAGCGTGCGGATACATTCGGCCTCGGAAGCTTTGGGTGCTGCATCCATCATCACAGGACCTGATTCAAGCTTTCACGAAGCGCTCGGCCGGAGGCTTGCAAGCCCTGAACTTCTTTGGGCCAGAGTTTCACTTCCACATGATCCAAAACCCCTTTTCGCCCCATGACCGTGGGCACCGAGATACTGATATCGCGCAAGCCATAACAACCATGCTGCTGCGAGCTCACGGGAAGCAGGGATTTACGATCCAGCGCCACCGCATGAATGGTTTCTGCAATGGTCGCACCCACCGCCCAACCGGCACCGCCTTTGCGGCGGATCACTTCGGCACCAGAGCCTTTGGTACGCTCAAAGAGTTTCTGCTGAAACGCAGGGGTCACTTCTTTCATCCCGGCCAGCGGCAGACCATTGACCGTGGCAGAACTCCAGGCGGGAATCATAGAGTCTCCATGTTCGCCCAAAATCAATGCGGACACTTGAGAGGCATCCAGGGACAGTTCCTGAGCAATCAGAGAACGGAAACGCGCCGTATCCAACATCGTCCCCAGGCCATAGACCTGTTGCCAGGGAAGATTTAATTCCCGAACCGCCATTTCGGTGAGAATATCCACCGGATTAGAAACCACAAATACCTGCGCCGTGGCAGCATAGCCTCCCTGCTGCATGCTCTGGAGGATGTTCTGAAAGAGTGCGACGTTCCGGTTAATGAGGTCCAGACGGGACTCATCCGGCTTCCGGCGCAAGCCCGCCGTAATCACAAACACATCACTGTCTTTCGCCCGGTCGTAGCCCCCGGCATAGATCCGCTGCCCCCCCAGACTGGCTGCACCATGCAACAAATCCAAAGCCTCCCCTTCCGCCAGGTCCGTGTTGGCATCCAGAATCTGGATTTCTTGTACGATCCCGGCACATTGCAGAGCAAAGGCGGCATTGGAACCGACCCGGCCTCCGCCGCCAATTATGGTCACTTTCATCGAGGTGCTCCTGTCTGCGATAACCGGATCCGGAAAGAGCGGACCTGTTAGCCGAGACTGTTCATGATTTCGTTGGTAATACGCTGAACCAATTCTTCCGCAGCATCATTATATTCCTGGCCAGCTTCTGCAGCAGCTGCGGGTACATCCTGAGAAGGAATATTGCAGACCACACCGGGACGGAACTCGTTGTTATCGCAGAGTTCGCATTCTTTCCAATCCTCGCGGTAGTCATCCATGCCCAAAGATTTACGGATGCCAATCAGTTCCTTGGCCTGAGAACCGGTAATGGTTTTCATGTTTCCGCCATTCAGCTGGGATGCCATCCACACCGTTTTGCAATAAGCATCGGTGTTTTCCATTTTCCAGTAGGCATCTTCGATATCTTTCCCCCAGGTAATCACCCCGTGGTTTTCCATGAGCACGGCCTGATGATCCACGCCCATTTCGCCAACGACATCGGCATTTTCCGGAGAACCCGGCGTGCGATACGGAGCCAGACCAATTTGCCCCAGGAACACTTCCGCTTCGGGAATCATGCAGGTAGGAGGAACCACCGATGCCACAGCAAAGGCCGTAGCGTGAGGAGGGTGCGCATGGCAGCAGGCTTTGGCCTTGGGCTGGCGTTTCATGATACCAATATGGGTCATCACTTCGGAGGTCCGCTTACGGGTACCGGCCAGCTGATTCCCATCCAGGTCAACCAGGCACATATCCTCTGCGCTCATAAAGCCTTTGGAAATCAGCGTGGGCGTGCAGAGCACCATGTTATCCCCTACGCGGATGGTCAGGTTTCCGCCATTGCCATCGACGTAGTCTTTGCTCCAGATCCGGCGGCCCATATCGGCCATGCGTTCACGCAACAGAGCAATCTCGTCGCTATGGTAAAACTCCTGGAATTCCCGATCGGTTACCGGTGCTTTGGCAGAATCCCAGCGATACTCGTAGTCGGGCACGATCGGCTCAACTTTTTCGCTTACAGGAGCAGCTGCTACAGAACGCCCGCCGCCCTTCCGCTTCGTTTCGGCCAGCAAGTCCTTCGCCAGCGGCGTGAGCTGAACACCAGTGGGGACAGCCCCTCCCGACTTCAGGATACGTTTCATTTCGTCAGCGGTAATGAGTTTTTTCATAATCAGGTCTCCGTATCGGAGGAAAGAGCGGGCGGGTGGTAATCCAATCGATCTAAAATCATGCAGTTGTAGGCATCGACCGGGGTATCCAAGTTAAAGGCCATACAGGCTTCGCCTCCTTCACTGAAGGCGATGCGGTCTCCGATATCCACCCCGAGATCATCCCAGACCACCAGGGTATTTCCTTTGGGCAGAGGTTCGAGGGTATCCCGTTCCAACTGTTCACGGGTGGCAGGCAACACCAAAAAGAAACGCCCGCCCCGGTAACTATCCACATGGTGATTCAAGGTCACCCGGCCGACAACATGCCCGATTTTCATGCGAGCACCTCATCCACAATATGGGTAACCATAAAACGCAGTGGACTATGGGAATCTTCTACCCAGTCCCGCAAGCTATCCCCATCGCTGCTGATAATGACCTGCTGATGCAAGGCCGCGCCCATGTCATCCAATGCGATCAAGGGGCCACCCACATCATTCCCCTGATCATCCTGGGGCTGACAAATCGCCAAACGCCATCCAGTTGCACTGGGGTGCTTAATGGTGGAAGTGGCAGATCCGTCTACGCGGGCAAGCAGCATGGTGAACTTAGAACTGGTTCAGATTATCGACCATCACGCAACGACGTTTGCGGGTAAAGGTCATGGGAGTGGTGATGCCTTCCCCGGTGGTGGTAGCAATGGAGAAGCTGGCATAGCCCTCTCCGCCACTGCCCAGACCGGCCAGACAGGAGCCGTTCTTCACAAACAGCGTGCTATCCAGAGCCTGAGCCATCAGGGTCATGTGTTCCACATTCAAGGTATGAATCATGGAACTGTGCTTGTAACCATGCTCGGTCTCTTTCGCGAGGCGTACCCCTTCTTCGATATCCCGTACACGCACAATCGGCACCAGAGACATCATCTGTTCTTCCTGAACAAAGAGATGATCCACATCGGTTTCTGCGAACAACAGTTCGGTTCCCGTGGGAACCTGCAAGCCGGCAATACTGCCCAGACGCTCTGCACCTGCACCCACCAGATCACGATTCAACACGGGATGAGAACATCCGCCGGCGCCGGCTTTAGTGTCGAAGGCCTCGGCCGTAATGGCTGCCAATTGCTGATCATTCACCTGAAGCGCTCCGGCACGCCGGAATTCGTTCAGGAAGGAGTCGTAAACCTTATCCAGCACGAAGATCTGCTTTTCACCGATACAGAGCAGGTTGTTGTCGAAGGAGGCTCCGAAAATGATATCACGGGCAGCTTTGTCCAGACGGGCACTCTCGTCGACCACCACCGGGGGATTACCCGGACCGGCGCAGATCGCACGTTTTCCACTGGCCATAGCCGCTTTCACCACACCAGGTCCACCCGTGATCACCAACAGGGACACATCCGGACTGGAAGTCAGCTCGTTGAAGCTTTCAATGGTGGGTTCGCGAATGATGGTGACGATGTTGGGAATACCGAGTTCTTTTTCGATTTCAGTATTAAAGGCTTTGACCGCCTCCACCGCACACTTGGCCCCACCGGGGTGGGCGTTGAACACCGCGGTGTTTCCGGCGGCGACAATGTTAATGATATTGCAGGCTACGGTGGGAATGGAATGGGTAACCGGCGTAATCGCTCCCACCACACCAAAGGGAGTAAATTCCTCCATGGTGATCCCATGATCGCCGCTCATGCCGTAGGGCTGCAGCCATTCCACGCCAGGCAGGCCGGCAATGCCCTGCAGTTTAGCGATTTTATGCTCCAGGCGACCAATTTTGGTTTCTGCAAATTCGAGTTCGCCCCATTCCTGCTGTTTCGCAGTACAGAGACGTTTCACAATATCCACAACCACCCGACGGCCGGCCATGCCTTTTTTCCGCAGCTCCGTGAACGCTTCGCGAGCGGCAGCGGCAGCGGAAGAGGCGTCTTCAAAGACCCCCAGATTGCCCGCAGCGGCTTTTTTGTGGGCGCAGCCACAGGAGGGGGCAGGAGCACTGCCGTTATTCAGGTTTGCGAGCACGTCTTGAACAATGCTGCGTACGAGATCTTCATTCAGGGAGCTTGCCATCCGAGCTGTCTCCAGGATCAGTGGGATTTGTAAAGATTGTTACCCAGCACATCGACCGAGTCGACAATGCCGGTGACGGCGGCGTCAATCGGGCAGGGAGAGAGTCCCTGCACTTTTCGTGCAGAACTCCCCTGGACAAAGAGCACCAGCTCCCCCACCCCGGCGCCGACAGAATCGACGGCCACAATGGTGTTACTGCCGGCGCGGAACTGCCCCGGATTGCTTTCGTCCACCAGTTGAGGACGGAGGAGCAGAAGCTTACGCCCCTGCATGTTCTCGTCCTTCTTACTGGATACGACCTGACCGATGACCCGTGCGAGAAACATAAATTACTTCTTCGCAGCGGCGCGGGGCAGAATGGAAGCCACTTCGTCAGCAGGACGGGGAATGACCTGGACCGAGATGACCTGGCCAAGTTCGGAAGCCACCTGGCTGCCAACTTCAACACTGGCTTTGACCGCGGCGACGTCGCCTTCGACCATGGCAGAGCACATGCCGCTACCAACACTTTTCATGGGGCCTACGAGTTTCACGTCAGCTGCTTTGAGCATGGCGTCGGTTCCTGCAACGAGACAGGCCAGTCCTTTAGTTTCAATCAGTCCAAGTGCTTGCTGTGCCATGAGAGTATCCTTCGTGGGAGTTAGAATAGGTTCTTAGTTCAAAAGTCGTTGTGTTTCGCGGGCAATCACCAGCTCTTCGTTGGTGGGGATCACCCAAATCTGTACGGAGGAATCCTCCGCGTGAATGCTGCCTTCACTATGCAGATCTGCATTTTTGGCTGCATCCAGTTTTAAGCCGAAGCCTTCCAGACCTGCACATACGCTTGCGCGCAGTTCCGGATTATGTTCGCCAATTCCGGCGGTGAAGACGAGGGCTTCGAGGCCACCCATCTTGAAAGCATAGGCACCGATGTAATGGCGGATATTGTCTACCAGCACATCCAGTGCGAGTTGGGCATCGGCGTTCCCGCCGTCTGCGGCCTCTTTGATGTCACGAAGGTCATTGCTGACCCCGGAGAGCCCCAGGAGTCCGCCCTCTTTGTTCATCTGGCGCTGCGCTTCCTCGACATTCAAGCCCAGCTTCTGCATGGCATAGGGCAGTGCCGCGGAATCCAGATCCCCTACCCGGTTGTTCTGGGGAAGGCCGGCCTGCGGGCTCAGTCCAAAGCTGTTGCCCATGGCCACACCCGAACGGCATCCGGTCAAAGAGGAACTTCCGCCCAAATGACAGGACACCATCCGCAGGGGAGCCTCGGGTTCGCCACCAGGACCTTCTGCGTAAAGCAGACGGACCCGCGTAGCCACATCTTCCCGATCCATCAATTCCGCACAGCGCTCGGCCACAAATTTATGGCTGGCCCCGTGAAAGCCCTGACGTTCGATACCCAGCTCCCGCCAGCTCTTAGGCAGGGCATAAGTTTTGGAAGCCGCTGGAACCCACTGGTAGAACGCGGTTTCAAACAGCGCCACACGCTGAATTCCAGGGTACTGGTCCCGAAACGCACGAATACTGGCCGCATAGGGCGGATTGTGCGCAGGCGCAATTTCCTTGAAATCATCCAGAGCCTGCAAACAGCGGTCATCCGCATGCACACAGCCGGACAGGTTTTTACCCAGCACGCATTTAAATCCTACGGCATCAATCTCTTCGATCCTGGAAACCACCTCAGAGTCTACCAGTTCCTGAAGACAGGAGCTGACGGCTTCTGCGTGATCCGTTACCCGTTCGCGGCCACCCTGGGCCAGCATGGCCTCCCCTTCCGCCATGTCAAACAGACGGTATTTAAAGGAGGTGGATCCGATATTTGCTACGAGGATTTTCATAAGCTGTCGTGTTGCTGCTCACAGGGGGAACCCCCGTGTCGCTGTCGAAATCGACGGAACTACTTAGCCGATGTAGCTGCCGAGACCGCTGAGGTCGTCGTGGGGACGGGGAATCACCTGAACCGCGTTCACGCTGCCGATCTGAGAACCAGCTTCGGCTCCGGCTTCCACAGCCGCTTTTACCGCAGCCACGTCACCCAGGAAAAATCCGGTTACCATGCCACTGCCCACTTTTTCCCAACCGGACATGGTCACGTCTGCAGCTTTGAGCGCAGCATCTGCCGCTTCCAGCAGAGTGGTGAGGCCGGTGGTTTCAATCATACCAAGTGCTTGTTTTGCCATGGGTCTATCTCCTTACAGTCCAAAATGTTTCACGAGGTCCGCATGGGGACGGGGAATCACATGAGAGGCAACCAGTTCGCCTACGCGGCTGGCAGCATCTGCACCGGCTTCCACGGCTGCTTTCACAGAGCCCACGTCGCCTTTGCAGGTGATGGTGATGTATCCGCCGCCGATGGGCAGCTGCTTGGCCAGGCTGACGCCGGCCGCTTTGACCATGGCGTCGCTCGCTTCAATGGAGCCTACCAGACCTTTGGTTTCGATAATACCGAGGGAGTCGTTCATTCTCTTCTCCGGGACAGTTCTCTTTTCAGAGAACCAGGGTTAGGGATTCAGGTTTTCTTCAAAAGTTCACAGGGGGTGTCCGGCTGCAGATTGCAGGCATTGCCTTCGTCAGTGTCAATATGCACCTCCAGCTTGATGCCCTTGCCCACGCGGACGAGGATATTCTCAAAGGTCATGCCCAAGGGACCGCCAACGCGAAGTTTCATGACATCCCCATTTTCTACACCATAAAAGGCTGCATCCTCCGGGCACATGTGCACGTGCGGAGCGGCACGGATGATGCCTTCACTCAGCTCAAGGTGACCGGCCGGTCCCATCAGCAGTCCCGGCGCAGAGCCTTTCACGTCTCCCGAAAGGCGGGTCGGCATGTTGCGAATGCCTAGGGCAATGGCATCGGTGTAGGCCAGTTCCACCTGATTGACGTCGCGACAGGGGCCAAGAATACGTAAATTGGAAATAACCCGGCTCCGGGGCCCGACCAGCGTGACCTTCTCTTCAGCGGCATAGTAGCCATCCTGATACAGGTCTTTCATCGGGGTCAACTGATGCCCCTTTCCGAACAACTGCTCCACAGCCTCCTGCGTCAGGTGGCAGTGGCGTGCACTCACATTCACCAGCAACGGGTGCGGTGCGTTCACTTTCCGGGGAACCGGTAGACCCATTGCGGCATATACCTGAGCTCGGACTCGGGTCTCAACTTCGGCGCGGGACAAGGCGGGATTAGGGGGAGCCATGAGCCTCCACTTGCCGGAAAAACGGGATCATGACAACCGCAAAAGAACAAAGAGTATGAATTAAGATTTTCGCTCTCCGGCTGAAGAGGAAGGCCCACGCCTTATAGTACGCATACTATGGGATATTCGCACTTTGAGTTAAAATTTCAACGAAAGGCGTCCATCCACCAAGCTAAGTTCTTGCTCTCCAATGAGGATACGTCCCTTCCGTTTTTTCAACTTCGGGGTCTTTCCTTCTCCTAGAAAGAGGAAGGCGATCTGTTCGCCATCCAACTCCATGCGATGATCCTCGGGAGCCCCGGGTCCCTCCCAGACCAACATCACATCCCGTCCACTTTTCCCGGAAAAATCTACGGCAAAGGAGCCTCCATCCCCAAAATAGAGGACCGATCCCCCAGTTTCTTTGAGGTCATGCTCTCCCAGAATGCCCCGGGTAAAGTTGCCCCACATCAGTTCCTCTCCGTTGCTAAGGATGCGGATAAATTCTTCATTGGAGGCTTTCATGTAGCCTCGGGTGGTCAGGCCCAGAACGGAAATAATCACATCCTGCTCGTCCTGAAAGCGATTGCGCCATGCAAAGAAGTCCCGTTTGGTATCCCGGATGCGCTTGGGCCAGGTTTCCGTAGGATCCTCCGCTTTCAGTTCGAAAGGGGTATTGATGAAGGCCAGCACCGCGAGGTGCGGATACACACTGGCACTGTCATAGGGGGTACCATTCTTCAAATCAGCCTCTTCAAAAAACTGCTGATAGATCCACCACAGCCCCGGGAGGAACTCCTCGGGAAGGATCCCGAAACCGATCGAAAAATAGCCTCCACCGGATAGCCCTTGCCGCGCCCAGATATTCCAAGGGTAGCCACCCCGGGTGGGTCGGAAGTCTGCCACGCCGTCTTTCATTTGAGCCAGAAACATCCATCGCATCGCCATCCACTGGGCATTGGAGCGGGGACTCACAAAATCATAGCCCTCGACTTCTTTCCAAGCCTGCAGGGCAGGCAACAAAGCAATGTGGGATGCCATGCTCCCCGTTCCATCGCCTTCAATAAAGAAGCCCCCATCGCCAAAACTCACACTAAGAATATCCAGGATGACCTTCCGGTTTTTGGGTAATAATGGCTCTAAGCGCTCCATATCCACTCCCGGATCTCCTTTGATGGCCAGCAGAGCCAAAGCTGCACCACCGACCTGCATGCCAAAATGATTGCTGCGTAAGCCATGGCTGGAACCGCCGGCCAGACGGGTCAAAGACACCCGACCCTCCTGTTCAAAATTCTGGATCTCCTGGGCAATGCGAATCCGCGTTTCTTCATCCCATCCGTTGTACAACAAATCGTAGCCCAGCGCATACCAGCCTACCGTGGGGCCGGCCCGTAGATCACCGGAATAGCCTTTCCAGCCATAACGCCCCTCCCCGTCCCGGTCACGAATCCCTTTGAACGCCCATTCGAAGCATTCCAGTCCGAGATCGGCATACTTCTGCTCACCCGTCAGCTGATACAAGAGGCCAAAACCCGCCGCATGCCCAAAACTGTAGCCCCCCAGGGGCAATTCCAATTTTTTGCTCTTGTCACCAAAAGGGTGATCCACCGGACGGAAATGTTCCGGCATCGCTTCCCCTCCCCCCAGGAGCTCTTTCAGTCGGGAGAGGATCGCTTTCCCTTCCGGTGTTTCCGCACGGGCCCGTAGACGGGGAAGATCGGCCTGTCGGAAAAACAAGCGGGGATGTTCGCCCGGAGCAACCGGCACATGCCCCTCGACGCGTGAAGGCCAGGGAGTTTCCTCCTCTGCACACAGGATCGTTACCAAGGACAACAGGAACAAATTGAGCATCGTACGCATGATCCCTTAAGAACCATGAAGCCCGAAACATGTCGAGCGTCCCCTGTCCCTGAAGCGGCGAAACCTGGAAGCGGATGTTACCGACGCTCAGCGAGCGGCAGAAAGCTGGGCATGCTGATAGCGCAACTTCTCTGTCAGAAAGCGTTTCCAACTCTCCCGCTCCGGACTTTGTTCCAACAGATAGACCCCGATCAACTTCCCCCCCCGACGCAGCTCAGGCTGAACCCAACATACCTGGCCCCGCACCTTACAGTTCCGCCGGTAGCCCACCTGTTTTAAATGAAGGCGTATGTCCAAGCGGTCTCCCAATTCCACGCCATCCGATACGTGGAGCTGCATACCGCCGAACGAAGGTTTTGCCATCACCGAGGGGGTGTAAGCCCTGTAGGCTCGTTTGAGCAAAAAGTGAAAAGGCCGGCGTACCCGAACCTCCGCGGGACAATCCAGATCGATCCGTTCCGAGCTTCGTTTCTCCGCCCAGCTTGCAGCTTTCAGTGTAAGTTTCATGGCTATCCTCCATTCGCTTGCTGAAGTGTGATGTTGTTTTTATAAATTGATCTTAGCAGAGCATTACAAACGTTACAAATATTACATACTGTTAATAATTTATCTCTTTCGTCGAAGGGCCCTGAATTCACAAGAGTGCTGAGAGAAACAGGCAGGGCCTATCCTCCTCAAGCTCGAGGATTGGCAGCCTAACTCATTCCACACACTGTGCCTGAAATTACACATCGCTTTACGCTTGCCACGCTTGCTCCGCATGCCTAGCAATCGGGCTCATGAGCGAGACCCTTCAGCCTCTTCTGGAACGTATTCGCAGTGAAGGCCTACATCAGGCTGAATCCGAAAAAGAACACATTTTGGCTAGCGCCCGAGCTGAAGCCGAGACGATTCTCGACAAAGCAAAGGACGAAGCCGAAGCGCTGCAAGAGCAGGCCGAAACGGAGGCCAACGCAAGCTTGGCCCGAGGCAAAGCCGCTCTGGAGCAAGCCGCACGGGACGTGTTGCTCACCTTGCGCACGGAAATAAACAAGCAGGTCCAGGCTGCCGCCGCCGCTGCCGCCGCGAACAGCCTCAACTCCAGCGAGCTGGTCTCTGATTTGTTAAAAATGCTTGTAGCCGGCCGGGACACTCAAGTCACTGCGGAAAGCAGTCCGGAATTGGGCGAAAAACTGAAGGCCCTCCTCCCGGCCCTGCTCCAGGATGCCGGTGCCGCAGGGGGTGAGGTGATCCTCAACCCGAAAAGCTCCGCTGGCTTTAAACTCCGCTTCGAAGGAAGTTCGGAAGGCATCGACATGACAGACAGCGATGTCGCGGAATGGATCTCCGCATATCTTCGTCCTGAACTCGCCGCTCTGCTTCGCAGCGACAGCTGACATGTTCCCCTATTTGCTCAGCAGTTTTCCCAGCATCTCTCTGGACGGGGAATCCCCGCTGGACCTGGAAGGCTATCTCGATCGATGCCGGGAACAGCTGTCTGCAAAAGATCTCCATGTGCTCCACGAAGCCTTGGACCCCAAGCTCCCCAGCAGCGATCCCTTTGTCAACTCCTGGCGGGCGGCCCTGCAGAGTCTACAGGACTTCAGCACCGAACAACGCCTGAAAAAACTGCCGCAGGATTTTGTCCGGGGTGAAGAACGGGGCGAAGAGCAGCGCCACGCGGAGACAAGCCCTGCAGGCGATGACAATCTGCGCCAGGATGCCATCAGCCTTTGGGAACAGCCCAACCCTCTCGTCCGGGAACAAAAGCTCCAAGCCCTGCTCTGGGACTGGCTGGCCGAACAACGCAAGCGTAAGCCCATGGGTCTGGTGGATCTACTCGGTCTGGGGCTTCAACTGCAACTCCTGGAACGCCGCCGCAGCTGGCAACATGATGCCGGCCAAACGAACTTTACCTCCCGCATCGACACCCTGCTCGGGCCCATGCTTTCCCAGCTTCAAGAACAAGAGAGTTCCGAATGACAGACGACTCCACCAAAAACCTTGGCCGCATCCACGGAGTGAACGGCAACCTGATTACGGTTGTCTTCGAAAACCCCGTTCGTCAGAACGAAGTCGGCTACGCCCGTCTGGGTGAGCTGCTGCTCAAAGCGGAAATCGTGCGGGTGCGGGCCGGCAAATGCTGGTTACAGGTCTTTGAAGATACCGTGGGCTTGAAAGTCGGTGATCCGGTGGAATTCAGTGGCGACCTGCTCAGTGTGGAACTGGGTCCCGGTTTGCTGAAATCAATTTATGATGGCCTGCAGAACCCTCTCCCCGAATTGGCTGAACAGGCGGGTTTCTTTCTGGAACGTGGCCAATACATCGACGGCCTCAACCGCAACACCCAATGGGACTTCACGCCATCGGTTCAGGTGGGGGATCTGCTCAAAGCCGGGGATGCGGTAGGTTCCGTTCCTGAAGGTATGTTCACCCACCGCATCATGATCCCCTTCGGATGGAAGGGACAGTTCACGGTCAAAGAAATTTCCGAAGCCTGCACCTGCACAGTCGAGAAGGTCGTGGCCAAGGTCGAGGACAGCGAGGGCGAACTCCGCGAGGTGAAGCTCTACCAGAACTGGCCGGTGAAAAAGGCGATCACCGCCTTTGAAGAACGTCTTCGCCCCACCGAGAATATGAGCACCCAGGTGCGCATTATCGATACCTTTTTCCCGGTGGCCCGGGGAGGCACCTACTGTATTCCCGGTCCCTTTGGAGCGGGGAAAACCGTCTTGCAGCAAATCACCAGCCGCCGTGCGGATGTGGATATTGTGATCATTGCCGCCTGCGGCGAACGCGCGGGTGAAGTGGTGGAAACCCTGCGGGAATTTCCGGAACTGGAAGACCCCCGCACCGGTCGTTCCCTGATGGAACGGACCCTCATTATTTGTAACACCAGCTCTATGCCGGTGGCCTCGCGTGAAGCTTCCGTATACACAGGGGTCACCTTGGCTGAGTACTATCGCCAGATGGGCCTGAATGTGCTCATGCTCGCCGACTCCACCTCCCGCTGGGCTCAGGCCCTGCGTGAACTCTCCGGCCGTCTGGAGGAAATCCCCGGGGAAGAAGCCTTCCCTGCGTACCTGGAATCGGTCATCGCCTCCTTTTATGAACGTGCCGGCGTGGTGCGTCTCAATGATGGCTCCACCGGATCCGTCACCGTGGGCGGGACCGTCTCCCCTGCCGGCGGCAACTTTGAGGAACCGGTGACCCAGAGTACGCTCAAAGTGGTGGGTGCTTTCCACGGTCTCAGCCGTGAGCGCTCCGACCAGCGCCGTTATCCCGCCATTGACCCCATGGACTCCTGGAGCAAATACCCCAGTCTGGTCGATGAACAGATGCTCAAAGAAGCCCGCACCATGCTTCGCGACGGTCGTGATGTAGAAAACATGATGAAGGTCGTCGGGGAGGAAGGTACTGCCCTCGAAGACTTCATCCTCTTTCTGAAAGCTGAATTTCTGGACGAGGTGTATCTGCAACAGGACGCCTACCACGATGTGGACGGGGCCTCCTCTGCGGAACGGCAACAACATGTCTTCGGGATCATTCACAGCATCATGAGCAGCGATTTTAGTTTCCCGGGGAAAGACCAGGCCCGTCAGGAGTTCCAACGCTGGCAACAGATGTCCAAGGACTGGAACCGGACCCCCATGGACAGCCCCGAATTTGCCACGGCGGAAGCCAAATTGATGGACGCCGTGAACGCCTACCGCAGCGGCAGCGGAAAGGAAAACTGATATGCATACCCGCTACCACGGAATTGAAAACATTGTCGGCAACGTGCTCATGCTGCGTGCAGAGGGCGTGGGCAACGGAGACCTCGCCGAAGTCAGCTATGGGGACGAACGCTCCTTGGCACAGGTCATTCAGCTGGATGGCGACCAGGTCTTTCTGCAGGTCTTCTCCGGAAGCCGGGGGATTCCCACCGACGCGTCGGTGCGTTTCCTTGGACACGGTCTGCAAGTCCCCTTTTCGGACGATCTCCTCGGCCGGATTTTCGACGGCTCCGGGGTGCCCCGGGACGGCCGCCCCGAACTGGATGCGGAGGCTGTACGTGTGGCCGGGCCTTCGGTGAACCCCGCCCAGCGCATCATTCCCCGAAAAATGGTGCGGACCGGCATTCCCATGATCGACGTGTTCAACACCCTCGTTCAGTCACAGAAACTTCCCATTTTCTCCGTAGCTGGTGAGCCCTACAACCCCCTGCTGGCCCGTATCGCCCTGCAGGCGGAGGTCGATGTCATTATTCTCGGTGGCATGGGTCTGAAATACGACGATTACCTGTATTTCCGCGACACCCTTGAGGAAGCCGGTTCCCTGTCCCGTTCCGTGATGTATGTGCATACCGCCGCCGACCCCACGGTGGAATGTCTGTTTGTGCCCGACCTCTGTTTGGCCGTGGCCGAGCAATTTGCTCTGCAAAACAAAGAAGTGCTGGTGCTGCTAACGGACATGACCAACTATGCCGATGCCATGAAGGAAATCGCCATCACCATGGAGAAGATTCCTTCAAACCGTGGTTATCCCGGGGACCTCTACTCTCAGTTGGCCGCCCGCTATGAGAAAGCCGTGGATTTTGACAGCGCCGGCTCCATCACCGTGCTTGCCGTGACCTCCATGCCCGGGGACGATGTCACCCACCCGGTTCCGGACAACACCGGCTACATCACCGAAGGTCAGTTTTACCTACGTAACGGTCGCATCGAACCCTTCGGGTCCCTCAGCCGACTCAAGCAGTTCGTCAACGGCAGCACCCGCGAAGATCATCGCAAAATCATGGACCGCATGATTCAGCTCTACGCAAACTCCCGCAGCACCGAAGAAAAACGCGCCATGGGCTTCCGCATGACCGACTGGGACCACAAACTGGTCACCTTCGGCCAGTTGTTTGAGAAACGCCTCATGAGCCTCGATGTCACCCTCCACCTGGAAGATGCCCTCGACACCTGCTGGAACATTCTCGCCGAAAGTTTCGAAGCCGACGAATGCGGCATGCCCTCTGAACTCATCGAAAAATTCTGGCCGAAGAAATAAGGTAACCGTCAGGAGTCAGGAGTCAGGAGTACAAGATACATCAGAAAATCCACAGGCGATGATCCCAACCCCGATTTCCAAGCTCCCCTCTGCCAACTTCCAAATCCCATTTCCTAACTCCTCCCTCCTAACTCCTGACCCCTGACTTCTGACTCCTGACCCCTAACTTCCCCTCCCCAACTCCTGACTCCTTCCCCCTCCCCCCCCATGCCTCTAAAACGCACCAAATCGGAACTTAAGGTCCAGCGCGAATCGTTAAAACGCTTTCAACGCTACCTGCCTACACTTCAGCTGAAAAAACAACAGCTGCAGGCCGAGGTGCGGCGTGTGGAACAGGCGCAACGGGATCTGGCACTCAACCGGGAGAAGTTGCGCAAAGACTTGGATGACTGGGTGGCCTTGTTTGGCGAAGAACAGCCCTTTGAAGAATGGTTGAGTTTGAAAAAACTGGAACTCGGCACTCAGCACATTGCCGGAGTGGATGTGCCCACCTTGAAACAATTTGAAGTCGCAGAGGATGTCCCGGATCGCTTTGCGCGGCCGGCCTGGATTGATGAGGGCATGCGTGCCCTCAAAGCCGATCTGGAAATGGGCGTTCAACTGGAAATTCTACGACGTCAACAAGGCCTGATCGAAGCCGAACTCCGCACCACCAGTCAGCGGGTGAATCTGTTTGAAAAGGTCAAAATTCCGGAGTGCAAAGAGAACATCCGCATCATCCGCATCGCCCTGGGCGATGAACAGGTGGCAGCGGTGGCCCGTGGAAAACTGGCTAAGAAGAAAGGTGAGGCCGCCGCATGATTACCCCCATGCAGCATGCCACGCTGATTTGCCGTCCGGAGGATGCGGAGCTTCTCCTGGAAGCCCTGCGCGGCCTGGGCCTGCTCCATCTGGAACTGAAACAGGTGGCTGACGAACATCTCGATGAGCTTAAAGCCCGGCAGAGCCAGCTTTCCAAAGCATTGCAGAAACTGGCTTCCATCGAAGAAGAGCTTCCCCAGGAACTCGAATGGAGCGGGGAAGAAGCCCTGGAACAGTTTGAAGCTGCCCAACGGCGCCTGCAGCGCATCGCGGCTCTGGAAGCCCGAATCCAGAAAGAGGCCCATAGCTGGGAGCCCTTCGGTCATCTGCAGAGCGACCTCTTGCAGGAATTGCGCGAAGGCGGTCTGGACCTGCTCTTTTTGCGGGCTTCCGAATCCCCGGTCCATACGCCCAAAGATGCCCTGTGGATCCCAGCCGCTCCAGGCTATTCCCTTCTCATCGGCAAAGCTGGCGAACTGCCGGAAGTGGACTCGCTGA
Organism: Verrucomicrobia bacterium UBA6056; assembly: GCA_002429005.1. Classification (GTDB taxonomy): domain Bacteria; phylum Verrucomicrobiota; class Kiritimatiellia; order SS1-B-03-39; family UBA6053; genus UBA6056. The sequence goes on from DIYK01000090.1 coordinate 105,560, forward strand.
GTATGCCCTTCCGTTCCCTGGAGACCCTGGAAACTCGCAAAGCGCGATTAATTCAGCTTCGCCGGCAAGAACAGAATCACCTGGCAGCACTCAAAGGCTCCCTGCCCCGGCTGGAGGCCCTGCAGGCCACATTAACGGAAGACATTGAGTTTCTCCAGGCCCGCAACTCCTTAGATCAGGAAAGCGGTCTCAGCTGGATCAGCGGGTTTGTTCCCGCAGAACAAACGGAGAGCCTGAAGAGCCTGGCTACGGAAGTCGGGGTAGCCCTCTCGTTGCGTGAGCCGGAAGCGGAGGATGCGACGCCCACCCTGCTCAAACAGGGGCCACTCGTAAGCTGGATTCAACCGGTCTTGGGTTTTCTTGGGGTAACTCCTGGATATCAGGAAGTAGACATAGGGTGGAGCTTTCTGCTCTTTCTCTGTTTGTTTTCAGGCATGATTATTGGCGATGCTGGCTACGGTTTACTGCTTCTCCTGGGCGTGGGAACCTTAAATCTGGTAAAGCCTAGCAGCCGCGGTAAATTCTCTAATCTTATGTTGAGTATGGGTGCTACTACCTTTACGTGGGGCATGCTGAGCAACAATCTCTTTGGTGTACGCGCCTTTCCATCCTTTGTCGTGGTACCGGCCTTAGCTGGGGACAACCCCGTACCAATCATGCAATTCTGTTTTGTCTTGGGAGCCATCCATCTAACTTTGGCTCACCTCTGGAATATGTGGAACGACCGGAAAAGCCTGAAGGCCCTTGCACAACTTGGCTGGATTGGAAGCACGTGGAGTATGTATTGCTTAACCGGCACTATGGTCCTGGGCTGGCCCAGTCTCCCTGGCTTTGTCACCCCCTTATTGATCATCAGCATTCTACTCATTTTGGCCTTCATGACTCCTCTATCCAAAATAAAGAGTGAGTGGGTTAATCATATGATGTTACCTCTGGACCTCGTGAACAACTTTGTAGATGTGGTCAGTTATGTTCGTCTTTATGCCGTGGGCATGGGCACCTTTGCCCTTGCGAGTAGCTTCAATGAGTTGTTGCTGGGCGGAGAGCAAAGCAATGTTCTAGTTACGGGCATAATGATGATTTTTCTTATTTTGGGACATGGATTAAATTTCATTTTAGCCGCAATGGGAATTCTGGTTCATGGCATCCGCCTAAACACTTTGGAATTTGCATCTCACATGGGGCTCACGTGGAGTGGCATTCCCTATAAACCTTTTAAGAAAACAGTCTCAGAACCCTTGGATTAAACGGAATCATCAGGAGTAGAATATGGAAAACCCAGAAGTCTTCGCATCCCTCGGCACATTAGGTGCGACTCTCGCACTCTGCATTGCCGCAATCGGATCTGCAATTGGCTCAGGCACGGCAGGCTTGGCCGCAGTAGGAGCTTGGAAACGGGCTTATTTACAGGATCGTCCGGCCAGCTTTCTCCTAGTCACCTTTGTTGGTGCTCCTTTATCTCAAATCATTTATGCGATGATTCTGATGGGCAGGATTGCCTCTGGTGCAGCAGCAAGCCCGGAAGCATGGCCTCTCTGCCTGGGAACAGGCATTGCTGCGGGCTGTGCCATGGCGGCCTCTGCCATTTTCCAGGGGAAAGCCGGTGCCGCCGGTGCGGATTCTCTTGGTGAAACCGGCCAAGGTTTCAGTCAGTACCTTACCACAATTGGTATGGTGGAAACCGTTGCGCTGTTCGTCCTCGGTTTTTCTATGGGCGTCCTGCCGAGCTGAAGCCATATAGATGACTCACCTCAAACTGGATCTCCACTCCGGCATCAGTGGTGACATGTTCCTGGGAGCGCTGGCTCCCCTGCTCGACATGTGCGCCGATCTGGAACGCCTGCCGGAGCGGATGGGCCTTCCCCACTGCACGCTGCACTTCGAAGAGGTGCAGCGTTCCAGTATTCACTGTGTACATGCCGTCATCCGGGTGAAGGGGCAGGCCCCGGAGGCTCAGCAGCAGGATCACGACCATTCCCATCACGAGCACGGGCATTCCCATCATGAGCATGAACAGGATCATCACGATCATGATCATAGCCACAGCTCTCATGATCATAGCCACAGCTCTCACGGGCATCATGCTCACCGACACTACGGGGACATTCTCCACCTGATCGACCACGCAGATCTTCCCGACGGAGCCAAAACGCGTGCCAAAGACATGTTCCGCATGCTCGGTGAGGCCGAAGCTCAGATGCATGGCATTCCTTTGGAGCAGGTGCATTTCCATGAGGTGGGAGCCGAAGATTCGATTCTCGACCTGTGCGGAGCTGCCTGGCTCATCGACTGCCTGAATCCAGAACAGGTCTACGCGAGCCCCGTCTGCACAGGACATGGCAGCGTCAAAACAGCCCACGGACTCCTGCCCATCCCCGCTCCGGCGACGCTCGAATTGCTCAAAGGCATGCCGATGATCGAGGGAGCCATCGCCAAGGAAATGTGCACGCCCAGCGGTGCGGTGATTCTGCGCAGCCTCAACCCTCACTTTGAACTTCCTGCACTCATCCCCGAGAAACAGGCTTACGGAGCCGGGAGCCGCGATCTCCCGGGACAGCCCAATGCCCTCCGTGCAACCCTGTGCAAACGCCTCACGGATAGCGCTTCCAGCGAAGCCATCAGCCTCTTGCAAAGCAATCTCGATGGCTGCACTCCTGAGGATCTAGGAGCAGACAGTCTGCAGCGCCTACTCCAGGCCGGCGCACGGGATGCCTGGATCAGCCCCATTCTCATGAAAAAAGGCCGTCCGGCCCATTGTCTGGAAGTCCTCTGCTTTCCGGAAGATGCGGATAAGCTCAGCGATCAGATTCTCAACGACTATCCGACCCTCGGCGTCCGCCGTTTCGACGGAAACCGCCGCATTCTCCCCCGCTCTCAGGAACACATCGAAACCGAATTCGGCCCCCTCGAACTCAAGGTGCACGAACTCCCCGACGGCCGCAAACGCCGCATTCCGGAGTACGAAAGCCTCTTCCGACTCTCGGAAAGCAGCGGCCTCTCCGTTTCCGAACTTCGGAAACGCCTCGCACCGATCATCCCGGGCTGAAGGAACATCGATGTACAGGATGAACAGGATGTAGAGCCAGCGGAGCAATCGATCCTGAATATCCTGTCCATCGATGTTCACTCCATTGAGATGCACGGGAACAGGACTGTGGAGAAAAGAAGTGAGTTCGGGGAATTCCTCAGACTGAAGCCTAAAGGTTCCAGATATATGAGGTCGCATCAGGACTTTTACGTATGACAAAATACGCTTCTACAGCCAAACACTGAGCTTTCATCTCTTCCCAGGTCTCCAAGCTGATCCAAGCGCCTAACTCGGAGAGTTGTTCTGAAGTCTCTTGCACGTCTTCCAGAAGCTGAATCCCTCGTTGGGTATATTCATGCGCATACCAGATATGATCAGGAAGGGCATCATGATCCACATCCCGAATCCGTTCTGCCCGAAGAATCGTTTCATCCTCTGGCCAATAAATCCACACCTCGTCCCCGACCTCAACCATACGGAAGGTATTTTCAGGGTAGGTCCTGGGATGGAGATTCAGAATTCGTTTTAAATAAACTCGGTCATCAAAATAGACCGGCAGGGCTTCATCAAATCCCCGATAACGATTTTCAAGCAAGCACAACGGGCTGTACAATCGGAATATCCAGGGATTCACCCGGTTTTTCAAATTGCCTTTCCAATTCATCCGCACATCCCAGCCAGGACTGCAACACCGAAGGATCCGTGAGTGCTCCTTGTCGATAAATTCCGCCATGACAATGTGCTTCCGCCACCGGGCATATACAAACCCACAGCCGTACAGCAACAGGAAGCTCAGAGACCAAATCAAAACCGTGCTCTTCGATTTCATTCCCGAGTTCTAAGCAATACAGGATGCGGAGCAAGGGAGGAACAGAGCCTATCTTTTTTCGTAAGGGCCACAGAGTGTGGCTTAGGGGTCTTAAGGCGATGACTGCGACCTCGCCGCCACACCCGCAGGAGCCT
>DIYK01000090.1:109627-150204 GCA_002429005.1 Verrucomicrobia bacterium UBA6056
AGGAGCCTGTGACGAGGATAGGATCAGCGCCTTGGTGGCCGGGGTCGGAGGGGGCGACAGCAGGCTCCTATGACAGGTTGAGCGACGAAGGAGCGGCCTGGCATCGGGCCTGTGGGGTCGGAAGGAAAGCAAGGAGCGTGACAGCTTTGCTGGCGCGATTCCTTGCGGGGTTCAGGGCAACTAAAGCAGGTTGAAAATCTAAATTATCAAGGACTGACCCGTTTTTTATCAAGGGCTGACCCGTTTTTCCGTTCTTCACTTTCCCTTAAACAGAGCACCCTTGTCCGACCTGATCTTGATTAGGACTCCCACCTAAAAACTTCACTCCGCGCAAGTCACAATTCGTGAATTTCGCACCGACAAACACGCACTCCTCAAAACAAGACGCCCTAAACTCTACTCCATTAAAAACAGAATTCGAAAAATCACACTTGGAGAACCGAGACCTTAAAAAAGAAAGCGGCAAAGTCGGCTTATCTCTCAATTTGCAGTCAGTAAAATCACATTCTTCAAAAACACTATCGTTGCAGCCTCCCCCCCTAAACGATGCTCCAGAAAACACCGATCGAGAAACAATACTTTTTTGAAAGCTAGAACCTTCAAATGAGCAATTATTGAATATTACCTCAGAAATTTTTGATTCCGAGAACGCACACTCAAACACTCCAAAAGTAAAATCAGATCCTGTTATCTCTTTCTTATAAAGGCCCACGTAGTAAAGTCCCACAGGGCTTTTAGAGCCAACATTAATACCCTCTAGCTTCACATCTCTAACGGGCGTCCCTTCGGAGAACACCCATTCCAGAGGCGGCTCAAGAGATGATACGAACAGAGGGTCACTCCAGCGCTCTATCGCGTGCTTTTTTTTCATCGCATAAATGAGGTTGGTACAATTGGGATCAAATAATCAGCCATCCCAGAGTATTTAATTATACTCTTTATTTTAGAGGGCCCACCAAAGTCAAATATGAAACTTCGACCTCCAACATCTGGGAAAAATGCGTCGGGACGAAGGGAGCTACCTGGGAGCGCTCTGTCAAGTTGCATGTTAGGATAACGAGTTCTAAAGACTCCATCCAACTTGACATGCGTCGATCAACAAAACGCCCCCGAATCCCTTTTGCAAAATTGATCTGCCTAGACGTAGCATTTGGGTTAGTCATAATACCGCGATACATTTTAGCCCAGCGACCATACCGCGCATGATTCGCTGAAGCAGGATTCATAAGCCATTTTTCGACTGCGGCACCAGTACGGTTAGCTTTCTGTGCTATTTGTTTGTGAAGTTGAAGAGATTCAGAAAGCTCTGCTGTCGTCCTTGGGGCAACAAACAAAAGCCTCGCATCGTACCCTACCCGTACATCGTAGTTGCTACCCACTGGAGGACCGCGTGAACTGCTTGAAGATGCCCAGACCACCTGATCGCTTAAACGGTCTTGGTCGGGAGCTTCTACTGACGAATCAAAACTCGATGCCGGAACATCCGGCTCATTCTCAGCGATCGCAGGTCGTTCGGCCTCCTGCTGTAAACCATGAGCATATGCACTGTTCTGCCTAAGAACAGGAGCGGCTCCATCGTAGGCAATGATAGCATGGACTGTCGTTAAGGAGATGAGCAGTGCAACGCCTAACAGACAGTTGCGAAGGACTCTTGTGAAGTTGAGGAGCATCACGGTTGTCCTATGGCGAGGGGATTTCATCGCTTTTTACGAGTGGGGCCACAGGGACTCTCCCTTAAGGATTTTCATCAGGTAAATTGGATCGATAGCTTTGTTCTGCAGGTTGATTTCGGCAAAGACAGCACAGTCTTCATCCGGCGGGGAGATCTCAACCGCCTGTTTGCGCATCTTCCGCCAGTAGGCAAAAGTCGGGTACTTGATCCCATGATGATCCGCAAAGGCCTTAGCTGTCATGGAGCTATGTTCGAATGCGTCGAGAAGGCGTTCGCGTAGCTCGGGTGGGGTACGCACTCGCCCGTTGGTATCGGTTTTAAGAATCGTGCCGGTCGTCGATTGAGGTGGATTGATCAGTGTCATAACGTTCATCGTATGACATTGATCAAAGCAGTGGTAGAGGTGCTATGCGTGACGCTTACAGTAGTAATACCCGGTTTTTTTTATCCAGATATTAGATTCTAAACCCAAAGCTTGCAGATGCGCTGAATAAGCTATTAAGTCTTATTGCTTTTTCACATTTCTTTTATTCAAAAAGACCTCCTCATCTTTGGTAATCATACGCGATTTAACAACTCCATCTTCAGCATAGTAGAAATTACCCCAAGCAGCATCATATTGTGTACCTTGGTAAAGAATGGATACTGATTTTGAATAGGGTCCAACTTCACCATCTTCAAAAATATTCTGATCCAGCACGATAAACTCACCGCCATTATCTGAAGATGTTTTTGTAAGAATCATGGCATGTATACCGGATGGCATTTCAACAAGAGAACTGAATTTAACAGAACGTTGTTCCTTGGAACTACAACCAATAAACACAAAAAAAACAGACAACAATAATAGTATACCTTTATTCACATCACTCCCCTCTTTAAGCTTACAATACGGTTATGTAACATTGTAGCCAATTCATCTTCCCCTGCAGCTAGACAGACACTTCACTTTTAATACATAGGTCACACTTGATTTTGCAAGGCAGGTCTCGGGCTAAACAGATCTTCATCTGTCTACAACATGGCCAGGTCGCTAAGATGTCAGTGTGGTCGGTTTCAACTAAACCTGATTTAATCCTTCCGTCCATGTCGAAACAAGAGCACAACTATATTTTATCATTCAGGTGTATCGATTAGGTGGCTATCTAAACATTTCCTAGTGTAATCCGCCTTACAGATCGTCTATTTTGCTTCAGACCCGTTCCTCTTCATCAGAAGAGACTGTCAGAGTCCCGCCTTTAGGCGGAAGTCTTCCCGGGGCCTTCAGGCTCCGGGGATCGCAGAACCTAAAGGCTCTGCAAGACTTCCGCCTGAAGGCGGGACTCCGGCAGTCTCCGCATCCATCTCCCGGAACCCATCCTAGGCGTACACGAAATCCGGAGTCTCCACAGAGAGCACAGGATGAACAGGATCCCTCCCCGGCGGAGATCGGGATCTAAGCTACTAAGCCCTGTGGCGGGCCAGGTGGCTACGAAGGGTCTGTCACCCCGCATGAAGGCCTGCACCCCTTCAGGGCGCTTTCGAGCGCTGAGCTTCTCCACCCATACGATACAAACTTCGCTGTGGAATAGATCCTCTGTAAGACGGACTACACGTGCAGCCTTTCAGAGTACTCTCCTCAGCCGGACTTCAGGCCCCGCGGAGCACGGGATCCTGAACATCCTGTCTATCGATGTTCACTCAAACACAGCTCAGCTCTCGACATCTTCGAAGTGCAGGCTGCCGATATCGCGGCGGCACTGTTCCCCGTCGAAAGAAATGACATCCAGAGCGCTGTAGGCTTTTTCCCGGACTTCGCTCAGGCTGGGAGCCCGATCGGAGACGGCGAGAACCCGGCCGCCGTTGGTTTCGAAATCGCCGGCTTCGTTCTTTTTGGTTCCGGCGTGATATACGCGGGCGCTGCCGACCTGATCCAGTCCGGAAATGACATCTCCTGAGCGGCTGCTCTGCGGATAGCCGGCGCTGGCTTTGACCAGGCAAAGGCTCCAGCCTTCGTCAAACTGCAACATCTTCGGTTTGAGTGTTCCTTTGGCCCCTTCCAGCAGGAATCCGGCAAAGTCGCCTTCCACAATGGGCAGCACCGCCTGAGCTTCCGGATCTCCGAAACGGCAGTTGAACTCCAGCACCTTGGGGCCCTGTTCGGTGAGAATAATGCCAAAGTAGAGGAAGCCTTTGTAGTTAAGCTCATCTTTTTCCAGACCGTTGACCGTGGGAATGATGATTTCGCGTTCAATTTTCGCGAGCAGATCCGCATCCAACAGCTGGCGGGAGGCCACGGCACCCATGCCCCCGGTATTGGGACCGGCATCGCCGTCGCCCAGGCGTTTGTAATCGCGGGCGGGGGTGAAATAGAGATATTCGCCACCCGAGACGGCGCAGATCACGGAGACTTCGCGGCCGGCGAGAAATTCCTCCACAAAGACCCGGTCTTTGCCAAAGGTATTCTGAGTAAACACCAGATCCAGAAACTCTTCCACGCCCTCTTCGTCCGTACAGACGGCTACGCCTTTGCCCGCAGCCAGACCGTTGTATTTCAGCACGGTGGGATAGCTGCTCACTGCGGCACGGGCTGCGTCGATGTTATCTACCACCTCAAAGCCTCCGGTAGGCACCTGGTGGCGGGTCATGAATTCTTTCGCGTAAATTTTGCTACTCTCCAATTGAGCCGCTTCCTGAAGAGGACCCCAGCAGGGAATGTTGGCTTTGGCACAGGCATCGGCGAGGCCAAGAGCCAGCCAGGCCTCTTCCCCGGCCACACAGAGATCGATCCTCTGTTCCTTCATCCACTTCACCAGCGCTGCCGGATCTTTCATGCCAGAAACCGGAGCCGCAAACTCGCTGATACCATCACTGCCGGGACAGGCAAACAGTTCCAGAGGGCGGGGAGAATCTGCCAGGGCACGGGCCAGGGCATGTTCACGGCCGCCTTTACCCACGATCACAATCTTCAATGCGTTGTCTTCCATGCGCACTGCATATCGGCGCGAAACGGGAAAGCAATCTGATTGTCGGTCCTGGCGCTAAGCCGAGCCCGGCAAACTGCGCTTCACAAAGCCGCGCAAATGTGAGAGGTTGAAGCATGGACCTGCCCAAACGTTTTTTGCAGGCCTGTCAGGAAGAGGCCTTGCTTCCCACCGACCGGCCGTTGCTGGTCGCCTGTTCCGGCGGCGTGGACAGCTTTGTGCTGCTTCATCTCCTATGGGTATTGAGGGAATCCTTGCAGCTGGAACTGTGTGTAGTGAGCTGTGATCACGGGCTCCGTCCGGAAAGTCAGGCTCAGGCGGAACAGGTCCGCACCCGGGCCTGGGCCCTGGGACTCCCCTGTCGGGTGATGCCGCTGGACTGCAGCCAAGGACCGGGTGAATCCATGGAAATGGCTGCACGGCGTGCCAGGCTGGCGGCCTATGAGGAGGCGGCAGACTTTTTTGCTACGGACACGGTGCTGCTCGGCCATCATGCCGATGATCAAGCGGAAACGCTGTTGCTGAAGCTCAGCCGTGGCTGCGGTCCCCGGGGAGCCAGTGGGATCCGGCCCCGCCAGCGGCTGGGGGCCATCCAGTTGTTGCGCCCTCTTCTGCCCTTTCGCCGCTGTGAATTGGAGGACCTGGCCAGACACTGGCGCTTGCCCATTCAAGTGGATGGAAGCAACCAGGATCTGGACATGCGTCGCAATCGCGTGCGTCAGGAGCTGATCCCCCTGATGGAGTCACGTATCCATCCGGAAGCAGCCAGCAATTTAGCGGCCTTCACCCGCTCCCAGCAGGAGTTAGAGGACTGGGTAAGCCAGTGTGCGGTGGCCGCCTTGGCCGAGGCCCGGCATGGGGATCAGTTGGAACTGTCTGAGTTGCGACGCCATCACCCCGCTCTGCAGAAACGGGTCTTATTGGGCTGGTTGCGTGAGGGGGGCCTCTCTCCGGAAGAACTCTCCCAGACCTTACTGGATGAGATGATCGCTCAGATACAGCAGCCCGAGCAAGAGCTGAAAAAACTGCAGGTACCCGGGGTGGAATTGTGGCGGGAACAGGATAGGCTTTGCTTTCCACCGGAAACGGAACTGGCGGAGACCCCCCTGCTACCGGACAGCAGTTGTCTTTGCCCCGGTTTGCAGCGGCAGTTCCGGATTCGGCGGGTCCATTCCTGGCATGCTCCGGAGCCTGGTAGCCGTTCCGAAGCTCGAGCCTTTTGCCGCATGCCCCAAGCCGCAGAGGCCTTCACCTTGCGCCCTCCCCGTCCGGGAGACCGCTACCGTCCGTATAAACTGCAGGGCAGCAGCAAACTTTCGGACCTGTTCAGCAATGCAAAACTCCCCCCCAGCCAGCGCCGCATTTGGCCGGTACTCTGCTACGGAGAGGATATTGTCTGGGTTCCCGGCTTCCGTGTCGCACACGATTGGGCAGTTCAGGAAAGTCCCTGCTTAGAACTCGAGCTCTGCGAAGCCGAATTCCTCGAAGCCTGATCCTTCCAGGGGGCTACGCATCTCTTTCTGAAGGGGGTGGCAGTCCGGAGGCCTCAATTCGTCCCGCCAGACTCAATCCTATTGACTGTTTATTCTCAATAGTGCAGTGTTTTCAACCCACGACCCGATCTCTACACGACACGATGCTTATGGCAGGGAGAGGATCCCCGTGGGGGTGAGACGATGAAAGCCAACGCCAACGAACCTGCAGCCAAGCTTAGATGGAACGCATGACTCCCAGCGTCTCCCGATCCCTCCGAAATACGGCAACGGTGTTCACCTGGATCTTCGCGGTCGCGGCCTTGGCGAGTTACCAGACGCCGGCGCTGATGGCCTTTGCTCTGTGGGCGGCTTCTTTTTCGGCACTGCAGGCCTGGTATTTCCGTCTGCAGAGCATCGAGGAAGCCGCTGCGGCCTATGCCCAAAAGAAACAACAGAACTCCAGCAGTTCAATCTGGTCCATAGAGGATGAGCGCGGCCGCCCGCTGAACCAGGTCACCTCCATTCAAAGCTACCAACAACGGGGCCAATGGATCGCCTTAGCCCTGAGTAGCCTGCTCCCGCTGCTGTTGCTATGGCGCAGCCTTCCACCCCCTTCCATTGAATTCAGCCCGAGCTCCCTGCCTTTGCGCATCGCCGTGGCCCTTAGCTTGTCCGTGATCCTGCACCTCCTCGGCCGCTACGCCCGTGTGCTCTGTGAAAAACTGGAACAGAACAGCCTCTCCGGACTCTTGCATTTGGCCAGACTGGGCAGCTGGCTCTCTCTGCTATGGGCCGCAGTCCAAGGCATCCTCCTGGTCAGTCAACGGGACTTTCGCAGCATCATCGAGCTGATCAGCCTGGGAACCACGCTCATCCTCATTGTGGAAGCCTGGTTGATGGCCATCTTCCGTTTCATGAAGCCCGCAGATCTCCGTGCGGCGGCGGGCCCGATAGACGGTAGTTTTCTTCTGGGAACTTTGTTCCATCGGAAGCACCCTCTCGAAGAAATGTCCGAACGGGTAGAAGCCTCGCTCGGCATTCACATTCAGGACACCTGGGCCTTTCAATTCGTTAAACGCTCCATCGCGCCCCTCCTGCTCATGGCGCTGGCTTTGGCCTGGGCATCGACCATGGCCACCGTGGTTCCCGTAGGTCATTCCGGTGTGCGGATCCGCTTGGGTCACTTCCTGGAAGAGCTGGCGGAACCTGGATTGCATTGGAGTCTGCCCTGGCCTTTGGAACAGATTGCCCTGATCCCCACCGCCAAGATCGAAGAACTCATCTTGGGCTTTGAGAAGGACAGCGGAGAGCCCATTCTCTGGACAGAACGCCATTATGAAGGCGAAAAAAATCTTCTCGTAGGCAATGGGGATGAACTGCTCACCATCAGTGTTCCCGTACAATACCGTATTCGGGATCCCCTGGCCTACCTGATGTCGACAACAGAATCCCGCGCGGCATTAGAACATCTGGCCTATCGCGAATTGCTCCGCGTCACCAGCGCACGGGATAGCTTTGCCGTGATGACCGACGAACGGGCAGAGGTCAGCGAGGCTCTACATCAGGGCCTGCAAGCTGCCGCAGATGCGCAACAGCTGGGATTGGAAATCGTATGGGTTGGCCTGCGCGATATTCATCCGCCTGTAGACGTGACCTCAGCCTATCAGGATGTCATCAGTGCGGAGGAAGAGCGGCAAACCCTCGTAGAACAGGCCCGGGCTTATCGGGCGGCACGCATCCCTACCGCCAATATGGAGTCAAACCGCTTACGGGTCATGTCAACCGCTGCAGGAAAAGAACGGGTGCTCCTGGCCAGTGGAGAAGCCCTTCGCTTTGAACAACTCGCAGCCGCACAACAAGCCCACAGCGAACTCTTCCGCTTCCGCTATGTTCACGAAAGTATGGTTGCAGCCTGGGGAGCACCCAGCAAACTTTTACTGGTTACGGACAGCCTGCCGGGCGTTATTTTGGACTCACGACAACAGGAAGCCACAGCATCACCATGGAACGGAAACTTGTAATTCGATGTATCTTGGGCTCTGTGGGTGCCGTCATCCTTCTGGGGATGATGTGCAGCTTTCAGGTCAGGCAAAACGAGAACGTGGTGCTGACCCGCTTTGGCAGACCGACGCGTGTCCTGGAGGAGCCGGGCCTCTACGCCCGTTGGCCCTGGCCGGTGGAACAGGTGACCCGCTTTGACGCCCGCATTGACTTTTTTGAAGCCCGCTTAGCCGAAGCGTTGACCCAGGACAAACGGAATGTGATCGTCCCCGTGTTTGTCGCCTGGCAGATCTCAGATCCCTTAACCTTTCTCGAGTCCCTGGGCAGCGCCGAAAATGCACGGGCCAAGCTGGACAGTCTGGTGACCAGTGCCAAAAACACCGCACTGGGAACCTACGACTATCATCAATTGGTCTCCACAGAACGGGAAGAGGTCAAACTCGACGAAATCGAACAGAACATCTTAAGCATGGTACAGGATCAGGCCGAGAAAAGCTTTGGCGTTGCAGTTCGGCAAGTGGGGATCAAACGTCTGGCCCTCCCCGAAGCCAACACCGCCTTTGTCCTGGAACGCATGCGTGCAGAGCGGCAACAGTTTGCGGCGAAATTTCGTGCAGACGGTCGCAAAGAAGCCGATGAAATCCGCGCCGAAACAGACGCCGAACGCACGGTACTGCTGGCAGAAGCCCGGAAGTTTGTAGAAGAGACGCGGGGGAATGCGGAGGCAGAAGCCGCCCGGATTTATGCCGAGGCCCATGCGGAAGACCCGGACTTGTACCGCTTTCTCCGCGAGCAGGAAACCTTGCGACAGGTGGTAGATGAAAAAACCACCTTGATTCTGGATGGAAGTAAAGCGCCGTTTAAGCAGCTCTGGACGGAGAAGGAAGTCCTGGATGCCAACTAAATCAGGCACATCCGTATCCGCACAGGCTGTCCTGGGCGCGCTACAGGAAAGCTCCCGTCTGATTCGCTGGGGGTTTCTGCTCCTGGCATTGCTCTATCTCTTTTCCGGGGTGACCCGGGTGGCACCCCATGAGAATGCCGTGATCCTGCGCTTCGGTAAGCTGCAGCCCAAGCTGCATCCCCCCGGCTTGCTCTTCGCATGGCCTTTGCCCGTCGATGAAGTTATTCGGGTCCCTGTGCGAAGCGCCCTCGAACTACGCCTGGACGCCTGGGGCTCTCCGGAAGGGAACGGCAGTGAAACCCTGCACCCCTTCCGCACGGGCTACACTCTGACGGGAGATGCCAATGTGGTACACGCCCGGCTCACGGCCAGGTTCCGGATTGTGGACCCGATTGCCTACGCCTTCTCCGCCCAGGACCCTGAGCTTCTGCTGGAGGCTCTGCTATATCAAAGCCTGACCCGGAGCTTGGCCAGTACGGGCGTGGATGCCGCGTTAACAACGGAACGGGAACTACTCCGACAGGATGCTCAGCGTCTGGCTCAAGCCGAACTGGACCGTTTGGAACTCGGAATCCAGATTGTAGCCCTGGAGTTTCGCGAACTTCTTCCGGAAGTCTCTGTGATCCCAGCCTTTCAGGAAGTAGTCAGCGCCCAAGTGGAATCGCGCACTATCTCCCAACAGGCACAGAGCTATCGGGCTGAAGTCATTCCAGCTGCAGAAGCGGAAGCCTATCGGATGCGCCAGGAAGCCCAGGCTGCAGCGGCGGACCAGATTGCCCGGGCTCAGGGGGAGGCCCATTCCTTTCGTTCCCTGCGGAGAGAGTATCAACGAAATCCGGAACTGACCCGCACACGCATGAGGGCAGAGACCTGGGAGCAGATCTCCGGGCAAATCAAGGGCTCGACCCTGCTCCCCAATGCCGCGGAACACATGTGGGTGCCGACGCAGCCGGAGAAAGTGGAATGAACGTCGATACCGCCATGCGCAACCGCTTGATTCTGGCCGGGATGAGTTTGGCCCTCTCCGGAGCCTGGCTACTGCTTCGGGTTGTTCGGCCCGAACAAGCTCAGATTGCCGACCTGTTGCTTGCTGCAGCTGCATTCGTCATGGCCTGGCCCATTCTTTGGGAAAATGTTGTGGGCTTATGGAAGACAGAAGAGGAAGCGCACACTCCCCATATGGGCCGTTTTGTTTCTCTGGCCATCCTCGCCTGTTTTGCCACCGGACGTTTTGGCACCGCGGCCGTGGTGGCCTTCATCCTGGTGATCGGTGAGTTGCTGGAAGATCGCAGCGTGCTCGGCACCCAGGAAGCTTTGGAACGCATCTTGGCCTTATCCAGAGTGCAGGCCCGGAGACTTCGTGATGGGGCTGAGGAATCGGTGGATGCCTCTGAACTTGTCGTGGGAGATGTCGTTCGCGTGCTTCCCGGCGAAACCATCCCGGCTGACGGAACAGTCCGCTCGGGGCTCAGCACCCTGGATCAGGCTCATATCACCGGAGAATCCCTACCCGTAGAAGTGTCCCCGGATTCACCCGTGTTTGCCGGGACCATGAATCTCAGTGGCGCATTGGAACTGAAGGTGACCGGTACCGGAGATGAAACGGTGATCGGCCGGGTTCGACACATCGTCGAGGAAGCTAAACTCTCCAGAGCCCCCGTAGTGCGGCTTACCGAAGAATATGCCCGCTATTACACCCCCTTGGTTTTATTAATCGCCGGCTTCGTTCTCTTTTTCACCAAGGATCTGGATCGCGGTATTGCCGTCATTATTGCCAGCCTGCCCTGTGCCTTTGTGCTCGCCGGTCCCACCGCGATGGTTGCGGCTCTGGCTTCGGCCGCCCGGATGGGCATCCTGGTGAAGAGTGTGAAATTCTTCGAAGCGGCCATGAGCATCGACACCGTCGTGTTTGATAAAACCGGAACCCTGACCACAGGAAAATTGGCAGTGGTTGATGCGGAAGATGAAGTTCTGGCCCTAGCCGGAGCACTGGCCAGGAACTCAACCCACCCTGTGAGCCGGGCAGTTGCCGCGGAAGCCGAGCGGAGAGGCTTGGAGCTTTCTGATGTGGAGGAACTGCATGAACAGCCCGGTGCCGGCGTCCGGGCCCGAATGGGGGAAGCCACACTGCGTATGGGTCGGGCCCGTTGGTTGGAGCAGGAGACGGAACTCCAGATTCCTGAGCATCATGAACAGGATCATCTCAGCGCCTTACATGTTGCCATGGATCAGCGTTGGCTGGGAGTCATTCACCTTGCGGACACCTTGCGGGAGGAAGCGCGTCCACTGGGCAGCTCTCTGCGTAGCCTGGGCATCGACCGGGTGCTCATGCTCACCGGAGACCGGCAACAGGTGGCCAACAGTGTGGCTGCTGAACTGCAGATCGATGACGTTCGCGCAGAGTGCCTTCCGGAAGAAAAACTCACGGTCGTGAATGAATTAAAAGAAGATGGCCGGGAAGTGCTCGTCCTTGGAGATGGGGTCAACGATGCCCCTGCCCTGGCTGCAGGTCATGTAGGCGTGGCCATGGGAGCCCTGGGCAGCGATGTGGCGATCCGCACCGCAGATGTGGCACTCATGAGTGGCGAATTAAGCCGGCTGCCGCAGTTCCTGTCCCTGTCCCGAAAAACCGTGGCCATCATTAACCAAAATCTCCTGTGGGGACTTGGTTTTATTATGCTGTTTATCCTCGGATCCTCACTGGGCTACATCAACCCCATTCTCGCCGCAATTCTCCACGAGTTCAGCGCATTCTTTGTGATCGCTAACAGCGCCCGACTGTTAAAGTACCAGGGAGAGCTCTAAGGCTTTGCCGTCAGCTTTGTGCTGAGGGCTACTCTTCCACTTCTGTTATCAGCTCCCGTAGCATGGCCACAGGGATGGTCTTCTTTTCCACCATCTGCGGACTGCGCCCCCGCCGCCCTCCTTCGTGATACACGGTGGTAGTAGAGGAAATCACGCCGACCACATTGCCTCGTTGATCCAACACGGGGCCACCACTGGAGCCGACTCCATAATCCGCGGAGATACACATCCGATAGCGGTCTGGTTGATCCGAGGCAGCCCGGGGGCTGTTTTCGGCAATATTGCGGGTAACCATGCCACTGGAGAAGCGGTAGAGCATCTGTTTCGGGTGGCTGATGGTGTAGACTGAATCTCCGACTTCTGCAGTTTTTCCGAGGGAGAGTGGGGTCAGGGTCTCCCCTTCCGGCAATCCTACTTTCAGGATGGCCACATCCTGAGCTTTGGACCCGGCGAGAATCTCCGTCACCGGAAAAACACGTCCATCCCAGCTCCGGACCACAAAGCCATGTAACTCCCGCATGGTACCGGAGGGTCCCTTGAAGGAATCGAGACAGTGGTAATTCGTGACGATGTGCCCTTCTTCGCTGATAGCAAAGGCGGTAAAGGCCACATTGAAATGGATCTTATCGCACTTGTTGCAGATGTAGAGTCGCCCGGCCATGAGGGTTCCTTCTCGGCCCAGAGCATAGATGTCTGAAGGGTCCTTTTTACGACGTTGTGCAGCGGGAAGATCTACTGAGGCTTTGTTGCTCTCAGCGGCTTCGCGTTGCAACTGGCCCTCTTCTCCCTTGAGCAGCGGCCAGCTCTCCATCTGTGCCATCGCCAGGTCCCTCATCTCTTGGATGATTGTAGCATCCCGGGTAAATACGACCCCTTCCACATCCCGCTGGGTCTGCGGGTCCTCGGCTCTGGAAGCCATGCCCAGAACAAGAAGAAAACAGAATGCGGGAGCAACGAATTTTGACAGGATCATAATATCAGGTCGGAGAGAAGTTTCCTGATCTTACATGGATTCCGAAAAAGGAGCGAGCCCGCAACCGGATTTCAAGCTTCAGCTCTTCTGAAAATAGCGAGAGAGTTGCTGGAGATACTGCTCATCCACCGCATCAAAGGCTGCCGGGAGATTGGAATCGATATCAAACACAGCAATCAAGCTTCCCTGGGCATCATGAATGGGCAGCACCAGTTCCGACTGGGTCGTGCTGGAACAGGCGATGTGATCTTCCACCGCATGCACGTCAGGTACATTCTGCAGTTGCTCCTCCCGGGCACATTTCCCGCAAACGCCGCGGTCGAAAGAAATCGTGAGACAGCCGTGCGAACCCTGATAGGGTCCAATTTTCAAGAGCCGCCCCCCTACATTCCGGTAAAAGCCCACCCAGTGAACGTCTTCGAATTCCAAATTCACCTCACAGGCGATGGTCGCCATCAGGGCAATGGGATCCTCTTCGCCTGCACAGAGCAGGTCCAGGCGTTGGAAGAGCCTGTCATAGTGCTGTTGTTTCATGGTGAAGCATCCTACGGATAAAATAACATGGATCTATTCCTAAAAAATGCAGGGTCACAGCCTGTCATCTCAAATCCGGCACGAGCATATCCACGATGTGCATTTTGTACACAAAGAAAAAAACGTAATATTCGTAACTTATGACTTGCCATACAGAGGCAGATGATGCGTCTATAGGTTCCAGTATCGTTCACTTCAGCTCAGGAAGCACCTATGGAAGTTTCATTCCTATCATCCTCCGAAAAGGGACCCGCACATTTCTCCAAACAGGTTTTTTCGAATAGAGCCTATTCTTCGACAAGGGTTTTGCCCTCACTCCGGAGAAAATGGCTCTCTTTCATATATATAGGCCTGTGTGTTGGGATAGGCGCTCAGGCGAATGCACAGGCCCCTACATCGGTGGTGAATTCCGTAAAACTCGGAGCTGGAGGTCAGACAAACCACAACGACTACTTTGAAGACCTGGGAGGGAGCGCTGTTCTGAGTAATGGTAGCTTGGTGTCGGTTTGGCGGGCACGGGATAACTCCTCTGCCACACCTAACAGCCCGGATGGAGATGATTATGGTGCCTACTTTCGCATTCTGAATTTGAATGGTGCACAAGTCGCAGGGCCAACCGCCCCATACTTGGATATCAACCCCTCGGGTACGGGTGAACAAAATACACCCAAGGTAGCTGCACTCACCGGTGGCGGTTTTGCCCTGACCTGGAATTCCAACAATGGACCTGGAGATATCGCTGCAGACAAAGGCGACACCTATGTCCGTGTCTACACGAACACGGGTACGCCCGTATCCTCAACCAGCAAAGTGAACGAATCTCAACCCTCCGGTACAAATGACGAACAACTTCCAGTTGATATCATCGCCTTAAGCGACGGAGGCTTTGCCATCATATGGCGGGATGACAATGACAACACCGGGAATAAGGATGATTATTATGTGCGAGCCTATAATGCGAACGGAAGCGCCCGGGGAGGCAGTGTTCGAGTAGGAACGAACCATAATGCGTATTTTGAACGCTTCACCAGCCTGATTGCCCTGGATGCTGGAAAATTTGCGGTTTCGTGGTCAACCGATGACCTGAATACCTCAAGTACAGGTACCGCGGGAGCAGAAGGTGATTTGGATAAGGCCAGTTTCTTCAGGGTTTTCAACGCAGATGGAACAGGAGCCACAGGCCCCATTCGCCCTTATCTGTCCATCAACGCGACAGGTCAGGGGAATCAAAGCACGCCAATCCTGAGTAAGCTGAATAATGGCAACCTTGCAATGGCTTGGAATTCCGAGCTGGGCCCGGGGGATATTTTTGCAGATGGCGGAGATACCTACACCGCGGTATTCACTCCCACGGGAAGTCTGGTGGGGTCTGTTACCAAAGTCAATGACCTGCAAACTGACAACGAGGAACGCCCACGGGATGTCCGTGCTCTCACGGGAGGGGGCTATGTGGTCGTGTGGCATGATGATGAAGATGATCCCGGCCCCAACAAGGATGATTATTATGTGCGGGTGTATTCGAGCACCGGGACTGCGGTCGCAGCCAGTTTAAGAATTTCGCCATCAACCGATGCATTATTTGAAGACTTCCGAGATGTCGCTGCCCTATCAGATGGAGGCTTTGTCGTTGGGCTCCGTATTCGGGATTCCAACAACAATGCCACTGGAACCTCAGCTGATGGAGGAGGCTATGCTGCGGGAATACGACTGTTTAATAGCGATGGTACAGCCCGGACTGCGTTATTTTTCCCTTACTTGGATGTGAACCCCGACGGATCTGGCAGCCAGAATACACCATTAATCACGGCAAACCCTGCCGGGGGCTTTGCCGTCTCCTGGAATTCAAACAACAACAGCAATGACGGTTCGAATAATGATTTAGGTGCCGGGGGAAACAATACTTCAGGGGGAGACACCTGGTTCAGGGTGTATTCAAATACAGGCGTGGCCCTTTCATCATCCACGCGCACCCACCCATCATCCCCCGGTGAAGTAACGGGAACGATTGACGAACAAATCCCCAATCTGTTGATGAACCTTTCGTCTGGTCGATGGGCCGTTGTATTCCGAGACAACAACCGGAACACCGACAACAAGGACGACTATTACGTTTCCATGTATGAAGTGCTCCTCCCTTCCACCAACGCGGCCCCCACGTTTAACGATGGGGATACTGCCAGCCTGACCATCACAGAAAATGCTTCAGCCACGTCCATCAACGCCTTGCTGGACATCAATGATACAGACAATGGGGACACCCTGACCTGGTCCGTCACGAGTGGCCCATCCAGTGGATCCCTCTCCGGATTTGATGCCAATGGGAGTAGCAATGGTGGAAATGTCACCCCGACCGGACTGACCTATACGCCAAGCGCAAACAGCATAGGAAATGATTCGTTCACGATCGAAGTATCAGACGGAACCGATACAGATTCGATTACGGTGACAATCACACGAAGTGATGTAAATCCGGTAATTACCGCCAACAGTGGCAGCATCGCAGAAGATGCCAGCCTCAATGACCCTGTGCTCAACATGGTCGCAACCGGAGACACCAACGGTCTCAGTTGGGCCATCACCGCTGGGAACACCGGAAATGCATTTGCTATCAACTCCTCCGGTCAAATCACGGTGGCGAACAGCTTGAATCATGAAGGCATTTCCAGCTATACCCTCACCGTGACCGTGGATGATGAAGATGCGGGTACCACGGCAGATGATTCAGAAACGGTAACCATTAGCGTAACCAATGTAGACGAAGCTCCGAGCTTTAATGACGGAGCCACAACGACGCTAAACCTCAATGAGGACGCCACAGCCACCTCCATTAACAACCTTTTGGATATCGCGGATGGTGATAACGGCAATCCCTTGACCTGGTCTGTAAGCTCTGGCCCCGCTCGGGGAGCACTGGGAGGCTTTCCCGCAAGTGGCACCAGTAACAGCGGAACCGTGACTCCGACTGGATTAACCTACAGCCCCGATCTGAATGAAACGGGGAGTGACTCATTTCAAATTCAAATATCCGATGGAACAGATACCGATACGATTACAGTGAATGTCTCCATTGCGGCAGTAAACGATCCTCCGGTGCTCGGCAATCTGAATGCAAGTCCGGCTTATACCGAAGGAAATACGGCCATCATTCTGGATGGGGATGTTACCGTTTCCGACATCGAATTGGATGCCCTGAACTCTGGTAACGGCGACTATAGTGGAGCCAGTCTGAGCATCACCCGAAATGGGGGTTCTAATAATGCAGACGGGTTCTCCATGGTAAGTGGAGGAAACCTGAGCGTCTCAGGTTCATCCATTTCTGCGGGAGGAAATGTCATTGCCACCCTCACCACATCCTTATCCGGTGTCGGAACGCTGAGCTTTGAAGACAATGGCACCACCCCGACCACCGCATTGGTCCAAGAGGTTCTGCAGGCAATTCGCTATCAAAACAGTTCGAATGACCCGGCAGCTGTGGTTCAGTTGAATTATACCTTTTCCGACGGCGGCTCAGGACAGGGCGCTGGAGGGGCCCAAACCGATGCTGGATCGCTCAGCGTAAGCATTACGAATATAAACGATGCGCCCAGCTTGAGCGCCGCAGGGGCCAACCCCAGCTTTCTGGAAGGCGGTGCCGCTCAGGATCTGTTCAATACAGTTTCTGCAAACACAATCGAAGCCAGTGACCGCTTCACCTCCCTCACCATGACGGTTACGAACCTTGCCGATGCTTCGAACGAAATTCTCTCCTTTGACGGTTCAGACCTGGCCCTTGTGCATAACAACAGCATCACAACGGCCACCAATACGCTCTCCGTAACGGTATCCCTGTCCGGTACAACCGCCACCGTGAGTTTCTCAGGGGCAAGCCTGACCAGCGCTCAATTACAAACCCTAATCGATGCCCTGACCTATCGAAACACGAGCGAAGATCCCACTTCGGCAGGAAACCGCGTGATCACGGTCACTGGAATTTCAGACTCGGGGGGAACGGACAACAATGGAGTGGACAGTTCCAGTCCGAATCTGAGCTCAACCGTGACAGTGACTCCGGTAAATGATCCGCCCATGTTTGGCGATCTGGATGGGGATACCACCATCCTCCAAGTGGGAGCCTCTGCAAGAATCGATGTGGATGGGAATGCATCGGTAACCAATCCGGATTCAGACGACTACGATGGAGGATCGCTCACCCTGGAAGACAACGGCAACAATAATTCAGCATCTGGAGATTTCAGTGTGGATGGAACCACGGTGACCTCGGGGGGGGACATGACCCTTGGAGGAGGAGAAACGATTCTCGTCAGTGGAATTACAATTGGAAGCGTTCACCCCAGCCTCGATGGACAAGGAGGGAATACACTGCAGATTACGTTGAACAGTAATGCTACCCGAGCCAGGGTGGAAGTATTGTTGCAACATCTGAGTTGGGGTGCATCTGCAGGTACAGGTGCACAGACCTTTACTGCGACCCTGAATGATGCCGATGGCACGGCAAATGGCGGGGTGCAGACAGGAAGCGCTTCGTTCACCATGACCCTGAACAATCTTCCTGCCCTGGGAGGAGCCCCGGCAGATGTGAGCGTACCGGACAACGTTGCCTCACCCATCAACCTTTCAGCCTATACGATTACGGATCTGGATAACGATAGTGTGTCCCTAACTCTGGCAGTGGGTGAAGGGACGATCGCATCCACCGACGGCAACGGCACATTTAGCGGGGTCTCCGTTGCAGGTTCCGGAACCGCTTCCATGACGTTACAAGGTTTGCCCGCAAATCTGAACAGTTACGTGGATATCACGACTAAAATCGAATACAGCCCGGTAAATAACAGCACCACGTCCACAACCCTGAGCGTCACATTGGAAGATCCAGTCAGCACGGGCACAGGAGATACGATCGCCATTACGGTCACAGCAATCAATGATCAGCCTAGTGCTACAGGACAAATCTCTTCAACCGCATTCAATGATAATGCAGGCCCCCTATCCATCTTCGACAATATCGTGATCGGGGATGTCGACGCAGGAGAAAACGACCTGAGCATTGAAATCAGACTGTCCAATGCCTCCGCCGGAACCATCAGCGGTGGCGGGTTCTCCGACCAGGGAAGTGGCGTATATCGCTTAAGCTCACAAACTCCAGCCAACGCAAGTAGCGCTCTGGACAGCGTCAATTTCACTCCGACCAACAACAGCGGCTCCAGCGGGACCTTCTCGACCTCGTTCACCATCGCAGTCAACGATCAGGAAGCGACAGAAGTGACCCATGCTGCCGGGACGGCGACCATCACCCGGATCAATGATGCCCCAGTCAACACCTCCCCCACGATGGTGGATGTCGCCGAAGGGAGCACGAGCGTGGTTACCTTGACCGCTACCGACCCTGATGACACACCTGGATTCCAAATTGTTCCCGGCGCTGACGCAGGGGCTTTCACCATTCCCACGGGAACGAATCAACTCGAATTCATCAATCCACCTGACTTTGAAGCACCGGGAGATGGTGATACCAACAACATCTATGAAGTGCAGGTCGCAGCCACAGACGGACTTCTTTCCGATCCTCAGACCATTCAGGTTCGGGTCACTAATGTAAATGATACCCCCACCGTCGAAACTCCAGTGGCGGATTTCACCGTGAACGAAGATGCCCCGGACAGCAGCTTTGATTTGACGGATATCTTCTCAGATCAGGATGAAGCAGACAGCAACTTGACCTTCAGTATCGAGTCGAATTCGAACCCCAGCCTGGTGACCGCACAGGTGGATAATGGAACAGATACCTTGACGTTAGATTTCCTGCTAAACCAACATGGCAGCACAGAGATCACAATTCGGGCAACGGACTCTGGTGCCCTGTGGGTCGAAGAAAGCTTCATGGTCACCGTAACCCCGGTGAACGACCCGCCTACGGTAAGCAATGCGGTCCCAGATATCTCGGTTCCCCAAAATGCTCCGAACAGCAGTCTTTCCCTGACCGATATTTTTTCGGACATCGAAGACGCTGACGGTGATCTGAACTTCAGTGTCACCTCCAACACAAATCCTACATTGGTCACTCCGGACATTGATGCGGGGACAGATATCCTAAGTCTGGAGTACCTTACAGGACAATCCGGGACAACAGTCTTGACGATTCGAGCCACCGATTCAGGAAACCTCTTCATTGAAGATCAGTTTACGGTGGAGGTGACCAAGCAGGTGGATATGATCGTCGAAGTGGTGGAAAGCAGAGATCCGGTACTTGCAGGCAGTGGGTCAAGCTGGAATCTGATTCATCAGATAAGAGTTCGGAATGCCGGACCCAGCGATGCCACTACAGTGGTGGTCGATTTTTCCCAAACCTTGCCAGCCAACGTGACCTTGCATTCCATGACCCCCAGCAGTGGGCAGGTGACAGGTACAACCTGGTCGATCCCCATCGTGCCCGTAGGGAACATGGCAACCCTGACGATGATGCTTTACGCTTCAGGTGACACGGCAGGGGGGACAGATGTTGTGGTGACGTCAGCTTCCCTCACGAGTAGCGCTGAGCCCACAGTAAATCCCGGAAATGATGCGGCGGAGGTCAAAACCTCGATTACCAGCCCGGAATCAGCAGGGATCACCCTTAACACCGGACTGGTAGGAAATCTCAGTAATTTCCTGATCGAACAACGTGTGACTATTACCAACAATAACCCCGATCCGATCCCAAGCCTGCGGATCCTGGTAGGTTCACTCCCCGCGGATGTCATTCTGTTTAACCGGAGCGGAATTGCCCAGGATGGAAGGCCTTACATCGTCTACACACAAAACATCCCCCCCGGGGAAACAGTTAGCATCCTGTTTCAGTATTTCCGCAACAGCGGACTTCCGAACTTCAGCCCTGTATATACCGTGGAAATTCTGTCAGGAACAGCTGCTCAGCAACTCCTTAACCCACAGCCTTCTGTGCCGTTTCAAATTGATCTGATCGAACGACAACCTGACGACAGTATCTTACTCGAGTGGCCCACCGTTTCAGGAAAGAGGTACTACATCCAGTACACGACGGATTTGATCAACTACATTACAGTCCTACCGGCCATCGATGCCACAACCGCCCGTTCCCAATGGTTTGATATGGGAGCTCCTGAAACTGAATCTCACCCTGTGCAAACCGAGGGGCTGCGAATCTACCGAATTGTGGAGGAATAACTATGAAACCCTTTGTATCACCTTGTAGCAACCTTGTTGTCCCCTTGCTTCTACTGGCCTTGCCAAGCTCATTGGTCGGAGAAGAGGCTGCAGCTTCCAGTCCAGGCCGCTTTTCCTTCTCGGCAGGACCCTTGTTTCGGAATTTTGACGGGGGCAGCTTTCGAAGTGGTTCCCGGTCTCAGAATGTTCCCCGCCCCGGGGGGCCTCGCTTTTACACTGTATCGACGGGTAGCGCAGGAGAAGCTACCGGAGAAGCACTGCGAATTTATGACAACGGCTACGTGGGACCGGATACCGCAGGCACGACCCCGGGAAGTTTATTTGAAAATACGACCTCACGGTTTGGCTTCGTCACAGACACTCAGAATCGGGACAATGTTCTCCTTGAATACACCGGACAACTAACAGGTTCTGAAGCCTTTTTTTCCTCTCAGCAATCCAACTCACCGCTTTCGTGGGATGACGATGGGGACAATGAAACAGGGATCATCCTTGAGGGGGATTACCGGATAGGTTCCCCCTCTGAATATCTGGATATTTTGGCTCAGTTTTCATTCCTCTACAGTCCCTTGAACATACAGGGAGGGGGCAGCAGCTTCGAAGCTTCCCGTAGAGATTACCGGAACACCATCTCAGGCACCTTGACCGATCAATATAGCATTCCCAACGGGGTTACCTTGCCCCAGGGTCCCTACACCCAACCCAGCGAATCTCCTCCCCCGGGGATTTACCCGAGAATTATGGATGAGCCGACCCGTACGCTGACACCAGTGAGTACTCCTGCAGGCAGCAACAGTACCCGTTGGTTCAATGACATCCGTGAACAGGTGAATGCAGATGTCTACACCTTTTCCCTAGGTCCGAAAGTCCGCTTCCGCGTAGCAGAAGTCGGATTTCTTTCCGCATCAGCCGGAGTCTCTCTCAACCTGGTGGACTGGGAAGCCTCGCATGAGGAAACCTTGTATAGTTCCCGGAATGGGGCCAGCTCTTCCACACTGCAGAGTTGGCAAGACAACTCCAGCAGTACGGATTGGATTTGGGGAGGCTTCGGACAACTTTCCGCTGGACTCATGCTGGGGGGTGGCGAGGAAGAAGCTCCTCGTTTTCTCCTGCAACTCTTTGCCCGCTGGGAGCAGAATGAACGTCTCAGTGGACAGGTTGGACCTTCACAATTTGACCTCGACCTCGATAGCATGAGTAGTGGGGCCATGGCCGGATTTTTCTTTTGATAGGCATCAAACCCCCAGCATTTCCAGGCCGAACAGATACATCAGGACCATGCCTCCCAGGATACTCAGCCCCCCCAGGCAAATGGAAAGGGTCACGGGACTTACCCGCCGCGAACGGTTGAGCAGATAGCACAAGAGCGCTGAACAGCACAGCAGTGGAAAGGCCCAAACAAAGCCTGTCTGAACATGATACCATTTCCATTCAACCCCCAGTGTTAAACGGTAGGTCCAGGCAGAGAGTAGTCCGTTGAGTATAAAGACAGCCAACCAAATCAGGGTCAGAGTCCATTGGGAATATCGCTCCACAGGTTCAGGCATCATCTGTCAGGGTCCTGGGATTAAGTGGAGTCCGCCCGTTTCCACATCAACACAGCTAACCCGAAGAGAAACAGTTGCTCTGGTATGCCGAGATCTTCAGGAAATTGAAGATGTGAGCTCCGGGTAAAGGCATGAAGCGGGCAGATCGAAGCGATTTCCTCCCCTCCTTCCCGGAGCACAAATTCTCTGGAAAGCACGGACCGGGGTTCCAGCAACCATTCCCGGTCATCCAGGTTCACGGTAAAGACCCGCTCAAACAGGCTCTCTTTCCGGGCGCGGATCAAGATTCTTCCATCCTGTTCCAAGTAGAAATCTCCACTCATCCACCCTTCCCGGGAGAGAACATATTCCCGACCTTCCCAGCTGAATTCCCCGCCCTCTTCAAAGAAATGCAGTTTCAAGCTCAGGGTCTCCCCCCGATCACTCTGCAGACTAAAATCCCAGGAAAACAGGCTTCGGGGAGTCGCTTCTACAATAGGCATGGTCTTCGTATGTTCAGAATTCTGGTTCAACCCTGAAGCTGTATTCTCAGGCATGTGCTGTCAACCGTACACTTTGGTCTCAGGAGCTACGGATTTGCGTGGGCGTTTTGCCATATAGCTTCTGAAAGACCGCCCCGATCTGGGTGGGCCCGGAAAATCCGCAGGTGATGGCAATGTCGGTCACCGTGCGGGAACTTTCCAGCAAGAGCCTCCTCGCCCGTTCTGCTCTGGTTTTGAGGATAAATTGGTGCGGAGTCGTTCCCAGCTCCTGCTTAAACTGCAACTCTAATGCCCGGCGCGTACAGCCACAGATCGGCAGCACATCCTCCATCCGCAGATCGCCCTGATGCACCTGAATAGCTTCCACCGCTTTCTGCAGAGAGGGGTGATCCAGCTGCAACGCTCCCGTACTTTCGCGTTCTTCCACGCCCAGCGCTTGAATGCGCTGCGTAGTCATTTCCCGAACATCCTCTCCCAACAGGAGCTGCTGCAAACAATCCGCGGCACGTTCTCCGACAGCTCTGAAATCCAGGTCCACACTGCTGATGGGCACGGGACGATTCACGCAGAGTAAGCGGTCATTATTGAAACTTAACAAGCCCCCCTGCTCGGGAAAATGTATCGTCTGCTCCTGCGCCCAGTCCTGAAAAGACGCCGCAGCCCCATCATCCGCCGCCACCCAGGCACAACCTGGGTCTGCGTGCAGGAGCTCAGCCTGCAGCTGCGCTTTCGCGCTCATGGGCAGGGCCTGCAGCTCCGGCCATACCTGTCGCAGTCCCTGCTCACGTTCCTCGGAATAGGCCGTATCTACACGAAGAAAATAAACCCGCTTAAAACCGCGTTCCCGAAGATAGTCACCTGCCAGCCTCCCCGCAGCCACATCATCGTTCCGCACACTGGGAAAGGGAAGACGCCTTCGCGTATTGGAGGTATTTACAATGGGAAACGGGAGCTGCTGAAGTTGGGGATCAAATCGACTGGATGCCACATGGATCAGAGCGCCATCCAAGGGACCGATCTCCTGTATGTAGCGTAGGAGGCTCTCCATGGGTTTGTTCTGATACTTGAGGATCTTCCAGTTGTAGAAACGCCTGCCCCGGAAATACGCCCCTTCATACAAACGACGTCCCCAGTCCGTGGTTTGATCCAGAGAAACCAGGATCCGTTTCATCCTCGTTGCTATCGTTGAGCTTTCTACAAGCATACACACAACAGCCTAGCACAGGCTGGCGACACAGTCTTTTCGTTTTTTCAGGAAGCTTTCTCGCTATATCGATAGCTCGTTTCCTTCGAATCTGTTAGATTCCTCTCTTTTTTCTATTCCCGGATCCCACCATGACTTCCCGAACTCACACTCTTTTTGACGCCCAGCCCGACATTCCGCAACACCATCTACAGGCCGATTTTGTGGTCATTGGTGGAGGCGTCTCCGGGGTCTGTGCTGCGGTTGCAGCAGCCCGGCATGGCTGTACGGTGGTTCTGGCTCAAAACCGCCCCGTATTGGGGGGGAATGCTTCTTCGGAGATTGGTATCGGCATCGTCGGAGCCTCCTGTGCCGGCGGGCGCTGGGACAGTCGGGAAACCGGCATTCTGGAGGAAATTCAGTTGGCTGCAAGAAGACTGGACCCGACCGGAGGCCCCGCTTCGTTGGATTTTGCCTTGTGGGAAATCATCGAAGCGGAGGAACGGATCACGCTCTTGCTGAATACGCATATTTCCGAGGTGCAGATGGATGGGAAACGCATCCGTTCGGTTTCAGGAGATCAACAGGGAACTGAAAAACGATTCCATCTATCCGCTCGCTGGTTTGCAGACTGCACGGGGGATGGCACGGTGGCGGTCCGCGCCGGCTGCCGCTATATGAAAGGCCGGGAAGCCAAGGGCGATTATGATGAACCGGATGGCCTGGAGGAGGCGGATCATCAGACCATGGGCAGTTCGATTTATTGGGTCGCCCGGGATACTGGAACGCCGCAACCCTTCCAAAAGCCTTCCTGGGCCAACAGCTACAGCGAAAAGGATTTCATCTACCGCCCCATTCATAAAGGGCGATTCCAATACGGCTTCTGGTGGGTGGAAACCGGGGGCGACACGGACGACACCATTACAGATAACGAACTCATTCGGGATGAGTTGTGGAAAATTGCCTATGGTCTCTGGGATTATGTCAAAAACCAAGGCGGCGATCCCGATGCGGAAACCTGGGTCTTGGACCGGGTGGGGCTCCTGCCCGGAAAACGGGAAAGCCGGAGAATCCTGGGGGATCTGGTCTTACGGGAACAGGATCTCTTGGGGCCAACGTCCTTTCCGGATGCCATCGCCTACGGAGGCTGGACCATTGACCTGCATATTCCCGGAGGGATCCGGCATACCGATCAACGGCCCAACCATCACATTTCCCATGGACTTTACGGAATTCCCTGGCGTTCCATGCTGGCCAAAGATGCCGAAAATCTCCTGATGGGAGGACGCTTAATTTCAGCAACGCACTTGGCCACGGCTTCCGCGCGGGTTATCGCCACCTGTGCCGTCATCGGCCAGGGCTTGGGCACGGGCGTTTCGCTGGCCAAGAAGTATGACTGTGATCTGCGGGAGGTCACGAAACACGCACACGAGCTACAGCAACGCTTGTTGGCCGACGACGCCTTTATCCCCGGCGTACCAAACCAGCATCCCGCGGACGCCTCCCTACAGGCACGGGTGTCCGCTTCCAGCCATCTGCCCGAGGGGGCTCCCGAACGAATTCAGGACGGATGGCAACGCAACCGACCTGAATTAAGACCTGACTGGATTCTCGATAAAAAAACAAATCCTCCCAATGAAAATGAAGTTCATCCACATGGCAGCGCCTGGATCTCCGCTCCTTTTGAGCAGGACCCGGAGCCCTGGATCGAACTCAACTTCGAAGAAGCAGAAGCCTGTGCCGAAATCCGCCCCATCTTTGACAGCATGCTGAGTCTGGATTTGATTCAATCTTCCCGCGGGCGGCCAGGTCGCGAAGGAGCTCCTCTGGTGCTGATCCGGGATTTCAAGGTCGAGCTGTTTTCCGGGGAAGAACGACTCTGGAGCAAAACCATTCGGGATAACCTCAAGCGCAACCCTCTTCTTCGGCCTCAGCAGAAGGACGTGACCCGGGTTCGGCTGACGGTGCAGCGCAGTTGGGGATCCGATCATGCCCGAATCTTTGCGTTACGGGTACACAGGGAAGAGACAAACCCAGCCTATGCTTCTTCCAATTGATCCTGAGCTCACGCTGCAGCTTTTCCCATAGCCCGGCTCCTTTTTGTTTACAGGACTCCCCAAATCCATGAAGCTGGATGCTATGATTTCCTGTGATCGATATGACGATATTGAAGTTCTGTGTGTATACCACTACCCCATTCGCTTAGATATCGAAGGAGAGCTCTCCGTGGAGGGCGTCGCGTTGGATACGACACGAAACACAGACGGGGAAGAATGCCTTCTGCTACAGACCTCGTCTGGAGAGCAACAGATCGTACTGGATCACTTGATTCAGATCGAGGTGCTTGTAGAAAACCCTCATCTCCGGAAGATACAGTTTCAACCTTCGGCCTGAGACCCTTCCTATTCCGGGATGGGGTCAAGAAATCGGGAAATTTTTCAATCAGAGTCCCAGATCACTCAAGCCGGGGTGATCCTCCGGGCGGATGTCCTCGGTCCAACGAAAGAGTCGATCCGTTTCCGCTATGGGAAGGTCATTAATACTGGCGATGCGCCGCTTCATGTAACCAGCTTCATCAAATTCCCAGTTTTCATTACCGTAGGAACGAAACCATTGCCCCGAGGCATCATGCCATTCGTATGCAAATCGAACGGCAATCCGGTTGCCTTCATAGGCCCATAATTCTTTAACCAGACGATACTCCAGTTCCGTGGCCCATTTGGTTGTGAGGAAGGCCTCTATCTCTTCACGACCTTTCAAAAACTCCGAACGGTTCCTCCATTCAGAATCCGGACTGTAGGCCAACGCCACTTTGGCCGGGTTTCGGCCATTCCAGGCATTTTCAGCCATGCGAACTTTTAGAGCTGCTTCAGCTTCGTCAAAAGGCGGTAAAGGAGGACGGGGAGATTCCATAGGGACTCTTTCTAAACGGAACGGTGGTCCATCAATCTACGGATTCCGGATCCGTGGCATCTTCACGCAGTCCCTTTTTAAATTCGCCGATGGATTTACCTACGGAACTGGACAGCTGAGGGAGTCGCTTTGCGCCAAATAACAACATAATGATAAACCCAATAATGGCGATTTCGGCAAAACTGAAATTTTGAATAAGAGCGAAGCTGTGCATAACAAACCTGGGGGGCTAAAAGTGGAGCTTCCCTTGCCTAGAAACAGGCATAGGCAAGGGAAAACAAGTGGAGCAAAAAGGCTCTTACCATTTTTTGTAAGGAAGAAATTTGCCGTTCATGGTGATGACGACCCGATCCCCTTTGGGATCTTCTTCGCAGTCCACATCGCAGGTGAAATCAATCGCGCTCATGATGCCATCCCCAAATTTCTCATGAACGACTTCTTTAATCGCGCCACCATACACATAGGCGATCTCATAGAGTCGGTAGATGAGAGGGTCTTTTGCGACCAAGTCCGTATTCACGGCCTTCATCGGACACACGGTTAATTCCTTTTCCACATCCGGAGCCAGATCAAGGAAAGAGGCCAGTTTGGCAGCATCTTCCGGACTGAGACTATTCTGTCCGAGAGCCACAGATGAGATATAGACATCGGAAAGCCCAACAGCTTCGCTAATTTCAGCCCAGGACACGCCTTTGGCGGATTTTGCGCTAAAGATGGCCTCAGTCATTTCGATGGTATTCATAGGTGTTCCTTGTTGTGGGTTGGGAGGTACAAAAAAGCGTCAGGCTAAGGCAGGGTTTACATCAGGGGGCAAGAGCAGTTCGCCGTCCACGGTTCCGGATTCCTCCTGGCGTTCTTCCGCTCCGTTACTGCTGCCTGACAGTTCATGTGAGCGGGATACGAGGAAATCGACGAGGTGATTTCGGATTTTGTAATAATCCGGATGATGGACAATTTGAGAACGGTCACGGGGTCGGGGCAGATCGACAACCACGGCTTCCGCCACACGTGCGTAAGGCCCATTGGTCATCAGAAAGATCCGGTCCGAGAGAAAAATCGCCTCATCCACATCGTGGGTGATCATAAACACGGTCTGCTGCGTTTGCTCCCAAATCTTAATCAGCTCTTCCTGAATGATCCCACGGGTCAAGGCATCCAACGCGCCGAAGGGTTCGTCCATCAGTAATAATTTGGATTCGATGGCAAAGGCACGGGCAATCCCGACACGTTGCCTCATGCCTCCGGAAAGTTCACTGGGTTTGCGATTGTAGCTATCGTTCAATCCCACCATTTCGAGATACTTCACACATTGTTTTCGTATCTGCAAAAGGCTCCACTCCGGGTGACGAGATTTAACCGCGAAAGCCACATTTTCGATCGCAGTCTTCCAAGGAAGCAAACTATGATTCTGGAAGACCACTGCTTTATCGAGGCTGGGGCCGGATACGGATTTCCCGTCCATCATGACACTGCCACTGGTGGGCTCCGCCAGACCGGCCAGAATATTCAAAATGGTTGATTTACCGCAACCCGAGTGCCCGATACAGGTGGTAAACTCCCCTTTGCGAATATTGAAATTCACCTTATCGAAGACGGTCAAATCCTCCTGCCCCCGTTTGGTAGCGGGGTACACTTTCTGAAGGAGCTGCGTACTGATGAAATTGGATTCGTCGTTCATGTTGTTAGTCTTCGTAAGAGAAAATTTTCACAAACTGCCCGAGGGTCAGGTCCAAGCAGAGCCCAACAATCCCGATGATAAAAATGGCAAAAATCATACTCGCAAGGTTCAGGCCATTCCATTCGTTCCAGACGAAATACCCAACCCCAATCCCTCCGATCACCATTTCTGCGGCAACAATCACCAGCCAAGCAATACTTAAGGAAATCCGCATGCCTGTAAAAATCGTAGGCGCTGCTGCAGGTAAAATGACCGAATAGGCGGTTCGAAATTTGCTGCACTCCAGGGTCTTCGCGATGTTCAGCCAATCATTTTTCACGTTGGCGACACCGAAGGAGGTGTTGATCAGCATGGGCCAGATCGAGCAGACGAAAATCACAAAAATAGAGGCCTTTTCCGAGTCCTTGATCAGAAACAATGCAACGGGCAACCAGGCCAGGGGTGAAATTGGTTTTAAAATCTGGATATAGGGCATTAACGCCATGTTCAGCAAGGGTGACATGCCGATAAGAAAGCCCAGAGGGACGGCGACAATCACCGCAAGAAAGAAGCCCATGCCCACACGAAAGAGGGAGTATTTCAGCTGAGTCCCTATCCCTTTATCATTGGGTCCCCGATCGTAAAAGGGATCCGAAAGCTGATAATACGCTTCCTCCCATACCAGAGCCGGGCTTGGGAAACCGGTCTTCGCCTCTTCCGCAGCTCCGCCTGTGGTGAAACCAAAGGCCTCAAGGCCTCCGGCCATTTCGATATCATCGAGGGTCAGGCCCATACTCGCGATCTGATTAATCTGATCGAAGGTCAGGCCCTGGCTCGAATAGGTCTCCTTATCGGAGGCGCTCATCCCCGCTTCCTCAAGGATCGCCACTTGTTCAGAAGTCAGCTCGACAGCTTCAACTGTATGTTCTTCTTGGTAGGTACCAATGTGCCAAACCGCAAGAAAGAGAAGGAAGAAACCAACTGATAACAGTGCTGCTGTGATAATCCGGTCGTACTTCATGAACAAGTGGAATCCTTAAGGAGGCTGAGGGTCGATTACCCGTTCGTGCGGGTAATCGTGAAGTTGTTGATGTAGTCGTTGATCTTGGTCGGATCGAACTTCTTCCCGTAGATGTCATACACAGGATACTTGGTATCCGGGATGTCCGTCCACTTGATGTTCTTGTTGTGCTCCGCCATCAGATTCATCCGTTTTTCCACCTCGGCAGACATAAAGATATTGTCGGAGATTTTTGCGAAATCTACATCCTCTTTGATGTAGTCCCAGCGGCGTAACTGACCCAGGATCCACATGCCCATGGACTGTGCCGGGAAGGGCATAAAGGAAATACGGTCGGGAACTTTTTTGATGTTTCCTAACCCGTCTGGATACACCCCGGTCAGAATCTGTTTCAAAATCGCGGAAGGCTGGTTCAGGTAATTCCGGGGAGCCATGGCCTCGGCGAAATGTACACGCTGGTCAGCTTTTTCAGCCGTGGCCGTCGCATCAAGAATCGCAGAGGTCAGAGCAATGAAGGTGTTCGGGTTTTCATTGATGAAACGCTGACTGATACCGAAACAGCAACAGGGGTGCTGATCCCAGAGTTCTTTGGTCAGCATGTGGATGAAGCCCACGCCGTCATACACCGCACGTTGGCAGAAGGGGTCAGGCGCCAGATACCCATCCACGTTTTCCGCACGCAGGTTGGCAACCATTTCAGGCGGCGGAACCACACGGATCTGAATGTCTTTATCGGGATCAATGCCATGTTCAGACACATAAAGACGCAGCAGGAGGTTGTGCATGGAGTACTCAAAAGGAACCCCAAACTTCATGCCTTTCCATTTCGATGGATCGCGTTTGTCTTTGTGTTTGTTCGCCAGCACAATGGCCTGGCCGTTGGTGTTCACGTTGGTCACCATGCGCCAGTCCTGAGCAGCAGAGCCCAGACCCATAGACATGGCTGCGGGCATCGGAGCCAAGAGGTGAGAAGCATCATATTCCCCGTTCATACATTTGTCTCGGGATACCGCCCATCCAGCGGTCTTGATGATCTCTACATCCAAGCCGTATTTTTCATAAAAGCCCAATGCGTGACCGGCCACAATCGGAGTGGCGCAGGTGATCGGCACAAAACCAACCTTGAGCTTTTTCTTCTCAATATTTTTGACCGCGTCTTCGGTCATCGCCCGCAGCGAATCGAAAGGGATAAACTGACTGAGAATGCCATAGGCAGCCACGGAGCCTACCGCTTTCAGGAATTTACGACGGTTCAGGTCTGAACCGAACACATTTCGCATCACCGCACTTTCCAGCGCACGGCTGACCCCCACACCAGGGCCATCTTCTTCCTTGGCACGTTTTGCCAGGAACTCCTGAGAATCCCTTTCCAAGGGAGACTGTAATATATCAATGAAATGATCGGGACGGTTTGAAGCTTCGGAGGTTTCTCCACACTCATCCCAGATGTTTACGTTAGGATCGAAGGGGTCGTTTGTAGCCATACGTTTGTCCTTATTGATGTCAGGTTGCTCGGTGAAATTGACATGATCCGTTGCGTGCGTGTGTCTCCGTACGTTTCAGATCCTGGGAACGTTGTAGGTCTGTCTTCGAAATGATCTCTTAAACGGTATTCCTTAGGTTTTTCTCAAATGTTGTATATCAAACACCTAGCACCGCCTGTGCCAACCCAGCTCAGAAAGAAGCTAACAAAATATTAACCAACTGATTAACAACACCTTACAAGTTCCGTTTTCCTAAGGGAAGCTCCCTGAGACTTATTTTCAGACACCTACTCACCAACATTTATGTATCCAAACCGAAAACTGGTACATTTACGTGTGAAATTGAAATTCACCACAAATTTGAGCCATCCCTATAGTAAGGCGCCGGTGAATATGGAGCTCTAGCAGGAATGGCGCTAACGAAAGGCCGTTTTCAGGTCATTGTGAAGAAAGTCGCCCTGAAGGGGCGTTGCATTTCAGCCCAGGGTGCAATGAGCCTTAAGTTAGCGCCATTCGCTCTAGCAGCCTGTCGGTCTTTGGACTTCGAAGAAAATTTGCGTGTTTGAGTCGGAAATTCCAAAATCCGACAGGCTGCTAAATCACCCCATCTGCAAGAGCCCCTCTCCCCCCTTGCTTAAGAAGAAAGTCCCTCATTCATCGCAACCTAAGGCACCGCAGGTTTCAGCAAAAGCCGCACAAAAATCAGCCAAGCTTCCCTGCCAACTTATTTTACAACATCCCCACTACCTGTCCGCATCAGCGTTGACGGTGACATGGGGACGACACTGAACGCTCGACACGTGCACACACATTCAAGAATCTGAATGCCTCTTGCATTCGTCCAAAAGCGTTTCAAGCTGGGGTCATGCCCCTCATTGGATACGGAGTTCATGAATGACAATGCCACATATTAAAATAGCACTCATCAGTTTCTGCAGCCTGCACATTCTTTCCTGCGCCCAAAAACCGGCCCCGGTTACATCTGCAGTTCCCCCACCCGACGCTCCCCCCGTCTTTGAGCAAAGCTTAAAAGGCTACATGGCGGAACTGGGTCAGTGCATGTCAGACGTCTACCGCTTCTGGGATCGCGACAGCATGCGGGAACTCACCCTCCAGCGACTGGACCGAATGCTGGAAATACATTCCCAGCTCTTAGAGATCTACCCCAGCTATCTCGAACAACATTCCATTGAGGCCTATCGAAACCAGCAGGACGCCTTTGAGCAATACCTCAAGCAGTCCCGCAGTCTGACCCAGAACTTGAAAGAGGCGGTGCTCAGGCAAAACCCCACGGAGATTGAGCAGGCATTCACCAAACTGGACCAAAACCGCCGGAATGCGCATAGTGCCTTTGGGCAAGCGCTCTGATCATTGCAGGTTCACAGCATCCACACCTGGATACAGCGCAGTTCTCTCGACGAACCCTACAAAAGAGCTTATTCCTAACCTTATCCAAACATCCTCAGATTAGCAGGATTAGGCAGGGATTTGCGATTTTTGTGTATAGATCATCTCAGCATCCTGAATTAGCTTAGATGAATCGTTCCCATGGGACGATCTCCTCAAGACTCAACCCCCTCCATCGAATATCATGAACAACTTCACCTACTACAATCCAACCCAAGCCGTCTTCGGAAAAGGCCAACTCTCTGAACTCAACAAGCTGGTTCCCGCGAAGGCGAACATTCTCATCACCTATGGTGGCGGGAGTGTAAAACGTCTCGGCACCCTGGACCGGGTCAAAGAAGAACTCGCAACATCTGAGCGCAAGCTGTTCGAATTCGGAGGCATTGAAGCCAACCCCCAGTTTGAAACGGCCATGAAGGCCGTCGACATCGTTCGTTCGGAGGGCATTGATTTTCTGCTCGCCGTAGGCGGAGGCTCCGTGATGGATGCCACCAAGTTCATTGCCTTGGCTGGAGCATCCGATGCTCATATCGGAAAAGAACGGGAACTGATGTTCCATGGCTTTGCTCCAGTTCCAGTAGAGCGTGCGATTCCGATGGGTACCGTGGTCACGCTTCCCGCAACCGGATCGGAAATGAACGGCTTTTCCGTGATCTCCGATGGACACGAGAAGTTGCCCATTTTCAGTCCCCTCACCTTCCCCGTCTTTTCCATTCTGGATCCTGAACTCACCTACACCTTACCGGAACGCCAGGTTGCCAATGGCGTAGTGGACACCTTTGTGCACGTGCTGGAACAGTACATCACCTACCCCGTGGATGCACGCTTCCAGGACCGGGTCGCCGAAGGCATTCTGCAAACTCTGATCGAAGTCGGTCCTGAAACCCTGGCCAACCCGGAAGACTACAACGCCCGGGCCAACCTCTTCTGGTGCGCAACCATGGCCCTGAGTGGTGTGGTCGGCTCTGGAGTGCCGCAGGATTGGACCACCCATATGATTGGGCATGAAATCACAGCGTTGTTTGGTTTGGACCACGCACGCACCTTGGCGATTGTGCAATCCCCCTTGTGGAAAATCCGCAAAGAGAAAAAACAAGCCAAACTCGCGCAGTATGCTGAGCGCGTCTGGGGCATTCACGAAGGTAGTGAATCCGAAAAAGCGGATCAGGCTATCGCCAAAACAGAAGCCTTTTTCCGATCGCTAGGCATGAAGACCACGCTCTCTGAGAATGACATCAGCAAAGAGGACATTCCCAAAGTGATCCACGCTCTGGAAAAACATGGGATGACCCAGCTGTCAGAAAGCGGAGATTTCACCTTGGAGCATGCCCAGGAAGTACTCGAGCTCGCCGTCTGAGGCCTGCAAAACCCAGAACAGGGGCGGGAACGCCTCCCGCCCCTGCCTTCCTTTTTTTTTAAGATCTGCCATGAACTCCGAAATTGCCCAACTCATGGACTCCCTGGCTCCCAGGGAGCACATCAACCAAACCCCACTGGCCGATGTGAGCATCCACCGCAACTCCGTGGGCATGCAGCGAACGCCGCTCTGCTATCGCCAGGGAATCTACATGGTTGGCCATGGGGCCAAACAGGTTTATCTGGGAGGCCGCAGTTACCACTATGGAACCAATTCGTATTTGGTGATGACGGTTCCCTTGCCGGCAGAATGCAACGGGGTCGCTACGCCTGAAGATCCATTGCTGGGCATGATGATTGATATCGATCTCTCGATTGTTCATGAAATCATCAGCGAACTGGAAAGCGAACAGCACGACTTCAGCAGCACAAGCAAAGCAGACGCGCTGTTTGTCTCTGAGCGGAATCCATTGATGCAGGATGCGGTCCTGCGTTTATTACGGGCCCTCAGTCATCCAAGTGAGGCCCGTTTGCTGGGACCGGGGATTGTCCGGGAAATCTGGTACCGGGTGATGTGCGGAGAAAACGCATCCTCCCTGTATGCCCTAGCCACGAAGAGTTCGCATCTTGCCCGAATCGATCGGGCTCTGAAACAGATTCACACCCAGTACCAGGACAGGTTGGATGTAGATGCCTTAGCCGCTCTGGTTCATATGAGCCCCTCTGCATTTCATCGTGCGTTCAAAGAGGTGACGGCCACCTCTCCAATGCAATATTTAAAACGCATCCGCCTCGACCGGGCCCGCAGTTTGCTCCTCGAACAAGGTCTCCGTGTGAATGAGGCCGCCAGCTCTGTGGGCTATGAAAGCGCCACCCAGTTCAGTCGGGAATTCAAACGCATTTTCGGGCAGAGTCCCGTCGAGGTCCTACGGCGTGCCAGCTAAGTGAGCTTCGCAGAGCTGTAGCCCGCCCTAACAGAAGCCGGTCTCAGGATTCAGCCTCCCAACTCAAGACGAAGAGACTGGCCATTCTGTTCCGGCCCCAAAGCGAGCAGCGCCGGGCCGGCAGACTCCACCCATTCCTGGGGCAAGGGATACTCCCGGGCGCGCTCCCCGTAATGACCAAGCAACATCTCCGTCTGGATCACGCCCGGTTGATAGGGAATCACCGCCATGCCTTCCGGAATTTCCAGCGCAAGAGATTTACAAAGTCCTTCCAGCGCATGTTTGGAGGCGCAATAGCCCGAAATCTCCGGATAGCCCCGAATGCCGGCCCCGCTGGTAAACACCACCACCGTGCCCCTGCCCTGCTGAATCATGCCCGGGAGCACTGCGCGCAGCACATTGGCCGTTCCCTTTACGTTCACATCCAACTGTCTATCAAATTGCTCTGCATCCAGATCCACGAAGGGCGTATCCGGGTGAAGCACACCCGCATTACAGATCAGCAAATCCGGCGGCCTCAGGGAGGCAGCCCAGGCCTCCACCCCGGGCCGATCCAGAATATCCAGTACCGAAAAGGCCTCCGCCGGTCCCGGCTGTTTCTTCAAGGCCCGGATAACGGCCTCGGATCTCGCTGCTCCGCTGACCGAATGCCCACGGGCGGCAAACCATTCCGTCAAGGCCCGCCCCAAGCCCCGGGAAACCCCGGTAATGACAATTTCAAGTTGTTCACACATTCCCACAGGCTGTTTTCCTGAAAGCAAAGATCAAGAACGGGCTGTAAGAAATCCTCCCCGGGAGGGACTACCTGATATGAAAACACTTCTACTGAGTATGTTCGTCGTCGCGTCGTTGGTGGTTGCAGAGAATCCTGTGGAAATTGGAACCGTGTCCTGGGAACGCTCACATGAGCAGGCCCTTCAGCTCGCTGAAGAAAGCGGAAAACCGGTGTTCCTGCTCTTTCAGGAAGTACCGGGCTGCAAAGGCTGCAGAGACTTTGGCAAAGAAGTGCTCTCCAACCCGGAACTGGTCAATATCATCGAAACGCACTTTGTCCCCCTGGTCGTGTACAACAACCAAGGCGGAGAACATGAACGCCTCCGCAAACAATACAAAGAGCCCGCCTGGAATTATCAGGTCATTCGCTTTCTCGACGCCGAGGGGAAGGACCTCATTCCCCGGAAAGACCGGATCTGGACGCTTCCCGCGCTATCCGAACGGATGGTGGAGGCCCTGGAAAAACAGAAACGGCCCGTCCCGCCGGAATTAAAGAAGCTGAGCCAGGCGGCTGCAGAACAACCCGCCCAAGCCGACACCGCAGCCCCGGAGTTACAAACCGTGGCCTTTGCCCAGCACTGCTTCTGGACCGGTGAACGCAAACTAGGTTCTCTGGAAGGCGTTCACACGACCGAAGCCGGATTCATCGGACACCGGGAAGTCACCAAAGTAACCTTTGACCCGGAGCTTATGTCCTTTGCCGAGTTGCAACGTCAGGCCCAGAGCATGCGCTGCGCAAGTGTTTCGTATGAGCAGCTCCCGGACTCCTACCGTAAAGCCTCAGAACGGGATCAGAAAAAACAGATTCAGGGCACCGTGTTTTCCAGCCTCGAGCTCTCACCCGAGCAGGCAACCAAAGTGAACGCCTTCGCCCGGACGCAGCCCCGGAAAGCCTTGGAGTATCTGAGCCCGGAACAGCGGAACAGCCTCCTCTCCCGCAAACAAACCCCGCGTCCCTAAACGCAAGCTGCTGAAACGAAATACAGAGTAGGCCCCAACACAGGTTCAGCAACATCCCCCGGAGGGGGTTCAGATATTAGGGCGGGCTGCAGCCTGCGCTGAACGTGCGGCAAACTCCACGTCCCCCACACCAAGAAAACTCCGTGCGCCCCGGAGCATTGGTTTCGAAGGTTGACCGAACTCATGTCATTGAGTTTGGGTAGATGGCACTGTCGTACGATTTAACATTCTAGAGTTCTGATACACTTCTTCGGAAGTCCGCCTTACATTCGATGCACCGTATTTCATCACCATTGGATGGGCACCTGTTCAGAGACGTTATCCTCAAGAGCGCCCGTTCAGTGGCATAGCTCCGCGAACTCCATATCTTCACGTCTACAATTTCCCTCAGATTCATTTCGAAAACCTTTTCAGGGGTTCAGGTACTGTATCCGTCTCATTGGCAAACGATTTCGTCCATCCATCTTGCCCATACTCCCATATGATAAACAGACCTACATCTGTGTCATACACCCAGAACCGATCCTGTACATCCCATGCCCAATAATTGTTCAGATGCCACGGGCGCATGGAAGTAGGCTCGATATAGACCGGTTTGCCATCTTCGTCCTGTATGATCACTTGCCATACAGAGCTTCCTTTCAAGGGGCCGGTCTCTGCAACCTGATTCGTAACAATCGCCTGAAATTCACCACTGGGAGACAGGGGGGTCCAGTCACGTGGTTGTTTTTTAGCACACGTAGCTGTCGCCATCAGTCCGAAGGACAACATGAGCAGGCGTTGACCCATCCTTGAGCTCCAAAGAACTCTCCCATATAGAGTAAGGACACCGGACAAACGCTTCCAAATCATGAAATATCTCTGCTGTTCTTGGTCAAAAGGGTTCAAGGTCTCGTAA
Source organism: Verrucomicrobia bacterium UBA6056 (assembly GCA_002429005.1). Classification (GTDB taxonomy): domain Bacteria; phylum Verrucomicrobiota; class Kiritimatiellia; order SS1-B-03-39; family UBA6053; genus UBA6056. Next base: position 146,760 of record DIYK01000090.1, read on the forward strand.
AAAATACAGATCTTTTTCTGAGATGTACAGTGGCAAGGGGAAACCTTGGCCGCAAGAAATCTTCAGCCTAGAAAGGAATGGTCCCCGGAGCTGCTAGACAGCTTCGCTGGGGCAGATCCCCCTCCCCTTGGGTTGATTCTTGGCCACGGGGCAGTATGGATTTCTCTTATGCAGTTTGATCCGGCTCCCACTCATCCCGCCTTTACCCTTGTTGATTCCCAGCCCCTGCCTCTGTGGCAGGCTCAGGGAGACCTCTACCGCCACGAAACCGGCGCCCAGGTACTCTCCATCCGCTGTGCGGATGACAACAAATGCTTTGGCATCTTTTTCCCAACGCCCCCGGATGATCATACCGGTCTCCCTCACATCCTGGAGCATTGTGTGCTCTGCGGCAGCGAAAAATACCCGGTAAAGGAACCTTTTAAGGAACTGCTCAAAAGCTCGTTGCAGACCTTTTTGAATGCCATGACCTACCCGGACCGCACCTGCTATCCGGTGGCCAGCCGCAACCTGGCAGATTTTTACAACCTGATGGATGTCTACCTGGATGCCGTCTTTCACCCGCGCCTGAAACCCGCCGTGCTGGGACAGGAAGGCTGGCGCCTGCAGTGGAATGAGCAGGAACAACTGGAAATCCAAGGTGTGGTTTACAACGAAATGAAAGGCGTGTACGCCAGTCCTGAGGCCCGCCTGGAAGAGGAAGCCACCCACTCCATCCTTCCCGACACCCTGTACGCCAAAGACTACGGTGGGGATCCTGCACATATTCCGGAGCTGAGCTTTGAACAGTTTGAAGCCTTCCACCAGCGCTGGTACCAGCCCGGAAATGCTTTTGTGGGTTTTTATGGGGATGACGATCCCGCCGCCCGTCTGGAACGCTTGCATGAGGCCCTCTCCCAGGTGGAGGTCCAGGATGCGGCACCCCTGCCCCATCTTCAGCAAGGCTGGACAGAAGTTCGTCGCGTTGAAGTAGGCTACCCTGCAGACGAAGAGAGTGATGAAGGCATTTTCGCACAGCTGAACTGGTTGTTGCCCGGGGAATGCTCCAATTCGGATGAAAGTCTGATCGCTTCCAGCGTCTACAGCCTCCTCTTGCATAATCAGGCCAGCCCTTTGCGGAATCGCTTGCTGGAAAGCGGACTCGGGGAAGACCTCACAGGCGGACCCCATTTTCACATGCGCCAACCCGCCTTCGGCATTGGTCTACGCGGTGTGGAACCCGGTCAGGAGGAAGCCGTATTTTCTCTGATCCGCTCCGCCCTTCAGGACATTGCCCGGGAAGGCTTCCGGCCCGATCTGGTCGAAGGCATGTTGAATCAACGGGAATTCCGGATGCGCGAGATGAACAGCAGTTCCCGCGGTTTGGGAGCCTTGCTCTCGGTATTGGGCCCCTGGATGTATGGAGCTGATCCCTTGGATACGCTCCAGCCGGAACCGCGTTTGGCTGCGTTGCGCGAGCGCTTGCAATCAGAACCCGGCCTGTTCCAAGAGTGGATTCAGAAACATCTGATCGATGAAGCCAGCAGTTCCGAAGTCATTCTCCGTCCGGATCCCCTTCTCGGCGAAAAAGAAGCTCAGAGCGAAGCTGATCTTATCTCCAGCTACGAAAAGCACTTTTCGGAAGATTCGTTTGCGCTGAATCAGGCCAAAGAACTGGAAGCTGCAGTGAAAGCCTTTCAGGACACGCCAGATGCCGAAGAGGACTTGGCAAAATTGCCCACGCTGTCCTTATCCGACCTGGAGCCTCCCCCTGATCTTCCGCCCCTCGAAAAGGAAATCTTTGCCGGGGCCAGCTTGTGGCAGACGGAACATGACGCCTCAGGAATCTATTACCTGCGTCTGGCCTTTGACCTTAGGGGTCTTCCTCTGGAAGATCTGGCTCTCCTGCCTCTGTACGGCCGGGCTCTCTGCGAACTCGGCACAGAGCGACTGGACATGTTTCAGTTTAACGAACAGGTGGCCTGCCACAGCGGCGGCATCGAACCTCGCTTTGAGACATCCGAAACCTATGACCCGGATCAGCCTCTGGCCTGCATGATGCTCCGCATTAAAGCGCTCAAAGAAAAAATTCCTGCCGCGTTGGATTTGTTGGAGCAGATGCTGCTCGAGCCCCTGCTGGGCCCACCCGAACGCTTGCAGAGCCTCCTGCTGGAGGAAAAAGCCGGAGAAGAAGGCCGTTTGATTCATGAAGGCAATGGGTTTGTGGCCCGCCGCCTGCGGGCGGCCATCTCTTCGATGGAACGGGCCTCCGAGGAAATGGACGGCGTACGCTTACTGGAAGTCTATCGTCATTGGGAACAGCAGCCTGCAGAATCCCTGCAACAACGCATCTTGGAGATTCACCGCCGCCTGATCCGCAGAACTCAACTCTGCGTGCATCAGGGGGGGGATGCCGCCTGTTTGGGCCTCGCCCGGGAACGGGTTGAGGCTTTGCTTCACGCCCTGCCCAGCGATCCGGCCCTGCCCATTCAATCCTGGCCCCTACTGGATTCGGCACAACAGGAAGGCCTGGCCATGCCCTCTCCCGTAAACTTTGTGGGATTGGCGACCCGCTTCCCAATGGGAGGCGCATCACCCCATTTCAGTCACGCTCTCGCCCGCCGACTCTTGGCGACAGATTTTTTGTGGGAACGGGTACGAATGCAGGGAGGGGCCTATGGTTCCAGCGCCTCCTACTCCCACTTAGACGGAAGCTTTGTCTTCAGCAGTTATCGCGACCCTCACAGTTCCCGTACACTGGGACTGTACCGGGAATCCGCAGCATGGTTGCAAAGCTTGGACATCAGCCGTCATTCTCTGGAACAAGCCTGTATCGGCGCGCTGGGGTCAATGGATCCACCCGAAACCCCCGGCAGTCGGATCTTTCGGAGTTTGATGCAGGAACTCATGCACAACAGCTACGAACAGCGTCTGCAACGCTGGGAGGAACTGCGCAGTAGCACGCTGGATCACATTCATCAGTTCGGTGGACTGCTGCAGGACGCACTGGCTCAGGAGCAGCGCATCTGTATCCTGGGAAGTAAAGCCACGCTCGAAACGGAAGGCCTGCACATCACCCCGGTGCTCTAAACAGACCCTCCCATCCCATTCCGCATTTCGCACTCAACACGTCGCACTCAACCAGCCGCACGCACATCATGTTATCCAAACGTATTATTCCCTGTCTCGACATCAACCAAGGCCGTGTAGTCAAAGGCGTAAACTTTGTGGATCTCGTGGATGCAGGCGATCCTGTTGAACAGGCCCGTGCCTATGAAGCACAGGGTGCAGACGAGCTGACCTTCCTCGACATCACCGCCTCACACGAGCGAAGAGATACGGTAAAAGATTTGGTTCAAGAAGTAGGCAGACATGTATTCATGCCCATGACCGTAGGCGGAGGAATCCGCACGGCTGCAGATGTTCGGAACATGCTCAATGCCGGCGCGGACAAGGTCAGCATCAA
>DIYK01000090.1:150260-150781 GCA_002429005.1 Verrucomicrobia bacterium UBA6056
GGCGCGGACAAGGTCAGCATCAACACCGCCGCGCTCCAGAACCCCGGAATCATCGATGAGTCCAGCGCCTTCTACGGGTGCCAGTGCATTGTCGTGGCCATCGACGCACGACGCAACCAACAGGGCGGCTGGACGGTTTATACCCACGGCGGCCGCAACCCCACTGAGCGGGATGCCGTAGCCTGGGCGAAAGAAGTTGTGGAGCGGGGAGCCGGAGAAATTCTGCTGACCAGTATGGACGCCGATGGCACGCAGAACGGCTATGATTTGGAACTCACCGCTGCGGTGGCTGAATCGGTTTCCGTTCCGGTCATTGCATCCGGAGGAGCAGGCAGCCTGGAGCATTTCGCCGAAGCCTTCCTTATTGGAAAAGCAGATGCCGTCCTCGCAGCCAGTCTCTTCCACTTCGGCACCTATAAAATCGAAGAAGTCAAACAGTACCTCAACGAACGAGGAATTGCGGTTCGGATTTAGAAGTCAGCCCGCCACGCCGAAGCCTCGGCGAAGGCGGGGAGGAAGGG
>DIYK01000037.1 GCA_002429005.1 Verrucomicrobia bacterium UBA6056
AGGACAGAATGATTTTGGGACAGGATGATGGTTGGACTGCGAAAGGGACAGAATGATTTTGGGACAGAATGATGGTAGGACTGCGAAAAGGACAGAATGATTTTTGGACAGAATGATTTAGTGGGGATCCAGTAGATCCTTTTCATCTTGTCTGCAGATCCAAAAAAAAGACCCAGGCGGATCGCCTGGGCATGAGCGGCTGAGATGAAGCCGTCTTAGCTGTTAAGTAAGCCTTTACCAATGGCATACACCTCGAAGCCTTGTTCGATGTAGGCTTTGTGGTCCATGATGTTTCGGCCGTCGAAAAGGAAGGCGGGTTTAAACACTTTTTCGTAAAGCTCTGCGGGGCTGATGTCCTTGAACTCGTCCCATTCGGTCATGATTCCTACGCCGTGAGCCTGATCCGCTGCTTCGAGGGCGCTGTTGCAGATGATGACGTTCTCTTCGATGAGCTTGCGGTCGCGTTCGGCCAACTCGCCGTTTTCCTGTTTGAATACGTATTCCAGATCGGCCCGAATCTGGGACTCGGGCACTTTGGGATCGTAGATGGCCAGGTTGGCCTGTTCGGTGAGTAGATCGCGGCAGACGTAGATGGCTGCGGATTCGCGGGTGTCGTTGGTGTCTTTCTTGAAGGCAAAACCGAGGATGGCGATGCGTTTGCCGGACACGGTGTTGAACATGGTCCGGACCATGTTGCGGGCAAAACGCTGCTTCTGGTGGTCGTTCATGAGAATGACCTGTTCCCAGTATTCTGCGACCTCTTTGAGTCCGTAGAATTCACAGAGGTAGACCATATTGAGAATGTCTTTTTGGAAGCAGGAGCCCCCGAAACCCACGGAGGCTTTGAGGAACTTCGGCCCAATGCGGCTGTCCTGACCAATGGCGTGCGCCACTTCATCCACGTCTGCCTGGGTGGCTTCACAGAGGGCGGAAATTGCGTTAATGGAGCTGATCCGCTGAGCCAGAACGGCGTTCGCTGCCAGTTTGGACAACTCCGAAGACCACAGGTTGGTGGTTAGAATGCGTTCCTTGGGAACCCAGTGGGCATATACATCCACCAGCATCTGGATGGCTTTGTCGGATTCGCCGCCGATCAGCACACGGTCCGGGCTGTCTAAATCCTCCATGGCGGTTCCTTCTGCAAGGAACTCCGGGTTGGATAATACATCAAAGGTGGCTTCGTGTGAGGCATTGGCGAGAATGCGTTTTACCGTTTCTGCTGTTCGAACGGGCAGGGTGGATTTTTCTACAATCACCTTATGGCCTTCAGCCACTTCCGCGATCCGACGGGCGCAGAGCTCCACAAATTTCAGGTCCGCAGCCCGGCCCTTGCCTACCCCGTACTGCTTGGTCGGGGTGTTCACGGAGATGAAGATCATGTCCGAAGTGCGGATCTGTTCGTCCACTTCTGTTGTGAAGTGAAGGTTTTTGCCTCGATTTTGCTCCACGATCTCTTGGAGACCGGGCTCGTACACAGGCAGGTGATCCGAATTCCAGGCATCAATGCGTGTCTGGTTGATGTCGACCACGTGCACCTGAATGTCAGAGCATTTGTGGGCAATCATCGCCATGGTGGGACCTCCAACGTAGCCGGCGCCAATACAACATATTTTCATGTAGTCTCCAGAAGGTAAGGTTGCTTGCATAAGAAAAACAGAGAGCTGTTCTGTCATCAAGCCTAATTCTGTATCGATGGTCATCTTAAGGAAGAGCTCCGGATGGACTGGGGGTGGAGCGGATCACAGGATCTTCTGGATGCTGGGCTGCGCTTGGGTGGGGAGGGTGGTGGATTTTGTTGAGAAAACGTGGGTCTCTTGTTGAATTTTGCAGCGTCTGAGGCGGAGGTGAAACGGAAAATCCGCAGCTTGCCCAAAGAAGAATCTGAATGAGATCTACCGTTATCTTTTTGACGATTGACGCTGAGGGCTGCAGGGCGTAACAGGTTCAAGCATGGAAGCTTCTTCGATTCCACAGCCTGTTATCCATCGTCTCCCCAAGTATTTGGTACATATCCAGGAACTTCGGGAGGATGGCGTCGCATGGGCCTCTTCTCAGGATATCGCTGATGCCTTGGGCCTAACCCCCTCAACCGTCCGTCAGGATCTGTCTCATATTGATTTGCGTGGCATTTCGAAGAAGGGCTACGAAACCTCCCAACTGGAGGCTGAACTCCGTTTGGTGTTGGGCGCGGATATTCGCCATCGTGTGGTGATTGTGGGTGCCGGGCATTTGGGACGTTCTCTGGCTATGCATGGTGCGTTTCCTCAGCGGGGCTTCGAAATCTGCTGCCTGTTCGATAAAGATCCTTCGGTCGTTGGCCGGAAATTTGGAACGGTTGATGTGATGTCCATTGATTCCATGGGCGAAGTCGCCAGAGACAAAAAAATCGATATTGGCCTTATTGCCGTGCCCAGTCATGCTGCCCAGGAAGTGGCAGATGCTTTGGTTGCGGTCGGAATTCGCGCGATTTTGAATCTGGCCTATAAGCATATTCAGGTGCCCGAAGGCGTCCATGTGGTGGATGCCCGTATTATGGAAAGCCTGCAGGAATTGGCTTTTGCCTTGAGGAATGATGGATGAGCTGGCCAGAACCCCACCCGAATCATCACGCCCACACTCTCGCTTCAGAACATTTCCGCATCACCGTGGTTCCCGCTTTGGGTGCTGCGCTTGCCCGCATCCAATGCCGGAATGAAGGGAACTGGCTCGATATTGCACAAGGTTCCTGTGGGGCAGGGGGCTGGAACGAATCGGAGCGCCTTTTCCCATTTCCAGAGGAGCTTCCCGGGCTCTATTCTCACGGATTCCTGCATGCCTGGCCCTGGGCCGGGCGTCTGGAAGAGGCCTCTCTGCAGTTGCCCTCTGGTGAGAAACAAGCAATTACCCATCCGGATGGGGAGTATGCGGCCCATGGTTTGGCTAACCTCTTGTCCTTCGAAGAAATCCCTTCACAGGAACTCCTTCAGCTTCTGCCCACGGGATGGCGGGATGGGGAGGCCTTGGCTTTACAGACGAGCACGGCTTCCCTGATGCAAGCGAGTGGCTATCCGGCAGAGTTGAGCCTCGAACTGCTCTATGTGCTGAAAGGGTCGCAACTTATCTGGTTGCGACGCACCCGTCATATACATGGCCCCAGCGTGCCGTTTAGCGAATTGAGCCACCCCTTTTTCCTTCGTCGTCCTGAGGGGAGTCAGCAGGCCCCCTGGGTAGAAGTGCCGCAAGGGCAGCACAGCTACCCCCTACAGGATGGAATGCATTTTCCCAACCCGGTGAATCACGTAATCCCGGTGCCAGAGGAGGTGGATTACCGTGAGCGGCGAGCTCTGCAGCCCAACCTGGACCACTCATATCCGTTGGCTCCAGGTGAGCGTGCTGCGGTGCGCTTCGGCTGGGATGAATTGGGACTGGCCCTGGAATATCGGGACGAGAGCACCGACCCTAACGCCAAAGACATTCATTTGTGGTCTGGGTGGCCCAATGATGCCGCACCGGAAACCCAGTGGCCGGTCTGGGCACTGGAGTTCAGTAACTGCGCCCCCGGGCAACCGGGCGTCTGGCTGGATCGCGGAGATCAGCACATGACCCTGTTGGGGCCGGGGGATGAGTTTGTGTCCATTGAATCTCTGTCCCTGTTGGGCACATCCTAAACCTTCAGCCCGCTCAGACGCATCTTTTGAGGCTGAAAGGTTGAAGTATTGCGTACTACGCTTCATAACAGCTCTATGAATACTCCGAACCTCCTGATTCTTCATTGCCACGATATGGGCCGCTACAATTCGGCCTATGGTTTTGGGCTTCGCACGCCGCATATGCAAGATCTGGCCCGGGAAAGTGTCCTCTTCCGAAATGCGCACTGTGCCGCTCCGACCTGCTCGCCCAGTCGGGCCGCGATGTTGACCGGAAAACATGCTCACGAAGTGGGCATGATGGGCTTATTGCATCGTGGCTGGGTGCTTCGCGACCGCAAGGAACATCTGGCTTCCATTCTCTCTGAGCAGGGATGGCACTCCGCCTATTGCGGGGTGCAACATGAATTCGATGATCGATGTGGCTGTCCTTACGATGAGAAACTGGAAAATGGCTGGGGCTTTGCCTCCCGTGACATGAGTTCAGCACTTTCCTGTGTGGATTGGTTGCGGAAACGTGGGGAAGAGCAAGAAGCACCTGAGCCCTTTTATTTATGGTGCGGATTCTTTTGGCCGCATGAGCCCTTTAAAGAAGCTCCAGCTGAACGTTTTCCCCGGGCTCAGTTACAATTGCCGTCCCCTTTACCCGATTCCGAGCAGACCCGGGAGGACTGGGCGGGCTATGCGGCATCTGTGGAGAACACGGATAGCTGTGTCGGCATGATTCTGGATGCTCTGGAAGCCTCGGGTCTGGCCGAGAATACCATTGTGGTGCTGACCACCGATCATGGGGTGCCCTTTCCATTTATGAAGTGTAATCTCACAGCTCATGGCACCGGAATCAGTCTGATGATCCGTGATCCCCGTGAGCCGGGTCGTGATCGATGTTCGGATGCGCTCGTATCGCACTTGGATTTGGTTCCGACGCTTTGTGAGTTGCTTGGGGCAGAAGCGCCACAGGGATTGAGAGGATTCAGTTTGAAAGGCTTACTGGAAGGCGGGCAAGACGAAGTGCGCGAGACGCATGCCGCCGAAGTCACCTATCATGCAGGCTATGAACCCAAACGGGGCCTGCGCAGTCAGCGTTGGAATTATATCCGCAATTATCTCCAGCGACCGGCTGCCCCCATGGCCAATATCGATCAGACCTCAACCAAAGCCTACATGGTGGAAGCCGGACTGCATGAGATTCCCTTGATGCAGGAAGAGTTGTACGACCTGAGCTTGGATCCTGCGGAACGAAACAATTTAGCCGCTTCGACGCCACATGCTGAGCTGCTTAAAGAATTCTCTGCAAAGCTGGATCAGTGGATGGAAGAAACCGATGATCCCTTGCGTCATGGGCATGTGCCGCTTCCTGAAGGAGGTTGGTCCAATGTCTATGAAGCCATGAGCCCACGTGAAGGACCGCATTTGAAAGGTCCCGTTACCCCTGAACAAGACGTATGAGTACACCTGAACTGACCTGGACCGACGCCCTCGACTTGGATATCCGTGGCATTGCCTGGAAAGACGCCGAACGGGAACATCCTTTTGACCGCCTGCCTACCTCGATCAAAGGCCACATACCGGATGGCACCCATTGGCTTGGAATGCAGAGTGCCGGCGTTTATGTGGAATTCCGTACGGCTGCTCAGAGTCTGGAAGTTCGTTGGCAGTTGGACGAACAGGGACGCCACGGTCAGGATCCCTATATGAGTTTGTGCGGCCAACATGGAGTGGATCTCTATGGTCGGGACCATGCTGGGGTCTGGCGCTGGGCCGGCGCGCGGGATCCTGCTGGTGAGCTTCAGGCCCAGGCTGCCATGAACAAGACCCGCCTCGACGGTGTGGAGCGTGAGTACCGGGTCTATCTACCCTTGATGGCCCGGGTGTTGAAACTGGAAATTGGCTCGGACGCACCGCTCTTGCCTGCGGCCAAAGCGGTGCAGCCTCCCGTAGTCTATTATGGAACATCGATTGTGCATGGTGCAGGAGTGACCCGACCTGGTATTGGGCATGCGCAACGTTTGGGCCGCGCCTTGGATGTAGAGCTGATCAATCTGGGCTTCTGTGGATCCGCGAAATGCGAAGTCGCCATGGCAGAGTTGCTCGCGAAGCAACCCGCCCGCCTTCTGTTGGTGGATCCATTGCCGAACAATGATCCCGCGGGGATCCGGGAACGGATGCCGGAATTTCTGCGTATTCTGGGCGAAGCGCATCCGGAGATTCCCATCCTCATTCCGGAAGAACGCTTGTTTGGGGATCATGCCTTTCAACCCGTTCGTGGGGAGTCCGTCTGTGCGAAAAACCGCGCCCTCGCTGAAGTGATCATGGAACGACGTGCTGCCGGTCAAACACAACTGCATCCCATTCCCATGGATGATTATTATGGGCTGGAGGGCAGCACCGATTCGAATCATCCGAACGATTTAGGAGCTGATCAGCTCTTCCGGACCTTACTGCCGGTGGCTCAGCGTTATCTGTGATGTCCGACGGCTCCTCTGGGGGAGCGCGGCTTTTTCCTTTACCTCTGAGCAGAGAGGGGGCACATTGATTTACCTATGGAACCTTCAGATGAATTCTATAATTCCACCTACCGGATTTTACTGGTTGAAGATAATCCGGGTGACCGTCATTTGATGCGGGCCCTGATGGTCAAAGGGCGGATTTCCCTGGATCATTATTTTGAAGTGGGAGACCTGGCCTCCGCCTTGGAGGCGCTCAATGAATTGTTTCCTGACGTGGTTTTGTTGGATTTGGGCTTACCCGATACTCAAGGTCTGGACGGGGTCCGGAAAGTGGTCAAGGAGTATCCGGCGGCAACCCTCTTGGTGGTCACGGGAGATAATGATCCCCGCAAGGGCTTGCAGGCTATTCAGGAGGGGGCTCAGGATTATTTAGTCAAAGGGCATATCACCCCGAAGGGATTGCAGCGCTGCATCCGCTATGCGATTGAACGCAAACGGCTTCTTCGCGAGAAAGAAGAGCTGGTGCTCGATCTCAAAGTGGCGATGAACAAGATTAAAACCTTGAAGGGGATCGTACCGATATGTGCGAAATGTAAAAACGTACGCGATGACAAAGGCTATTGGCAGAAAGTGGAGAAATACGTCTCAGAAAACAGTGAGGCCGAGTTTTCCCATGGCCTTTGTCCCGCCTGCATGGAAGAATACATGAAAGAGTTGGACATGAAATGGCGTCCAGACTCTGACAATTGAGGGAAGGGTCTTAATCTGAGGCGCTGGCCCCGGAGCCTGCAATGTGCAGGATGTCTTCGGCGCGATCCGCCAGATAGGTCGCCCCGTAGGCTTCCAGTTCTGCCCTGTCCCGGAATCCCCAGGTAACCCCTACCGAATCGAAGCCCGCATGTTTAGCGGTGAGCATATCCGTGGAGGTATCGCCCACGTACAAAATCCTGGAAGCTTCGAGTTGCCATGTTTTGGCGATGTCCAGTGCGGAAGTCGGGTCCGGTTTGACGGGAACGCCTTCCCGGGCTCCCCGGATCTGTGACCAGTTACGTTCCCCAAACAGAAACTGAACCATTTCCACGGTGAAGGCTTCCGGTTTGTTACTCAGGATCCCCAAGAGATATCCCTCAGATTCCAAGCGGAGTAACAATTCGTCAATCCCCGGGTAGGCTTTACAGGAATCCCGCCAACGACGGGCGTAGACCTCTTTCATATCCCCAACCAGGTCATTGGCGCTGTGCTCAGGGGAACGAGCTTCGGGAAGCACCCGCTCCGCCAGTTTCAGCATACCATCCCCAACAAAGATCCGATAGGCCGACTCCGGATGTGTGGGTAAGCCCCGCGTTTTCAAAACCTCGTTCATCGAGGCCGCAATATCCGGCAGACTGTCCACCAAGGTGCCGTCCAGATCGAAAAGCAGGGCGGAATACGGTTGATTTGTCATGATACCCCTGTACCCGATCATCTTGGACTTCCTATGAAATTCTTTTTTCTTTTTCTCTTCAGCCTCAATCACTTACTTTACGCCGAACTGATCGAACAGGAGATCACCTATCAAGTGGATGACATCGATCATCAGGGATTCCTTGTGTACCCCAAAGGGGGCGAGGATTTACCGGGCGTTTTGGTGGTACATGAATGGTGGGGGCATAATGCCTTTGCCCGTGAGCAGGCCCGCGCCCTGGCCGAGCTGGGTTATGTGGCCTTCGCTGTCGACATGTATGGGGAAGGCAAAACGGCGGATCACCCCAAGGATGCGGGAGCCTTTGCTTCTGCGGTCTTTCAACAATTTGATCTGGCTCAGAAACGCTTCGAAGCCGCCTTGGCAGAATTAAAGGCCCAAGAGCCGGTTGATGCAGAGAAGATTGCAGCCATTGGCTATTGTTTTGGTGGTGGTATCGTACTCAACATGGCCCGTCGCGGGGTGGATGTAGATGCTGTGGTGTCTTTTCATGGCTCCTTGGGTCCGGTGACCCCTGCAGAAAAAGGAAAGGTGAAGGCCCGGGTTCTGGTTGCTAATGGAGCGAATGATCCCCTGGTGACGGCAGAACAGATCAAGGCCTTCAAAGAAGAAATGGATGCTGCGGATGTCCGCTATGAGTTTCTCAATTTGGAGGGAGCCCTCCATAGTTTTACCAACCCTGCTGCCGATGAAGTAGGACAAAAATTCAACCTCCCGTTGGCGTATTCTGAAAAAGCAGCCACGGATTCCTGGAACGCCATGAAGGCGCTGTTTGAAGAGATCTGGAAGTGAACGAAGACCAATCCACCCCCCTCCCGCCTGAAGAGCCCCCCGCAGTTCAGGAAACGCCCACCTCAACTCTGCCCCCTGCGACAGAAGCTCTCCCTGCCGGAGAAGCCGAACAGGTTCTCCCTGCCGCAGAGGCATCTCCGGAAGGGGCTGTCGAGCCAAGCACTCCCACAGAAGAGACGCCCTCCGCTGCGACGGAAAGCTCTCCTTCAGCGGATGCGTCTGCGGAAACAGAGGCCCCTCCCGCTGCGGAAGCCAAAAAACCTACCCGTTCCCGTTTTGAACGCCGGGAGCAGGCCGCTGCCGATGCCCTCCGTGGCTTGATCCGCGATAGTTTGGCCGTGGCCTTTCCTCAGGTGATGGAGCAAGGCGAGCGCTTCCAGCTCTCCCTGAACTTTGAATTGGTTGCTGGGGAACCCGGAGAACTTCGTTTCACTCCCGGGCTCCGCTCTCAAATTGAAGAGCAGTTTGCTCAGCATTTTTCTCCCCGCAATGCCTTTGTGGAAGGGGCCGTGTATGATTTCTCAGCCGCTTCCGCAGAGGCACCCGGCTGCCGTCCTCCGGAAGCGGACTCCGTGTTTGCCGGATTTGATAATCTGGGTCGTCCAAAGTGGAGCTCCATTTCACAACGCTTCCTGGATCTTCAGGATGAACGCGTGGGGCTGCTCAGTCGTGACAAACCCACAGCTCCGCTTGTGCATCAGGAACGCGGGAAAGATCTGCGGAGCGAACAACTTTCCTCTGCAGGCAAAGCCAATAAATCCTTCAGTCTGCTGGGGCAGCTGATTGCCGGCACCTGGAAATTGCCCGATGCCTTTGCCAAGGTGGCCGGTGAAGCCAAGTTGGCGCTCACGATACAGATTGTTGAGACGCTGGATGCTCAGGGGCGCTTTGCCCTTCGACTGAATGTGTTGGCGGGCGGCTTGCAAGCGCAAGAGTTCAGCGACCTGCTGCAGGAGCCCGCATTCCGGGATCTCAGTCGTGCATTGGATCGAGCCCGTAACGCACTGGCTACTCTGGAAGAAAAGGCCCGGGCCGCCCAGGCTCAGCGTGAAGCGCAACATTTTCAGAAAGAGATGAAACGGGTTCCACGCATTCTGCAGCAGCTGATGCGGGAGATCGAACAACCCCGTTCCAAACGGAAACCTGCACCTCGCAAAGAGGGGGGGCGGCGAGAAGCGTCGACGCGTCAGGATCCTCGCTGGCAGGACGATGTCCGTGTGGCCACCGATGGCGATGTGCTCTGGGACCGTGAACGCAGTAACTGGGTCCTGCTCGGTGCAGAGGGGAAAGCGCATGCCTTCGCCAAAGACGGACGCTATTTGACCAGCTTCGCCGCCGACGAAAAACGGCTGGAAAACCGAATTTTAGATCTGGTCTGGCAACCGGGGCATCCGGATGCCGTATCGTTCCTGGCGACGCTACAGCAAGCCTGAACATGGCCAGGTTGAAGTGGATTCTGGGACTGTTGCTTGTTCTGATCGGCATCCCTGTTTTTCCACTTCCGATTCCCCTGGGACTTCCATTCATCGCAGGTGGATTGATTCTCATGGCCCAAAACTCAAATCGCACCCGTACTGCGATCTGTCGCTTTTTGCAGCGTTACCCCAAAATATATCAGAAACTGCATCCGCATTTAGGGGAAGAAATCCAGATCTCGGATCGCAGCTCCTCATAAGTTGGACTTTTTTCGGAAAACCTGTCTCTCCGGGGCTTTCAGTAGGAAAGAACCCGGAGTGTTAGATGCTATTTCCTTTTGTTCTGTTGTTGTGTAGTTGGAGCGGCTGCGTCCCGCTGCCGGAGGAGTTGGGCGCCGCTTCACCAGGTCAAACGTGTTTCCGCATACCCAATTCGGGGAGGAGCCCAAAGTTTCCGTGCATGAAGTTGAAGCCGAATTTCTGTGCCTTCGCTCAGTTCCGATAAATCGAGGTGCCAAAGCGGTCCTTCGCGGGGAACCCGGAGTCCATTATAGAATAAATGCAGATCCACCCCTCCGCCAACCGGGGCGCCTTTGGCTTCCACAATAAGCAGATCCTGCTCACGGCGAGAACTCAACTTCAGCCCTTTGAGTTTTTCACCCCAGGGGCGGCATAAGGGATCGCCCATCGCTAAGGATTGATAGGGACTCATCACACTCTGGTGGATTGCCTCCAGTAAGGTGTTGCCGTCGAGGTAGCGTTCAAACAGGGCTGTATGTGGAAACTTGCTCCAAATGGCAAAGGGCTCATTTACCGTTCCCATGGTTCCGGCGGCACCCGCTTCGATCCATCCGGTCATCTTGGTTTGGGAATCGATATGAAAGGTGGCGGCAAAACTCGTCAGATGTTCGGCAAAGCTTCCGGGCTGAAGTTTGCCTTGATAACGCTCGATGGGAACCGAGGCAGCTCCGGTCATGACTCCGATCAATTTCCGGGGAAGGGCTTCGGAACGGGGCGCGATCACGACATCCTGTCCTTTCGCTTCCAGTGCTTCCGCTGCGGGGAGGAACTGTTTTAAGCGGGCCCGGGTGCGAACATCCTTGTTGGTGATGATGGCCACCGATCCATTGGGACGGCTGAAATCCGCTTTTACGCTGCGCTGTATGGCTTTGTTGAGCTGCTCTTCCTGCAGAGGCTGGTAATACACGCCCAGAATCATTGCCGGATGAAAACCTTCCCCAGATAAATGAGCGGCAGGATATCGTTGCAGGCGACGGCCCTTGGCCTGTTCTTCCGGGTGGGTGAACCAAGGGGAGCGCTCCTGGCCGGATTTTATTTTGGCGGCTTCAGGCGCTTCTCCTAAACATCCCAGCCAGGCTGTGACCGACATGGGAGGGTGACCCGGCACCACAACATGTGTGGGCCAATCGGGGCTGAGTATGAATGCGGTGGGGGAGGGGTCCAGCAACTCCAGGAGCTTCGCCTGCACGGGTTCCAGTAACTGCGGTGCTAATTCCATCGCGGCGATATTCCAGCGGGGAGTGCCGTCTTCCGTTGTGTAAATCTGTTCGGGAGGCTGTAGGCGCAGGATGCGTTGCTCCGGAAAGTTGCGGAGTTCTGCGTATCGTTCGCCAAGCGCTTTTGCACGCTCTGAACTTTCATTGATAATCAGCAGGCATTCTGATGGAAGTTGTGCGTTTACAGAGGAGAGGCACAACAAGGATAAGGCGGTGATGATCGTGGTGAAGTTCATGATGCGTCCTCTTCAGGAAGGTCCAGCTTCAGTTTGTGAAGGAGAAGGGTTTGTAGCTCCCGAGACAGTTGCGCCGGATCGCTTCTGCCGGGTCGTAGTTGCTGTTTCCACCAGCGAAGCACGACTTTTCGCTCGCGTTCCGACCAGTGTCGACTGCTACGCTGACCCGGATTCAGATCAGACAAAAATTGTTCGTAATCCCGTCGGGCGTGTGCCCAGTTTTGAAGGCGATGTAGGTAGGCCATGGCCCGGTCACAGAGAATGTAGAGCAGTTGAGGCTCCTGCAGGGGGCCCATATGCAATTCTTCTTTGGCCAGTTTACGTTTTCGGAAGCCGGGCAGAGGCAGGCGGCGCTCGCCAATACCTGGTGCGGCAGTCCAGGTGGCCAGGCCGGCGCTGATTGCCGCAGCCGCGGTGAAAACTCCAAAGCTGATGCCGCCCGTAGCCAAATCAAGACCCGCTCCTGCGGCGGCGGCGGTACCCGTCGCGAAGGCCGTCAATTGAATGCGGCTGAGACCCAGCATGCGCCAGACCCGGGTGGAGAATAAGTCTTCCAGCGCCAACTCCTCCTGTCCACTTAATGCAGGAAGTGTGTGATGATGATACAGATCCCGCCAGTCTTTGCGGGCCTGCTCTTCCAGATGTCTGAGACGGTTGCGGTGTTCTTCTCCGAGTTGGGCTTCCTGCTCCGCAGCGGGACGCTCGCGGTCCAGTGCTACTTTACTGATCAGGGTACTACATTCCTGAAGCAACTCTTCTATACGCAAGCAGGCTTGTTGCTGCCGCTGTTCCCAGTCTTCCTGTAATTCCCTGCGCAGCTGGGTTAACAGCTCCGCTGTATCCGGAATTAAAATTCCGAGGGCCTCCAATAAGTTCATGCGCTGTTCGAAGCCAGCGGAGTGTGCCTGGAAATCACGAACCAGATTGAAACGACGGTCGAGAGCGGCCTTCCAATCGGCTTCAAAGCGGCTGCGCTGTCGTTTTCGATTTAACAGTGCCATGCGGGGGAGCCCGGTGAGCCGCAGTACTTCCATTTCGGTTTTGTCCAATTCCCGCAAAGGACGACTGGGGTCCGCGACATAGAGAATGCCGCTACGCTGCATCAGCGGGCGAAGTAGCTCGCAGTCCTGTTCAAATTCAGGACGAGTTTCATGTGCTTTGAGGAACGCGGGAATTAACTCCTGTTCCGGACCGCTGTAGCTTTGAAACCATTCCAGGGTCGCTCTGGGATTTTGAAAGCCGGGTGTGTCGAGGATCTGTAAACGTTCCCCGCTACTGGCCTGCAAGGTGTAGGGGCGGCTGATGCGGGTTTCTCCGGGGCGATCACTGATGCGGATGCGTTCATCCTCGGTTAATGTGGAAACCACGGAGGACTTTCCTTCATTGGGGTTTCCCAACACGGCAAAGATGGCATCCTTCATGATGGTTCCACCCAGGCAAGAACACCCAAACGGGCATCGTTGAGGTCAGCAAGACGATCTTCCCAGATCTGCACATCCCGCGGATCGGGAGCTTCGAAAAATTTCCGTTCCTCCTCATGAGGGGCTCCCACTGCGAGGAGTAAAAACTCAGCTTCGTTCCCGAGTTCAGCCCGCAATTCCCTCAGTTCCCGCAGATCTTCCAACAAGGGAGGCTGCCAACATTCGATCACCCGGAAACGTCCACGGGCTTCGGGGGAAAAATGTAAATCATGATGCTGTTGCAGGTACCGAAGCAGTGCCTGTTGATCCGGGAGGGGGAGTTGTTCTTCCCGGAAGTCAGCCCGCAAGGGTTCCGAAGGTCGGAAGGCTGGCAGGCTCCGTTTTCCGAGCTTCGGAAGATCCGCGGAATCCTCAGCGTTCTCTTTTAATTTTAAGGGCGGCTGGCGTAAGCGGTAGAGGAGCTGTCGTACCTGAGGAGAGGCGAAGCTGGGGGTCTCCTGTTTCTTACGAAAGTTCAGCGTGGCCCATATGCCCAGCAGTGTCCGGGGAAGGAGTCCATACACCGCGACGCAGATCATGAGAAAAGGCCACCAGGATGCTGCTGCGCTGGCATCCTGCTGTGCGGTTCCCTGGAGGAGGATAATACGAGTAGCGGCAATCTCTTCGAGGGAAGGACTCAGGGCGCCCCCCCAAGGAGCTGAGAGTAGGGAAACCAGTTGATGCACCTTGGCGGAGTCTGTGATCAGGGTGCTTTCCCAACCAAAGGCCAGGTCCCGTGTTGCGACGAGAGCAAAAAAGGAGAGCAACACTCCCAGATTGAACAGCACGCCGCCCAGTTGCAGATCGCGGGTCAGCCGTGCCCTCCATGTGGGCAGGGAGAGCAGGCTGGGGCCTTCCCGCACAAAGCGGGGCAGAAGCCGCAGCCAGGGCTGAGGCAGGGCCGCATTGGGCAGCAGTTGCAGCAGGAACAACAGAATCCAGCCCAGGACCTGGCCTCCAATGACCAGACCTAAAAAGCTACTGATATTGATCAGCCGCAGGCCTTCGTACTTTAAGAGCAGACGGGTGAGGCTGATCCCCGAAATGAAGGAAAATACGAACAGAGCCAAACGAAGGTAGCTTGCCGACTGCATCGCTGCTTTGGCCAGTTCCCAAGGGCGTGCATCCTGTTCGCGTTCCCGTTGATTCCATTGCGAGAGAAGCTCCTGATCGGATAGCGGGGCTGCATCAGGGCAGTACAACGCCTCCGCAGGCGCAGGCCCGCGGAGGCGCAGATCACATTCCGTGAGTTCTTCGAGCGTCAACGGATTACTTCATGATAACCGTGGCACCACGGTCGGGCAGATCCCCTTCGACGACTTTGCAGTAGGCGATCTTTTCTTTAACAGAATCCACAGTCAGTGTGCAGATGACTTCCCCTTCCATGCGGTCGAGGACTTCGCCCGTGTCGGGGTCCGTGAGTACTTCTCCTTTGGTGCGTACGAGGAAGCTATGTCCGGGTTCGATGCCGTACTGGGTGCCGCGATTGATAATGACTTTTTCGCCGGAGACCATGACCACGGATCCGTCGAGTTTTTCATTCTTCATGCTTTTGACCATGAGGTCGACCGCCTGAGACACCACATCCTGCGCGGCTTCGCCGATGGGTTCTTTGGCGAAACCGCCCAGGTCGCCGCCAAAACCGGATCCGGCGTAGCCCAGGTTAATGCTGCGTCCACCGGCTTTTCCGGTGACCCGTTCCTTGGCGACAATCTCGCCCGTGGTGGTATCGATGAGGGTGATGACGGCGGTGATGGTTGCCTTGTTGTTGCCGCCTCCTACGCGGAATCCGCCAACCCGAACACCCCCATCATTGCCGGAGGTGTTTCCCTCCACCGTGGTGATGGCGCCGGTGGCAATGAATTTTGCGCTGCGGAGTTTGCCGGTCTGCGCGACATCAGCCCCTTTGGACGCGCGACCACTGGCGGCGAGGTTCTGTTCCTCAATGACGCCTTCGAGTTTGTCGCGGGTCACGACCACAAAACGGCCTGTATCATACAACGCGCTTTCCAGCATGACGCCCAGGCTTTCTCCCAGGTTCACCTGACCACTCCAGCCGGCTTGATTTTCAAAGTCACGAACACCAATGGCATGTTTCACACCTTTGTATTCCTCGGTGCTTTTTTTGCTGGTGTCTTCGGTTTTGGTTCCGCCAGTGCCAACAACCTTGTCTAGAAAGGCATAAGAAGGTTGGGCCATCATAACTGCGGCAAGCAGTGTGCAGGGTACAAAAAAGGAAGGTTTCATGCGCTGTCCTGTAGAGGGTTAAACTATAACTCCGAATGCAACCCTATAGAGAGGTGGAAGGCGTTGGCAAGACTGGAACGAGCTGATCCCCGTAAACTCGAGTCGCTTGCCAAGTGGCCCTCTGCGGGTAGGATGTGGCCATGACAGAGACCACATCTTCCCGAGCATTGGTACTGGTGGGCCATGGCTCAGCCCGAAATCCCGGAACCCGTTTGCCGATTTGCGCCGCTGTGCAGGAAATTCGGCGGCGGGGGTCTTATGCTCAAGTGCGCTGTGGTCTCTGGAAAGAGGAGCCGCATGTGTCGGTTACGTTGGATAAACTCGAGGATCACATTGAAGAAGTAACGGTGGTTCCCGTGTTTATTGCCGATGGCTACTATACCCGGCAGGTGATTCCGGAGCAAATGCAACTCAGTTTACCCGAGTCCACGCTCAAAGGACGCAACGTTCGATACACCCGGGCTGTTGGATCACATCCCCGCTTTGCAGACCTCATTTTGCAACGGGCCCAGGAGGCTGGTTGGCACTCGGGGGACTCTTTGGTGGTTCTGGGGCATGGCACTCCCCGAAATCCGGAATCCGGAACGAATGTGTATCTTCAGGCCGAGCGCCTGCGCCGACGCTTTCCCGGGGAGGAAATCAAAACACAGTATATCGATCAGGCTCCTTTCGTGACGGAAGTGTGGGAGCGCTGTTCCGGTCAACGCATTGTGGTCGTGCCTCTGTTTGTTGCAGACGGCTGGCACGTCACTGAAACCATTCCTGAGGATCTGGGGCTTGCCGAGGGACGGGCGCGCCGCGGGGATCGGGAGTTGATTTTCACGGGTGCGGCCGGTACGGATCCCGGTATGGCTGATGTGATTCTCTCCATTGCCCGGGAAGCGGAGGCGCAAGCATGATGCCCTTTGTGTATGCGCGGCAGGCTCAGTTTGCCGAATGCGACCCCGCAGGAATTCTGCATTTTTCCAGAGTGGCCTGCTGGGTGGAGGAAGCGGAGCATGCCTGTCTGGCTGCAGCCGGTTTTCCTTTGAATCTGCAGGCGGAGGATGCGTTGCTTTGGCCCCGGGTGTCCTTTGAGGTAGAATACCTGGCTCCCATTCCACTTCATCAAGAGTTTGAGCTTCGTTTGCTTGCCGTCAAGCCCGGAAAAAGTAGTTTGACCTGGACTTGGGAACTTGGGGCGGGCGAACAGCTCTTTGCCCGGGGGAGCCTGAAAACGGTATGTTGTCGACGGGAAGGGGAAGGCCTGCGCCCCCAAGCCCTTCCGGATGCCCTGCGGGAGCTATGAGGGGAATGCTACAGTTCTGTACGTTTTTGTGATCTAAGGGATCTCGAAAATAAAAGGAACTTGTGGCTCGGCCTTCCTTTGGCAGGGAGGCGGCATGAAATGGGTATCTTGTAAGATCATCCTCTTGGTATGTGGCTTCAGCTTTGCGTGGAGTGACACGGGGGTCAGTATTGATGAAGACTGGACCGATGGAGCCTTTGACCATCCAAACTGGCGTTTGGAAAACCGTCCCGGGCAAGTGGGGTTTATGACCGTCAATGCGGATGGGTCTACGGCCTTGGTGCATAAGGTCTATCACGACCGCTTCACCTGGGGGGTGGCCTACTTGGATCATATTCCCTTGATCAAACCCGGAGCGGATGAGGTGATGATTATCCGTATGGAGACCCTCAGTGACGTTGCGTACAGCAGTCAACAGTTCGCCAAACCGGAAATTGCAGCGCTGCGGCTCAATCCGGAAGCTCAATTCGGGCATGATTACTCTGCAGAATTGACCCGCTTTTATTCTTCGACAAACGGCCTGCAGTCCCTGTCCCCCAGTGTGGAAAACAATGATAACACTCACTTTCGCAATGCGCATGGTGGGGTGGATACTGCGGCCAGCCTCGGAACCTGGGAAACCTCATTGACCGTCTTCCGTTCCGAGGGGAGCTACACTAATATGGAGGTGTTCGGGGATCAGGCCCGCCGGGAATATGGTCTTGGAGATTTCAACGGGAAAGAATCCCCGCTTCTGGAATATGATGCCATTCAGATTTCGATGCCTCGGGAAGCGTTGAAGCCCCCAAGCCATACGAACCCGCTTCCAGAATTGCACCGCAGTCAGTATGCGATCGACCCAAATGTACCCATTGAGCAGGCGCAAATTGCCATGCGTCGGGCCCATGTGGGCGTGACGCATCGCAGTGATGCCAATTTAGATTACTGCACAGACGCCGTCGACTTTATGTATGCCCTACAGCATCTGGGCGACAGCGGCACGATGATGTTTCAGGGGGACTTTAATAATGATGGTCAAACCGATGCGGCGGATTTGGCGCTGTGGGCCGGAAAAGCGGGTCAGTTGCATGACGACGATTACTCCGGCAGTGCCGCTCATCCCAGTTTTGACAGCCTCAGCGATTTTCCCGACGCCGGGTTGAGCGTCAGTTTTAGCTATGATGCTGCCACGGGTTCTTTGAGCTGCGATACTGCAGGTCATCATGTGGTGGCCGTCGTGCTGGAGACTCCGGCTACGCTGACCCAACTATCTCCCGGGGGCGCTTGGTGGATGGGCTTTGTTCGGGGAAAGGCTCAATGGGCAGATTCCAGCAGGGGCGGTTTTACGGGTGTTCAGCATCTGGCCAGCTTTTCTCCCGGGCTCCAGGCCGGAAACTTTGGTAGGGTATATTATGCCACCTCAGCGGGGGATCTGGGTTCGGCCACACTGAATGTTGTCGGCAGCGGGACCACGCCCTATGAGGCCTGGATCATGGGTCACGGCGTCAGTGGGACGGATGCGGAACCTGAAAGCATCCTGGCAGGAGACGGAGTGAGCAATCTGGAAAAATATATTGCAGATGAAGTGCCTCTACTTCCCTTAGTGGATCAGCCCATTCAGCTGGGACAGCACGCGGATGGCCGGGCCTTCTTTGATCTTCCAGCGGACCGTTCAGATATTCATGTGATCGGGGAGTGGTCTTCGGATTTGCTTCATTGGAGTGCTTCCCCGAACCGTATCCAGACAGACCGGCAGTCACTGGATGCGCAAACCGATCGAATTTTCTTCGAGGCAGGGCCCTCTAGCCAGGATGCCGGACTGGGGTTTTTCAGGCTGAGGCTGGAGCTGATCCGCCCTCAATAAGCCCCTCCGCAGAGAGAAGGCTCCCGATCCAGAGCACCCTGTCTCGTTTTTCATGACAAACTGTGCTATGTGGCCCGGATGATTGACGAAGAAGTACAAGCTCCGAAGCGCTGTGTGGCGATTGTGGGACGTCCGAATGTGGGCAAATCCTCCCTGTTCAACCGGTTGGTGGGCAAGCGTGTGGCGATTGTACACGAGGCGCCCGGGGTAACCCGTGACCGGGTTTCCGCTGAAGTGCAGGTCGGCGATGAGCGCTTCGAGCTCATTGATACCGGGGGGATCGGGGTCATGGACGAAGCCGGCGTCAAAAATAGCATTGAAGCCGGGATGCTTACGCAGGTGGATGCTGCGATTGAAGACGCGGAGATTCTGCTTTTTGTGGTGGATGTCATGTCCGGGATGTTGCCCCTCGACGAAGAGGTTGCCCGGATGCTGCATCAATCCGGCCGGAAGGTATGGTTGATTGCCAATAAATCCGACAACGCGCAGCTGGATGGGCAGGCGGTGGAATTTGAACAGTTCTCCTTCCCGGTACGTCCGGTGAGTACACTGCACAACCGCGGGGTGGGGGAACTGCTGCATGATTTGGTCCGTGAACTTCCGGAAGTGGAAAACCTTACGGTGGAGGATCCACTGCGGGTGGCCGTGGTGGGGCGTCCCAATGCAGGAAAATCCAGCCTGATTAACCGCCTCATCCAGGCGGAACGGGTCATTGTTTCCGAAGTGGCCGGTACCACCCGGGATTCCGTGGAAGTCCCCTTTCAGGTGGGCAAGGGTGAGGGGGCCCGTCATTACCAGCTGATTGATACCGCCGGGTTGCGAAAATGGGGCAAGGTGAAGGAAGCGGTCGACAAATACAGCAACCTGCGGACGGAAGGGGCGATTAAACGTGCGGATATTGTTCTG
Source organism: Verrucomicrobia bacterium UBA6056 (assembly GCA_002429005.1). Lineage (GTDB taxonomy): Bacteria > Verrucomicrobiota > Kiritimatiellia > SS1-B-03-39 > UBA6053 > UBA6056. The sequence continues at coordinate 19,243 of DIYK01000037.1, forward strand.
CTGGTCCTGGATGCTTCGGAAGGACCGAAGCTACGGGATAAAAAGCTGCTCTCCATGATTCGTGAAGCGGAAGCCGGTTGTTTGGTGGTGGTGAATAAATGGGATTTGGCTGAGGATGTCACCACCCAGCGACAGTACAACGAGGCGCTGCAGCGTGAGTTGCCTTATCTCGGAAATATCCCTGTATTTTATGGCTCCGCATTAACCGGCTACAACATGAAGCGCTTAGTGCAGGCGATGGAGGAGGTCTCCTCTGCGATTTCCACGCATCTGCCCACCGGGGTGTTGAACCGCGTGCTGCAGCAGGCCTTTGCCACCACGGCGCCTCCCATGGTGAAACAGCGCCGTTTGAAGATGTATTACGCTACGCAAGTGGGGGTTCGTCCGGCCCGGATCAAAATCTTTGTGAACAGCCCCAGTCTGCTACCGGATGCCTACCGTCGATACCTGGATCGCTGCTTGCGAAAAGCGTTTGGATTAGAGGGGGCTCCCCTGGTCTTGATCTTCAATCGACGTCGTCCCCTGCGTGACGATGCGGACGCTTGAGACGTACTGTTCTTTGTAAGGGGAACTCCCCGATACGTTTAGCCATGCAAATGCGACTAGGGGCTTGCATCTTGGCAAAGATAGGACTTATTTCTAAGTAAGGACTTTTGCCATATGGATATGACGTTCAATCCGAATACGGACCCCAGCATCGAAGCACTCAACTTCGTGCAATGCCCCACCTGTGATGCACAATTGGATGTGGGCGATTTTGAAGCGTTTTCCGAAATCGAATGCCCAGCCTGCAACAGTATCCTCACGGTACCTGGACGCTATGAGGAATTTCTGTTGCTTCACGTGCTGGGGCATGGTGCGACCGGAACCGTTTACCGGGCCCGGGATGAACAGCTGGCCCGGGATGTCGCGTTGAAGGTGATACGTCCGGAATGCATGAATGGACCTGGGGTCGTGGAAGCCGCTTTGAACGAAGCCAAAGTCATGGCCCGCTTGAACCACGAAAATATCTGCAAGTTTTACTCCAGCGGAGTCCTGGATGGACGTCCCTACTATGTGATGGAGCTGCTCACGGGCAAACGTCTGGAGGAGCCCATTCAGAATGGGAAACGCTATTCCGAGATCCGGGCTTTGGAAATTGCTCATGATGTGGCCAATGGACTCTGGTCTGCCGAAAAAGCCGGATTATTGCATGGTGACCTGAAACTGAGTAATATCCTGACCGACGACGAAGGCAGTGCAAAAGTGGTCGGCTTCCGTATGGGGGTGTTTCAGGCCAATGGCGAAGAGGCTGAGCTCTGGAATAACCCATATTACATTTCCCCCGAAAAGGCCCGCAAGGAGCGTGGCGACGCACGTAGCGATCAATATAGTCTGGGAGCGGTGCTGTTCCACCTCATGTCCGGGCATGCCCCGTTCGAAGAGGCCAACCCTGCTAAAACCGTGCTCGCGACCTTGGAGGAAGAAACGCCCTCTTTAAAAATTCAAAATCGCCGAATCACTAAATTCACTTCGGATATGGTGATGAAGATGATGGCGAAGTCCCCGAACCAGCGATACGAAGATTATGTGTCGTTGATTGAGGATATTGAACAGGCTCTGCTGGGAGCACAGCAGGCTCGTAATCAGCGGAGCGGCTCTTTGCGGAACAGTACGCAACGCATTGCGGAACAACCCGGGCCGACTCAGACCACGGTGCGGCGCCGAGGTCCCTCTCCGACTTCTGCGGTGATCAACCGCTCCGCCTTGCAATCCTAAGCCGGAGAGTGACATCCTCTTTGGGGATCCACCCTCGACATCGGCCTCTGTCCTGCTACGTGGCAGATATGAAGCGATTCCTGTTCTGCCTGTTTCTTCTTCCTGCGACTCTGATGGCTCAAGGCCTTACTCAGGAAGAAGGAGAGCCCAATGATAAAGAGCCGAAGTTTAATTGGCTACCTTTTGGTTTCTTTAGCGAAAGCTTTGGTCTGGGCCTGGGAGTTGGAGGAATTTACTCGCATACACCTCAGCGGGACTCCGCTGTCCTGGGAGCGGTCACGGTCGGCACCAGTGGTTCCTACAATGTGGCTTTGGGGGGAACCCAGCTCCAGTCGAAGAGCTTTCCTCGTTTGTTTTTCTATCCCGTGGCCGTGTTGGCCCGCTATTTTAATCAGGACCTCTATGTAGGCTCGAATAACGAAGGCTTTGAGGGGCAGCGGGCGGGAGCGAATGATTCGGATCCGGATAACCTGATTGAAGCGACCCAATGGGATAACTGGATCGATTTGGAATTCCGCTATTTGCTTCCTTTAGGACATGGACGGAAAGAACCGCTCATCAATACCTACACGGTGAAAGACGGGATCCTCCAACGAGGGGCTACCGGAGGGAGTTCCTGGAACCCATTGGAAAGCGGTCGGACCTTCATCATCGTGAAACCGGCTTATCGCAAGCAGACTCTAGAGAATGATGATCTCAATGTTCCCTTGGAAACGCTCAACGTGGAGTTGGCTCTCAAGTGGGATAACCGGGATTATCCCAATAACCCCTCCAAGGGCAGTTATATGCGTTACGGCGTACAACAGGATTTCAGCGATGAGGATGATTTAGGCGGCTGGACGGCCTTGTTTGCCGAAGGGCAGCAGTTGTTTAACTTTTCCCCGAATCGGGAAGCAACCCAACGCGTACTCGCGCTCACCTATTGGACTGCATATGTCCCTACCTGGGAAACGGATGCGGATGGAACCGTGACCAAACGCCCTCCTCAGTTTGAAGGGGCCACCCTGGGGGGGCTGTATCGGATGCGGGCTTATGAGGGCAGTCGTTTTCATGACAAAGCAGCCATGTATTACAGTGCGGAGTATCGGGTGATTCCACGCTGGCAGCCCTTGCGGAATCTGTCCTTCCTCGATTGGGCGGAAATCCGCTATTGGCAATTTGCGATCTTTGGAGAGATGGGGCAGGTGGCTGAGGAATGGAGTCTGTCTGAATTACATGATGATTTACGCTGGAGTGCAGGGTTGTCCTTGCGCGGAATGTTTTATCAGGCGGTGTGCCGACTGGATTTTGCCTACGGAGAAGAAGGCGGCCGGGTCGTTGCCATGTATGGGCACCCCTTTTAAGTGAGTAAACCCGATCGCAGAATCAGAGAATCTCCAGGTTCTGCGCCTACCTGGGAACTTTGTTGGAGCTTGCGCTCCCAAAATCGCTCCCTTCTCCTTTAAGGAATTCGGCCTTTTTCCTATCGACCTTATCTCTTGGCCTGAGCTGTCTTATAGAAAATCGGTACCGGTTTCCTTAGATTATAAATTCCTTTATTCTACGAATTTCCATTTATAAAAATCACATAAAGTATTGTCACTGTGTGGTTTCGTGTCTTTGCTAAGTGGAATGTCCACCTCCGAAGCCCCCCGGAGCGGAATCCGGGAACTATTACGTCCGCTGAAAGAGCCCATGCTCCGACACTGGAAACTCGCCGCATTATGCATCCTGGCTGGCTGGGGAAAATTCATGTTTCCCATGGCTGTGCCCATGCTTACGGGCTACCTCATCGATGACTTTCTCACCCAGCCCGTCAGCCCTGATACAGCTGTTCGACTCTGGCAACTTGCCGGCTTTTCGCTGGTCCTGGTGATCTGCATTGGTTTATCCGCGTACTATCGCTCTGCACTCGCCCAAAAACTGGCGAGTATGCTGCAGCATCATCTCCGCCGTCGGTTGTTTCACCACATTCAGCGTCTGAGCATGTCCTTTTTTGCTCGCCATCATGCGGGTAGTTTGGGTTCCCGGGTGAGCTCAGACATCACCTACGCGGGTATGGTGGTGAACCAGGGGCTGATTCAATTCTCCATGGATGGAGTGAGTTTACTCACTCTGACCGCTGTGATGCTCTGGATCAATCCTGTGCTGGCTTTGGTTAGTTTAGTTCTGCTCAGCTTAAACGGGATCACCGTTTGGTTTTATGGGCCGAAGATTCGCCAGGGGCGAAAGGCGATTCAGGAAGGGCAAAGTTCCGTGACCGGCCGGGCTGCGGAATACTTCTCTGCGATCACTTTGGTGAAAGCCTTTGCTGGTGAACAGGAAAGTGGTCGTGAGTTTAGCCGCAGTTCACGACAGGTTCAGGATTTGCAGGTGGAAACCTCCCGTCTTGCGGGAAGTTATCAGGGCCTGAGTAATGCCTTATTGGTTGCCTGTCAGCTGGTGCTGGCTCTTCTGGGGAGCATGCTGATTCTCTACCGCCCTGGAACCCTGACTCAGGGCGAGTTGGTTCAGTTCCTCATGTATGTCGGTCTGATTAATGGTTCGGTGCAACGACTGACAGACAATATCGTTCAGCTACAGGACGGCTTTGCGGCTTTGGAGCGCATTTCGGATATTTTGAAACTGCATCCGGATCCCAACGATGCTGAGGATGCATTGGAGCCGGCCCTTACGGGGGGGATGCAGTTTGAGCATGTGAAATTTGGTTACAAAGATGAAGCGATCATTCATGATTTCAGTTTTCACTTTCAGCCAGGCCGCAGCTATGCCCTGGTGGGGCCATCAGGAAGCGGCAAAAGTACCCTGACCCAACTCATGCTACGTTTTTATGACCCATGGGAGGGTACGGTGCGGATGGATGAGTACCCCCTACGGGAGATCAAACAATCCCACTTCCGGACTCAGGTGGCGACGGTGCTGCAGGATCCCATCCTCTTTTCGACTTCGGTGAAAGACAATATCGGTTTTGCCACGGAAGGAGCAGGGATGAAGGAAATTGAAACGGCTGCGAAAAAAGCTCAGGCTCATGAGTTTATTCTTAAACTGGACCAAGGCTATAAAAGCCGGGTCGGTGAGCGGGGGGTGAGTCTCTCAGGTGGTCAGCGTCAACGGATTGCCATCGCCCGCGCGTTGATGCGGGATCCGAAAATGCTCATTCTTGATGAAGCGACATCTGCTCTCGATTCAGTAACCGAACGTAGCATTCAGGAAGTGATCGATGGCCTGCAGGGCAGTCGTACGGTGATCATTATCGCTCATCGCCTCTCAACCATCCGCAATGTGGATGAGATTCTCGTGATGAAAGACGGCTATCTCGCCGAACATGGTAGTTACACCAAACTTTTGGCTGAGAACGGCTTGTTTGCAGAAATGGTCCGCGAACAGGAAATGGGAAAAGGGGAGGCTGCCTAATTATGGGCGCATCAGCCCTTCCCGTGCCTCCGACAGATGATCCTTAGGAGTACAAGAGTCTAGACCGAGGTGACAAACCCAGGAACTCCGAGCCAAAAACATGTGCACCCAGGAGGGGTACAGGTCCTAAGACCTTTGTCTCTTCCGCAAGCCGGGTTTCAACAGATGATTTTACACCTGGCACAGAGGCCTGCACCCCTACGGGGCACTGATTTTTTTTGATTTCAAAACCAGGGCTGCACCCTGGCCTAGATCCCTGCAGCCCTCCGGGCCGCCATGCCGGGCTGCCATGCCGGGCCACCTACCTGCGTGTATCATTTGCTAAGAGCAATCTGAAGGATCCGCAGAATAGCAGCCTTGAGGGAAGCTCTGGGAAACAGGCTCAAAACACCCTGAGGTTCTGAAGGAATGCAAGAATCATAACTGGATGGTATCTGGGTACGCCTTCAACTCGCTCAGGAGTTTGGTTCACTTCGTGCTGCTTGATGGATACGCCAAAGCTGATCTTCCAGCTTGTGGAGGTCGAGATGATCTGGATTCGTAATGATGAGCGATTTGATCATCTCTTCGTAGCGCCACAGTTGCGAATCCAAGTGTTGTAGTTTTCGGATGGCATGCTGTAGTGTAGGCGATTTCCATTCGAGCAAAACATCTTTGCGGGGACCCTCTGGTCTGGTGAGTTCAGTAAAGATGGGCTCCAGATCAGGATGCACACGGTACATCAGTTGATGCTTCCCTGTATTGCCTTTGGAGTACAGCTCGACACCCCGGGAATGTACTCTGAAGTGGGTTCCTGTTATGTCTGTTAAGATGTGTAGACACTCAAGGATCGAAAGATTTCTGATCTCCAGGGTCAGGGAAGGGGCAGGCTGGGTGTGAATTCTGTTCGTGAAAAAGGGGGTCGGAATCGCGGGCTTTTGTTTCCGAAGCTCATGCTCAAGGTGCTGTAACGCTTCTGGAACGGAACTCTTTTGAAACTGAATGCTGTCCAGTTGGGTGCCCTCGATCATGTTCCACAGGTCCCGTTCTTCCTTGAGAAGGGTATAGCGGTTCATCGGCTGGCCGAGTTCCTCCAAGCGTTCATACCAACCGCGTTCGGTCAGTTGCTTTTTCAGCCAGCTGCCCTCGGGGTTGTCACGTTGATCCCGTGGTACCAAGATCACAGCATGATGTTCGGATACCAGGACCGGTGCTCGTTTTGGGTCCCTGAATTCAAACAGGTACTGTATGGAGCTCACATCTCGTTCCTGAGTTGCGATCAACAGGTGTATATCGGGGTGGGAGAGAGCATAGTCTGTAAGAGCTGTTCGCGGAACAAAGCGGGTCTCAATCGTACGTCCACTGTTTCGCGCAATCTCTGGGAAAAATTCCTGCGCCACTTCACGAAGCTGATCATCGCAGACAACACGAATCGGGCTGTACGGCTCCTTCGGAATGCTTTGGCACCCTGCCAGTAGAATTAGAAAGAAACCGAAAAGCAGACTTAACTGCGATCTGAACTGGGAATGCATGGGCTTGCCATAGTCGTTTTGCAGGGATGTGGGAGTCAGTCTGTTGTAGCGGAGTCCTGAGCCTTCCGTTTTCTTGCACGTTCCTGAAAATAGAGAGCGGTTTCCTGCATAGCCTCTACGGCGAGAATCTTCTTTGTGGCGGAGAGAGATTGGAAATGACGACGTTTGTCCTCGGCATCGTCATCCCAGTTCTAGCTCCAGTTGGCATCTTTTTCGGGTTCACTCATCGTTTATCCTTTTGGATCAGGAGTGATAGGATTCCTTCTGGGTGACACGCAGGACTTCCTCGACCGTGGTGGTGCCGCGGAGGAGCATGTCCCAGCCTTTCTGGCGCAGGGTTTTGAGCCCGTTTGCTGAGGCAATATCCCGGATCTTGTTCGCAGGTTCATTGTGAACAATGGATTGGCGAATCTGGTCATCCATCATCATAATTTCGTGAAGGGCGGTTCGGCCATAGTGCCCGGTAAAGTTGCATTCGGCACAGCCTGCTCCCGCTTTTACCCCACTGAGATCAGGGAGTCCGTTGTACAGTTTTTCCAGTTCCGGAAGAAGATTGGCGTCGATGCTTGCGCTTTTTGCGCAGTGAGGGCAGACCCGGCGCACCAGACGCTGGGCGATGACCCCCTCCAGACAGGAGCTGACCAAATAGGGTTCAATGCCCATGTCCACCAGTCGGGTGACTGCAGAGGGGGCGTCGTTGGTGTGGAGCGTGCTCAACACCAGGTGACCGGTGAGCGAGGCCCGTACGGCAATATCCGCGGTTTCCCCGTCACGAATTTCCCCCACCAATACAATGTCGGGGTCATGACGCAGGATCGATCTCAGGATGCCGGCGAAGGTCAGGCCGATCTTGGCATGGACCTGTAGCTGGCTGATGCCTTCCATCTGATATTCGATCGGATCCTCCACCGTAATGATTTTTACGGTGTCACTTTTTAATTCATTGAGCATCGCATACAGCGTGGTGGTTTTGCCACTGCCGGTAGGTCCGGTCAGCAGCACAATCCCATGGGGTTGTTCCCCCAGGTATTTAATCATCGGTAGATCTTCATCCTGGATACCGAGATTGGCCAGGGAGACCAGCATGCTGTCCCGGCTGAGAATACGCATATTCACGGTTTCGCCATGCCGGGTGGGGAGCACGGAGACACGCAGGTCGAATTCTTCATTCAGTGCGCGAACCTTGATTCGGCCATCGTGAGGTTTCCGTTTCTCGGCAATATCCATCTGCGCCATACTCTTGATACAGCTGGCGATACTGCGTTTCAATTTGGCAATCCCTTCCGGCAACGGAATATTTTGCAACAGACCATCGATGCGGTAGCGAAGTACCACGTGGTCCTCAAAGGGCTCAATGTGAATGTCGGTGCCGCGCATCCGGATGGCTTCGAGAATGATGTTGTGCACAAACTCAATCATCCCGGCCTCATCGGAACCTTCACCGATGTCCGCCCCTTCAAAACTGAGCTCGTCTCCATCCTGACCAGAGATCATTTCGTGAAGGTTTTCCGCCCCCAGACCATAGAACTGTCCTAGGGATTTCCGGAGTTCGGTCCCGGTGATGAAGACCCAGTGCAGCTGAGTGCCCAGGAGCATCTTCAGGCTGTCTTCGACAATGGGTTCCGGTAGATCCGAGCAGGCCAAGGTCAAGCCATCCTCTGTTTCCTGTACGGGAATCACCTGATAGCGCAGTGCGGTCTTCGCGGTGATCTTCGCGGTGATTCCCTCATGGACATCAAAGTCATTCAGGGGGTGCAGAGGAATACCACTTACTTCGGAGAGGAGTTCCAGCAAGGCTCCCTCGCTGAGGTATCGACCTTCCAGGAGGAGCTCCGCCATCGGTTTGTGTGTGAGCTGGGCCTGTTGCTGCAGGCGACCCCAGTCTTCAAAGGCCATTTTGTTTTGTTCCACCAGGCGGTCGCCCAGTTCACGCCAGATGGCTTCCGGGCTGGGTCGGACATCGTAGGAGGAGGAGAGGGAATCCGTCATATCAGTAATCCAATGTGAAAAGCTATAAAATGACCGTAAACAGGAGGAGCGGGGGAGTCAATGGTCATCCTGTATGCGGAGATCGGCTCAGTGTTCCGTTTTTCGGAAAAGGGGGCTAACTGCAGTCGGAGATTGCAAAGCCGGATAGGCTGGTAGAGAGAGTATGTGCCTATGAGTGATGCATCCCCACAACGTTATGCCGTGACGGTGGCCTATGATGGCCGTGACTTTCAGGGCTGGCAGGTTCAGCCCGGTGCCCGTACCGTACAGCTGGAATTGGAAAAGGCCCTGGCCAAGATTTGTCCCGGTCATGCCTTTCGGATTCATGGCAGTGGCCGGACAGACCGGGGCGTTCATGCCCGTGGACAGGTATTTCATTTTGATGATCCCGGGCGGGGTTTTGCGGTGGAGAAGTGGCGGGAGGCACTGAACGGGGTCCTGCCTGAAGATATTCGGGTTCGATCACTTCGGGGAGTCTCTCCCGAGTTCCACGCCCGCTTTTCCGCACTGGGAAAACAGTATCGCTATTTTATCTGGCATGGCGAAATCCTTCCCCCCGAGCTTCGTTTTACCCGATATGCGCTGCGCCTTCCTTTGGAGCTTTCTCGAATGCAGGCTGCGGCAGCAGGATTACAGGGGGAACATGATTTCCGCTCCTTTTCGGCCAGCCGCGGGGTGGACGATGAGGGGGAAACCGTTCGTCATCTCCGGCGTCTGGAATTGCAACAGGATGGGCCGGAACTCTGTCTGATTGCAGAGGCCGATGGCTTTTTATATAAGATGGTACGTCAGCTGGCAGGAGCCCTGTTGCGGGTGGGCCGGGGAGAACTCGACCCCGAGGATCTGCAACGCCTTTTGGATCATCCGGAGCGAAACCACACCGCCCCCACTGCGCCCGCGCAAGCTTTGTTTCTCTGGAAGGTCGACTACCCCGAATAGGCTGTGACAATCCGGCATCCCTCTCTCTCCAGCTGCGGAATTCCTTGGTTGTAAGTTTGGGAAATTCTGTCACACTCGGAAGCGTGACATTGGAACGTTTTCTTTATTTTGGCAGTGATGAAATCGCCGTCCCCACCTTGGAGGCTTTGGCAGAACGGGAACAGGTGCTCGCGGTACTCACGCAGCCAGACCGGCCCAGCGGGCGGAAACGGAAGTTAACGCCCTGTCCGGTCAAAGCCCGTGCGCTTGAATTAGGGCTGCAAGTATTGGACCCGGAGAAAGTGGGGGAGGTCTCTGAGCAACTTCAGGACCTTCAACCTGATCTGGCAGTGGTTTTCGCCTATGGACAATACATGCCACGCAGCATCTTTGAACTGCCCCGTCACGGTTCCATCAATCTGCACCCCTCGTTGTTGCCAAAATACCGGGGGGCCAGTCCGATCCAGTCCGCCTTATTAGATGGACTGGAGGAAAGTGGCATTTCGATTTTGAAAGTCTCCGCAAAAATGGATGCCGGGGACCTGCTCCTCCAAAGGCGGGTAAGCATGGGGGAAGAGGATGATGGCGTTCGTATGCGTCAACGCTTTGCCAGTCTGGGAGCGGAACTGATCCTCGAGGCGCTGGAGGGACTGCGCGAAGAACGCCTGAGCTTTGTGCCGCAGGATGAAGCGGAAGCGACCGAATGTGGCAAGCTCAGCAAAGAGGATGGGCTGCTGGACTGGAAGCGTTCCGCCGAATCCCTTCGTCATCAAGTCCGGGGCTGCCAGCCCTGGCCTGGCACCTGGTTTGAATTGGAAAACGGGGAACGCATTAAAGTGTTTCGTGTCCGCATTGAAGCGGCCACTGCGAAAGCGGGTACGCTCTTGGAATTGAAGGGTGACGGCCCCTTGATTGCCACAGGGGAGGGAGCTTTACGTCTCTTGGAGCTACAGCCTCCCGGGAAATCACGCATGGATGGAAGATCCTTCATGAACGGCTATGGCCGCCTGCTTCCGGAGATGCTGCCGTGAAGAGCTCCTTTCTGGAGCAATTGCTGCGTCGGATTGACCGGATTGACCCGGACAGTCTTCAGACGCAATTTTTACGCTTAGCCCGGGAAAAGGGCTTAATGGAAACGGTGTTACAGGCCATCCGGGAAGGGATTGTGGTGGTGGATGGAGAGGGGCGGGTCAGTTATGCCAATCCGGCGGTCGCGACTCTCTTGGGCGGCAATGTGGAGCAGATGGTCGGGCGGAAGTTGGAGGAGGCTCTGCCTCTTGTCGACTGGGAAGGGTTGATCTCCCTGGATCCGGAAAGCTGGACCCGCATGATTAACCGGGAAATTGAAGTGCGCTATCCGGAGCCACGAATTCTGGAGTTTTACGTGGTCCCCCTGCAGGTGATGGAAGGGCAGAAGGATGAGGATGTGGAAGGGGCGCTCATCTTGCTGCGGGATATCACCTTGGAACGTAAGAAACACGAAAGCACCGTGGAATCCCAGCGACTGGAGGCCATTACGCTGCTCGCGGCCGGGGTGGCTCATGAAATTGGCAACCCCTTGAACTCGTTGAACATTCACCTGCAGTTAATGGAACGGGAATTGGAGGAGATTCAGGACCCCGAATTGCGGGAAAGTCTGAAGGAATTGGTGCAGATCTCCACTGGAGAAATCGAACGCCTGGATCAAATTTTGCATGCCTTTCTCAAAGCCTTGCGTCCTTCCCAGCCCCAGCGGGAAACCGTTAAAGCCGACCAATTGGTCGAAGAAACGCTCAAAACTATGGAGCGGGAGCTCGAAGATCGTGGAATTTGGGTGGAACGGGAATGGGACGAGGAGCAACCCGAGTTGCAACTCGATCGGGGGCAAATGCAACAAGCCCTCTATAACCTGTTCCGGAATGCCTCTCAGGCGATGACCTCAGGTGGGGTGTTGACGCTGCGCATTGGTGTGTCTGAGCCCGCAGTGGCTATTTCGATTCAGGATACGGGCAGTGGGATTCAACCGGAAGATCTGGGCTCTGTGTTTGAACCCTATCATACGACCAAAGAAGAGGGGACGGGGCTTGGCTTGATGATCGTGCAGCGGATTCTGCAAGATCACGGTGGCCAGATTGAGATTGAAACCCGTCCGGGCCAAGGCACCACCGTGACCTTGTTACTGCCCCGAGGAGAAAAACGGATTCGCTTACTCGGGAGTTATCCCAGCGAAGAGGTGCTCACATGAAACCCACTCTGTTGATTGTGGATGATGAGCGAAATACCCGGGAGGGGCTTTCCCGTGCATTGCGACGGCGTTATAAAGTCCTCCTGGCCGATTCCGCTATGACTGCCCTCGAGCAGATGGACCGTGAGCCGGTCGATGCGGTGCTGACCGATTTGCGTATGCCGGGCATGGATGGACTGACTCTGGTGCGGCGTATTCTCGCCCGGGACCCTCAACCTGTCTGTATTCTGCTCACAGCTTATGGGTCGGTCGAGACTGCGGTGGAGGCCATGAAAAACGGAGCCACCGATTTTCTAACCAAACCTGTGAATCTGGATCAGTTGGAAGTCGTGCTCAAACGCGCGCTGGAAACCCGGCGACTCGCTCAAAGCAATCGGCAGCTTCAACAGCAGCTGGATGCACGCTATGGGTTGGAGAACATTGTAGGCCAATCCGAGGCGATGCAGCAGGTATTTGAGACTCTGAAGCAGGTGGCTCCCAGCCGGGCCACCGTGTTGGTGCAGGGGGAAAGTGGTACGGGGAAAGAATTGGTGGCTCAGGCTCTGCATCAGCTCAGTCCCCGGGCCGGCAATGGCTTTGTGGCCGTTCACTGTGCTGCGCTCAGCGATACCTTGCTGGAGAGTGAGCTCTTTGGGCATGAGCGAGGTGCGTTTACCGGAGCACACGAAACGCGGAAAGGCCGCTTTGAACTCGCAGATGGGGGAACGCTGTTTCTGGATGAAATCGGCGAAATCGAAATGCCAACTCAGGTGAAATTGTTGCGGGTTCTGGAAGAACGACGCTTCGAACGGGTGGGGGGCATGGATACCTTGGAAGTGGATACCCGCTTGGTGGCGGCCACCAATCGGGATCTCCGCGCCATGGTCGATGCAGGTCAGTTCCGCGAAGATTTATTCTTCCGTCTGAATGTGGTCCAGATTCGCCTTCCTCCCCTCCGGGAACGAAAAGAAGATATTCCGCTCTTGCTGCAAAAATTTATACGGCAGTTTGCTGAAGAGAACCAACGGGAACTCGATGGTATGACTCCTGAGCTGTTGGAGCATCTGCAGCAATACCCCTGGCCGGGAAACATCCGTGAGCTGCGCAACGTGGTGGAACGCATGGTGGTGCTTTCCCGGAGCGACCGCCTGGGATTGCGGGATCTGCCTCCAGAGCTGCGGGAGGGCAAAGCGCCACCCAAAGCGACCGGAGCGCTGCGCGGGGTGACCTCAATGCAGGATGCCGAACGCCGCATGATTGAGCAGGCTCTCCAGGATCAGGGAGGCAACCGGACCCGGGCCGCAGAGCAATTAGGAATTTCCAGACGTACCCTTCACCGTAAGCTGAATGAATTTGGTCTTCATTGAGCTTTGATTTTTATCAGAACCCGATCAGCGTAACCTTCCGTGCAAATCCGCAGTAAATTGATGCTCAATTTCGGCGTGATGTCGCTACTCATCGTAGCGATTGGCGCTGGAGGTCTGCTGTCTGCGGTCGACCTGCGCAATCAGCTGCGGGATCTCTTTGAAAAAAGCATTCCCTCGATGCAGGCGTTGACCGAAACCCAGAGTCATCTCTGGTCGGCCATGTTGGAGGATCCTGCTTCAGAATCAGGGGCAAAAGCATTTGCGGATTTAGAATTGTCTCTGTCCGAATATCAGCGCACGGCTTTACATCCCGGGGCTGCGAACTCTGCCCGGCGTATTCGGAAGTTCATTATCGAGCTTCAGGAGGATTTAGCGACCACTCCCCCGGAAGAGTTGGTGTACCGGGTGCGGGAGCTGAGTTTGTTCCTGCAAACGGCCATTGAAGAGGAATCCCAACGTCTGGAAATCGTGAAGGAAGAACGGGGGCAGTTCTTTCGCTTCTCGACCATGTTCAATGGAGCCTTGGTTCTGGTGGGACTCTTGATGACCCTCATTCCGGGCTGGATTTTGGCTAGCCGCACCAGCGAGTCCTTGCGTAAAGCCCGCACCTTCGCTGACGCGGTGGCGGAAGGGGATTTGACCATGCGGATGCCGGAACGGGGGGAAGATGAGATTGCCGGTCTGGCCAAAGCCTTCAACCATATGGTGGAAACCATTGTACGTGCGGATGCGGAAATTTCTAAAGAAGTGGATGACCGTATTCAGGCCGAGCAGCGGGCTCAGGCTGCCGCAAGAGCGAAAAGTGACTTTCTCGCGCACATGAGTCATGAATTCCGTACCCCTCTGAACGGGATTTTGGGCTATGCCCAGGTGCTGATGATGGACAAAGGGCTCTCTGCGAAGAATCAGAATGTGGTTATGAGCTTGCAGCGCAGCGGGGAAAGTTTGCTTGAACTGATCAATGACGTGCTCGATCTCTCGAAGATTGAGGCCCGTCGTATGAATATCTCTCAGAGCCGTTTTTATCTCCGCGATTTTCTGGATAGTATTCGCGCAAGTTACTCCGGTCAGATTGAAAACAAAGGGCTTGGCTTTGAACTGGAAATTGACCGGCAGTTGCCGGAAGACATCCTCGCCGACCAGATTCGCTTGCGACAGGTTTTGGTGAACCTGATCGGCAATGCCATTAAATTTACCGACCAAGGCAAAATCACCATGCGGGTCTTTCAGGTGCCGGATGGCTTAAGCTTCGAAGTAAATGATACCGGCATTGGTATTCCGGAAGACAAGATCGAAACCGTGCTTCAGCCTTTTATGCAGGTGGAACACAAGGACCGCTCTCATCAAGGCACAGGGTTGGGCCTGCCGATTTCGCACCGGCTCTTACAGATGATGGGATCGGACGGGCTGCGGATCGACAGTACGCTCGGTGTGGGTACGACCTTCTCATTCAAACTACCTCAGCCGGATGCCGGTCAACGACGCATGGTGGTCTCGCCCAAGAAAATCAAAGGCTATGCCGGCGAGCGGAGACGGATTTTGTTGGTGGAAAGCCAGCAAGGAACTTCGGCCATGCTGGGACCCTTACTGCGTAAAGTGGGCTTTGAGATTTTCGATATCCGCAAGCCGGAGGATGTGGTGATGGAATGCAGTACACTGCATCCCCACTTGATCATTATGGAAGTTCGCCTGAAAGGAGGCGACGGGGTGGAGATCATGAAAGAGATCCTCGAAACATTCCAGATGGGCAGCGACATCGAAGCACCGATCTTCCTGCTGTATTCGGATCCGGAGACCCCGGAGGATCGAGACCGGGCGGTTCAGGCTGGAGCGTCCGAATTTCTGTTCAAGCCCCTTCGCTTTGCCGATTTGACCTCGGTATTGGAGAAACTCTTGCAAATCCGGTGGACGGATGACCAGACCGATATGGGAGGCAGCCGCCCCGCTGCCGCTCCGGAGATGGAGCGACAGGAAAGCAAAATCGATAATTTCCCCGTTCCGGAAGCCGAAACCTTGGAAGCCCTGTTCAAGGTGGCCCGGACCGGAAACGTGCGACAACTCAAACAGGACCTGGCCGTTCTCCTCTCTGAGAAACCGGAAATGCGCGCCTTTTGCTCGCGTTTGCAGACGCTCTGTGCCAGTTATCAGGTTAACTCGATTATGGAACTGCTGAAACGTCACCTAGAGCCAACAGCGGAGAAATCATCATGACAGACTTATCGGATGAACAGGCCCCAGCGGCTGAGTTGGGACGAATTCTGATCGTAGATGATAATCCGACCAACATTGACGTGTTGTTCGATTTTCTCTCCGATCTGGGCTACGAAGTTCTGGTTGCAGAGGATGGTCGCTCTGCACTCGAGCGGATTGAATTCGCGGTTCCTGATGTGATCCTTCTCGATATCATGATGCCGCATGTGGATGGATTTGAGGTGTGTAGGCGCCTCAAAGAGAATCCGGAGACGGAGGACATCCCGGTCATGTTCATGACCGCATTGGGCTCGATTACGGATAAACTCAAAGGCTTTGAAATGGGGGCGGTGGATTACATCACCAAGCCGTTCCAGAATCAGGAAGTGCTCGCCCGGGTGCGCACCCACATCACGCTGCGTCGCATGCGTAAGGATTTGGAGGCCCGGAATGAGCAGTTGCAGGCTCAAAATGAGGCCTTGGATGCCTACGCCCGTACGGTGGCTCACGATTTAAAAAATCCCCTGAATCTGATTTTGAATTTTGCCCGGCTCATTGAAGAGGAGCATATCCTCGAAGGCGTGCCTGCTGAGGATCTGCATCATATTATTATCAGTGCAGAGCGCATGAATCATATTATTCACGATCTGCTGCTGCTGTCCCAGATGCGACGGGGGCAGGTCACGGCCGTCCGCGTCAATATGGAAGTGGTGGTGCAGCTGTCTCTGGACCGCTTGGAACGGGATCTGAAGGAAGCCGGGGTTGAGCTGGTTCTTCCCGATCAGTGGATTGACTGTTTAGGTGTATCGTCCTGGCTGCAGGCCGTGTGGGTAAACTACATGTCCAATGGGATCAAGTACGGTGGAGCATCCCCTCGCTTAGAGCTGAGTTGTGAGCCGGATCCGGATCGCAAGGGATTCATTTGTTATTCGGTGACGGATAACGGACCGGGTGTTCCTGAGGAAATGATGGACCGAATTTTCGAAGAATTTGCCCGCGTGGGTGGGGAAAAACGCGAAGGGCATGGAATTGGCCTTTCCATTGTCCGTCGTATTGTGGAGAGATTAGGAGGCGAGGTTCACGTCGGCCCCGGTGCCGGGGGGCTTGGCAGCCGCTTCGCCTTCTCTCTGCCGGAGGTATCTGAAGCATGAAACGACTGAAACGGAACTGGAAAGCCATTATCGGATGGACCCTGTTTTTCTCCGTGGTGGCTCTTGTGGCTGCCTGGCGCTACCAATGGAGTTTGAAGTTGCAGGATTTGACGGAAACGGCCATGGGCGGAGGATCTCCTTCGCAGAATAATCCTCCCGGAGAACCGGATGATACCGCTTCTACCCTGGATGTGGATGAGCTGGAAAATCTGATGGAAGGTGCCATGCAGGAGTGGGCCCGGGAATCATCCGCTGACCGTGAGCGCAGTCTGGCCTCCCGGCTGGAGGAACTGGAAGAACTGGATCCGGATGTGCTCGATGGGGTGGTAACTCATTTGATGAAACTCACCAAAACCCAGATTCCGGAACCTCAGAAGGTGGAGATTCTGGAATTGGATGTAAACTCCTCCGTTCCGGTGAATATGGAAGCGGCCTCCGGACCGAACGGCGAACCGGGAATTCGGATCGAAATGATGGATCAAGAGGGGCGCAGTAGTTTTATTTGGGTTGATCAGTCCGAAGTGAGTGCGGAAGAGGAACAGGCTCTACGTGCCTTTACCATGATAAACCGTGTGCCGGGGCTGGAGCAGCTTCGACCTCTCTTAGCTCCCTTGCTGCGCAGTGCGCACAATGCGGATACGGAGCCCTGACGTGAAGATTCTCTGCTGTCTGGATTCCTGGAAAGGTTCTCTAAGTGCCTTGGAGGCCTGTCAGCAGGTGGCAGCCGGTCTGAAGCAGAGTTTGCCTGATGTGAACTGTGTGCTCTATCCGATGGCGGATGGAGGGGAGGGTACCCTCAACGAAGTGCATCAGGCTCGTCCCGGAGAGCAGATTTTCTTGGAGGTCTGTGGTCCATTTGCTGAACGTCGCATGCGGGCCCCTTATTTAATGTGGCCGGATGCGGGCGAGGCTCTGATAGAAATGGCAGTTTGTGCCGGTCTGCCCTTGTTAAAACCGGAAGAGCGGGACCCTTTGCGGGCCACCACCCGGGGGGTAGGAGAATTGATGCAGGATGCTCTGCGGCGTGGGGCGAAGCATCTGACCCTGGCCGTTGGAGGTTCTGCAACCGTCGATGGCGGTACCGGTGCAGCGAGAGCCTTTGGTTGGCGTTTTCTGGATCATCAGGGCCGGGATCTTCCCGAAGGCGGAGGGGCGCTCCTGAATCTGGCAAGGGTGATTCCTCCTGCAGAGCAGGTTTCTTTCGAACTCGAGGTGATGTGTGATGTCACCAACCCCCTGCTGGGTGCGAAGGGGGCTGCGGCGGTCTTTGCTCCGCAAAAAGGAGCGGATGAAGCGGGGGTAGCTCTTTTGGAAGATGCCTTAGGGAAGCTCTCTGACTGTTTGCGCCGGGATGTAGGGAAGGATCTTGCGGATCTTCCCGGTGCTGGCGCTTCCGGTGGCCTGGCGGCTGGAGCCCTGGCCTTTTTTGATGGCCGTTTGCGCAGTGGCATCGAGGTAATGCTGGATCTGAGCGGGTTACGGGAAGCCATTCCCTCGGCGGACTGGGTGGTGACCGGAGAGGGGCGCCTGGATACGCAGAGCCTTGATGGCAAAGTGGTTTCCGGCGTAGTGGATGCTGCAAAGAAGCCGCAGGTACCTGTTGTGGTGGTCACCGGAAAAAGTTTGTTGTCTGAAGACCAGATTCGGGAAGCTGGAATTCAGCATGTCGAATCCGCTAATCATATGGATCTCCCTCTCGAAGAAGCGTTTGCACGAGCATCTGAACTGGCGGAATCCGCTGGGAATCGATTGGGCCTGTGGATAGCTTCCTGTGGAAATCTCTAATTCTGCTTGCTCCGCAAGCGTCCATGCTTAGTCTTTAAGGTACGGAATGGATATGAAACATATAACACGATGTTGGATTTGGCTCCTTTTAGGAGCTTGTACCCTGTTGGCAACGCAGTTGTCAGCCATGGAACTGGAGCAAGCGGATGAACGCTTTGCTCAAGAGTTGGCGACCATCCAGGGGAGCACCCGGGAAAAGTTGACCGCATTGCGCAACAGTTATCTGAGTGCCTTGCTTCGTTTTGAAACCCGTGTGCGCACTGGAGGGGATCTGGATGGCGTGCAGGCGGCCCGTCAGGAAATTCAACGGGTGGAAAATGGGGAAAGCTTACTGCCTCCTGAGCCCGCGACTCATCCGGACTTGCTGCAAATGCAGGAAGTGATTGAGCAACAATTAAGCCGCTTCCGTTTAGAGGAATCTACCGCAATTCGGGAATTGGTGCAGAATGTGCAGCGTTATGCCTCCGGTCAGGCTTCCAGCCTCACCCAACAGGGCGAGATTCCCAAGGCCCTTTCCTGGAGAAACTGGGGGCAAGAGCTGGAAGAGCGCGAGCCCGTTGAGCGAGCCTTGACCTTTCTGACCGAACTCGAAGGAGCGGCTCCTGATCCGGATGAGCAATTGGCTGCCGAACGTCACCCCGCATTGGAGGGGGAACCCGTTGAAATCGTTACTCGCCGTAGTGAAGAATTTTCTGAGCGACCCGCAGCCTACCGTTTAGGTTCCCAGCCGGATGGCGATGAGAAACGTTTGCGTCCGGGGACACCCAGTATGCAGGGGTCTGGTCATACCCGGGTTTCGGTTCAGGTTCGTCTGGTAGACGAGGTGGATACCCTGGCGACCGAGCGCACTGGCTGGAGCACAGCCCGTTCCAAAGCACACACCTACGTGGCTCGTCTCCAGATTTCCCCCTTGGTTGGCAAACCTCTGGGCCGCACCCTTGCGGTATTTGATCTGTTCAAACGAGGCAGTGGTTCTCAGCGGGAACTCCTGCGCAGCGATCGTATTCTGCTTCCTCCCCAGGAACCGGGTGTTCAGCGCGTGGTCGATTCCGGAATGTACCGTTACGAGACCTTTAAGTATCGTGATGACTGGGGTTACCGCTTGGAACAGGCGACCGCAGATGAGTTTTATGGCTATGTGGTGACCGTATTTGATGAAAAAGGAAACATGATCCTCCAGCGCAGTTCTGATCGAGCCTTGGATGAATATGCCCGGGAAGCTCCCCCGGAGTGATCTTGCTGAGCCATTCACGAAAAAAGCCCGGTGATCTGCCGGGCTTTTTTGTAGGCGTGTCGCTGAAGCTCAGCTGTTGTCGCGGTATCGTTCCAGAATAAGATCCAGGTATTTCTCCTGATCCCAGCCCCAGTATTCTTCACTGAACACCTCTACCTCATGGTAGCCATCAAAGCCCAGAGACTCCACCAGCTGACGGAAGTGTCTGACATCAATACAACCGTCTCCCATTAATCCCCGGTCCGTGAGGAGGTGACGGGTGTTCAGGCGCCAATCACAGATGTGGAAACCAAACAAGGTATTCTGTTCTGCGGAAAGGCGGAGTTCCTGTTCCACGTCCGGATCCCACCAAATATGATACACATCTGCGGCGATACCCACCCAGGGGCTTTGGACGGCTTCACATATTTCGCGGGCCTCCGCCATACGGTTTACACAGCTTTTGTCCCCGGCATACATAGGATGAAGAGGTTCAATTGCCAATTTGACGCCACTTTGAGCCGCGTGGTCGCTGAGGGCGGCAATGCCGTCCTGCACCTGACGACGGGATTCGGAAAGGGGCTGCCCGGGTAGGGCACCTACAACCAAGACCACCATATCGGCGCCGATTTCGCGGGCTTCATCGAGATACACCTTGTTGCGGTCAATGGCCTCCTGACGGGCTGAATCCGATTCGGCAGGGAAAAAGCCGCCCCGTACCAGAGCGGGAACCTTCAGACCACTTTCCCGAATCATAGGTGCCGCTTCTTTGAGACCAATGCCTCCTTCTTCCGGATCAATCAGATTCCGCCATACAGACATGGCAGGCACGTCCTTGCGCTGAAAATGCGCGATACATTCCTGTAAATTCCACGGTTTGAGCGTGAAGGTATGAATGGCTAAACGTGAAGGATCCGGAGATGTTGTATTCATGTACTTGTGTAATTTGGTGAGAATGGTATGAATAGTCATATGACAGAACCCCCAAAAAGAAGCAAAGTGAAAAGGACCTCCGCTCCGGCTTCTGGCCGTAGTATCGTGGTGAAGCGCCGCGAAGATACCGCCGTGGGTTCTCGGGTCATTCGTCGCGGAACAGATTCGGAGCCCCGAAAACCCCTGCCTAAGTCCCGTAAAACCAAACGCCCCTCGCCGACACCTCCTTCCGAGGAGTTTCCCACGACTCCGAAAGCCAAGGTCGTTCCCAAGGTGAATCCGGATCGGATGGTACGGGTAGAAGTGGTGAAGCAGGAGGCGGATCGCACCGAATCGGAAATGTTCCTGCCTGAAGCTGGCCTGGTGACCGAAAATGTTTCCCCAAACCAGATGGTACAAAACGTGAAGCAGCCCAAAGAAGTTCTGGGTGAACCGAGCTTTAAGTTCTTCTGCTGTCGTTGTGGACAGAAACTCAAGGTGCCTGTTTCCTGGGCGAACAAGAATTTCTCCTGTGTGCGATGCGGCCATGAGATCACCATTCCGCCGCCCTTGATCGGGGGCTTCTGATCCATGGAAGAACGCTTTGACCTGGTCGACCTCGATGGAAACGTGGTGGGCTCTGCGTTGCGCTCTGAAGTTCATGGAAATCCTGATCTGATCCACCGAGCCGTGCATGTATTCGTGGTGAATGCTGCGGGGGAACTCTTCCTACAGAAACGTTCACACACGAAAGATGTGCAGCCTGGTAAATGGGATACGTCCGTAGGTGGGCATGTGGATGCCGGCGAAAGCCCGGGGGAGGCTGCGATTCGGGAAACACGGGAAGAACTGGGGATTGAGGCGGCCGAGCCGGTCGAGCTGTACGAGCTGATCTGGCGCAGCGATATCGAAACCGAATTGATTCGTTCCTACAAACTCCTGCATGAAGGTCCCTTTGTGCTGCACCCGGATGAAATCGAGGAGGGGCGCTTCTGGAGTCTGGATGACATTGAGGCTTCGATGGGGCAGGGGGTATTCACCCCAAATTTTGAATGGGAATGGCGGAAGTCCCGTCCGGCTCTGGGAATGTGAAACGGCCGCAGTTGCAGGCCGGCTTGGCCCGGGAATCCTGGGCTTTGGAAGAAGGGCAGGGACAGGGCTTCTGGATTTGGCGTTCCCCGCCTGCCTTGGTGATGGGAAAAAATCAAAATCCTTGGCTGGAATGCAATCTCGATGAGCTGCGTCGCCTCGGCCTGCTGTTGGGGCGGAGGATTTCCGGGGGAGGGACGGTGTACCATGACCCCGGAAATCTAAATTTAAGCTGGGTACTCCCCCGCGAGGGCTACGATGCGTCGGAGTTACAGCACTGGTTGGCAGAGCAACTCAGCTTACGCGGCTTAAATGCCTCAACTGGGGACTCTGGCGCGGTCTCTGTGGATGGATATAAAGTTTCCGGAGCTGCCTTCTGTTACCGGAAAGAATGGGTCTTGCATCATTGTACCTTATTGGTGGATGCGGATCTGGAGGCGCTGCGCTCCAGTCTATCTGTCCCGGAGCGAAGCCTGAACACGCATGCGGTGCGTTCCGTTCCAGCCCCTGTGCAGGGATTGGCTCAAATGAATCCGCAGTGGAAGGTCGCGGAATGGACAGAGTATTTGCTGAACCAGGCCGCACAGCGTTGGAGGCTTAGTCAGGCACCCGCGGATGAGCAGTTGCGTGAATTGCAGCATGAGTTGATTCAGCCTCAATGGATTTGGGGTCAGACGCCTCGTTTTGATGTCAGCGTTGACCTGGAAGGTCAACCGCTGTGGATGGAGTTACGCAAAGCGCAGTTCCTTCGCCTGCGTTGGCAGGGGCGGGAGTGGGAACTCCCCCCGGGAATGCTACTTTGGGATCAGGCCCAGCAGCGACTCGAGGACTATCTGAAGCTACATGCGGGGGCTTTAGATCCTGCCTGGCAGCAGCTGGGTTGGGCCGATCTTGACAAGATCACCAGCAAGGGCTAATTATTCTTCCTATGGGGCCGACTGGTTTCGACGGATTCGTTGAAGCGTTGGTTGCGTGCCGAGGATCTCGTCCGACCTCGATAAACCCGGATGGGAATCTTACAAGTGCCAACGAAGAGTACGCACTCGCCGCGTAAATAACCGCGACGCGTTCCCCCGCCAACGCCTGCTAGGCGGAGTGGAGCGACGACAGCAGGCTGGATCCAACACCGGGCTTCCGGGTAGCGGATCAAGATTCAACAGGAAGCTGGCAGGAGTTTGGGCCGTTCCCGGTCAGAACGCCTGCGAGACTTAATCGGGAACTACGCACGTAGATGCTGACGTGATTCGTCTTCGGACGGGGGTTCGATTCCCCCCGGCTCCACCATTCGACTCGCTCCGCTCGCTCATGGCTTCGCCATGAAAAGAGCAGAGCGAGTCGAATGGTGCCCTGAGCGAGTGAAACGAGTCGAAGGGCATTGCCTCTGACCGTCTCCTGCTGCGCTCCGCTCGCTCATGGCTTCGCCATGAAAAGAGCAGAGCGAGTCGAATGGTGCCTCTGACCGTCTCCTGCTGCGCTCCGCTCGCTCATGGCTACGCCATGAAAAGAGCAGAGCGAGTCGAATGGTGCCTCTGACCGTCTCCTGCTTCGCTCCGCTCGGTCATGGCTTCGCCATGAAAAGAGCTGGGCGAGTCGAATGGTGCCTCTGACCGTCTCCTGCTTCGCTCCACTCGCTCATGGCTTCGCCATGAAAGGAGCTGAGCGAGTCGAATGGTGCCCCTGACCGTCTCCTGCTGATTTTGCACAGTCTAATACAATTTATAGAAGCTCGCCCTTGATGATGTGTGTACAAACGAATAGCATTCGTTGAATGGGCTGGTTTGTATATATCCTGAAGTGTGCTGATGATTCATATTATGTGGGGATGACTCAGGATGTGGTGAAGCGGGTTCATGCTCATCAAGAGGGTAGCTGCAGACATACCTCTCCTCGTCGACCTGTGGTGCTGTGTTATGCTGAGGATTGTTCTTCGCGTGAGGCTGCAGAAAAAAGGGAAAGGCAAATCAAAGGCTGGTCCCGTGCGAAAAAGGAAGCGCTGATCCATGGGGATTTCTCTCGGTTAAGAGAACTTTCCAGATGTTGGTCCACCCAATGACGCTGATTTGAAAGGGGAAAGGTTAGACGTAAATTCACTTATATTGATGAAAACAAGAGTGATTTACTACTGAGAGCGATGAACTATTATTTTGGGATCTTTCAGTCCGGTGCAAAACCGGAGGAAAGCAACCTGGGGTTTGTTCCGTCTGCATTCAGCTGAGCAGACAGGTAAAAGCCAGCTGTCACAGCATCCGTATTCTCAAAAAACCAGATTCCATCTTTCAACTCCACCCGATCCCAGTCGTGAACTTTGAACTCCGGATAGAGAACGCCTAATTCCGGATCTGCTACTTTACCTGTGAGCTGATTGTTCACATGCTGGGTAATGGATAAAAGCGCATCTTCTCTGGATAAACGTTTTGGGGTCGCACAGGAGGCCGCGAAGAGACTCAACACCATCAGGAGATAGATATGGAATGTGTTCATGGAGTAGCCGTTGTTTGTTGCTGTGATTTTTTCAGTTCGTTGAGTCTCGCGAGCGTGGTTTCGCTGGCCTTGGCCAGGAGAGCGGTCAGTTCTTCCTCATTTTTCGGGGTATCCTGAAAGGGGAATGCAATGCTGTCTTCGTGCACCCGTTTCGGATAATATCGTTTGTACGCCACTTCCGGATCAAAGAGCTTGAGGTACGTCACGATTACATCCGGTTGGTCGGTTATTCGGACAAGCTCGACCAAGAGCTGTTTTTTTGGTTTTTGTGAAATGATTTTCTGGACTTCTTTGATCCGGAAAACAGCACTCTTGCTGTCAGAATCATCCACTCCGACACAGATGCCTGTTGACCAGATTCGATCCTGCATCCAGAAAGGGTCGATAGAAAACCGATGGGTTGATCCTTCTTCAGAAATCGTGAGGACGTGTTTTTCTATCTCAATAGCCTGAACATCCAGAAGCAAGACCCAGCGTTCCTGAATGGGTGGTAGCGCGTAATCTGCCAGTACTGCTCCGGTAAAAAGTATGGCGAAGGCCGAGATCAGATATTTCATGGGTAACTCTTCTGTTAATCGGATAACATGCATTAAAATACAGGATTTTTTGATGGATCTTGGTCCCAAAACATCTCTTCAACTACCACCTGATTCGAAGGGAGGTAGTATAACCATTTTTCTCCCTCAGGAACGCTGAATATCCAAATTTCAATGGATTCTCCTAACTGAATCTCATCCCAAAAAGCTTCCATGGGACCGTGGATATAGGAGGAAGTCTTCTTTTGGTGTTGGATATCATCGGGTTCGCCAAACCGTTTCATGATTTCACTTTTATTCAGGCCGATACAGTTTTGCTGTTTGATCCCCGGATTCGCACAACTGAATGTGAGGAGGGTAAGTAAAACCAAAACGCCCCAACGGAATGTTGTGCAAAGAGTATCCGGTTTCAGTTCGAGGGCGGATTCTTGTTTCGTTAAAGCTTTCATTGAAGATACGTATTGTTTTCCAATGGACGATCCTCGGAACAGAATTCTTAGCTGAAGATTACGTTTATTCTCATCGATTTGCTGATGACGGTAGCTACTTTATGGACGAGGGCTGCTGTTGTTCTCTATGAGGCTATAGATGATGGGGAGGATAAAGAGGGTCAGCAGGGTGGAGGTCGTCAGGCCAAACACAACGACGGCTGCCAGGGGGCGTTGGACTTCCGCCCCCGCTCCGTTTGACAACAACAACGGCAACAATCCCAACAAGGTGGTCAGGGTGGTCATGATGACTGGCCGGAAGCGGATGAGGGCTCCGTTGATCACGGCATCACCCAGGGACTGCCCTTCACCCCGAAGCTGGTTGAAGTCTGCAACGAGTACCATCGCATCCTGCATGGCGATCCCGAAGAGGGCAATAAAGCCTATGGAGGCAGGGACGGAAAGGTACTGTTCGGTAACCCAGAGCCCCACAACTCCCCCTATCAGGGCCAGGGGAACATTCAGCAGGATGATCATGGCATACCGCAGGTTTTCAAAGGCCATCCATAAAAGCACAAAGATGCCGAAAATCACGACTGGAACGATGACCGATAAGCGACGCATGGCATTCTGCTGCTGTTCGAACTGGCCTCCATACTCTATGAAAATACCACTGGGTAACTTTACCTCGGCTTCCACGGTGTC
Organism: Verrucomicrobia bacterium UBA6056; assembly: GCA_002429005.1. Classification (GTDB taxonomy): domain Bacteria; phylum Verrucomicrobiota; class Kiritimatiellia; order SS1-B-03-39; family UBA6053; genus UBA6056. Next base: position 44,872 of record DIYK01000037.1, read on the forward strand.
GCGAATGTCACTCACCACATCCCCGAGTGCTCTTCCCCGAATATTTCCGGTGACGACCCAGCGACGCTGGTTCTTTTCCCGACTGATCTGAAGTGGTCCTTCCACGCGGGTCAGTGTGGCAAGTTCTTCCAGCCTCAGGAGAGCTCCGGATGGTGACCGCAGCAAAGAGCCCTTTAATGTTGAGAGCCGATCACGACTGTCCTTTTGATATCGGACATGAATGCCATAGCGTCGGGTTCCCTGATAGAGATCATCCACCACCTGACCTCCTGCAGCCGTTTCCACCAAGTTAAGGACCTGATCCCCCTCAATGCCGTGACGGGCCAGTGCAGTACGATCCAGTTGTACGAGTATCTGTGGTTGCCCATAACTTTGCTCCACATTCAGATCCACCAGTCCTTCGACCCTTTCTATGGCTTCGCGGATATCATGTGCGTGCGTACGGATTTCATCGAGATCCTCCCCGTACACTTTAATCGCCAGCTGAGCTTTTACACCGGATAACAACTCATCAAACTGATGTTGGATGGGTTGCGCGAGGTTGGCCTGGATTCCTGGGAAGTTTTCTATTTTGATCCTTAGCCTCCTCAGCAGAATTTCTTTATCTGTGCCTGGTTCCATTTCGACATGGATCTCCGCCGTATTGATCGGGTGCGGATGCCCACCGGCTTCAGGACGACCGACCCGGGAAACAACATCCTTTACGCCAGCGGTTAGATAGAGTTCTTCCGTCAGCGTCGCGATGTGCTCAGTGGCTTTCTCCAGTGAAATTGAGGGGGCCATGCCAACCGAGATCATGACAGACCCTTCCTCCAGTACCGGGATAAACTCGGTGCCTAATTGCCTTAACCCGATGACTGCAACAGCACAGAGCATCAAAACCGCAAGGAGGATCAGGACTTTTACTCTCAATGCGGTTCGCAATAAATATGAATACCCTGTTAAGAGGCCACGGTAGAACCGGGAGTCTTTCGCGGGTCTATCTTTGAGGAGATAGGAAGACAGTATAGGGGCTGCCACCACGGCATAGAGCAATGAACCCGCCAGTGCCAGTATCACCGTCTGGGCCAACGGTTTGAACATTTTACCCTCCACAGCATCGAGGCTTAGGATCGGCAGGAAGACCAAAATCACAATCAGAATGGCAAAAGCAATGGGTCTTCCCACTTCATGGGTTGCCATCAGGATGCGGGGGATTCGGCCTTTGGCACCTTGCTGTTTGCCACTGAGATAGCGGTGAATATTTTCGGTGACCACAATCGAACCATCCACCAGCATTCCAAGAGCAATGGCAATTCCACCGAGTGACATCAGGTTGGCCGAAATACCGAGCTGTTTCATTCCGATGAAGGCCACGACGGCACAAAAGGGCATCGCAATGGCGACAATAACTGCGGCACGAAGGCTTCCGAGAAAGGCGAAGAGAACCAGTAATACCAAGGCCATCCCCTGTAGGAGGGCAAGATTCACGGTACGGGTTGCATTGGCGACCAGATCTGCCTGCTCGTAATAAGGCTGAAGGTGAACACCTTCAGGTAATGCGTTCTGAAGTTCCTCCACTTTCTCGTACAGGTCGTCAATCACCCTGGTGGCATTGGCCCCATAGAGTTTCATGACGATTCCGGAAACGGCTTCAGAACCGTCTCCCAGCAGCACCGCCCCACGGCGCAGTTCACGACCCAGGTCGACTTCCGCAACATCTCCAATTGTGACAGGGGAACCTTGAATGTTTTTTAGAGAAATCCCGCGAATATCCTCCAGATTCTGAAGGAGACCAATGCCCCGGAGTAAATGCTCCTCAGAGCCTTCAATCAGATATTGTCCCCCGACATTCCGGTTGTTCGCCTGAACCGCTATGAGTACATCATCCAAACTCAGATCATATTGCAGTAGACGGTCAGGGAGTAGGCGGATCTGATACTGCATGACATACCCACCTGCACTGAGAATGTCGGTCACCCCGTTCACCGTCTGTAATTGGCGCTTTACGACCCAGTCATTCAGATCCCGCAGATAAGTCAGTGCATCCAGTCCTCCTGTGTCTGCACCTTCCTCCAATTCCAGTGTATAGAGGAAAATCTGCCCCAGGCCCGTCGAAATCGGTCCCAGGCTCGGAGGTTCATGCAGATCGGGCAAATCCGCCATCGCGGCGTCCAAACGCTCCGCAACCAGCTGCCGGGCAAAGTAGATGTCGGTTTCATCTGTAAAATAGACATAGACCACGGCCATGCCGAAAGCAGACGTGGATTTCACCAGGGTCACATCCGGAAGACCGTTCATCGCACTCTCAATGGGATAGGCGATAAACCTCTCGACTTCCTCAGGGGCCATTCCGTCTGCCTCTGCAAAAACGGGCACCATGATCGGGGATATGTCCGGGAAGGCCTCTACATCCAGTTGTTGGTACTCCCAGATGCCAAAGGCGAAGGTTGCAACCAGGGCTAACATTACCAGCCCACGAAAGGACAAAGCCTGTTTTGTGATTCGTTCAATCATGACTCTGCTCCCTTAATGACCGTGACCGGCATGAGGGTCCATGTCCTGGGTTACCATGACGGCTTTCAGATGGAAGGCGCCCTGCTTCACATAGCGTGCTCCCGGAGACAGTCCTTTCAGGATCTCAACCTGGGTCGCATCACGACGACCGACCGTGACGGGTGCGGTAATGAAGCCCTCCTCGCCGGGGATGAAAACCACAGTTTCTCCATCCATGCGGAGTACGGAATCCGACGGGACCACGACGGTTGCATCTTTTCCCTGATCAGGAGGCTGTACTGTAACGAACTGACCCGGAAGCCAGTCTCCAGACGCATTATCCAGGAGCAACCTTACGGTTGCATTTCGTCTCTCCGGATCAACGAAAGGAGTGAGAAGAGTTACTTTGCCGGTACCAGACAGGTTTCTTCGGGTGTCTGAGGTGAGAAGTCGATTCTTGCCTGCGATCTGGTGGATCTGGGATACAGGAATCGAGGCCTCAACCCAAACGGTGGATAAATCCACGAGCGTGAACACATCGTTCTCTGTATCGACATGTTCTCCTGTGACCAAATGCCGGTGAATGACAGTTCCAGAGATCGGGGCTCGAAGATGATATTGTGTCAAGACCTGGTTTGGATCGGCGGCAAGTACCAGAAGTGAGTCGGCATCTTGCCCCAAGGCCAGGAGCTTTTGACGGGTGGTGCGGAGGGCGATATTCGAGCGTAGGGCTGTTTCTTCGGCGGCGAGCGTATCTTCCTCCGAATTGATCCCTTTATCGCGGAGCCGCTTCTCTCGGTTGTAACGCTTGTCGGCAAGTTGTTTCTCTGCCAACGCGGATAGAAATTCAGCCTTTGCATCCGCTAGTTCCCGACTGTTGATTACCGCAAGAATCTGACCTGCTTCCACAACATCCCCAAGCTTTACCTCGACCCGACTTGCGATCCCGGAAACTCTGGGCACCAGATGAACGAGATGATTGCCATTAAATTTCACCTCCGCAGGAAAAGAGCTGTCGGAAGCTATTGCCCCCCCTGTTGCTTCGCTGATGTGAATGTTGAAGCGCTGCAATTGTTCTGCTGATAGAACAACCCCGGTATCCTGACCATGATGATCATGGCCATCATGATCACCATGATCGTGTCCTTCATGTCCGCCATGATCATGGCCGTCATGGTTCTGTTCTTTCTCGGGGATATGATCCTCGTGGTTGTGACCCTCATGTTCCCCGTGGTCATGTTCCTCATGGTTGTGGTGGTCATGACCCTCATGATCTGAAGGATGATGGTCTTTAGGGTCCTCATGGCCGCTGTCATCATGATCTTCATGACCATGGGCGGAGTGGTCATGTTGATTGTGCTCTTCATGAGCAGGATGGTTGTGACCGGAGTGATCATGAGGGTCAAGGGTTGGACTATCGGCAAATCCGGGTACAAGTACCAGGGAAAGGAGGGGAAAGAGAAGAGAGAGTGATTGAGTCTTCATAAAAACAAAATGGGTGTGGGTTTATTCAACTGTGGCTGGATTGATTGGGCGGTACATCAGCAAACGTGCTTCCGCATGATCTAGAGTTCGTTGAGCATCCACGGCTTCCCGTTGGGCTTGTAGCCACGAAGTGCGGGTCACCAGCAGGGAACTGAGGTCAGAGCGTCCTTCCTCATAAGATTCAACGGCTCCCTTCAAACTGCGTTCTGCAGCCGGGAGAATTCGTTCCTGATAGACGTTTACACGGGTAACTGCGGATCGCTGAGCCATGATCGACTCCTCCAGTTCCAGGGTCAGCTCTCGCAACCTGGCTTTCCGGTTAAGGGTAAGGACTTCAGCATCCAGGCTTGCAGCTTCCAGAGATCCTTGATTCCGGTTCCATAACGGTAATGGGATTCCCAGACCAATTTTCCATGTATCCACATCCTCTTCCTGATCCTGAATCCAGCCAACGGATAGATAGGGATCTGGAACTCGGGAGGCTTGGATACGTTCCACTTCTGCTTCTGCACCAAGACGGGCTGTATTCAGCTTCAGAAGGCTCGGATGGTTAAGAAGATCACCCATGAGTACCTCCCTGGAAGGGATTTTCATGTTCTTTTTTTTCGATTCTACTTCAAACCTAACGGAACCCTTTGTCCACAAGGATGAAAGACGGCGGAGGGTCAATACCTTCATGCGTGACGCCTCAGTCGCAGACAATTTTGCTTTTTCCACTTCGACCTCTAAATTGGCGAGGTGGAGTGGCGATGAACCCCCAGCGTGTACACGTTCTTCCAGTGCGCTGTAGAGTTCCTGCGCATTGTGGAGACGTTGTTGTTCCAGTATTTCATGTTGGCTGGCCCAGACGGCATTGGCATATCTCCGTCGTGTTTCTGCTATGATCTGAAGCTGAAGGACCCTGTTATGTTCCGAGACGGCCCTCGCTTCTAGGGAGGCGACCTTTTTCCGGGCTGCCCGATTTCCTCCGAATTCCAGAGGCTGAGTCAAGGTGATTTCAAGCTCTGAATCCGATCCTTCAACTTCAAGTTCGGGATTCAAGAGGGCAGATGCTTGGCGCGTGCGTGCATCAGCTGCTTGTTGCTTCAGCCTGGATGCTTGGAGATCAGGATGAGCTTGCAGAGCTTTTTGAGTAGCCTGCTCTAAGGAGAGGACGGGTTCGGAACAAAGTCCAAACGTGAGTATGGAAAAGGTGAACTGGGCATAAACCGCCCAAAGAAAAGAGGGGTGCATATAAACTCCGTCGAAATGTTGAAACAGTCCCTTTTGGCAGGGACGGGTAAACGAGCCAAGAGACTCGAATCAACAACGGAAGCACACGTGATCGCAGTAGCTGGTCGCAGATGCAGGAGGAAGACTGGAGGAGGTCCTAAGGAGGAGCCGTTTTCTTGTCAGGTAGTCCAAATCCCGGAAAGAGGCGGATATCGAAAAGAAGACGCGAGTACCTTCTGCCCTCTCTGTCAGGTCCTCTGCCCGGGGACATGGAGACAATGGGGCCTGAAAAACGAGATCTTCACATGCATGATGATGTTCAGGAACTTCGGAGGGCTTCTCAGAATCCGCACAATGATGATCCCCGCAACTGCCTTCCTGATTCGAATTGGTCACGGCCAATAAGCGTGAGGATGATGTCCCCTCATGCAAACAAATAACCAGATTGGAAAAACCGTATAGCATCTGGATGCCACACAGAAGAATGACCCCAAAAAGCTGGATGTTGGTTTTACCCGAACGCATGACAAACATTTGCCCCACCCCTGACACGATAGCAACATTTTTCTTCAGAAGGAGGGAGAGAATCTTGATCTTAAAAACTATACGCATGAATATACATCTTCTGTATGACATGCTCCGTAACCATTCTGATATGCGCAGATGGCTCTTAGTATGTGGGGATGACTCAGGATGTCGTGAAGCGGGTTCGTTCCCATCAGCAGGGTAGTTGCCGACATACCTCTCCCCGTAGGCCTGTTGTGCTTCTTTATGCTGAGGACTGTGCTTCGCGGGAGGCTGCAGAGAAGAGGGAACGACAAATCAAAGGCTGGTCCCGAGAAAAGAAAGAAGCTCTGAGCCATCGGGACTTCCGTCGTTTGAAGGAACTCTCCCGACCTCGATCCGCAAGCCGCGGCTGATTGACGCGGGTATGGGTTTACGGACTCAAGCCTGTTTGGGCGCTGTGCAGCTCACCATCCCCTTGGTATGCCTGTTGTCGTTCCTCTGTTATGCGGGGGAGTCTCAGGAGGCGACCTATTCATTCCCCAATTCTTATGAAACTGCTGAAACAGCACCCCTTCATATAAGCATACGTGCTGATAAGGATGGGAGAATCCGCGAAATCCTGAACTCTCAGGGAAAAGAGCTTTCTCAGAGACTTCAGAACATACAGGATCTTGAAAAGTTCATCAAAGGACTCCCCCCGAACAGTTCGATTTCTGTCAATTTCAATACGAGATCGATTGGTGATGAAGCTCAGCTTCGATTTGGCACTACTCTCATTCCGATCGCTGAACTCACAGATCTGTGCGAAACTCATGGAGTCCATTTTAAAACTTCGGAATATCATGTTGAAGCTGGACGAAGAAGGGTCTTTGTATTTTACGAAGCCATGGATCCTCGCATCGCCTTACGTGATCCAGACCAACCGCAAAGGCGAAAGGTTTGAAGGGCTTGTGATTTTCTTTTATTTGGTCCGTAGGAAACGGCAAATGAACCGATGGTCCCGATCGAAAAAGGAAGCTCTGATTCGTGGTGATGTTCTCCATCTGGTCTACAAACGAGCTCGAAGTGACGTAGCACCTTGGCGTGCGGGATCACCGAAATATCGGTGATATTGGCAGCGAAAAAGCTGTGAAACACTGAAATATCGGTGGAATGACAGAGGGTTGTTTAAGGGTGTGGAAATCTAAGTCGTTTATACAGAGGTGTATAATACCTTTGGCATTCGGGAAGCTATGATGGGGTCAACCTTGCTTGTCATGAATCGCTTAGCGGCCATGCCCTTTTCCATCACCTACCCATGTGTGAACCTATGAATGCAGTTACACCCTCAGATCGTAAAGCCGGAGCGCTCCTCGGAGCCTTCATTGGAGATGCCCTCGCCCTTGGCCCTCATTGGTATTATGATTTGCAAGAGCAACAGCGGGATTATGGAAGCTGGATAGACGGCTTTACCGATCCCAAAGCAGATCGCTACCATGCAGGCCTTCAGGCCGGGGATCTCTCCCAGGCCGGTCGTATCCTTCTGATGACGGCAGCATCTCTTCGGGATGCACAGGGCTACGATGAAAAAGATTTTTGCCGTCGCATGGATGAAGAGCTCTTCCCGCAACTGGACGGAACCCCGGCCCAGGGGCCTGGTGGTTATACGAGTCAATCCATTCGTGAGGCCTGGCGCAGACGGGTGGAGCAGGGGCGCCCCTGGGGGGAAACGGCTGGGCATGCCGATACGACGGAGGCGATTGAACGAAGCCTGGCCATTGCCATCTGCTACTCTGGAGATTTTTCAGCCCTTGCGGAGCATGTGGCCTCGAACGCGGCACTGACCCAGGCGGATGACACGGTGCTGTCCATGACCGTAGCCTACAATGCTGTGCTCGCACTCTTAGTGGAAGGTCACTCAATGGATGAGTCGATTTCCGCGAAGCTGATGGAACGGGTAAAGAGCGGCGAACTTCCCTTTCATGCCGTGACCCGAAACAACCTGCAGCCCCCCCGGCCCGGAGACCCGGATCCGCCACGTGCGGGCCGTTTTGCCTCTCCGGATGCGCTGTTAAGCCCTTCATACATGGCTCAGGCGGCGTTGGATCCGGATATTATCATTGAACCGGCCTGGAAGGTATCTCTTGTGTATGGCATGCCCTGTGCGATTTACCATCAGTTGCCTGCTGCCTACTATTTATCAACCCGCTTTCAGCAGGACTATGAACAGGCCGTATTACATGCGGTGAACGGTGGAGGCCAAAATCTGGCCCGTGCGATGTTAACCGGTGCGCTGGTCGGAGCGCAGGTGGGACGCTCAGGCATTCCTCAACGATGGATTGACGGACTTCGTCAACGCGAAGAGATTCTGGAGGTGGTGGATGCCTTGTCATGATTCTGCTGCAGGATTAACCTGTTCCGTCCCTTGCCTACCCCTCAAGCCTACCCCCCCCTTTTTTGCTCTATGAACTCTTTTCTTCTCTCCCTTTGTACTTTCCTGATTACGTGTCTGGTTGCCGTACCCGCATCCTCAGAACCGTTTGTCCCCACAGTTTCAACCGAAACGTTTCGAGGGTATTGGTTCGATGGCACAGGAGAAATTACCACCTATCGCTTGGAACAGGCCCGTTATGGTGAACTTCATGAGGGGACGGCCACCCTCATCTTCGTGACAGAACCGTTTCTGCCTGTGAAGCAAGTCAAAGACGAAAAGGGACATGCACATTCTGTCCCGGTGCTGAAACTGAATTTTGTAAAAAATTTCAATACAGGTGTGTACCCGTATTCTATGATGCTCTCCACCTTTACTCAGTTGGACGGGAGTGGGCGAATTCTCAAGGCATCTGAAACGACCCAGGATTGGTGCGGACACACCTTTTCACAAGTGAACTGGCGGGGCACCCATTTTGATTATCTCCGCTATTCGTACTTTGAAGCAGAGGGGGACTTTACCCGCCGGGTGGAGGATGTGTGGCAGGAGGATCAGCTATGGACCCTGGCCCGCTTAAATCCTCATACATTACCCACCGGAAGTATTCAGATCTGGCCGGGGGCTTTCTATACACGCCTGATTCATAATCCTCCGGTTCAGCAGGAGGCAACGGCCACATTGAAACGCAGCCGGAATGGTTTGCGCTACCGGGTGGAATTCAGCAAAACAGACCGGGTGCTGGAGATATTCATCAAGGATGAATTTCCGTTTCAGATTCAAGGCTGGGAAGAAACCTACACTGGAATTGCCTGGAATGGAAAAGCAAAGCGTCTGAAGACGAAAGCAACGGCCATCCATTCTGAAAAATCAGATTATTGGAACAGACATCGGAATTCTGACAGGCCTTAAGTTTTTAGAAAGGTAGCTAGCCTGGTTGGCCTCATATGATTGTATGCGTGTCAGTCTTCCGCAAATTCATGCTCCCGGCAAATTTTGCTCACGTCCTCTGACGTCAACCCTTCCCCGGTTAACCCGCAGCGGAAACGGTTTTTTCCGGTCTGCTGATTGTAGCGGCAGCTCGAGCAAACGGAAAAACCCTTCCGTCCGTGTTTGAGCTGAAGTTTCTGCAACAGGGAACGTAACTCCAGCATGGTGGAAGCGTATTCCGGCGGGATGACCGGCAGGGCAGCCTGAAGCTGTTTCCAGTATGCATGGCCTTTCTCGGTCAGTTCCAGGTGCACGGAGCGTTTGTCGCGATCACTGGGTTTTTTCAGGATCAGCCCCTTGGCCTCCATTTTCATCAGAGACTGGGAGATGGACCCTTTGGTCTGCCCAAGATATTCCACCAGGGCCAGTGGGGTATCGGAGTATTTATTGCAGGCCGCCAGATACTCGATGATTTTTGCATGGATATACGGAATCTCCAGCGCGGCTGCGCCGTTGCGGAGTTCACTGCTTTGCAGGGCTGCAATCCGTTCAATGAGGGCCGTTTCGTTCATGGGGTCAATGTATCGTATCGAAACAACTTGACAAACGAAAAGTGAAAGTTACGAAGGTTATAGTATCGATACGATACTACAACCACAACCCAAATAGGATATGTTATGACCAAAACACTGTTCACTTCCTCTCTCCTGGCTCTCGTGTTGGGCAACCCTGCATTCAGCTGCGAGAAGTGCAGCAACTATGAAACCCCGGATATGAAGATCCAAAAAACAGAGGCGCAGTTCCTCCCCCTCATCAATTCCTTTGTTCTGGATATTCAAGTGGAGGGAAAGGCGGGGGAGACCTATCCCTTGAAACGGGGGCAACTGGATGGCGCCCCGGTGCTGGGTTATGTCTTTCCGACATCGCTGAAATCGACCGATGTCGGTTTCGGGAAGGTGGATGGGATCGTGGCCCTGGCGATAACCTCACACCCGGATTTTGATGACACAGCGTTGTGGGATGAAAACGGCGACGGCGCGTATGATAACGACGGAAAAGTATGGCACACCCATTGGGTCGTTTTAACCGCCGATGAGCGGGTTCCGGGAAAGTTGTCTGTGCTACAGTTCAAGCCGGAGGACAAAGCCGTCCTTCCTCCCACGAATCCGGGAATGCCCATGTATATGGATTCCCCGGGCTATACGGTGGTCCAGGACAACAACCGGATCCGGGTGGTGTTGCCTGCAGATCGGATCCGTGCCTCCGCATTTAACTTCGACGCCGTTACGGCCTACATGCAGGTCAATACCTCCAACCAGGAGAAACCCATGCTGGGCGTGTACAAAGTATACTCGGTGGCTTCAGGGGATCTGTCCTTGCCATATTCTGTAAAGAAATGAGCTCAGCACGTCCGTGAACGGCAAAGGAATGCGTTCCCTTCAAAGAACCCTCCGGTGGATGCCGGAGGGTTTTTCCTTGCCGGGGTGGCAGCAGCAAACCGAAGGAGGTAATAAAGTTTCGTATCGAAACATGTTGACGTGGCGCAGGGGCTGGTTTATATATCATATAGTTTCGATGCGAAACTATATAAACAACCCGAACTCAAAGGACACGTTATGGCAAAGGCTATCTTCTATCATGCAGGCTGCGAAGTCTGTCTCTCTGCAGAACAGATGCTGGCGGAAGCAATCGACCCCCGTAAATACGAACTTGAAATCGTTCATTTCGGAAATGCTCCAGACCGGATTGACGAAGCGGAGAAGGCCGGGGTGCGCTCGGTTCCTGCGCTGCTTCTGAATGGCACGGCATTTCACATCAACCATGGCGCAAGCATGGCGGAGGTGAAGCAGGTGGTGGCTGTCTGAATCCCAGTCACAGCCCTCCTTACAGCGCAGTGTCAGTAGTTCTCACTGGCACTGCCTGTTTTCAACCGAACTCACACCCAGGTACACCCGATGACACCCGCTCCTGATTTGACCATCGAGAAATGGCTGAACACAGAAACCGAACTGCAGCTTGAATCCTTTCGGGGAAAGGTGGTCTGCGTTTTTGTGTTTCAACTGCTTTGTCCGGGATGCGTGCAGCACCTCGTTCCGCAGGCGAAAAAGGTGCATGCGTATTTTTCTCCCCATGACCTGGTGGTCCTGGGCCTTCACAGTGTATTTGAACATCATGCCGCGATGCGGGAAGGGACACTCAGGGCCTTTCTGCACGAATACGGCATTTCCTTTCCCGTGGGCATAGATGCTCATAGCCCCAACGACCCGGAAGGGATTCCTCAAACCATGCGAACCTATGGAATGAAGGGGACACCCACGACCCTCCTCATTGACCGGAAGGGAATTCTCCGGAGCTCAGCCTTCGGCCATGTGGATGATCTGGCACTTGGGGCTGAAATCATGCGTTTGATTCAGGGTGACAGCGCCGGGAACGATAGGGCCTGACACTCCTGTCTGGCTCAGATTTCCCCTTCTGCAGCATGGGGCTGGCAGGTCATTCCTGCGCAATTCGGTTGTAGTTCCTCCGGACAGCATCTATGAGGGGGCCTGTGAGTCAGGAACAACCCAATAACCCATTGCACGGCATTACCCTCGAGAACATGGTCACCCAGCTTCAGGAGCATTATGGGTGGCCTGCTTTGGCCGAACGGATCCATATTCGTTGTTTTGAAAAGAATCCCTCGGTGAAATCCTCGCTCAAATTTCTGCGACGGACTCCCTGGGCCCGGGCAAAGGTGGAACAGCTGTTCCTCAAGACCTTTTGCTGAATGGAGACTGCTTTCGATGACTTCTGCGTCCTCTGCTGATCCCGATCTGTTTTTTGCTGTCGATGGGGGAGGCAATTGCCTTCCCGGACCCTGCCTTCCGCAAGGCTTGGTGAAATTAAGTCCGGACATGGTCAACCACAACACCTCCGGATATGCTTCCGGGGAGCTGGTGCGGCATTTCAGCCATCTGCATATCTCCGGCATGGGCGGAGCAGGGCGATTTGGCAACATCGGTATTATCCCCATGAGCCAGAAACCGGATGCCCGGACCCAAGCCTTTAGCCTGGTGAGGGATGAGGCCGAACTAGGGTCTTACCGCTGTCAACTGACTCAAGAACAGGGCTTTGGCGAATTGGCCAATCAGGGCCTGATCGATGTGGAACTTAGCGCAACCCACCGTTGCGGGCTGCATCGTTATCATTGGGGAGAAGGCTGTGATCCTTGGATCCGGATTGACTTGGGCTTCGGCATCTCTGCGCATTCCATTGGCGGGGCCTGCCGCTGGCTGAATTCGTCCACCTTGGTGGGCCATGCGGTGTATCGAGGAGGCTGGGGCCATGAGTATCCCTACAGCGTGTTTTTTTGCATGCAGTTCAGTCAGCCCTATACGGCCTGTTTTATCGAAGGTCAGCAGCAGCCCCCTTCGGAAACTCAGCAGGGGCAGGGAGCGGGACTGTTGTTGCGCGCTCAGTGGGATCAGTCTGAATTGGAAATCCGTGTGGGGATCAGCTTGGTCTCCATTGCCGAGGCAGAACGGGCTTTGGAGGAGGAAACGGCAGACCTGAGTTTTGATCAACTCCGGGAGGCCGCTGCGGCCTGCTGGAAACAACGGTTATCCCGATTCCGTAGCGCAGGTGGAAGCGAGGAGCATCGCCAGTGTTTCAGCACGATGTGGCATCGCCTTTACTGCACCGGCACCCGTCTGGATCCTCAGGATGTGCCTTGGTTTGCCGCGAAAGGAACCCAGTTCACCGACCTGGTCTGTCTCTGGGACAGTGTGCGTGCTGCGAACAGTCTGCTCGCTCTGGTGGAACCGGAGCTACAAGCTAAGCTCTGCAATGCACTGACCGAGATTAGTGAGCACATGGGCTGGCTTCCGGATGCCTGGCTGGCCGGAGCCAGTGGGCAAATACAAGGTGGAACCTCCGCAGCAACGCTGTTTGCTGAAGCGATGAAAAAAGAACTGCCCGGATTCGATGCTCGGGCGGCCTTCGTTCAGTTGCAACACCAATTGAATGCGCCTTCTCCCGATCCCTTTCTCCTCGGGATCTATCCCCAGTGGCGGGAACTGGGCTTCTGTCCGGATGAAGTGAAAAACTGTGCCAGTCGTTCCGTGGAGTATGCCTTTGCGGATAACCGTGCGGCGGAGCTGGCTGAGCATTTGGGTGAAGGGGAGCAGGCGAGAAACTGGCGCCGTGATTCTGACAACATCATTGAGAGCTGGTCGGAAAGCGCAACCTGTTTCGCTCCCCGTAAGCGAAATGGGGATTGGGTTGATTTTAACCCCTGGAAACCGCAGTGCCGGGACTTCTGGAATGATCCCCACTATTATGAAGGCACCGGTCATGATTATGCGCTGCTGCTCTGGGACCGGATTCCCTTTCTCATCGAAAAACATGGAGGCCCTGAGGCCTTCGCCGCTCATCTCGATGAATACATGGAGCGTTGTTATCTTTGGAAAGAAATCAATCTGCATGTGCCCTGGCTTTATCACTTTGCCGGTATGCCTCATCGCTCTACTCAGGCCTTGAGAAGCTTAACGGATCAGGAAGTAAAAGCCGGGCGTCGTGGACTGCCGGACAACGAGGATATGGGGGCTTGGAGCAGCTGGTGGATCGGCCATGCTATGGGGCTGGGTGTCGTGCCCGGATCGGATCTGTATTTGCTGAGTGTTCCCCGCTTCGATGTGTTGGAGCTGGACTTGAGTCTGGAGCATAGGCTGTCCATTCGCTGTGAGGGGGCCGATGTGAATCAAGGCTTCATTGTGTCGGCGAGCCTCAACGGTGCCGCCCTGAATCGAGCCTGGCTCCGTCATGCAGAACTGGTCGAGGGAGGGGAGCTGATTTTTCAGCTTGCCGAAACACCCGGAGACTGGGGAACGCAGGAACTCCCTGTGTATTGAGTCGCAGGGGTACTGCGCTCCCGCATCTTTCAGCCGGATTCACCAAGATTTCAACCGCAGCAAGGCTGGTGAAGCCTTGTTAGAAGCTGTTATGCTTCAGGAATGAGAATTCTCCTGATCGACATCGACAGTCTGCGACCAGACCGTCTGGGCTGTTATGGCTACCACCGGAACACCAGTCCCTGTATCGACCGGCTGGCGGCGTCGGGGGTGCGCCTTGAGCACTGCTATGCTTCTGATGTGCCCTGTTGCCCAAGCCGCAGTTCTCTGTTCTCAGGCCAGTATGGCTTTCGTCATGGGTCGGTGGCGCATACGGGCAACCGCGCCCTGCGATATCCGGATCCGAATCGAGGCTTTGTGGATCAGCGAGACCGTCAGAGCTTACCTGCATTACTGAGCCAGGCTGGCTACCGCTGTGCCTTTATTTCCTCTTTTCCCACTCGGCATTCCGCTTGGCACAGCCTGGCCGGCTTTGATGACTGGCGGGATACGGGGGGAGCTGGACATGAGCTGGCTCCCAAAGTCTTCGCTGATGCGGACGCCTGGCTTCAGCAACACGCTCAACAAGAAGATTGGTACTGTCATGTCTGTTTCTGGGATGTGCACACGCCCTACCGGACGCCTGCGGAGTATGGAGAACCTTTCGCGGATGAGCCCGGGCCAGTCTGGCCGGATGCGGAAACCTTTGCCTCCCATCTCTTGGAGCCGGGAATCCGTTCCGCATTGGACTGTGGCTGGAGTAAAGGCGGAGGCGGCCCCCGTCAGCCGGATCCGGTGGATAGCTTGGATAAGTTGATTGCATTCCAGAATGGCTACGACACCGCCATCCGCTATGTGGACGACCATGTTCAACTTCTCCTGGATCGCCTTCAGGAGCAGGGGGTGTTGGAGGAGACGCTGCTGGTGATTACCGCCGATCACGGCGAGGATATGGGCGAATTCGGTGCCTATGGGTCACATTGTTTTTGTGGGCCGGCCGTAGCCCGGGTCCCCATGATTCTTCATGGAAAGGATCTTTCTCCGGCGGTATTGAGGGAGCTGTATCAGCATTTTGATCTGGCGGCGACGCTGCTGGATTTGGCTGGAATTGAGCGACCGGCGAACTGGGATGCCCGCCCCTTTGGCATCAGGCCTCTGGCGGGGGCAAGCGCCGGGCGGGATCAGGTGATCAGTTCCAACCTCGCACAGGGCATTCAGCGTGCGGTCTACTGGCAGGAGAGTCCGGGCGCGACTCCCCACTGTTACCTGCGCAGCTGGGATGCCTTTGAACATCCCCTACCGGAGGAGGCGCTCATCGACCCTGCAGATCCCCGTACTTTACATACGGATGCTCTGGATGAAGGGCGGCTCCGCTTGGAGCGCTGGCATCAGGACATGCCTGAGGACTTCGAGGACCCGTTGCTACAGGTGCTGGCAGAAACGGAGCCTGCCAGGCGAGAACGGAAGGAACGCTATGTGGCCCGGCTGATCGAGAGCGGAAGAGCTGGACTCCTGTCCGCAGCTTCAAGGGAAGACGTCTCTACGGCATAGATCGATCAGCGCCTATTTCGCTGCAGTCGTTCAGGGTATCGGCTGGACTCGACAGAATCCATACAACACAGTGGATGGATGTTTCGTAAGCTGCTGTCGGTATCCTTTATCGCATTTTTTCTCCTTTCCTGCAGGAGTCCGTCATCTGTGGAGGAAGAGATGCCTATGCGGATAGGGCTGTCAGATGGGGTCGTTCGGATTGAGGTGGATCCTGCCATAGGCCGTCTGATGACTCTGGAGCGTGTCGATGCAGAGCATGCCCCCTTGCTTGCCGATAACCGGGAAGAGGCCGAGTCGCTGGGGCCAACATCCTGGTTGAATTATGGTGGTGATTGGCTTTGGCCGGTACGGCAACAGGACTGGCCCTTATGGGGTGTCCCCAAAAAATGGCCACCCCCTCCTGACTTTGCAGGGAAAGCCTGGGAGCTCAAGATGGGGCCTCGTACACATCCCTATATCGAGTTGCAGTTGGAGATCGGGGCTCCCCTGCATATTCGGGTACTCCGTCGTTTTCACTTTGATCCGGAGGCTCCCGGAGATCTGATTGTTGATCAGTCGATTAAGCGTATTGCGCCTTCAGCGATTCCCGTCTGTCTGTGGCAGGTCGCACAACTGAGAGCCGTTGAGCAGATACGGGTGGAACGTCTGCCGGATCCAGACTTCCCTGAGCCTCTGGCGCATCTATATGGAACGGAAGATCCTTTGCCCAGTTTAGTACAGGCAAACGAGATGGTGATCTATCGTACAGGGGCTGTGTCCACAAAACTCGGATCCAACGGATCCTGGATTGAAGCGTGGAACGATCAGCTGGGCCTGCGGATTGAACTGGAGGAACAAGCTGGCTTGGAGCCCTTGCCCTTGGTTCTGTTTGAAGCCTCGGATCATAGCTACATTGAAATTGAGACCTTAAGCATCCGAAGCGAGTTGCCCGTGGGGGAGTCGATACGGAACCGTTTGCGTTACCGGATCCTCGAAGCCAACGACTAAGGAGGTGCTCAGGATTGCGGAATGGGGTATTGCTGAAAGGATTCTTTGGGGCTGTAACCAAAGTAGCGTTTGAATTCCCGGCTGAACTGGGGGAAGCTTTCATAGCCGACGGCATAGGCAGACTCCGTGCTGCTCTTGTCCTCAAAGACTATCAGGTCCCGGGCCCGGTGCAGTCGGATACTTTTGATGTATTGCAGCGGGGATTGATCCGTCGCTTTTTTGAACTGAGCATGAAACGACGACACGCTCATCCCTTCGATTTCTGCTAAGGTCGCGATGTCGAGTTTCTCCTGAAAACGCTCATGGATCAGTTCCAAGGATCGTGAAATCCGCTGAGCCCCTTTGTCCCGTGAATACATGTCAAAGAGCAGGCCGGCCCCTTCACCTTTGAGAATGTGAATGGCAATTTCCTGGATGAGCACCTGTGGTAATACGCTGAGCGCAGTTCCTTCATGTAGACAGCGTAGCAGGCGGAGGAAGGCATCGCTCAGCTCCCCGGTGACCTGTTCTGCATAGAGCGCCAGTGGATCCGCCGGCCGGGTAGATCGGGGTGGATCCAGTTTGCGGGTCAGGTCGCTGAGCAGGCTATGTTGCAAGGGAATGGAGATGGCGAGGAAGGGAGCTTCTGCGCTTCCCACGGCATCACACCGAAAGGGGATCCAGGAGGGGGTGACCAGCACATGCAGTGGGTCGTAGCGAATCTGCTTGTCCGCAATGTAGCCGGTCTTCGAACCCTGAGCCACAAACACGACAGAGGGGTTATACATAAACAGAGCGTCCTTGATCATGGTTTCCGTGCGGTAGAGCATCACCTCGTCCACCGGGGAAGGGTTGATGCCTTCCACTGGGGTCATGTCATCGATCAGGGTAATCAGTTCCGGGTTCATCATACTGGCTACGAATCTTAGGAGATTCTGTTGAGAAAGAAAACCTTCTCGTAGGATTAGGCAAGTATGGTGGAGGAACGGGTATGTGCGGCAGGCTGGGATCCCCCTATGATACCTCGCGTGTTTTCACCCATGCGAAGGATCTAGATGATGACGGATATCCCTGAAGATAAGTTGGCGTTGGTAAAATATCTGGCTGAATTTGCGGTGCGGCCCATGTTTCGTACCCCTGTGCACATTCAACCCAATGAACGCGGAATTCGTTCCTGGGAAGAGCTTAGTTTTCCCTCTTCGGACGGAACACCGTTAGAAGCTTGGTGGTTAAAGGCGGAGAATTCCAACAAGCTCATTATTGCCAATCATCCTATGCCCATGAGTCGTTCGGGCTTTACCGGTCACTGGGGGCAGCCCTGGAGTAACGTGGATGATATCGAAATCGATTTTGTAAAAGCCTATGCTCATTTGGTTGAGGCCGGATATCACGTGCTGGCCTACGACCTGCGCAATCATGGATTGAGCGGCGCTGCCAATGGCGGCATTTGTGGAATTGGACGCTATGAATGGCGGGATTGCGTGGGCGCGAAACTCTTTGTGGATACGCATCCAGAGCTTTCCCGTATGACCGTGGGTCTGCTGAGCCGCTGTACGGGTGCGAATGCACAATTCGAAGCGATTCAACGCCACCCGGAACTCTTTGAAGATGTTCGCTGCCTGATGTGTCCTCTGGCGGTGTCGATGGAGGCGCTCATGGGGGAATTTGCTAAACTCCAGGGGGTGTCCGAGTACATGGATGTCATGGACCATGAACAGGTGAAGCTGGGTGGATACCGGAACAAAGATATGAATCCGCAAGCGTTTGCCCCTGCGGTAAAACTGCCGGTGTTCATGTCTCAGGTGAAGGATGATCTGTGGACCGACAATCCCCGGGATGGTCAGTGTACCTTTGATCTGTTGGGCTCTGAGGAAAAGGAGTTGTTCTGGATTGAAGGGACCACCCGCCGTTTTGATGGCTACAATTACTTTGGCAATCACCCTGAAAAAATGCTCTCGTTCTTTGCCCGCTACATGGGCTGATGATCTAGGGCCGTTCCGGTCCCGGTGCCGGTGGAGCTCCACCGGGTTCTTCGTTTTCCCTGCGGGCATTCCAGTTTTCGGCAACGGTGACGGCGAGCCAGGGACCGGGATCCCGTTTCAGCAAAGCATCCCAATACCAGGCAGTGACCTCGGGCCAGCTGGCTCCGCTGCTCACTGAGTGAACCTGTTCACGGACTACCAGATCCGTATGGCCGTATCGCACGCGGTACTGGCTCCATAAGCGGCCTTGTTCGTCTTGATACGCGGGCAGAGGGGATACATCATAGCCTCCAGCCTGATAGCAAGTGGCGCTGGCGTGCAGCAGACGGGTTGGGCCTTTCACCCAGCGGAGGAGAATGCTTTTCTGTTCGGTTTTAAATCGAGCCGTTTCGCCGGGAAAGCTTTTGGGAAAGCGTTGGTCTATTTCTGTGAGTGGGACGGGAGTTAAGATCTGACCTTCCAGCTGTTCCGGCCAGGAAACCTCGTTTATCGGATGGGAATCTGGAGCCGTGCCCTGCAGAGAGAAAACAGGATTGAATAGAACCAGTCCCATACAAAGCAATAGCGGGAGAGCCTGTGGCTGATGTGTCCGTGGGGCTGCCTCTTCTTTTCGGGCTGGACCCGCGAGGGCATAGAGCAGAGGTAGGAGTAGTACGAAGCTGAACAGACCCACCGCGTTATGAAGACCGGGTTGTTCTGCAAGCTGAGGGAATTGCTGCAGCTGAGCCAAAGAGCACATGCGTAAGACATTCCCCAGAAGGATAAGGATGGGGGCCAGCAGCATGCAGATCAGGCTACGTCGGGGGGAACTCTGTTGATAGAGGCAAAACAGGGCGCAGATGGCGAGACCCGTCCAGCCCATACGGAGTCCGGCGCAGGGCGCATCTACAAAGAGAGCTTCACCTTGTACGCTCAGTACGACACCCTGTTGCAGAACGGAAGACCCCGAGATGCGTAACAGCATGGCCGCAATCCCCGAGGCCAGCAGCCGGGCTGGGTAGCCCAGAAAAAAAGCGGCCGAGGCTTCTGAAAAGGGAAGCAGCAGGCAAGAGCCGAGGATGGCCGGCCAACTGTGACGTCCCTGGGGTAGAGAAATGAGCAGTCCGGCGGCCAGACTCAGTGCCGCCTGCATGGAACGGATGAGGGGGAGGGGAATGAAGGGGGCCGTCAGTCCCTGAAAGATCAGCAGTCCCAGACTGATCTTCCAGAACAGGGGATCGATATGATCCAAGCGTTTGCGGGGAAGCCACCACAATAACAGTCCCAGCGCCAACACAGCATGAAGGAGTGCCTGTTGTGGATCCTCCCGGGCCCGAGCCCAGAGAAAGGGGGCAATGTCCCAGAGGCCCAGTACAGCCAACAGGGGCGCTGCGATGGGAATTAGGCGGGACATGGATTCCGCCGCAGCCGCAGCCAGGCCAATACTGCGAGAAAGACCATCAACAGCAGGGCCGTTTCCGGTTCCGGGATGGAGGGGACCGTGTCCGCATCCACATCATCCAGGTTATTCTGTTTGTACTGAGCCTGATTCTCCAGAACCACGGCTCCGGTCAACGGGGTCACGAGTTGTTGTTGCACTCCCAGTTTCATCAGTTCCTGAACCTGTTTCGAGTCGTTGCTTCCTGCACGGATCTGATCATAGGCCCAAAGTCTGATCAGATGATCCGAACTTTGCACTGTGTCGGGGGGAGGCTCTGCAATGACCTCGCGGATGGGCTGCCAGATGGGGTACCATCCTTTTCCGCGAATCAGTTGGCTGAAGGCTTCTGTGCTGAGAGACTGTCCCTCTGTACGGCTTCGATAGCGGAAGGGTCCTTGCAACAGGCTTTCGATCGCATGATCCCCGTCGCTCAAGGGAATGGATAACACATCGGTCAACACGGGCCTGCGCTCACTGTATTGCTCGAGGAGATGTTCCTGATTCAATAAGATGGGGGTGTTCGCATGGAGCCAGAGAATTCGATCGGCCTGGTGCTTTGCCGCCTCTTGGTATGCCAGCAGCAGGGCTGAGCTGGGGTCCGGGCCACCCCAAATCGAATCCCGGGTAAAGAGGGATGACGCCTCTTCGGGGGAGCTCTGCTCAGCTGGAAAACCACTGAAAACCACCGAGCTCACCTGCTCCGGGAGTTGCGTCAAGAGGTCCCGAATGAGCTCCTCATGCTCCCGCATATCGTTAGAGCGGTCAATTAGCAGAATCAGCTTTCCCTGATCCTCTGAACTGGGTTGCCAGCGTTGAAGGACGTAGGAGGGAGCTGTGTCCTTCGTGGATGCGGCCCATGCTGCGTCGGGGGCTCCCTGATGCCGGAAACTCAGCTTCGTCTCCAGCCGGGCACCTTGTGGAGTGGCTACAGACTGATTGAACACATAGAGCTCTTTTCCTGAATCCTGTTCCTGCTGAACCCGCTCTGTATCATGTAGAAAGGGGCGATGAGATTCTACCCAGATTTGAGTGTCTGGGAGTTGTTCCGCGTTGCCCAGATTACTCGCAGCGAGAAAGGGCAGGGGGATACTGGTTTCCTGTGGATCCCAACTGATCAGCGGCGTGGTGACCCCAATGCGGATTTTCATGCTGGAATTGGGAAGAATGGGAAAGCACTGGGCCAGGATGCTGTCTACGCCTTTCTGGGTGACCAGCAGTGGATCCCGTCGTCTTCGCACCACTTGTTCGTATGCCTGCCGGACTTGAGCGGTTCCCCCGAACGCGGCTTCTTTGGGTTCGCCCTGGATCCAGAGGGTCGCACGGGAGACGACCGCATCCGGAGGTAGTTTAATCAGGCATCGTGCTTCCGCCTGGGCAAACGAGTCCGTATTCTCGAACTCGAGTGTCCATTCCGTATAACTCACCCGTCCTTCCTGATGCACCGAAGCATCCATGCGGGAGGAGAGCATGCGCACATGTTCCTGGGGCTTGCCGACCTCTGTCCCGCCTAGATCACGATCCCTGGCCCATCTCGGATCCCAGTCCCAGTCTGCCAAAAACAGGCCATCCATTCCGTAGGCCAGTAGGCCATAGCGCGTTCGGGAAATCTTCGGAATGACGGATCCGGTTACCGCATAGAGCAGTTGTTTGCGCTCTGCCCCGCGAAGCTGTGTTCCCTGATGTCCCCAGAAAGGGAAGGGTTCGGTATGGGAACCGGGCCCAAACAAGCGCATGGAGAGTTGGCGGTCACTGAAACGGTGGCGTAGCTGTTGGATGGCTGCATTTCGTTCCTCCACACTGCTGGCCTCAATCGCGGCCCGTAAGCTGCGTTCCTGTATGCCGACCAGGCTGTAAGCAAGAAGCCCCAGGACGATGGCACTCAGCATTCCGAAAAAGGTGTATTTCTGAAAGGCCGTCTCATGCGTTCGATATTTCAGCGCATTGTAGAGGGAGTGCGCGAAACAAAAGAGGGGACTCAGCATCAAGAAGCCTGTCAGTCCAATAATCGTCCAGAAAAAGAGGAAGGCTCCCAAACTGCCCAGCACCATCATGGGGAGCAAAAGCAGGCTGAACCAGCCGGATACGATGAGGCTGAATCCATTGAGAAAGCGGTCGGAGGCGCGTTCAATCGGAACACCCTGTTGTTTTTTCTTCCAGAAAAACCAGCTTTTCTGCAGAGGCACGACCCAGGCCAGAGCAAACAGCAGCGGGTGAGGAAAGAGGTTTTTGTATATCAGTGAGGCATCCCGGAACAGGGCTTCGTCCAGCAGCGCCAGGTACGGCACCACCAGCACGGTAAATATCAGCATGAACTGACGGAAGGGCCCCAAGGCTTTCTCTGCTTTGATCTCGGGCAGACCAAAGCGATCGAGAAAGCCCCGCATCTCCAGTTCGGAGAGAATGCTGATCTTTCTCTCCCGTTGCTCTTCCTGGATGTGTTGCTTCAAGTCGCCAATGACCTCCTCGGCATCGGCCTCCGAGTTCTGCAGGTGCCGGCGGAGTTTGCGGGCGTAATTCTCCCAGGTGTGGGTAGCGGCTTTAGACCAACTGGGTTGCTCGGGGGCGGATGTCATGACGGATCCTCCAGAAGGGATTGCAATTCGTCCCAATAACAGTTCATCGACGTAAGTTGCTGTTGGCCTTCCGCACTCAGGCGGTAGTATTTTCGGGCGGGGCCTTCGTTCGATTCCACGAGGTGGGTTTCGACCCAGCCCTGTACCCGGAGCCGGGAGAGCAGGGGGTAGACCGTACCTTCGGACATACTTAAGCTGCCCATCTGGGTCAGCTCTTTGACCAGGTCGTATCCATAACATTCCCCGCGGGCCAGGCGCCTGAGTACCCAGAACTCCAAAAGACCTTTCCGGACTTGTACGGTCCAATTATCGAAGGGGTCAGATGATCGGGCTGGGCTCATGAAGATACCTTGCATTACAAGGTACCTCGGCATCAAGAGGAAAATTTGGAAGAAATCAGAGTTCTTCTCAAATATTCAGACAGCTTGTCATCGGTGAAGGCACTCCGAGTTCGCCCAGTGTAGTTAACTACGAGGTTATGGGGGACTCGATTTGTTTTTGAAGGTCCTTCAGAGGTTTCAGGAAAAACATCCAGCCGAAAAACCAATTTACCGGCAGGAGGAGGAGTGACATCACTTCAATAGAGACCTCGGAGTTCGTTGGGGAACTCAGGGTCACTATGGCAGCCAGGAGTATGCCGATGCTGATCGAAATGATCAGAAAGGTGAAGTAGGTATTTCGTGCTTTCTCGATTCTGGTGGAAAAAGAGCTGAGCTCCACTTGCTGACAAATCCGTTTCAAGCCAGCGTAGATTTGCCACATCATCACTAAGCTGTACACAAGGCTGGCAATCGCAAAGGGAAGTCCAATCAGCCCCCATAGTGGACTCAACGCTTCCAGCACGCTGAACACAAACAGACCCACAAGGCTCCAGGCACAGATCTTTGCGGAGCTTCCAAGATCTATCATATCCAGTCGCTTATGAGCCGGAGACAAAACGATCTTTGAAATGAGAAAGCACGCGATGATGTCAAACAGGTAGAGATCAATGAGCGGAATCCAGATACCAATCACGAGAATGATGGAAGCGGTGTAGAGCAGATGGAGACTTTCGCTCAGTTCTTGGCGAGAATCGTTGTTTGCGTGGTTCATCTCGGGAATCGGGGGAGGCTGAGAGGGAGGGGCTTCTTCTTCTACAAAAGATTCTGGAGGGCCCAGCTCCTCCAGAACCTGAGCCATCTGGCTAAGAGAGACTTCTCCGGAGTAGCCTGCCAACGCTGCGGAAATGTGATTGTTCACGTTTTCAAAAATATCCACAGAGAGCTCATTCGGTAAACGAGTCAGTACCTGTTTCAGTCGTTTCAGATAATCTGCCTCTAAACGTTCAGCTTCGGCACTTCGGGGAAGGGGGGGCATAGGATACTCCGGTTCTTATGATGAAATCAGGATGTTCACGTGGGCGGTGATCTCGTTCCAGTGCTCATTCATCTTCTGCAGATGTTCACGTCCTGTCTCGGTCAGGGCATAGCGTCGACGTGCTGGCCCTTGGGGACTTTCCTCCAGGGTACTGTTCACCAGACCTTCTTGCTTAAGTCGACTGAGGAGGGGGTAGACCGTTCCTAGGGAGACCGAAAGTCCTGGAATTTCGGATAAGGTCCGGGCTAATTCATAGCCATAGTACTCTTGGCGTGAGAGCAAGTTCAGGCAGCAGAGCTCTAACAGGCCCTTTTTCAGTTGGGTAAGCCATTTTAAATCGTTTGCCATAGCTGGAGAATACCAACTATCTTGTTCTACATAATAGCTTGTTGTCAAGAAATGTTATTCCGTGCTTGCTCGACTGATCTTGTAGCTTCTATCTGCGGATATGTAGCTGTGAGGAGTCACTGCTGCTAAATCTGGCGGAAACACTTGACGAAACGGGCTTTTCGAACGTAGCGGTAGGAGCCCAACCCCCTTATTTTATGATGAACTCAAAAGAACCCATTCGTGTCGCAGTTACCGGTGCCGCCGGTAACATTGGTTACGCTCTCCTCTTCCGCATTGCTTCCGGTGCCATGTTCGGTCCGGATCAGCCGGTGGCGCTGAACCTCATCGAAATCGATCCCGGTATGGAGGCGCTGAAAGGCGTGGCCATGGAGCTGGATGACTGCGCGTTTCCGCTGCTCACCGAAATCGTGCAGACCTCCGATTTGGATGTCGGTTTCAAAGATGTGGATTGGGCCCTGCTCGTGGGTTCCGTTCCCCGGAAGAAAGGCATGGAACGTGCCGACCTGCTGGGCATCAACGGCAAAGTGTTCGTCGGCCAGGGCCAGGCCCTGAACCGCGCAGCCAAGCGCAGCGTGCGCGTGGTGGTGGTGGGCAACCCCTGTAACACCAATGCGCTGATCGCGATGACCAGCGCCCCCGACATTCCCAACGATCAGTTCTTTGCCATGACCCGTCTGGATGAGAACCGCGCCAAATCCCAGCTGGCGGAGAAAGCCGGCGTGCCGGTGAGCGAAATCAGCGAACTCTGCGTATGGGGCAACCACAGCCCGACCATGTTTGCCGACTTCACCAACACCAAGATTGGCCGTCAGAAAGCCACCGACGTGATCACGGATGACACCTGGTTCAAAGAAACGTTCCTCCCCACCGTGGGTAAACGGGGTGCCGCCATTATTGCTGCCCGTGGTGCTTCCTCCGCGGCCTCCGCGGCCAACGCGGTAGTCGACACCGTGCGCGATCTGGTCAAGCCCACCCATGGCGATTTCCACAGCGTCTGCGTCTACTCTAATGGTGAGTACGGCACTCCCGCCGGGATCATCACCTCTCTGCCCATCAAAATCGACGCTGTCGGTAAATGGCATGTCGTGGAAGGCATCTCCCTGTCTCCCTTCGCTGAGCAGAAGATCCGCGAGTCCAACGACGAGCTGCTGGAAGAGCGCAAAGTGGCCTTTGGTCAGCTTGGCCTGAGCTTCTAAGCTTCAGTGAGATCTGAATATCCAAAAAGGCAGCCTTCGGGCTGCCTTTTTGCTGAAACGTAGCC
>DIYK01000118.1 GCA_002429005.1 Verrucomicrobia bacterium UBA6056
CACGCTGGACTGGGCTGGTATCGGCGCGGAACCTTCGGCCCGCAACATCTATGGGGGGACCTATATACCCAGACCAGCTGGGACCTTCGGCCCCATGCTGGACTGGGCTGATATCGGCACGGGACCTTCGGCCCGTGAGGGTTGAGGGGATTCTCTTTCAGAACCTTCCGCTGCTTACAACTCAAAGGCCCGCTGCCTGGGAGCCCCGGCTGCCAGCCGGGCCGATGCCTTTACATGAAAACAGGACGGAACCGAATCCGCCCTGTTTTCGTTTCGCTACAACTTGCCGATTAATTCTGACGCTGCTCCGCCCTTTCCGGTGCCGACGTATTTCCATACAGAGCATTGTACTGCGGACTGGTGCGCTGGGCGCTGTCGATGATCGACTCCATGGCTTGCTCTTTGCTCATGCCCTTCGCCATATTTTTTTCCACCAAGTAATCAAAGGTAGGACCGTCTTTGTTTCCGTACTTTTCCTTGTCCCGTTCCTCCAAGTCCTTCACCAGCTTTTTATCCTTCATCCCCTGACGGGCTTTGAGGCGGCTGCGGTGACGGGAGTGATACAGAATCCGGGCCCGTTTTTCCACGGGCACATTCTGGGCTTTCAACAGGTTGTTGATTTCCGGAAGCTCTTCCTGCGCGAAGTTATAATCATCGCGGATCACATCATTCCCTTCCTGCACCACAGCCTGAGCCTGTTTTTTCAGTTGTTTTGTGGCCAGTGCCGATGTGCCAACCAGAGTCGCAGTCGCTTTGAAACGACCCGGATTCTTCCCGGCTGTTTTAGCAGCCTTGCTGGGAGTGGGACCTTTTTTGGTCGTACTGATGGGTTTTGTCACCTGGGCCACCCGGCTCTGACTTTGCCGTTTGACCGTACTGGAGGCACGGACCGGAACCTTTTTGTAGGTACTGCTTCCCCGCCGCATCCGGGTACTGGAGATGGAGTTCCGACGGCTGCCCGGTTTGGCCGCCAGGGACAGGGTAAAGACCATCACAAAAAAACTAAAAATATAACGGGTCATTTTCATGGGGTGATCCGGTAGGGGCGTTGTTCAAGATAGGATTTCAGAGCCTGTTCGTGCATGGGATCTTCAGGATCCGAGGTCAGGCCCAGCACCTGTTGTTGGACTTCAATGGCCTCCTCAAAGCGGCCATTGGCAGCCAGAGCGGCTGCATAGGCTCGGAGCAGCAACTCATCATCACCGCTACTGGCCTGAACCGCAGCCTCAGCAAGCTCCATGGCTTTGCTGTCATTGCGGAGAGAATCCTCGGGAAATACCGCCAGGTACCAGGCTTTCAAACTCATGACCCTGGGATGGCTTTTCAGAGCTTCTACCTGATCCAGGGTGGCCAGAGCCTGAGCGGCTCCTCCGGCTTCGCGGAGCAACTCCGCCTCCCGGGTCAATGCCAGCGCCGCCACATGTTGATCGGGATGATCCCGCAGGGCTTTGAGTTGGGTGAGCGCTTCCCCCTGTTCACCTTTGTTCAGGAGCATGTCCGTTTGAAGCAGCAAAGCCGGACCGTAGTTCGCGTCTGCTGCCAGAACCCAATCCAGGTCATACTCCGCCAGATCCACCTGTTCCAGGAGAGCAAACCATTCCGCTCGCTGAACCCGGGCCGACAGTTCATCCTCTTCCAGGCTGAGGGTCAGCTCCTGCAGGTAGCGATCCACGGCTGCCATCTCCTCTTCCCCCAGCTGCTCCCAGGCATCGGCCCGGACGCTGTAGAGTTCCGGATAATCCGGATCTTCCCAAATCGCTTCAGAAATCTGCTGGATCGCCTCCCGGGTCTGCCCCTGAGCCAGGGCCACTTCGCCCTTCAGCCGCAACAGATCGACGGATTCCGGATCCAGCGCCAGCGCCGCGCTGGCATCGGCTGCTGCCTGCTCCAGTTTTCCCGTCTCCAGATACACATAGGCACGTTCCATAAGCACTCCCGGATCTTCCGGAGCCAGCGCATGTGCCTGATTATAGGTCTCGAGGGCCTTCTCCCAGTTTCCTTGGGATTGGGCAATCAGGCCGATATTGAACAGGGCACCCAAATGCTCCGGTTCTTTTTTCAGAACGGCCGCGTAAGCTTCAGTAGCTTCGGTCAGCTGACCGGCTTCATGGTAGCTGACGGCTTTTTCCATCTGCTTTTCCGGTGAGCCACCGCATCCACTGAGAAGAAGAGCCGCAAGGGCCAAATAACGGTAGTTCATCGAATTCGCTCCAGTTTTAAAATCACATTGTCCGAATCGCCCTGGATAGAAGAGATCAGTTCATCTTCACTTTCTTTGAGTCTCAAGCCCAGATACACATTGTCCTGGGAATCCAAGGCCATCGCGGAGACCTCGCTGGTTGCCGCAGGAAGGTTCAGCAGATGAATCACCTCACCCTCCGGGTTCATCACCATGTGAAACGCGGTTTTCTTTTTCGAACTCTGCGTGGGTGATCCCGGTTCCCCAAGCACCCCATGGGAATGACCAGCGAGATGAAGGTATCCGCGGCTGTCACATTCCGCAGCGTAGACCAGATCCGTTTTGGAGCTTCCCAGCTGCCGCGTCCAGATCAGCTCTCCCTCGGCTGTAAATTTTTTCACATAGATGTCAAAGACGCCATGATTCTCCAGCTCCGTAAGAGAATCCAGGGTGATCCCGATCATAAAGATGTCATCCTCATCATTCACTTTAACAAAGCCCGGTCGGGTATCGTTGTTCGAACTGATGCTCTGGCTCCAGCTCTCCGAGCCATCTGCATTCATGCGTTTGAGCTCCACGCCATAAGGATCCCGGGTCAACACAAAGCATGCATATGACTGATCCGATAACAGGTTCAGTTCCCCCACAGTGTAGGTATAGCCACTGGCAAAGGGAAATGTGACGGAGGACAAGGGCTCGAGCTCGGGAGACAGGATTTGCACCTGAGAGGTCTTGGAGCGTTGTTTCGAAATTCTCCGCAGATAACGTCCCCCTTCAATTGGAATCAACCTGCTTCTGGACAAAGGCTGGGACTTGCTCTGCCAGAGCTTCTCTCCCCGCAGATTGAGGTGGGACATGATGCTGTTGGGTGAGGTACTTGCCGTTTCATAACTGTTGACCCACACCCCTCCTTTCGCTTCCGGGGCAGCGGTCATGCTGGAGATTTGGTAATATTTCTCCACCCATTTACTCAGCCAGCGGAATTCCCCCTGCGCATCAAAGCGGGTGACCTGATTGCCCACTGCTGCGTAGACCGAACCATCCGGGGCCGTGACCAAGTCAGCCACATTTTTGCTCATGCCTTCGGATTTAACTGAGCGATTGGACAAAGGACGCGCCCAGACCGCCTTCCACTGTTGCTGCACCTTCACCGGCACTTCGAGGATCTTCCCCCGCCGAAACCCGGGTCCTTTGGGAGTGAGCTGAATAAAGTAGTTCCCCGGAGTCGGGTAGACATGACGGAGATGAAAGCGTTCCTGATCCATGCGCAGGCGCTCGCTCGTCCCATCCCCCCAGGCTACTTCCACCCCATAGCCCTCCTCCTGTACGGCTTGCAACACCGTTCCAGTTAACTGCACCATGCGTCCCAGGCGTTCGAGGTCTACATCAGCCACATTCGGAAGAGGGATGGAATCATCCAGCAAGGGATCCCGTCCCACAGTCACTTCCTCCCCGTCCTCCATACCATCCTCATCGGTATCGGCCTTGTTGGTATCCGTACCGAGCAAAAATTCGGTCCGGTTGCCAAGCCCATCCCCATCTTCATCAGTGATGTAGGTGAGGTGCAGCTGCTGGGTGGGGCTGAGTTTCAGTTGGCTGAGATCTACCTCTCCTTTAAGCAGGTTGTATGCGACTTCCTGATTTTCAGCACGGTTATGCTGTTGGGTAACCATAGCCAGGGTCCATAGACTGCGGGTTTTGGAATCCGCTTTATGCTCCCGCACCTGAATCAGTCCCGGATGCGATGCACGCACCTCATCGCCGTAATTCCAGAGCAAGGTCCCGCTTTGAATGGGAATATGCAAACGCTCTTCCAGCAGTTCCTGAACGGAAATCCGATCATCATAGCTGGCCGGTACGGCCACATAATATTCCTCGGAAGGCGTACCCGGACCATAGTCCAGGGTCACCAAAACCGTCCGGTTGGCAAACTCCGTGGAACGATGATCATACTTGCCGCCGTGCTGATCCAGCAGTTCAAACTCTTCGCTACGGATGACAAAAGCCCCCGGCTGGAGCAGAGACTCGACTTTGCTGAGATTGATGTCCGCGATATGGAAGAGCTGATTGCGAATACTTTCCCCCGGACGTAAGGTCCCTTGAGAGAAGAAAGAGGTGCTGCCCCCGCGGGGCACCAGGCGACCAATGTTAATTTCGCTTCCATCCTGCATCACCTTGACCAAATTGATCCCCAGAGTTTCAATGGTGAAAGCCATGTAGCCGATGTTGGAAATATCGAGGGCCATCTCCACTTCGCCACCACTTTTGGTGATGTCGTTGTTCTGCATAAAAGAACGGGAACGGGAGAGGGTATTTCGGTTTTCCCGGGCAGTATCCCGGGTGGTATTCACCGAGGTTTCCTTGGCCATCGTTCCAGTTACACTTCCGCTCTTGGTGACGCCGGCCTGAACCCCGGTGGTCACAGAATAACTGGCGGTAGCGGAGAGTTCTCGCCGTTTGGATTCACCCACAGACACACTGGTGGAGGTTCGGAAACTTTTTTCGCGGGAAGAAGAATTTTCGATCGTGGTCGATTTTCCCGTGCTGTCACTATGAGTAATCAGAATTCTAGGCTGAGACACCACCTGCAATTGCAAGCGGGGCAAATCCGAAATCACCGGGTTGAAGCGGTAGGGGTTCAGCCGCGGATCAAAATTATAGGTGAGCAATTCCTCGGAGTCACTGAAACCATCTCCATCCGTATCGGCAATGCCCGGATCCGTGCCCAAACGGAGTTCATCGGCATCGGAAAGCCCATCATTGTCAGAATCAAAGGAAGAAAGATCCTCCTCCACCGGCGGCTTCGCTTCCGGTGCTTGTTCATCCCCTGCATCCCGTTTTCCACAAGCGGAAAGCAGCAAAGCCGCAAACACTGCGGGGGATATCCAGGAAGAAAGGCGAAAACTGGGCATAGGAAGACCGTTCACAATAAAGGAAAAAAGATAGGCGGAGTAAATAGCACCAACCTTCCCATTCTGTGTCATTGGTCAAGACATTAGTGATAAGCGCTTGATAAGAGCATCAATTCTGTAGCGG
Source organism: Verrucomicrobia bacterium UBA6056 (assembly GCA_002429005.1). Taxonomy (GTDB): domain Bacteria; phylum Verrucomicrobiota; class Kiritimatiellia; order SS1-B-03-39; family UBA6053; genus UBA6056. Next base: position 5,216 of record DIYK01000118.1, read on the forward strand.
GTAGAGGGAGGAGTCAGGAGTCAGGAGTCAGGAGTCAGGAGTCAGGAGTCAGGAGTCAGGAGTCAGGAGTCAGGAGTCAGGTATAGGGTGCTTGTGGTTGTG
>DIYK01000056.1 GCA_002429005.1 Verrucomicrobia bacterium UBA6056
ACCATCCACGACAAACTCCCCCATACTGTCAAAGTAATTCCGGGTGATGGTTTTGGTCTTGCCGCCTTTTGCAGGGACCTCCACCTGCTCGCTGCGAACGCTGGGATTAATCGAGATCAAGGTGAAGTTCACAGGATGCTGTTCGCTGACTTCCGGCATGACCTGATCAAACTTCGAGGATTGAATCCGGTTGCGATGCTGCCCCTGAGCCTGAATCGGAGTTACCAGGGTCGGGACCCCCGCTTTCATCTCCACCCGCCCCTGACCCTGGGTGGTACCGATAATGTAGCTGGGCCATAACTCCCCCTGCTTGTCCCGAAAGCGCATCATGGCATTCCGAATCCTTCACGCTCGATCCTAAAGATTTACTCTGGCTGCACACAACCTCTCATCCTCCACATAAAGAGACATGCAGCATCATAATAAGACATATTATGTTTAATTTCACTCCATCTCCATCCCCCTGTCGCATGACAGTTCTGAATCTAATTTACACGGAATTCATGCACCACAGCCAAGGCAGCATGGTGCTTATGGTCTCCAGGATGTTCCGCAATCACGGTGACCCGCCCAGGCTCACCTGTCAGGATGAGAGTCCCCTCCTCGATTTTTGCTGGGCCAGACAGTACTGAGAATTGAACCGGGAATTCACTTTCAGAATCTGCCTGTAAGCCGAGCTGATTGTCTTTGACCGCTTTTTGGTCCGGGATTTCGTTAAAGTGAATCACCTGTTCAGCGCGGTTTTTGAGATTTGAGCAAACAAACACCTCTACGTCTTCCCAGTCCGTTGGCGCAAAGTCCGCATTCCCCGGATGCCGTACCCGTAAGCGAAGCCGGCCAGTTGCGCCGTCTTTCACATCGATGCGCATCGCGGATTTCTTGAATGAAGCGAGCAGATTCGCCCCTTCCAACACCTCAATTTCATATGGGTTTGTTTTCTTCAACCAGCCCGTATCCGCAATGGGACTCAGGGGCAGCCTCCTACCTGAGGAAGCAACTGCAGGTGCTCCAATTTTCCACAATTTTTGGGAGCGGGGGGCATCCTCCGGAAGCACTGTGAGATCTGTAGAGGCTGTATAGGCCCTCCCTCCATGCTCATAGGTAACGGTGATAGTATGGGTCCCGGTCTCACTCGGCACATAAGTGCCCCAACCGGAATACGGACGTTTCGTTTGATCCCCATCAGGGGTAAGATCCACGATCTTACCGGAACTGGATGTGAACGTTACCCGATTCCGCCAACCTGCATCATCTTCCGGTTTGACGTTGCGCAGGGGAAGAAATGAATCGCTCAGAAAACCAGAGAACCGGACGGTTTGAAACTTCTGAGGCAAGGGCCAATCCGTTCCCTTGCGGAATGCCACCGGAATCACCCGTCGTTTTTCATTCAGGCGAAGGTCTTCCGACAAGGTCAGCAAGCGCAAATCAATTTCCACCACATCCATCAAACGGGTGAAGGAGGGAGTTTGTTTAGTTCCCTGAATCCCAACAGCCTGCAGGACCCGGGTTCCCGGTGTAGAAAAAGACACCGCATATTCAAAAGGAGCGCTGGTATCTTCTGCCACTTTCTTGCCATCCACGAGGAAATGAACGGCATCCACATCAGGACCCGTAACCGATGCGGTTAGGGTCATCTCCTCGTCTACAGCGGCTACATAGATGGGTTTATCCAAATCCACTTTTGTTTCGGGAGCCACATCATTTGTGAAGCGGTAGCGGGAGATCCGACCATAACTGCGGCGTAGGTACAGCGAATCCCCATGAAACACCGGCAGCATATGGGCAGAGTAACTAATCGCCGGGTGCAGCATACTCAACTGACCGACGGCCTCCTGCTTGTTCAAATCGATGACCTGAAAATTGTAATTCAAGTGTTGGCTGTCCGGAGAGCAGTAAACAAAATCATTTACCCGCATGGTAATGCCGGTATTTCCCTTAGCGTGCTTTAGATCGATTTTTTTCTGGAGAGCTCCATCTTTCAGCGACAGGACATTTAAAAAAGGGCCTGAATCGAGAAACACATGTTCTCCGTGAACATAGGCTACATGGTTCCTAGCATTTCCAAAAGGCACTTCCGGATTCTCCCACAGGAATTCCGCCTTCTCAGGAGAAATCCGATAACAGGCGGTCATCCCTGAATTTCCTTCACTGGGTTTGGTACCGTTATCGTGACTGACAAAGACCAGGTCGCCCTGGACTGAACATTTTGCATTCCCCATTTTGTCTGTAATCCGCCACAGTTCCTCTCCACTGAGAGGATCAATCAGGGTCAGTTGTTTCGCCCCGGGGACGATCACGTATTCACGGCCCTGATCAGGAAAAATCTTTGCATTCTGACGGGTGACCATCTTGACATCGCTATGCTTCCAAAGCCGTTTCCCCGTGTTGATATCATAACCCGCCACCCCATAAAAACTATCGATGAGCACGCCATTGGCCACCGCCAGGGAATTGCAGTCCTGTCGGGAATCTTTAATCCGGATCATGCTTGAAAGCGCATGCAGATGTTTGGCTTTCCGGCTTTCTATGCCCAGTCCGGGCTGGCGCCACAAAAGCGCACCGCTTTCTGCATCAAGACAGTACAATTGATAATCACTTCCCTTGGCAAACACCTTGCCCTCCGCCGCAGCCATCGAATGCGCATTGATCGATTCTTTATGTTCTCCATAAATTGGGCTGAAACTTTCAAAGGTTCTCCACCACAGCGTCTTCCCGCTTTCCAAATCAATACAGGCTATATTTTCCTGTCCCCACAGGGCCCAGTCAATCACCCGGTACATATGACGGTTCTGCAGAAATTCCCCCCGGGCTTTCCGTGGCGAGGAATGCAAGCGTGAATAGGCGGCGTCCGGATCCGGAGACACCCACCAAATGTACATCCTTCCATCATGGATAATAGGCGTGGCACAGCCGCCATTCGGCATCTCCTGTCGGGATAAGGCAGGTGCAGCCACCTGTAGAGCCGAATCCCACATTTGCTGCATCTGTTTCGTTTGAATCGCAGGCTCCAGCCCCTCGGGCATGCGGTAACTGGAATCATGATTCGGTCCTTCCAACCAAGGCCATTCCTCTACTCCCGCCTCAGCGGCCTCAAGGACAAGCGCAGCACAAAGTAAAGGAAGGGAGCTAAGCATCTTACGAGCTATATTCTTTTTCACGTTTTTATCTCCTGCCCCCACACGCATGATGGGGTGACTATTCTGAAGGACTTCGCGCTCAAGGCTAACAGAGCGAGGCCTAGATTGACAACGACAGGTAGAATTGATCATATTAGAATTATTGTGCATTTTAAACAAAACCTATTGAACCACTGGAACTTCGCCCCTCAGGTCTTATCCGGAGCTGCAGCCAACCCGGGATCCGGGAGAAGAAAACGGGGGCAATCCTACCAAAACACAGGTCCTTTTCTGCATTATACCGTTCTCTGTATCCGATCCGGTTTTGGACAACTGCAGTTGGCCCATCAAGATACCAAGACCCGCGTGGAGGGTCCTGCGGCGTACCTCTTTCAACCCGGTGTCCTGTTGGGAATGAGCCTGGCTCCACTTAGTGAATTTGCCTGGCTGGATTTTGGAGTATTGCGGCAGAAACTCCGCGAAGAAAACAGTCGCATGCTGCGCTATCCCCGAGGTGCTACAGCTCAACCTTCCGCGCTGGAAGCCTTTGGGCAGGAGCTGCCCATGACCATCCCGGATGATTTATTTGAAGCCACCTGGCTCTTATGTAACCAGGGGGCTGGCGAATTTTGGAACGATGATCTGGGCAGGTTAAAAGCCAATCTGCGCTTGGGGCAATGGCTGGTCTTTTTACTGAACGCCAGCTCGAGCATGCACGAAGTTCATAGCGAGCAAGAACGTCGTTTTGAGGAATATCTGCGTCTTGCGGAGCGGCACATCCATCAACAAATCCATCCGAATATCTGGGCGCAATACATTGGCATTTCCCGCCGCTACTTGGATCAACTCTGTCAGAAACAGAGAGGCATGACGGCCAAGCAATGTCTGGATGCAGTAAAACTGCAACGGGCAAAAGAGCTTCTTCTAGCCCGCACCTATAACATGGCTCATCTTGCCCGGGCATCCGGATTTCTCTCCAACAGCAGTTTTACCCGATGGTTTAAAACCCAAACCGGGTATACCCCAAGCCGTTGGCGGGAACGGGAAAGTTGTAATCTATGACTTCCGCAGCGTTACATGTTACGACCTGAACAAGCTCCCAGTGCCAGTAAAAGAGGCGAGCTTTTTTCTGCTTGCCGAGCCCTAGCTTTCTTAGCTTTAATACAACCCGATATTTCACACATCCCCTTTTAGGAATAGCTATGATTCATCGTCATCTGAATACAAAAATACTCATCACCTCTCTCGCCTGCATCTTCTACGGAATGCATGCACATGCCTTGGAAGGAGGATCTACAAGCGACTCATATCAATGGAGTAGCAGCCTTAAAAACCGTCCTGTAAATGAGTCTGAGCGGAAAGCAGAACTATCGGCACGGGAGAAGGCGATTCAGGCAGATATTAAACGCTTAAACCAGAGGCTTACCCGAACTCCATCTGCAACCGACACCGCAAAATTGCACAAACGCTTGAAAGAGGTGATGGCCCAGAATGGATGGGTACCCGAAATTCAAATGGTATTTGGTACCCGCGATACCCTTCCACTCATTGCGAACGATGAAACGCTTCCCACCAACTTTGTCGACTGTATACTTCAGTTGAAGAAAGATCTGAAGGCGCGTGGAGCAGATATGATTTTCATGCCCTTGCCCCCTACCCCCGTGATTTACAGTCATCATCTAGTCGATGGGATTGACGCCACACATGAATATTACCCCGGCTATACCAAAATGCTGCTGCAACTCCTGGAAGCCGATATTGAGGTCATTGATCCTCTGGAAGAGTTCCGTGCCGCCAGCAAAGACAATCTGCTGGTAAACTTCGCCAATGATTTTCACACTGGAGATGGCGGACGGATCATCGCCGCGAACATGCTCAATGAGAGACTTCAACGTTATGGTTTCATTCGCGAGCTTCAAAAAGGCTCTCAACCCTGGGGAATGAGCACATCCACCACGAATGTCTCGCATACACGGATTTCGGTCGTGAACAGCAAACAAAAGGACGCCTCTGGTCGTCAAATGACGCAAACCAAGCCCAATGCACCCGCTAAACTGAAATCTCGTCGCTTTGAGTATATCTCCAAAGTAAATGTGCCTAAGGGAAAAGAGCACCTCATCACGGATCTGGTACTGATCGGGGACAGCCAACTGCACAGTCCGGTCTATGGTGCTGGGTGGCCGGATATTGCCATGGGTCAGATCCAGGCTGGCGTTCGGTGGGGTAGTCGATCCGGAGGTATCTATTCTTCTTTGGCGCCAATCTACCTTGAAGTGGTCCCTGACTTTGCGGAACAACCACGAGTTGTGGTCATCACAACCCTGACGAAATACTTTTGGGGAGATGAAGTAAGTAAACCTCGTGCCATGCCCCCGCGAGGAGCGGTAAACAAAGACGGGATTCCGAAAGACCGCTTTGCCTGCACCATTGAATTCACCGCACTGTCCACCCGCCCCACGGATGATGCAAACGCCCTCGATTACGATCACGCCTTCATCAACCACGCGGCAAAAATTGTGGACGGACCTGAAACCATGATCGGCAAAGAAATCAGCCTCCGCCTCAAAATTCTACATAAAGGAAAATGGGAGCAGGCAGCTGTCGATAAACCTCAAGTAGGAAAACAGTTTAAGGTTCGGCTCTGGCCAGAAGAAGCCGCGTTAAAACGAAATGCAGGCCGGGTGAAAAAATTCAAGACCATGGAATTGTTCGATACCGTCGAGCAAGATCTATTGATTCCGATTTTCTACATGGATACGGGTAATTTCGGCTGGAACTTTTAACACAGATTCTCCTACGTACACCCTGGGAGCAGTACCCTCCTCTACCCGCATCATGCGGGCCAGTGTAATGTGCCGACAGCAAAAAGAGGAGGGTCCCGCTTCGGGTATTCCCCTGAAACGAGACCCAGCCAGAACTCAGCACCAGATTAGAAGCTTATTTCCCTGCAGAATCCATTGCAGCCTCCCCCAGAAAGAACCGTGCGGGATGTGCTGCAAACACTTTGAGTTGGGTGCCTGGCTTCAATACGCTCTCCCGCTCCACGGGTTGTCCTAAGCGAACGAACTCCGCATCCTTTTGAACCTGAACCGTTTGTTTGCCAGAAAGAGTCACGCCTTCAATGAGCGGAGCTTTCAAGGTGAGCAACCCGCTCTCTTCATCATACGAAATCACTTCCCCCCAAGCGGCAGGGAGTTCAGAGGATACCCGGAAGTGATCCGAGGTCATGCGGCCCCGGCGGGGCGTACCCACCACATGCCGTCCGGGGGTCGTCTGCATAAAGGAAAAGGCAGAACGGTCCCGGTTCATGTACATGCCATCAATCACATTCCACATGGAAGCGTAGGTGGGCACCTTCAGAGGTCCGGAAGAATACGATTCATGCCATCCGGCCAGCAGAAAAGCATCATAGGCCCGGACCTTCTGAACTTTTTCACCCTGACTCTCAATCTTGTGCAGGGGGCGGGTGTTCATTTCAGTCTGCAAAAACTCCTCCCCGATATTCACGAAATAGGCACTGTATTCCATTTGTTTGATCCCCCCCAGAAAGCTGTCATTCTGAGTAACCACATCCCAGGCCCCAAAGCCTTCAGGAATCAATTCCACCCGCTGACGTACACGTTCCGCCTGGTAGAACACCGGCTTCCCTGTCATCTCCGCCAGCAGCTCCACGGAATGAACCTGCCCATCTGCGAGAATGACTTCGCTGTTTTCAGGAATCATGACCTCATGGATCATGGGGGGAAAAGAACGGTCTCCAAAATGAACAACCTGCCCATCCTCCAGCGTTCCCAAGTTCATCTCCGTTCGTTCTTTTGCGTATTGATGCTGAGGACGAGCAAGGACCGCTTTCCCCTCAGACACTTCGATCAAACGACCCGTGCGGCTCTGCGGATTGCGAAGTTCCACATAGAGAAAATACCAGGGAGCCCGGTTTTCAAAGGTATTCACCCGCATACCCGGTTTTAGGATTTTTGACATTTCCTCCATCGGTACCGGGACTTCATCTACGAAGTAACTCCTGAAGTCGCTGAGCATGCGATTATTGGTGTGATACAGACCATCTGAACGGGTCATGATGTTCTGATGCACGCTCTCCGAGGAATACGGACTGCACTGTGAACGAATCTTCAACAGCGGGATCTGGCGAACGACTTTACTGACCTTGCCGTCTTCCGACCGTATTTTTTCTTTCCGGCTGACCGAACCCATTGATTCGATGACGCCGTCATAAATTGTGGAACTGGCCTGAATCTGCGAAACACACATCAACGCAATACAAGCAGCACTCATGACACACTTCTTCATGTACCTATCCTATCTGTTAGCTCCCCTTCAGGGGAAAATGATCAAATCAGACTCACATATTCAGAGTGCAACTCTACAAAGTTTCCAGATCATTGACAATGACGCCAACTGCACACATTGTATCTATCGTGAATAAGCCTTTCTTACCCCATATCCTCTGCGGCGGGAGTTCTTTGCACAAACTCGGTCGTGGGAATAAACAGTACATGAGCTCAGGTCTGCTGCAGAGATGGTTTACCTTATGGACCATTGATCAAGGAGAATTACAGGTCAGCATCGACGCAAAACCCAGCTGCAGGATCGAGGGGCCCGCTGCCCTGATTCTTGAACCGGGTCATCAATATACGGTCCTAACGCAACCAGGAACGGATAGTTTTTGGATCGAGTGGGGAATCGAAGCCAGTCAACTGACCTACCGAGGCCAGAGAGCTCATGCCCTCAGGTATAGCAACCGAAAAGAACAACCGACCTTGGAAGCTTTTTTTGGGGTCCAAATTCCCCAGCGGCTTCCAGACATGCTACAAGCGGCCAGCAGCCGTCTCTGTCAAAAAATCGCGGGGCTGTGGTGGCGGAGTGAACGGGAGCGACTGCAGGCCAATTATCTACTGGGAGAGTGGCTTCTGGACCTGGTGGAGTTTTACCACGATACCGAAACCTCCATTCCCCTGTTCCCGGATGTCTCCCCGGAAACACAACAACTTCTCAGCATGGCAACCCAGCAATTAGATCAGCACATGACGGTTACCACATGGGCCCAATTGGCAGGATGCCACCGAAATGCCCTGAACCAACGGATGCTCCGTGAAACCGGGTTCACCGCTAAAGAGATCCTGGATCATATCCGACTGGATCAGGCCTGTAGCCAGTTGCGAAGGGGGAAATCGGTTGAATTCGTCTCCCAGTGGATCGGCTTCCAATCCCGGACCGCGTTTTCCAGATGGTTTAAAAAGCAATGCGGAACCAGCCCTTCCCTCTGGCAACTCAGCCACAGCGTCTAATCATGCCTGCCAAGGAAAACCTTCGCTATCTACCTCACACAACGAAGGCAATGGACTTGGAAGCGCTTCTCATTCCGTCATAGGGTATTAAGGGCTCACTCCGCAGTGAGCCGTTTCAGGCGTTCGTTATACTCCGCGACTTTCTGTTTGTACTCTTTGGGTGACTTCTGCCCGGCCCGAATGGGTTCAAGTTTCATCCCCAGCTGCTTTGCACGCTGTATGTCCTCATCACTAAAGTTCACCACGGCTTTTTTATTCTTTGCGCGACGACGAAACAGATCTTCCTCGGTTAGCCATGGATACATGTGAACAACAGAGCCCCCCCGGATCTTTCCGGTCAGTTTATCCATGCGTTTGCCATTGTACTGCGCAACATCAATCGGGGTGGCACTGTGACTACTTCCCCGGTTCCAATAGAGGAGACTGGGTTTGTCTTTTACGATGCCCACAGCATGTACTGTGCGAACACCGCCCATCGTATTCTGGAATTCGGAACGTGAACCATGGTCAAAGTTATGCTGACCGTTTTTCAATCCGCGAATCGGTTCCATGAACACTTCGACATTCCAGGCAACGCTGCCATCCCGGGGGTTAAGCCCCCAGGTCTGAATTCCCCCATCGGCCATGTTATGTATGCCCGCAGCAACAAACAGGTTGCCCTCATACAGTACAACGTTTGTGGCCGGCCACACAGACTCGAGCTGTCCGGAGAAGTACATTTTGTGATGATTCCGAGCTGCCAGGAAGCGCCATTGAGGATCTCCAGTGGATGCGCGCAGCGCATAGACATATCCATCCCGACTCCCGAAGTAGATGTTTCCTCCGTGGATGACGGGTTGCCCCGTAATCCGGCCACCTGCCTGGTAACTCCAAAGCGCTTTATCGCCTTGAAACGCAACCAGTCGGTGTGCTTGAGCATCGATTTTGAACTCCCAATCCTTCACCTTGAGGGAAGGGCTAACCCAGCCTTCTGCGTCTTCATGGAAGTTTGCATCTTTTGAATTTACGGGACCATAGTACCCACGTTCCCATGATGCTAGAATCGGAGAGAATGTGTGTTCCTGAGTTGGGACAACCCTGCCAAGAGGTGTGGCGTCTTTCCCCGGAAATTGACCGGGTTTTTCTAAGCGCTGGCTCACGGGAATCAACTCAGGCGTTTCATGTGAAACCATGCTGAATTGAGACCAAATGTGAGGGATACACCCACAGAAACGCGTGCTCTCCGTAAACCACATACCCTGACTGGGTACAAAACCATCTGCACAATGCGGGTGTTGCAAGCCCACCTCATCATATTCAATATGACCATGTTCGACGGTTCTGGCGAACGAGTAGCTGGCAATATAACTCATATGTGGGGTTCCCACGGAACGCTGGCAGCCCATGTTTCCCTGACCCATGCGGGACATGAATCCCGTATCTGCATCATAGAGCCAAATGCAGTAGGAACCGTAATACTCCAGTTTACCATTCCGGTAGAACATGTTGTTGTTGGAAGCATCGCTATGATCATTGAACGAATCAGCAACAATGGCCTCCTGGTTCTCCGCAAAATAGGCCTTGTAGTCTTCTGAGGTGAAGGTCCTTCGATTGATCCGGGGTGCTTTATCAGCCCGCCCTCCCCGGTTCGCTCCCCGCAACCAGGCCAACGAGCCATCTTTCATGTTTAACGCAGCCACATAGGCCACCTCGCCATTCCAACCATGGTGATCGCCTCCGTTGATAAACACCTTATCCTCTTCCACGATCGGAATCAGCTGGGACAATTGCTGATACCTGCCTGGATCGTTGGGGTCGAAGGGATGGAATTTTGAATGGGAACCCGCTCGTCGTTTGGCACCTTCAATCACGGGAATATTCGCTCTCCAGATCAGTTTACCGGTTTTGGCATCCAAACGAACAATGTGCTTCGCTTTGCGGGCCCCATAGAAGCGGGCACGTCCCATCACCCATTCCCCTTCACCAAAGTAGACATCTTTCCCATCTTCTGTCAACGCGATGGCATAGGTATGATTCTGCGGCGAAGTATAGCTCCACAAGCGTTCCCCTGTGTTCACATCCAGAGCCACCACTTCATTTCCAGAGGACTGGACCAGGATGTTACCGACGCCTGCAGCAAATAATACTTTTCGAGTACGTCCTTTCTCATCTTTCGGTTCAAACTTTTGCATCCCCCCCTTTCCTGCTCCGGTCAGACCTTCTGTAAACGTGCGTAATTCTTTTCCAGTATGTAGATCGTAAGCCACCATCACATACTCCCGACCTGCTGCCGGCTTATTTCCAGTGAATTTCACAGAAATGAATTTATCACCCATGATAAGGCGATGATATCCCCAGCCCAGGGACTGCCGGTACAGCGGCACTCCATTAAAGGCATTACGCGCTAAATAAAGCCGGTCGCCGTAGGGCGCGTGTTTGGAATACCGGGTTTTAATTCCTTTCCCCCAACGTTGCTGAACGTCTTTGCGTCGCGGAAGTTCTCCTAGTACCATCTGTGGCGTGGGTTTGTCCCCCATAATAATGACCCCGTCATTGACCAAGGTAGACACATTCTGTTCGGCACCGGTTTCGCCAACCCAGGCAATTCCCGTGGGAACATCGACCACCGAGTCATCGGCAAACGCATTGCCGGAGGGTTTCCCATACAGGTGGGTCCAGTTTCCATAGTCTTTCGGCCAGGCTTTGCTGCGTTGTGTCCATGTGCCTCCCCTTTTCACCAGCGCAGCTCCATGTTTCGGAGTCAAGACCCGCAGGACTTCCTCATCGGAAGGAGCCGCTTTCCCCAAAGCATCGGCATCCACAACCAGGAGGGTTACCGCATTATCGCGGTAGGGCAAACTCCGGAGAGATGCATAGCTTTCTGCAGAAATCAAACCGGTCAAGTTCTGTTGATTAAACAAGCTCCGTGCCGACTCCGTCGCTTGGATATCCGTGTGTATCACATGGACCAGCCATCGTCCCGTGGAAGCAACCTTCAGTGCGTCTGTTGGGGCAGAGACTCCCGCCTGAACCATGAGACCCGCATGCAGCTCTGTAGCAGATGCGCGTATCGCATCATGGATCCGAGAGATAGGCTCCCCGCTTTCTTGTGAGGATGCGGGAGAGATCCAAGCGAAGGCGGCCACCAGTGCAATCAGTTTACCCGTAGATAGAATATAGTTTCTCATGAAGTTTCCTTTGTCTCAGGGCCTCGTTTTCCACGAAAAGAGGCTTCGATTATGAACAAGAAAACTCTACCGAATCTCGCTTCACTCCTTAAAGGTCAGATCATCTGCATTATGAGACATGAGTTGTTATTTCGTATCATTACAGCCCCTAAAAAGGAGAATGCATCACACAACTGCAGCCAAAGCCATGTCTCCAGACGATAGGGATATGCCGACCCGTTCATCCCCCCTGAAAGGTCCAATGAACGACTCCTACATCAGAAGAATACAGACATGAATGCCTCCGCCCAGCCTGCAGGAAATTACATTCCTTTTCCCTGATTGCGAATCTGGGTGGGGGTCAGCCCTGTGCGTTGTTTCAAATCCCGGGCCATGGCTGAGGAATTCTGATAGCCCATATGCTCACTTAACTCCGCAATGGGTTTCCAACTGTTGCGCAGGTAGCGTACTGCACGTTCTGCACGAATCTTCCGGTAATATTCCATGGGCGGGCAACCGTATGCTTTATCAAACTCCCGGGTAATGTGTCGGGCACTTTTAGCAAACACACGCTCCAGTTCCTTCATGGCCAGTTGAGGCGCGCGGTAGTCTCGAATAAACAGTTCCACTTCGGAGATCCAGGACTCATGGCTGCCTCCCTCCAGTTGGAGACCCAGGATCAGCGCAAGCACATGGGCATCCAGACAGGCGGCGGTCCCTTCACTGCGGTTCATCCAGGTG
>DIYK01000018.1 GCA_002429005.1 Verrucomicrobia bacterium UBA6056
CGTGTCGCCGCCGATTACATTCGGTACAGAGGGTTTGGCGTCGGGAGCGGCGTCACTACATCCTCCCCTTCATTTCTGACTCGCGAAAGCCCTAAAGCGCAGTAAGAGAACAATCATGAAGTTCTCGGGTCTCAGTCGCGGTTTATTTACCTTTGCTGCGTTTGTGGTGTTTGTGGCCGGCCTCCGAGCCGCCAGCAGCGTCATTGTGCCCTTCCTGCTCGCCTGCTTTATCGGACTGATTACCTTTCCGATTATGACTTGGCTGCGCCGCAAGGGGATCCGACCGGGTTTCGCGGTGCTTCTGATTATGATCGCCTTGCTGGGGCTGATTTACGGCTTCGTACAAATCAGCGGAAACTCGATTAATAAATTTGTCGAAAATTCCACGGAGTATCAGGTTAAATTGCAAGCCATCAGCCGGGGCTGGGTGGAATGGCTTCGGGAAAATGACATCGAGATCAACTCGGAAACCTTCAGTTCTGTGATCAATCCCGCCAACCTGATGCGGGGTGTGGTGAATACCCTGAACGCATTCGTCCTCGGTCTGCTCACCAATACCTTTATGATTATGGTCACGGTGGTCTTTCTGCTCTTCGAATTATCCGGCCTCCCCAACAAACTCCGCATCGCGCTTGGTGAGGATCACGCCAGCATCCCCGCGATGGATCGATTTACGGCTGCCCTGAACCGGTACTTGGCCATTAAAAGTGTGATCAGTCTGCTGACCGGCTTGCTCGCATATTTGCTGTGCACCTTCTTGCGAATTGATTTTGCCCTGCTTTGGGGCCTGTTAGCCTTTCTCCTGAACTACGTCCCTAATATAGGTTCCATGATTGCGGCGGTCCCTCCCGTCATGCTGGCACTGGTCCAGTTTGGCACAGGTCGTGCCATCATCTGCGCCATTGGTTACGTGGTGATCAACGTCAGCTTCGGCAATTTCATCGAACCCCGTGTCATGGGAAAAGGTCTGGGCCTGAGTACCTTGGTGGTGTGGATGTCCTTGTTATTCTGGGGCTGGGTATTCGGCCCAATTGGGATGTTACTGTCCATTCCGCTGACCATGATTGTGAAAATCGCCATGGAAAGCCGAGAAGACACCCAGTGGCTGGCCATCCTCCTGGGGTCGGATCCAGGTGAACCTACTCTTGAATCTCCGGAGGAATAAGAGAAACTATCCCTTATGTCTGATTTGCTTACCGCCAACCGAATTCCGGCTTTCCACGTGATGACCAAACCCGTGGGGCCTATTTGTAACCTGAACTGCACCTACTGTTTTTATCTCGAGAAAGAGAAACTCTTCGGCAAAACCGAGCGCTTCCGCATGGAAGATGATGTGCTGGAGCAGTACATCAAGCAGTACATTGAGCAGCAGGATACCCCTGAAATTTCCTTCGCATGGCAAGGCGGAGAACCGACCCTGCTGGGTGCGGACTACTTCCGCAAGGTCGTGGAACTGCAGAAAAAACATGCCAATGGTAAAACCATCAGCAATGCCCTGCAAACCAATGGCACCCTGCTGAATGACGATTGGTGTGAATTTTTGGCCAAAGAAGGCTTCTTGATCGGTCTCAGTGTAGATGGTCCTCCGGATCTCCACGACGCCTACCGTGTGGACAAGCGGGATCGGCCTTCCAGCGACGGCGTATTGAAGGGCCTGGGTTTTCTCAAAAAGCATGGGGTCGAGTTTAACACCCTCACGGTGGTCAACCGCATGAACAGCAAAGAGCCTGAGCGGGTGTACCGCTATCTAAAAGACATCGGATCCGGCTTCATTCAGTTCATTCCTTTGGTGGAACGGGATGCGGATTCCGTTGCAAAAAACATGGGCTTGGACCTCAGCCTCCCCCCCGATCTGCAAAAAACAGAGCGGAACCGCATGGTCACCGAGTGGAGTCTGATTCCGGAGGACTACGGACAGTTCCTGGTCAGCGTCTACAACGAATGGGTGCGCCAGGATGTGGGCAAAACCTTCGTGCAATTCTTTGATGTGGCGTTGGGGAACTGGATGGGCATGAGTGGCAGCCTCTGTGTGTTCAGTCCCACCTGCGGCACAGCGATGGCGCTGGAACATAATGGCGACCTCTACTCCTGCGACCATTACGTGTATCCGAAGTATAAACTCGGTAACATTATGAACCAGAGCATTCGCAGCATGGTGGAAAGTAAAGAGCAGCGGAAGTTTGGACGGGACAAACAAAGCGCCCTGCCCAAATACTGCCGGGACTGTTCCGTTCGCTTTGCCTGCCATGGGGAATGCCCGAAACACCGCTTCCTCAAGACTCCGAAAGGGGAACCGGGCCTGAATTATCTGTGTACGGCCTACAAGCGCATTTTCAGCCACATGCAACCCACCATGAATATCATGACCCAGTTGTTGCGCAGTGGTCGCCCCGCGGCGGAAATCATGGAGATCGTCGCCCAACAGCCTGAACTCGCTCCGGAAAAACCACCGGCACGGAATGCCCCCTGCCCCTGTGGCAGCGGCTTAAAGTTCAAGCACTGTTGCGGCACCTGAGGAGGCTGACCATGGCCCGTGCCTTGCCCCTACTCCTTCTCTCTTTCCTGGCCTTCCATGCGAAGGCGAGCGATGAGACAAACGCAGCTGCACTCCCTATCCGATTGCAGGCCTTTGCCCGGGAACAGGTCCCTGTCACCAACCCCATCCGTTGGGTGCAATTTGTGGACCAAGTCCCCGACGGGACTCGGGTTCAGAAGGGGGATATTCTTTTCCGCCTCGACCTCTCTGGTCCCGAAGATCGTAAAATCCAAGCCGAAGAGGATCTTAAAAAAATCCGCAACCGTACCGCCCGCGAGCTGGGAGAACTGGAAGACAAGCTTCTCGACCTTGAAGACCGGATTACCCGGCGCAGCGCGGATTTAGAAGTGGTCCAAGCCCGCATTCGTGAGTTAAACGCCTTACCCAACCAGGATGATGTCGCTATTGCCCAGGGACGTCTTGATGTTGCCGCACGCAATCTTCAAGCCGCTAAAGAAGATCTCGAACGGGCCGAACAGCGTTTTGCTGAAGAACTCATCTCCCCAGGAGATCTTGCCCGCAGCAAGCTGGATCACGAAACGCAGAAAGCCCGCTATGATTATGCGCGGAGACGCCTGGGCAGCACGGACCTGCCTGCACACCCGCTGCAGCTGAGCATTGAGGACTTAAAAGCCGAGAATTTAAAGCTGGAAGTGGAGAAACTCAGCCGGGAACGGGATACCCAGGAAGAACTGTTCCGTCTCAAGGAACGTTCACGGGAACGGGAATTGGAATCCAAGCTCGAAGAACTTCGTGAGGCAGAAGAAGAACTCAAACATGGAGAAGTTCCCGCCCCCCAGGATGGCGTGATCCTCTATACTTCTCAACTGAAACGGCATCTAGCCCAGGGACATAAACCACCAAAAGATATGACCCTGGTTGAATTTCCTCTCCAGGAAAGCCTGGCGCTTCGGGGAAGCATTGCCGAACACCTGCGCCCTCTGATGAAGGTAGGTGGAGAATGTCGGATCCGGATAAACAGTTTTCCCGGAGAAAGCTTTACGGGGCGCTTGCTGGAGATTTCGCCCTATTCCCGCGATGCCTTGGCCGGAGACAACAACTCCGAGGACAGTGGAGTAAAATGGGTGGATGTGGTCTTTGAGATCGACGCCGCAGGCAAAGAAATTCCCTTTGGCAGCATTGGCTGGGCGGAATGGCTTCCGGAGAAACCCTCCCAGGCACATGTTTTTCCTATCGACTGGGTGCGAGTCCGGGCAGGGAAGCCTCACCTGAGTGTGCAAGGAACCTATCAGCCGGTTGAAGGCTGGATGGCCGGAGCTGAGTTCTGGCTCCTCAGCCCGGAACTGGACAAAGAGCAGGTCTTTGCTGAAGGAACCTGGCCACGGGACCCACAGCAACACACCGGTCCAATTGAAGAAGAGGATGAACGCCGCTTCCGGGCCAGTGGAGAATTACAACCCGTCAGCAGCATTGCCATTGAAGCGCCGCATGTGCGGACATGGGATATGAAAATCACCTGGGTGGCACCGGAAAATGAATTCATGAAGCAAGGGGATCCTTTAATCCGATTGGAGAGCGACCGCCTACGGGACCGTTTAAAAAGTGCAAAACGGGAGGCCAACAAGTCCTCCGAAGAACTCGAACAGGCCCGCGAAGAATTAAGTTTGCGTGTTCGCGAAGAAAGCTTCCGGGTCAAGGTCGAGGAGAACAAGACCCGGATTAAAGAAATGGAACTGGAGCTGGTTGAGAACTCCGTTTCTTCCTCTCAGCTGCATCAGGCCATCCTCAACCTGCAAACTCAGGGCTTGCAGAAAGCAGAAGCTGAACGGAATTTGGCCCGAATGGACGCCAAACCGGATCTCTTCTCCCGTTTGGAAAGAACCCGTGCCGAAAGACGACTCACACGTCTGGAACTAGACTTGGAAAAAACCCGGAACAACTTTGAAGACATTCGTAAAGGCGAAAGCGAAGAAGCGAAAAGTCAGGCCCGCCTGGAGCTGCTGCGTCAGAAAGCCACCTTGGCTGAAGTCACGGCCTCCACCCGGAAATCCCGCAGTGGCGCGGAATCCCGGGTCCGCTGGCGTACCCGTCGCTTACGGCGTCATGAAAAAGAACTGCGCCGTGCCGAAAATGACATCAAAGCCCTCACCCTCAAAGCTCCCGAAGATGGCATTCTCCAGCATCAGCGAATTTGGGACGGAGTGGGCCGCAGTAAACTTCGCTCCGGGATGACCGTGTACCGTGGCTTCCATCTGCTCAGCTTGTCCAATGATCATAACCTGAAAGTAGAAGTGGATGTTCCCGAACGCTACCTGCCGTTACTGAAGGAAGGCATGGAACTGGAAGTACGTATTCCCAGTGAAGGGAACTTAACCCGCAAGGCCAGTATCGCCTCGATCAGCCCACTTTTACACCCCGCCCAACTGGATAGTGTACAGGAGAGCCTTTACAGCAACCGGGAACCCCCCAGTGAACAGGTGGCCAAGGTCAACATTCACTTGGAGTCTGCGCAGGATTCGATAAGTCCTGGTGCCATCGCCCATGTTCTGTTTCCCTTTGCACCCTGATGAAGTATCGACCCTGGTATCGGGCCTGGCCTGAATATATTGCCTTGTTGCTTGGAATCTGCTGGATTCCATTGCTCCCCCGGAAAGCTGTACTGGGCTTAGCGGCCTTTGCCGGCAAGCTTGGGTATCGAAGTGCCAAAGGGCTACGAGAGGTGGCCATGCAAAATCTGGACCTGGTCTTTGAAGATCGCAAAAGCCCTGAGGAAAAAGAACAGATCCTGAAACGGTGTTTCCGAAATTTCGCTCTCCTTGTGCTCGATTTACTCTGGTTCAGCTTCCGTCCCCATCGCCGCATGCCTAAATGGTTTATCTGGGATGAAAGCTTCGAACCGCTGTTCAGCGATGGGGCGAAACTTATTTTAACCGCGCACTATGGGAATTGGGAAACCGTGGGCCAGGCCTTTGCAGAGCGCGGCCAGCCAATCTGTTCGGTAGCGGCTCCACTGAAAAACCGGCAGGTGGACCGGTTATTTATTCGTCTGCGTCAGCAAACAGGCCAAAAGATTCTTCCGCAGCAGGGCGCCGCTCGCGCCTTATTGAAAGGCCTCAAGCAAGGGGCCATTCCCGCGGTCCTGCTGGATCAGAACACCCGAGTGAAGGACGGAGGCATGTTTGTTCCCTTCTTCGGCAGGGAGGTCCCCGTATCCAGCGCACCTGCGGCTCTGGCATTAAAAAGCAAAACAGACACCTACATGTGTACCGCCCGTCCTACGGACACAGGCCACTATCAGGTCCGTTGCCATACCAAACTTGAAGGCAATCCCGATGCGGAAAACCCGGTGGCAGACCTGACCGCCCGGATGACGGCAGCCCTGGAGCCGGTGATCCTGGAAGCTCCCGAATTCTGGTGTTGGATGTACAAACGCTGGAAGTTCATTCCTCCGGCTGCTGACGGGGCTCCCTACCCCGCATACGCCATCCCAACTCCGGAACGGGATTTGGGTAAACATGGCGCAACTTGATCGATTTGGGGGCAAAAACCTACAAGCTGGTAGGACGGATGAAGAGAAAAAGCGATTCCAGGAAAAATTATTGAACTGATAGAGACGAGTCGTAGTCATATCAGTCTTATGTCTCAATCCATAGTTCGACTCCTGACGTGTTCGCTCCTGCTATTTTCCTTTACTGCCTGTGTCAGTCCGCCCGGTTCTCCCGCGTCGGAATACCAGGGAACCCAGCGGGCACTCTCCGCCTCTGATGGGGTTCTGGTTCACTTTAAAGTGGAACAGGCCGCCTCCTCTGCACGCGGAAACCGCGAGCCCCGGACGGTGACCTTCTCCGGCATTGTCCTGTCTGAAGAAGGGCATTTGCTTGCCCCCTTCAATATCAAACCCGATACAGCTGACCGAATTGAAGCCTGGGTTGGCGAAGATCGCTACATCGCCCGGTCAATCAAAGCGGAACCCTCTCTGGGAATGAGCCTGCTGAAAATTCAGCCAAAAGCCCCATTGACCCCGGTGGATCTGAGTTCCACCGGAGAGCTCGGCATCGGAGACAGTGCCTACACCGTGGTGGGATCCGACGACAGCAACGAATTTACCCGCTTCGCTTTCCGGGCCTTCTGCCAGGGAATCATCGAAGGATTCTACCGTCAGTTCAGCCTGAGCCCCTTGCCGAACGCTACCCGGGGCGCTCCCCTGTTCAATTCCACCGGGGAATGGGTCGGAATCGTTACGCAGAACAATGCCTGGGTGCTGGACGATCTCCGCCCGGATATTCAGCAAATGCTGGATGAAGCCCTCGGTGAGTCTGAAGGTCCTGCAGCCAGCAACAGCGTCTGGTTTGGTGCGATTCTCTCTCCCATCAATACGGACTATGCCCGGGCACAAAATCTGCCTCGCAGTGCTTTGTGGCTCGTTCACGTCTATGATGACACCGGGGCACATGAAGCAGGTTTCCAGAATGGAGATCTCCTGGTCTCGCTCAATGGCAACCCGCTGCGCATGAGCGGCAACCGCACCCAGCAGTACTTCAACCAGGCTCTGCGGCCCAAAGAAGGTCAGAGTTTCGAAGCGGAAGTGCTGCGGGACGGCAAACGGATCAGCGGCACCGGCACGCTCACCAAACGCCCCGAGCCCGACACCCTGCAGGCTGAGGATATTGGGATCACCGTGAGCAATATCAACGAAGCCATGGAAACCCGTCTCAACCTCTTTGAAACCGAGGGCGTGATTGTCACGGAACTGAAACCGGGTAGCCCAGCAGCTACAGGTCGTCAGTTTGGTCAGCCTCTGCTTCGCCGGCGGGACGTCATCACCGAACTTGGCGGCATGCCCACTCCTGATGTGGAAGCCTTCGGTAAAGCCCTGGACAGCATTCGTCAGGAACGTCCTGATTCTGTCTTGGTAGAATTCATGCGTGGCCCGATCAACAGTATCGAAGCCCTCAACATGCGCATTGGCAACAGCACCTCTTCTCCGGATTCCCTCTAATGAAAAAACTTCTGATTCTTACTCTGCCCATGCTGATGCAGCTTTCTGCACAGCCTCTTCTACAGCCTGCTGCCCAGGAAAACGCTCCTGCGGAAACCAGCTCGGACATCCCCCGCGAAATCATTAGCAAAGTAGACCCCAGCGTGGTGTCTATTCAGCACGAACGCGCAGGAGGCACAGGATTCATCATTTCCGAAGACGGCTACATTCTCTCCAACGGTCATGTGGTTCGTGGCTCGGATGCTGAGGATCCCACCCGTCCGGCGAAAAGCATCACTGTGATTCTGAATGACGAACGCAAGTTCCCGGCAAAAGTTCTGGGTTGGTCTATGGACCCGGATGTGGCTCTCCTGAAAATCGAAGGAGAAGGCTTCCAGCCAGTGCAGTTCGGTGACAGCCGGAATGTGCAGGTCGGCCAGAAATGTTTTGCTGTGGGTACGCCTTCCGGCCTTCGTCGGACCTTTACCAGTGGTATCCTCAGTAACGTAGAACGTACGGACCTGAATACGGAGACCGTGGTGTTCCAAACGGATGCCGCGATTAACCAGGGAAATAGTGGTGGCCCCTTGTTTGATCAACAGGGCCATGTCCTCGGGATTAATACCTATGGATTTCAGGGACGGAACAACCTGGGCTTCACCATTCCGATTCACGTCGCGTTGGACATGATTGATGACTTGAAAACCCGGGGGCGTTTTGTGCGCAGCCTGGTCCCCCTCTACTTCACCAGTGAAATCTATGACGAGCTCGCGCAAACACTGGGAGTGGAAAGCGGCGTCCTCATTACCTGGGTCATGCCCGGATCCGAAGCGGAAGCCTTGGGCTTGAAATCCGGTGATATCCTCACGGCCATTGACGGAAATTCCGTGAACGCCCGCAGTAAGGCAGACTTGCTCAAACTGGAATGGGATCAAAGCGTTCGAGAAGGTGGCGAAGAAACCACTCTGACCGTGCTGCGAGGCAAACAGGGAGAACGCGAAGAAATCACCTTCGAAACCACCCTGAAAGAAATGGGTCTTCTTCCACAGTTCGGGCGGCATGCGGGTGAGATTCTGGAACACCGTTATGCTGCATTAGGCCTCGGTGTCAAAGAGCTGGTGGATCTGCATCACTTGATTCACGAAACACCCGCAGACAGCAGCGGCGTGCTGGTTCAATATGTGGAGGATAACTCTACAGCAGACCGCGCCGGTATTCAGAAACTGGACATCATTCACAGTGTTCGTGGAAAAGAAATTAATAGCCTGACCGAATTCCGACAAGAGCTGGAAACGGCTCTTCAGGAAAATGATCTGGCCATTCAGATTGAGATCACCCGGAAAAAACTGGATGTGGTCACCGCGCTTGCCCCGGACTACGCCCTGAAAGGCAAAAAAATTGTGCTGCTTGCCGCTGCGACGGAACATGAATTCGTGGATGTCATGATGCGCGAACTCTTGGCCAAGGGAGCGGATCTCGAGATCTGCGTTCCAGGTAAAAGCGCCCTCGTCCGTCCTGGACTTGAGAGCAAACTGGCTGCAGACGTCGATGTATCGGATGCCAGTGCACTGGAAGATGTGGATCTCTTGCTGATCGCTGGTGGCGAAGGAAGCCGCAGCCTGCTTAAGAACGAAGAAGTTCTCAGCTGGGTGAAAGATCGGATTGAGAACAAGAAGCTGCTCGCCACCGTCGGCAGCGCCGGATTGATCCCCATCAAAGCCATGGGAGGCAAACTGGAACTCAAAATCACATTGCCCAGTGCGGACTCCAGCCGCGCCCTGCTTCAGGGAGCGACCTATACCGGGAATGACATCGAGAAAGATGGATCCCTGCATAGTTCCACCGGTGAGGAACGTGACGTGATCCGAAAATTCATCAACAGCCTCTCCAATGCATTGATCATGTAAGCCTCCGGAACCCATCCGGCCGAAAATCAGCGGCTTCTCCAGGCATTATCGAAAAGAAACTTGCCCGGAGGAGCCGCTTCGGTATTTGTGTGTCAATGATGTTCAAAACCGCTTCCGCTCTGATGTTGACCAGCCTGATGCTGACAGGCTGTGGCCCTGCGGGCCCTCGCAATGCAGAGAAAGGCATTGAAGCTCTGAATAAAGACAAAGCGGCCAAAGCTCTGCCGAAATTGGAGAAAGCGGTCAAACGCTATGATGCCCCTGCTGAAGTATGGAATGCGCTGGGATTAGCTCGAAATCAGGCAGGACGTCGGGTCAGTGTGGAAGAGGCTTTTGCCGAGGCTCGAAAAAAAGATCCCCTATCCTTTGTGGCCGCATATAACCTCGGCGTGTTCCTGAAACAGGAAGGACGCTTTCAAGAAGCTACGCCTCATCTTCAGGAGGCGGCCCGAATTGGCCCCAAACGCAGCGAAGCCTTACGGATGTTGGCCGGGATTGCGGCAGAACAGAACAACGAGGCGGCCGCATTGGGCTATCTTCAACAGGCACGGGAACGGGACCCCAATAATCCGGAACTGCTCAACGAACTGGCCTTGGCCTTGATGCCGGTGGCCCCGATTTCCCAGGTGCGTTCCCTCCTGCAGCGGGCGGTGGCATTGGACCCCAATCTGGCCAATGCTCAATTGAATTTGGCAGCCCTGTTGGACACGCATCGCCTCGATCCCGAACAAGCTATCAGTCACTATGAAGCGTATATGCGCTTAGAGCCGGAAGACCTCCGCTCCATGCAGGTGATGTCCCGCATTTCCGTCCTCGCCCAGCGGGTAGAGCGGGGAGATGTACAACGCCCGGACCCCGTTCGCCTGGAAGTGGAATCGCTGCTCGAAAAAGCCACACAGGCCTCCAGTGACGGTAACCGCCAGCTGGCACTGCACCTCTGCCTGCGGGCATCGGCCTCTGCACGTCGTGCCAACCGGAATGATTTGCAGGAACGTGCTCTCCGGGCGGCTCCGGCACTGGCCCCGGATTCCGCACGGGCCCATTATGCCCTGGGAAGTTTTTTGTATGAGCAAGGACAATTGGCTGCCTCTCTCCCCCCGCTGCAAAACGCATATAACCGTGCCCCCAGCTGGCCCCCGGCATTGCAGGCTTTGATCGAAGCTCAACTCGCAACCAACGAACTGCGGGCCGCCCGTGAATTGCTCAAAGAAGCTGAAACCCGCGCGGCCAGCAATCCCGATTTAGCATTGGAAGTGGCTCTGCTGACCAACCAACTTCCCGGCGAAAGCACTCGGGCCCGCCGTCTGCTCAAGGAATGGCTGGATGCGAACCCCGCACATGCCCGGGCGGCAGAAGTACAGGCTTTGCTGTAAGCCTCCTACTCTTCTCTCCACACACTGGCACACAGGATTGCCAGCAAACATGGATCTCCGGCAAGATACCCGCGCTCCAACTTTTCTGTGCATGGGGTTTTGGTCAACGTAAGCAAGCTGGCTCTGTCTACCCATCTTGAGGGCCGCAGTAGTTACGTCCTCAGGAAACCTGCGAAAAGGTTACCTGTGCCCCCCCCGCTCTCATCCAGGCAGACCGAGAAGTACCACGTCACTGGCCCCCTATCGTTCGTCTCTATCCCGGAACAGGTCTGAAAACCAACTGAAGGGAGGGAAGTTCAGGTATCTGCACCCAAGATTCAGACTCAGAACATATACACAAATCACTGCCATTTTATTGAAGTTGAAGGCATCTTCCAAAAGATCGCTTAACCACGTCGCCCCGAAAATTGTTAGAATGAATAACACGAGTTCCCGCAACCTCGGATAACGGCGTTTCGGCCCCGGCTTTTCAAGAATCGAAGAAAGAGGCATGTATCTTAGCCCTCCCGATGATAGGGATGACCGGCCTGAACACAGTGCACCCGGTAAATCTGCTCCATGCAAATCAGCAGCGCCAGTTCATGCATCAGGGTCTGTTTGCCGAAGCTCCAGCGCTCATCCGCGCGTTGGCGCAGAACTTCGCCCAACCCATCTGCCCCGCCAATCCACAGGGCCACATCCCGGATGCCCTGTAGATCCCAGTCATCGAGTTTCCGACTCAGCTCCAAGGTGCTGAAGTTTTTCCCTCGTTCATCCAGAGCAATACATCGGCAACCTGCGGAGGCCTGCAGATATTCCGCTTCTGTACCTTTTTTCAGTTCCACCCGTTCGAGTGTGGCAAAGCGTTGCATGCGGGTTTCATACATCTGCACGCCTTCCCGCAGCCAAGGAAAGGATAGTTTACCCGTGGTGATGATACGCCACTTCATTCGCCAAACTCACAGAGAGCTTCGACCCAGGCCGCGGAACCATCCCGCACCCAACTATCGAGCTGAGCGGGGTCTTTCAACTGCTGTCCCCGCAGGCGGTTCACCTCAATGAAACCGCAGTTTGCCTCCGGAAGACGCGTCATATCACTCCATAGTTTTTCATACTGGCTCACTGGAAACACATCCTCCTGACCATGCCCCCAACGTTTTTTCACATCCTTGAGGGTAATATAGGTGGGCAGCTGAGCCCCCAGGCTTCGGATGGCCCCAGCTACTTTTTCCGAGTCTCCGAGTTCCGAGCGCGTCAACCCGAACAAGGACAGCAAGGAGTCCAGATGAATCCAGGTGGTCATACTATTGTAGTAACGCAATTCCACATCCAGCTCCTCCCGGGGTAACGCCATGCCTTCCAACAGCTGGAGGCGCCCCTCGACCCGGGCCAGTCCGCCACCGGAGTCGGCCAAACGGCGGGGAATCACTTCAAAGGTCAAACTGTTCCCGGAGAGGATGTGCTGCCCAAGCAGAGCCGGATCCAAACTGGCGCCGGTCGTGTCCACATTATGCAACATCAGCCACTGCAGCTGCGGCCGTTCTTCCAGCAACGTCTGCAATACACCATTGCGGAGCAACCCGGGAAGCTCAAACCAGTGTCCAACCGGATGCAGGCATTGTGCAGGCAGATTATCTCTGTAATCCCCCCCTTCCCCTGCTGAACGGGCCCAGCCCAATAAGGCACTGCGCAGACTCTCCTGCATTTTTTGCGCCTGCTCATTTAAGAGTTGTTGTGGTAACTCCTCCCACTGAAACAGTAGATCCCGTAGCATGGGAATCATGCGTACGCCGACCACCGATCCTTTTGAAAGATGCAAGGGCCCTGCATAGCCGAAATTGCCTGTGCGCTTCAGCGTTTCGGCAATGGGATCATGGGTTAGATAACTGGTGGTAAAGACATGTGCCGGCATACAGCCATGCTCGAGACCTGTTTTCCGGGATTTAGCGACATGCAGCTCGAGAAAACTTCGATGCCGGCTTCCCAATCGACAGAAGGGGTGCAAGCCCTTGACCACACCCGCGCCCTGAGTCCAACGACTGCCCGTACCTGCCGCCAACGTAATCACGGCAACTTCACCTGCAGCCAGGGCTGCAGCTCCCCGCCTCGCAGCTTCAGGAGAGAGTGCATCGGAACGAGGCAACCCAGCTGGCTCCACATCTTCAATACGAGTCGTTGGAGGAAGACGGTTTCGGGCCAATCCCAATTTTCCGCTTTGCAGCTTCTGTCTGACCTCTTCTTGCTGCAGAGAATCGAATCCGATCTCCTTGAGCAAGTTCTCCAGGCCGGAAGCACGTTCCGAGACATCGGATTGAGGTAAGAGTTGGGTAAATAACGTGGGCACCAGAGAGGCAAACTCCGTACCTTGCCGGCTTTTTTCCGCCAATCGTAAGAGCTCAGCCCGACGCGCTGCACTCAGATCCCGGGGATCGGAACGCACCCAATCCGGGAGCATTTGCGCATAATAGGAAACCGGCATCAGTGCCGTATCTCCCGTCAGGCATTCACAGAAGCTCCCCTTCTCGTTAATCCGAAAATCATACACCACTGGATCCATGGCAAAAGGCAGGGCGTGCTGAAGATCCTCTTTGGCCTGTTGCATGTGCTGTTGTAGAAAATCACAGGCTTCCTCCCGACGTCCGGGGGCCACCATAAAGCCCATGCCCCCGCCGGACATGCCGCCCAGCATCCAAAAGCCCCAGAACTCTTCAGCAAAGGCTTCCCGCATTTCCGCAATCAAGCGTTCCGTATAGCGATTGGAAGCCCAGGGAATGATTTCCTGCAAGGGCCCTTCAAAGTTCCGGGTCGTGATCTCCCCCAATCGACGGATATCCCCTTCCTGTAGAGCCACCAAGATCTCATCAATCAGCGTCAACGCCTCCTGCCGCGCCTCCCAGGCTTTTGCATCCCGCAAGAGATATTTCTCTGTGACCATCTCCAAAATGGGCCCTACATTCTGAGCCATACCCCCGTGAACCAGAATCAAAGATTCCTGCAGCTTTTGCCGGCTGCTGTCCGGAACATCGTCCCGATCCAGAATCCGGTGCCGAGGCAAGAGCCTCCCTTTGGAAATACCAAATTCCGGATCCCCTTCACCTGCTTCACAGCCTTCGATGAGTTTAATCCCTGGCCAGACTCCTCCACTGTCTTGCCATCCTCCACCGGATCCGCCCAGCCATTCACCTAAAATCGCACGCGAGGCCACAATCCTGCGCTCTGCCTCTGTCAACATCCCATCCAGAGATTCCGTTTGCCGGGTCGCACGCATGCATAACGCAATCAAAGATGCCAACAAGTTGGTCGACACGGCCAAACGGGAACCTTTCGGAATATGGTTTACCCGGCTGACCAGTTCCAGCCCTTTGCCGGGCCCCACCATACGTTGCAAAAGTTCCTGCAAACTGGAACCGGAGCCCTCGAGTCCTGGAGGCACGATACCGGAGGCAATGACCGCAGCTTTGAGCAAGCCCAGATAATCCTTGGCAAAATCAAATACATCCCTGAGCTCGGAAAGATCTGCCTGCACACCGAGGTCTACAGAAGCCAAGCGAAGCACAGGCTCATCAATAACCCGCAGATAGGCTTCCACGGGAGCCGTGGGTTCCCGGTCGCGCCCCCGCAGAGCCAGATCAATGGACACATTGATAACGCGTGCACCTTCCGGGTAATCCATGCCTAGAAAAAAGATATCACTCCATCCACTATGGCTCAGATCCATGCGAACGGGAGTCCGTTCCCGAAGTAACGGGTAGAGACCCTTCCCGCTGGCCTGCAGCAGTTCAGGTCGAAGACTGAGGCCCTGATCCAGCGGGTGTCCCAAGCGGAACATCCACTGATTTCCTCTGGAAGCCCGTACGGAGCGACGAACCTGATCCGCCAGCTGTTGAAAGGCCAGCTGATGATAGAGTTCTGCCAATGCACTGGCCAGAGGATCACTCAGACCTTGCTCTGCCTGTGTGGCCAGACATTCTTCGATGGCTTCTTCAAAACGGCGTTTATGAAGATGCAGTACGGAAGCATAGGGAATACGCCCTTCCCGCTTCAATTCCTCCCGCTCTGGCAGGTGGTAGCGGTAGATCGCATGGAGAAAAAACAAACATCGCACGCGCAGGTACAGGTTGTCTTCCACCCGTCGAAATTGATCCAGAGCGGCACAGGCCTGCAATAACTCATCCCAGGAGCTCGTTGTACAAACAGAAGCCAGGTCTTGGTTGCGAATGTCTGGATCATCAGAGGTCAGCAGCTCCAGCAACCTCATCCCCGTCCTCCAGGCACAGCGGCCAGAAGGTTTACGATACCGCCGAGGAATTCCTCACGATGTACGCCACGTAAGCCCAGAGCCAGCTGGGCATAAAACAAACCGTAATCCATACCAATGTTATGCCGGCTCCCTGCCAGTTCCGCTGCCAGGACCTGTTCCTGCTGTACCAAATGATTTAACGCGGTGGACAACGACAAAG
Source organism: Verrucomicrobia bacterium UBA6056 (assembly GCA_002429005.1). Lineage (GTDB taxonomy): Bacteria > Verrucomicrobiota > Kiritimatiellia > SS1-B-03-39 > UBA6053 > UBA6056. The sequence continues at coordinate 15,195 of DIYK01000018.1, forward strand.
GCTGCTCCCGATCCGCTAATTCTCTCTCCAGGCACTCCATGATTCCAGGACTCAGCACATGCATACCAAAGAAACACAAATAATGGGCCACACGCAGGCCGGGGACCACCAATTCCTGTTCCGCCAAAGTGGGGGTGGGTTTTTCCCGTACGACTTCTACCTTATACAAACGCTCCCGCCCCGTTACTTTCTGCCCCCCGACCGCGCCATAGAGCCCGAGCTGATGCTCCCGGGTGGACTGAACGGCCGATACACTGCAATCTTCCGTTTTGGCTAAATCCACCAACTGCCGCGCACAGCCCTGCGATGTATCGCTGACATAGAGATGGTCTCCAACCAAGTGCAGAAAATGACTGCTCCCCACAAAGTCGCGGGCCAAATAAAGCGCCTGACCGTAGCCATTGGCCTCCGCTTGCGGAATAAACTCAATCAGATCCTGAAATTCTGCGGCCGCTTCCAGATAACGTTGTTCTGCACCAGGGTGCCCAATTAACCCTACCCTGCGTATTCCAGCTTCCTGAACCTCACGTAAGAGAATCGCAAGTGCCGAACGGGACTGCCCATCCCGGTCCACGAGGCTTTGCAAGGGCAGATCGCGTTGGTCGCGACCCGCTGCGGTAATTACGGCACAGTCTAACTTCATACACAGGTCTCCTCAGGGATTACCCGTGGCTACGAAAGCACCTGGAAACGGTCAAGCCCAGGCTGGAAAGAGATGCTCTAGGACTCGGCCTCATCCCGCTCAGCTAAGGCCCGGTTCACCTGGCCGAGAATGTCCATCAAATCCTTGATCTCGATCTTTTTTCCCGTGTTCTGATCCGAGGTACTTTGTTCACGCAAGGGAATGAGAAAATCACGACGCCATTCCTCACAACGGTCTAAAAGCCAGTCATGCTGCTCCGCTTTTTCCGATGCGGCCTCCAACAAGCGGTTCAGTTCCCGAAAGATACTCTGCATCATGGCTCCCTTCTGAATCAACAGAGCGCGCATATCCGGAGAAAGCTCATGAAAGCGTTGGTCGATTTCCAGATTCACTTCCCGCAGCAGCTCGCAGCTTATCGGGAGCACCTTGTCCAGCTCTTCACTCATGGCCAGCCCCATAGCCCAACTGATTGAGCAGTTCAGAATACATATTCCTTGCCTGTTTCAGGCGTGCCGCAACCCGTTTGGGTCCAGATCCCTCACTCAACACAGCCTCTTGCCAGCGTTCAAATTGCTGCTCCAGCAACCTGGCCATCAGCGGGCTCAACTCCGAGGAGCCCGCCGCGGTGCCCTCGCCAGATGAAGGGTCTCTGCGTGGTGAGGCAGGAGCGCTCTGGAGCATCTGTTCGATTCGTGCGAGGGTCTCCTGATTCAGCCCGGCCAGAATTTCCTCTTCTGCTTGCGGGGTCACTGCGGCTTGTCGAATGGCCTCCCGGATTTCCTGCAGCCCTTCTCCCATGACCGACAATTGAGCCACGGCCTGTCCAACCCGGTCATCCCCCCCTACGCCCTGCATGACCTGTTGTCGGGCAAACACTTTTTTAATTTCCTGCCAGCGCTCCTCTTCCTCCTTGGAGAGTGTCTTGGTAAGTTCTTTAAACTTCAACAGGTTGGCCTCTGCACCACTGGTCAGCGTCTGGGATTCATTTTCATAATCGGAACGAATGAGGGTCTGCAGTTCCTCCTCATTCATGACCGCTTCAACTTTCCCGGCCAATCTCGACATATTCCGGTAGGAGCCCTGAAGTTTGAAGGCAGGTTCTGTGCGATAGGCATCCGCCTGTCCTGCGGATCGGATATATTCGCTGTTCACCGCCAGAATCACATCCCGAATGTGAATCATTCGACGCATCACCTCCAGCATCTCCTGTTGTTCTTCAGGTGTATAGCGTCCTTTCAATTCCAAGCCCTCCGAATCACCGGAAGCGGCCTGTATCAGGGCATGAACATCATCCCGATTTCCCGCAGCCAATGCGTTCAGTGCAGGGTTAGAGGTGAGGGCATTTTCCAGAAAACTCAGTTCAAAATCTGCCGAATGATCCCCAAGGATATCGCCCAGATTGTAGGTATCCGCACGGTTAGCGAGCATATCGGGAATCCGGAATTTTTCCCCACTCTCGGTATAGGGGTTCCCCGCCATGACCACGGCTACTTTTTTCCCGCGCAGGTCGTAGGTCTTACTCTGGCCTTTATACACGCCTTCAATTTTGCGTTGGGCATCACAGAGAGAAATAAACTTCTGAAGAAACTCCGGGTTACAGTGCTGAATGTCATCCACGTAGATCATGACATTATCCCCCATTTCCAGCGCCAAGCCCAACTTGTGAAGCTCTTCTCTGGCTGCGGCATTGGGTGCTTCACTGGGATCCAATGACATCACCTGATGGCCAATCGCCGGGCCATTGATCTTCATAAATACCAATCCGAGCCGGCTTGCAATGTACTCCATGAGGGTTGTTTTCCCATAGCCCGGAGGAGAGATGAGCATCAGCATGCCACTACGATCGGTTCGGGTATCTTTGCCCACCACCCCGATCTGCTTGGCCAGATTGTCGCCCACCAAAGGCAGATAGACCCGATCGATCAACTTGTTTCGTACAAAGGAACTCAGGACCCTGGGCATAAATTCTTCCAGGCGCATCTCCTGGCGGGTCTCTTCCAGCAGCTTCTTTTTCAGCTCTTGATAGTGTTCAAAGCGGGGGACCTGAACCCGCTGAAATTCAGCGAGGCGCTGCATGAACTCGGAATAGCGCAAAACCAGGGACCCGTTACTCCATCGGGGATGCACCGAACGCAGTCCTTCCAAGGGAATTTCCTCTGACAAGGTTGCCACCGCAGCAGGGTCCGCCACATCACAGCAAAGGAGAGCCGCAGCCTCCATGAGTGTTTCCTCCGGGCAGGAAGGTTTCTCTTCAGCCTCCAGATAAGCCCGTAACCATTCAAGACATAGATGATAACGGGCCAAGGGTGTTTCTTGCAAACTCTGTAAGGCTTGTTTGAGTTCCCGCTCTGCAGCTAATTTCTGTAGACGCTCCCGCATGCCGGCCAACAAGGCCCCTGCTTCTGCAGAGATGGGATGGCGTTGTTCAACAGAAAGAATATCAAACAGATACTTCGCCGCGCCGGATGCGTCTCCTGAATCCCAAAGCCCACTCTGTTCTGCAAATCCGGCCAGAGCCTGTTCCAGCTCCCTCAACAAGGCAGCAGGACGCTGTTGTCTACGAAACACCCGGTTCGCTTCCCCGGCTCCCCGCATACGGGTAGCCTGAAGTTGACCCGCTTCTGTACCCTGGGCATACTGCCAGTAGATCAGAGCCAGAGCACGTTGCAAGGGAGGCGTCTTCAAGAGCCCCAGCCCTTCCCGGAGCTTCAGCAGGGCTCCAAGCAACTGCGCAGCATCCTCATCATGAACCCCCTTCTGATAGCCTTCCGCATATCGGGGAGCCATAAAGTTCCGAACCTGTTCCAGAAGAGCCTCCGGGTTACCAGCCTCCTCTTCCAGGTCATCCAGCATAACGTAAGCCAAATACTCCATCCGAGATACCTGGCTATTTTCTGAGACACGTTCCTGCTCCCACAGGTCCTGGGTGGTCTGGAACGTTTCATCCTGTACCCGTTCAAAAAATCCCGTCCCCGTAAGGTGCAGCATCATGTCCCCTTCCCTGGGCAGCAGGGTCAGATCCAACGCTTGCGTATTCACAGCAAAACGATGGCGGCCAAACTGAATAACGTTCTCGCCGCCCACAAAAAGCTCTTCGCGATCCTGGAGCTGACGCAAGGCCTCTTCGCGGCAGGTCTTGAGTTGGGTCTGCAAGTCCCCCGCCTTGATCGGATCTCCCAGCTCTTCCAACTGTTGTATCAGATCCCGCAGTTTCTCCACCATCATATCGGAGGCGAAGGTCGCATGAATCTCTTCGGCAGATTCCAAGTGCCCCACTCGGTTTTTCAGGGAGTTCAGCAGACGCTCCCCGCTGCGCATCAAGGTATCTGCGCGACGGTTTCGGGCCTCCAGCAACGAGACCCTGCGGCTCTCAAAGGCATTGAATACTTCTTCCCGTTTTTCTGCGATCTTCAGAATGAACTCATCTGACTCTGAAAAACGCCCCTCCAATTCCTCGACCTGTAACATCACCCGGCTCATCGCACTCGCACAGGCCTCAGGACTATTGCAAACATCGAGGGAGTTGAGGACGGCCTGATTGAGCAGCTTCATCTGCGAGGCAAACTCCGCTTTTCCCTCCACAGAGCCCAGCTCATTCATGCGGTTTTTCAGCGCAGCCCTCGCCTGATTCAACGAGGCAAATAAAAGCGAAATTCCATCCGTGATCCGAACCCGCTGAGTGGCATCGTCGATCTGTAACCCACCCACGGTCTCAATGAGCATTTCCAACTCGGAAGCAATCGCCTCCAGTTCCTCTTCCAGTTTCCGCCCATCGGACACTTTTTTCAGGCCCTCCACCCCGGGAGCCAGCGCTTCAATTCGCTGTTCATAGGGGAGCAGGGCTTGGTCACCGAGCAGAAAATCGATACAACGCCGGGCCTGCCGCTCTGCAGCATCGCGCAGCTCCTGTTCCAGAGTATCCACCTGCTCCAAATCCATGTAGCGCAGATCCCGCAACCCCACCACGTTCCCCCGCAGGGAGCGGAGGCTGCGTAGCGCATCCACATGCTCGGTCAACTGGTCAAAGCGAGCCAGCCGCAGGCGGTTTTTCAGTTCCTCAATCTCTGCATTCCTCTCCTGCAACTGAGTTTCTGCAGCGTGACGGAGTTGTTGAACTTTTTCAAATTCTGCAATAGCGGCAGAAGCGGCTTTCCGGATCTCCTCCAGAGCTTCGCCCGGAGCAAAGGCTTCCGGATCTTTCATCCAGAAAAACGAATCCAGCAACTCCGTAGCTTGGCGGACAATGTCCACGTACAGATCCGCATACGAATCCCCGCGGTTCAACAGCCCCAGCAAGGTACCGCAACCAGCCATGCATCGAACTACATCCCGGTTACCAACCTTGTACAACAGCCCGCTTTCTTTCGCTGGGTTGCTCTGAAGTTCCTTAGCGTATGGACTGCTCCAGACTTGTACTACATGCGATTTCGCAGCTTCCTCCTGCGCGGTAAACACCACCAAGCGCCCATCTGAGAACAGACAATACCCATGGCATTCCACCGGGGTGGAAACCTCCTGACGGATGATGTTGTAGGAAAGCAGTACATAGAGACCACTCTCCCGGTTGTAGAAAATGTACAATACATCCTCGCCGTTGGGAGAGGCAATACGGCGGTCGAACATCATGTCCGTCATCCCGCCTTCAAATTCTTTGCAGATCCCGGTCTGAAGATAATACCCATTGGAAAAGATCACGCCCTGATCTTCTGGCAGGAGTACGCAGGCCCGGGAAATTCCGTCGAGGCGGCGGGCCTGCCGGACCTTTTCACTATAGGCAAGATAGCGGGGCTTCTCTTCGCGATAGGGAAGCACACGCAGTAGAATCAGATGTCCAACCGAGGCAAAGGCGAACTCAGCATCATCCAGCGTCTGATCCGGATCCTCCACCGGTTCTGAATAGATGCCCTCACCGGTTTCGGTATTATCCTCCACCTTGATGGTTAAATCGCCACCGGTGCTTTCCACAAAGATGCGGTCCTCGTAGGAAATATGAGCATGCTCTCCTTCCCGGTGCATATCCCGGCTGGCGCGGAGCCACTCAAACTCATGCTGAGGTGGAAATTTCAGTTCATGATCACTGCGGTTATCCACATAGCTCAGAACGCCATCATCAGCCACCTGGAATTTAAAGGTTTTAATATCCGACACATCTTTTCCCACCCGGAACACCATAAACAGGTGAGGGCCCTGCAAAGAGAAACGGGCAAAGCGTGTGTTTTTGTAATAGGTATACAGATCCTTAAAGTCCCGCAGGAAGCCGGGATCCTCCAATTCCTGTAAGGGTTGCTCCTGTAAGCCCCCTTCATCCGGAAACGCAAAGAATGAAAACACATCCTGGGCTTGCATCTCCTGCCGCAAGCCCAACTGAACATTATAGCCCAGCAAGAGACGCTTCCCCAGGGCCACCATATCTCTGGGGACACAATTGTTATCCGTGAGCACCCGCTCGGTGGCGATCAGCTCCGGCTCAATTCCGCCGAATACTTCCTTCCGGGCGCTGTTCAGCTGATCCACCCGCTCCCGCAGGGTTGCCCCGTGTCCCTGAAGGCGCCGGCGGATGATTTCATAGGCCCCGCCTTCAAGAACAGGAGCCTCCTCGGTTGTATTTTCTATCAGGTCAGTCATTGTTCGCCATTAGTCACTGATCACTGATCAACCCTTCAGTTTAAACAGTTCCCCAACCTGCTTGGCCCCCAGGCCCAGCGTTTTGGAGGTTTCGCTCAGGCGGCCGAGGGTATCCAGGGTATCTTTGTCATCCGCTGCAGCGGTCATTTTGGCCAACAGGGCGGAGACACTGAGATTTTTGAGGTCTTCGCTGCTGATACCGAATCGGCCGGCAAAGGTTTTCAGTTGATTGGTGAAGGCTTCCGGATCACCGGTGAACAGCGTGTTGGTCACATCCGTTAACAGATTGCTGTTGCCCACCATGCTGTCGATCGCCTTGCCCTGGGTAACCGAGGACACAATCTTATCGAAGAAGGTGCTCTCTCCGCCCACGATATCGATGTCAGCACTCTTGAGCGCTTCACCCACAATACTGGCCTGCTCAGCAGCGATATCCCGCTGTACGGTCACCGCCGCCATCTGCAGTTCGAGGTCTTTGTTCAGCTGCAGCTTGAACTCCTCGTGTTCACGCCCCACTTCGTCGAACAACTTCATGGCTTCCGCTTTCTTCTCAATCCCATCTGCTTCCGCAAAAGCTTTTTCTCCGATCACGGTGGCTTCGGCACGGCCAAATTTCTCGGTGGCCTCAGCCTTGGCTTCCAGAGCCCGGGCTTCACCCATGCCAATCACGGCTTCCTCCTGAGCTTTCGCATCGGCCAGGATCTTGCGGGCGTCCGCTTCGCGTTCGCTGGCATCCCGTTGAGCCTGAGCGGCAATCACATGTTCTTCAGCTTCATGACGGGCGGCATCCCGTTTCGCCTCGGCATCCAGCACTTTAAGAATTTTTTCAGACTGACCCTGTTCATTTGCCTGGGTTTCCGCAACCTGACGAGCACGTTCAGCCGTGGCGAACTCCTGGGTATCCTTAATCTTCTCCTCTTCCTCAACCACAGTACGTTCCACCGAGACCCGTTCGCGGATCACTTCCTGAATATTCTTCTTCTCGACTTCGACTGCTTTTTCCTTGTCGATGTCTTTCAAGGTGACCAGACGCTCGCGTTCCACCCGTTCCAGGCCACGATCGCGCTCCACACGTTCATTCTCGACCGCTTCGGTCCGTTCTTTGTTTTTCTGAGCGACAATAATCTGCCGCATGCGGTTTTCTTCCGCAACGGCGACTTCCTCGGCCGTCTGAATGCGAACCCGCTCAGAACGTAGTCGCTCTTCTTCCTCGACCACTTTCGCCTGAGCCTCCTCACGAGCCGTAATTTCAGCAATCTCCCGGGCTTGCTTCTGCTCGGCATCCGCCTGCTGGCGCTCCAACTCCAGGATGGCCTCCCGTGCTTCCACATTCTGTTTCTTGATCGTTTTTTCCTCGTTCACTTTAATATCATTGGCGAGGATCGCCTGCTCTGCGGTGAGCTTGGTAATTTTCTTAATCCCCTCCGCATCAAAAATGTTTTTGGGGTCTAAGGCTGTGATGGAGGTCTGCTCCAGATAATCAATCGCAGCATCATCGAGAATGTAGCCGTTCAGGTCGGTACCAATGACTTTCAGGATCTCCTCTTTGAAGCGTTCCCGATTGGTATAGAGGTCTACAAAATCAAACTGTTTCCCCACCGTCTTCAGGCCCTCGGAGAACTTGGCATCAAAGAACTCCACCAAAGATTGCGGATCGGATCCACGCTCACAGCCCAGGGATTGGGCAACCTTGAGCACGTCCTGAGGCGTTTTGTTTACGCGAACAAAAAAGGCGACCTTCACATCTGCACGCAGATTATCCCGACAAATCAGTCCTTCAGCGTGAGCTCCGGTTCGGTTAATTTCAATACGCTTGACAGAAATATCCATCAGCTCTTTCCGGTGGAAAATCGGGAGCACCATCATGCCCACAAAACTAACCTTCGTTCCTCCGGAACCATTCCGAATCAACGCCGTACCCTGTTCCACTTTGTGGAAACAGGAAGCGAATAGAGACACAGTTCCAAACAACACCACTCCGAGCACAACGCCCAGAACGATAAAAATTTCAGTCAGCGGCATGAGTCTTCTCCTTCATCGTAATCACATAGAGGTTTTGGTCTTTGATATATTTCGTAACCCTGGCTTTCGCCCCTTTGGGGATCTCTTCTCCCTGGCAGCGTACATTCAAGGCCAATTCGGGTCCATTTCCACGGTATTCGGCTTGGCCAAATGCTTCATCGACTTTGGAGGAGGTCACTACGACTTCCTCCCCCAGCAAGCTGAAATGCGAGGAGGCATAATCCCGAAACTGTTTGAATACGGGAATGAAAGGCAGGCAGAAAAATTTGGTAAGCAAAAGGCTGAGACTGAGGTTGACCAAAAACAAGCCTGCTCCCCATAACAGGTCCGTATTTTGATGAATCAACGTATTCAAGGTGATGCTTAGAGCCCAAAGCGCCAGTACCATGATGCTGATAAAAAAGGAAAGAGGCACATAGCGGATATTGAAAAACTCGAGAAAGCCTTCGAAGGAGGACCCCGCATCCACGTCTACATCTCCATCAAAATCCACATCCGGCATATCAAAATCAAAGGCCTCTACATCCAAGGCACCAATCAATACAGTGACCCAATAAACCAGCACGAGAATCAGCAACAGGGTCGCCGGCAGATTGACCACTGAGAAACTGCTATGAAAGAGTTCCACCATACCATCCATAGCTTGGCCATATCCATTTGCCTGCGCAGTGACAAGAGCAGGCATGGAGAAAGCAGGCGCAAGTTGATCAGGGAGACTCCCCGAGTTCCAGTGGGCATACAGCATGCTTTGATCATGCCCTTGGAGCGTAAATAAGGGGATTATAAAGGGGGCGTTTTCCTGCAATGCCTCCGCAGAACCGACTGAAAAACGAGACAGGTCAAGATCACCACGTCCTGAACCGAAATCCGCTTGCCCTACGCTTGTAGACAGTTAGTCCTATCCCGTATGAGGATAGAAAAAGGAACCAAGCATAGGATCATTCTGTGGACGCTGCGTGGAATCGGTTGGCTTAGCTTTGCAACCTGCGTTGTGCTTCTGATTCGAGGTCGGGATTTCATCATCGCTTTTGGCCGCAGAAATCCTCCACCGCTCCTTTGCCTGGCTTCCGCCTGCATCTGCCTGGCTGCGGCCTATCTCATGCAGAAGAAAGGCCCGCCACAGCGTTTGCGTATCGCGAATCTTATCCTCATGAGCTTTAGTTTTCTCCTCTTCGGTTCTCTGGCGGAAGTGGGCATCCGAATGTTTCTTCAGAAAACGCAGGGCTTCAATTCCATGCAGCAGATGTTCAATCCGAATCCGGATGGGAACCTGCCCACGACCAGTCACCACCCTTTATTGGTGATTACGCAATTGAGCGCGGATAAGCGGCTGATCTATGAACTAAAACCCAATCTGGATCTGAGTTTCGGTCACAACGAACTCAAAACCAACAGCGCCGGTATGCGGGAAAGCGAAGAATTTTCCCTGGAAAAACCCGAGGGCACCCTGCGCATCGTCGGATTAGGAGACAGTGGTATGTGGGGATGGAACCTGCATCAGGGGAATGGATACATGGAAGTGTTGGAACAGAAGCTGAATGCGGAAAGCACTCATTCCATTGAAGTACTCAACTTTGCCGTTCCCGGTTACAATACCTATCAGGAGCTACAAACCCTACAAAGTAAAGGTCTGGCTTACCAGCCGGATGTGGTCGTCATTGGTTGGTGCGATAATGATTACCAACTCCCCTTTTTCATGTACTCACGCCGGGATCATTGGAAAGAACCCGGCTCCTACCTCCTCTCTTTGATGGTGACCCGGGAAGCCTTTCTGGAGAAAATGACTCCGGAAGTCTTAAAGATTGGCGATATCCCTGAAAATACGGTGGACCCCGAAGTGATCGAGTTTGCCGGTGAAGCGGGTGTCCGTAAATCACTGGAAGTCTTCAAACAACTCAGTGAGGAGCATCAGTTCAAACTCCTCCTGTTCGGGCCCTTACGGGCGGAAATTCTGGAGATCTGCGAGGAGGTTGGTATTGAAACCCTCAACTCCTTTGATCTACGTGAGCAGAACCCTCCGGAAGACTGTCATGTCTTTTACATGCATCCCAGCGCCTGTGGACATGAAATTTTGGGCAACTTCCTTGCCGAAGAGCTTCAGGCCAGGAACTGGATCCCCTGATTCAAAAAACCAATCTGTCCCATACATTCCTGCTGGAGCTTCCTATAGCCCTTCCAGTATAGTTCCCTCATGTGGAAGTCCTTCATACGGGAACATCAGCTTCGGAAACTTCGGATTAGTTACTTTTTCGCTCTCAGCCTGGTGGCTCTGCTTAGCATTCTCGGATATATCTTTAGTTACTCGCTTTTTCAGGGACATCAAAATGATGCCCACGTGATCAATGTTGCTGGACGGCAACGTATGCTCAGCCAGCGGATCAGTAAAGTAGCGGTGAGCCTTCGCCTGAACCTGAATAACTCTCAGGAACGAATGGTTGAGCTGGAACAGGCCCTCCAGCTCTTTACGGATTCAAACCAGGGCTTACAGGATCGCTCAGAGGAGCTAGGCCTGGAAGGAGTGAACAGTCCCGAAATCCAACTCCTGTTTCAAGATCTGGCCCCTTTTTCAGAGAGCATCCAGACATCGGCTCAAACGATCCTATTGCAGGCTGCAGACGAACAAGTACCGGATCCGGACGAGGCACTTGGAAGCCTGCTTCAGGCCGAGAGTCACTTCCTGCCTCTGATGGATGAGATCGTTCTTCAGTACGAAATGGAAGCGACCCGTGAAGCGCAACTTCTCATGCATCTGGAAAGTGTCATGCTCTCCGTTGTTCTGTTCCTCTTAGGTATCGAAGCACTCCTGATCTTTCGACCCGCGGTAAATACTCTCCGAGAACAAAACCAACACCTGCGAAAGAATAATGCTCAACAGCAACAACTGGCAGAAGAACTTTCGACCAGAAACGAGGAATTGCTGATTACCTTGGAACGGGCACAGGAGGCCACCCGTTTGAAATCAGAATTTCTGGCCACCATGAGTCATGAGATTCGAACGCCCATGCATGCAGCAAAGGGAATGACGACCCTCTTACTGGATTCTGATCTCAATGCGGTTCAGCGGGAATATGCAAGTATTGTTCTCAACAGCACGGACAACCTCCTGGCCCTGATCAATGACATCCTGGATTTCACGAAAATTGAATCGGGTGAGATCCAGTTGGAATTGGCCCCGCTCCGTGTACGGGCTCTCCTGAATCAAGTAACCCAACTCTTCAAAGAAGAAACTCAACAGAAAAAGCTTCAGCTTCATTTACATCTGGACGACAAGCTGCCTGATTGCATTGAAACAGACAGTAGTCGACTCCGACAGATTCTGATAAACCTGATCGGAAATGCAGTAAAGTTCACGGAGCGTGGAGAGATCTCCGTCAAGGTATCGGCTGAAATGCATGAGAAGAACTCGGCAGGTTGTGACCTGAGTATTTCTGTGTCCGATACAGGGATCGGTATTGCCCCCGAGAAACAATCCCGCTTATTCCAACCCTTCACACAAGCAGACCAGAACATTCATCAACGATACGGAGGAACGGGACTGGGATTGGCGATCTCCTCCCGTCTCGCGACAGCATTGGGCGGACAACTCCGCTGCGAAAGTGATGAAGGAACAGGGAGCACATTTACACTAAGCCTTCGGAGTAAGGTGTTGCCCACGTCCGCTGAAGAGGCGGCTCCGCTCCCTCAAGAACATTTCCTAAGCAAACAAGCCCATCGCAGATCCTTAAAAGTACTGGTGGCGGATGATAATGATATCAATCAAACCATTATTTCAATAATGCTACAAAAATTAGGCCATTCGGTATTAGTCCGTTCCAACGGAACGGAAGCCCTGGCCAGCATAGACGAGTCTATTGATTTGGTTCTCATGGACTTGGTTATGCCGGAAATGGATGGCTTAGAATGCTCCCGCTTAATTCGGGAACTCCCTCTACAAAAACAACCCCGTATTGTGGCTCTCACTGCAAATGCATTTGATGAAGATCGTCAACACGCCTACGAAGCAGGTATGGATGCGTTCCTCAGCAAACCCATTGAGGTCGAAGAATTGATCCAAGAATTAAACTTATCCTGAGATATCATTCAGTTCCCCGATAAGGGAATACGATATATAGCTCTACGGCCATCCCGGTCTGATGTGAAATAGACGAATTGTGAGTGATGATCGATGATGGGATGAGGGTGCTCATCCTGAGTTCGCCAACTCGACCCGCTACGACACAACGGAGTCCAGTTCAGCTCAGCCTGTTCCCAATCCACATCGACCCTGCAAATCCAATCCCCGGCCCAGCCCTCCCGGTCCCCTGCTTGTTCATAGTATCCATCCGAAACCAATACCCCCGCTTGCCCCACAGTAAAATGTCCATATCGGGCACAGCCGGTACTCAGGGCAATTTCTGTTGGCCCCACACCTCGTGTTTCCGGCACAACCCTCCCCAGATAAGCGGTTCCATCTGCATAGATCCCGTGATAAATCGCCGCAGCCCCCTCCCGTTCCCACATTTCGTGGCAGGTAAAATCGTCCCGACTGCGTCCATTCCCTTCATGACGCAAGCGGAGGTGATCTTTCCCATCAAAATACCACATGCGGCGGATACCACAATCCGCAGGCCATTCATGATTATACAACAGTTTTCCTGAATCCTGAGGAGAGAACTGTACGTGCGTAATCCAGGCACGGGGTACCGGCTCACAGTGAAGAAGTTCTCCACTTTGGGTATCATAGACCCGCAGATACGAAGATAACTTCTCAGCTTGGACCCGAGCATCGATATCGTACTCCGGTTTTCCCGGCAAAGGACGCGTCCCATCCAATGCAGCTTCGTCGGTACAGGGAACACATAAGCGCTTGCCATCCTCTGAGACATGCGTGAATGCCGTCATGTGCCCCCTGGGCAAGGTCGCCAAACACAGATTCTTTCCCTCCGCATCTACCTTGCGTATTTCGACTCCCTGAAGGTAGTAAAGCGTTCCGGATGCAGCATGGAAACTGGGACTGGCCTTACCCAGGCCGGAATACGGTCTGCCATCGAAATATACATAGGATTTCAGATAGGCTTCCGTATTCCAGCTCAACTGCCTCTCGACTCCGGTTGTAAGATTCAGATCAAATAGATTAGGATGCCCCGTACGATCGCTGATAAATATCAGTCGTTCATCCCGGATATCCAAACTGGTGGAGGTAAAGTAGAGAAGTTGTTCATGAGCTGCGGCATACTGAGTCACTCGTTCGGGTTCATTCATGGCCCTAATCTGCGTAAGCCAGGTTAGACTTGGCAAGGTTAACTCGAAGCGAAGTCATCGATACAGCTTCAGCCGATAGGATCTCCATCAAAAAAGCTGTTCCCCGGATTGGGAAACAGCTTTTTTGACTATGAACGAAGTTGAAGATCTTCTTCGTTAAAGAACCTCAAACTCCACAATGCTATCATCTTTTGGAAGTGCCTCACCCGAAGTTCTCATCTCGTCAGCACTGCGCTGCATCACCTCGGCTGCTGACAAATAGCGCAGAGAACGTTTGCTGAATTTCTCCGGTGCAGCAGGCAGAGCCCGATAGGCTTCACGAATCTCCGAGGAGCGGAACAGCTTGAAACTTCCGCCAGTGATCTCCGCAATTTCCTGAAGAGGCAAGGCCTGTTTCTCACTCAGTCCCAGAGCCACGGTATTAATTTGTACGCTACCGGGAGGGAGTTCCTTTACCAGAGCCATGGTCCGATCGATGGACGTTTTGGACGTACTTCCATCCGTCATAAAGAAAATGACATTGGGTCGCGGGTTGAGTGCCAGAGAATAAGAAAAGGGGTTATACCAATCCGTCCCCGCAGTCGTGGGGGTTTCATAAATATAGCGTTTCATCGCTTCCAGATTTGTCGAGTTCGCAACGAAATATTTGGGTTCCGGAGCCTTGCGCCCCTCTTTTACCCAGTAGTGATGAAAGCCCTCATTTTGCCACTCTTGCTTCTGAAGCTCTCCATCCTGTTCCGGACGCCAGACAGGGCCCGAGAAAAACAGTACCGACACCATGGCGGAGTCTCCGATTTTCGAAATCGCAGAATAAAGTTCATGCTTCATCACCCCAAGCTGATCAGGCTTCATGGATTTGGAATAATCAATGATAAAGGCAATGCGGGAACCTGAGGCTTTTTGCCCCATAAAACTCGTAGCCCCCACGGAGGGTCCCTTCCCGTCCCCCCCCATAGAAACGGATGAAACCAGATGGGCCAACGAAACCGGAGATACATTTGGGCTCAGCACCTGATCGACCTGATCTAATGCGGAGCTGATATCCCCCGCATAGTCCGATGAAAATTCCATGTTGGAGAGCTGAGAAAACTCCTTGGCCTTCACTGGATCATCCGGGATAATGTCCACCTTTAACTCTTCAATGGGAAGCTGCTCGGTCGCCTCGATCACTTTCACCTGATAATTCAGTTCACGCTCATCACCCGTCATGGTCAGGAAGAAAAGCAAAGCGACCAGTAACATGCCATTCAGGAATAACGAGAGCAGCACGGAGGTGGAGTGGGCTCGGTGGAGTTGTTTTTGAATTTTCATCGTATTGAGTAGGGGCTCGTATCGCTATGTATCTAGCAGTAGGAACCATACACGTTGCTTCTGCTGGCGTTTAGCTGATTAAACGCCGAACCTGCACCCGGGGTTCAGATGTAAACCCGATTTTCTCACTCCTTACTCTCACAGCATGAAGACCTGCCAGCCACATGTCCTGCCAAGAGGAGCTGATGTCCAATCAAAAAAAAAACTCCAGAGTATCCTGGAGTTTTGAAAAATGGTGCTCGAGGTGGGAGTCGAACCCACACGCCCTTGCGGGCACCAGCCCCTCAAGCTGGCGTGTCTGCCATTCCACCACCCGAGCAGTTGGATTGGGTTGAGGAACATAGCGACCTCTACGCCAACGGGCAAGTCCAAAATCACAGTAGTTCAGTTCCCCCTCTTTCTGCTTTTCAGGATGAACGGCTTTGCTAGGGAGAGAGGCTCTCAGGATGTGCAGCTTCATTGGGAAGCCGCTCCTCCTGCTTCATCTCCGCATTTCCAACTCCGCATTCCGCACTTTTATGCATCCTTACCAAGACTCCTCCCAGCCGCTTGAAGCCCGTATAGACGATTTGATTTCCCGCATGACTCCGCTGGAAAAGATGAAACAGCTTCACTACCAGGCCCCCGCCATTGAGCATTTAGGTGTGCCGGCCTACAACTGGTGGAACGAATGTCTTCACGGTGTGGCCCGAAACGGAAAAGCCACCGTTTTCCCTCAGGCCATCAATTTGGCCGCAAGTTTTGACCCCGATCTCGTCCGGGATACCTTCCGTGCCATCGCCTTCGAAGCACGGGCGAAATACGCTCAATCTGTCCTGGCAGGACAACGTGGACAGTATCGAGGCCTCACCTTCTGGACCCCGAACATCAATATCTTCCGCGATCCTCGCTGGGGACGGGGTCAGGAAACCTATGGTGAATGCCCCATGCTGATGTCTCGGATGGGTATGGCCGTGGTAACGGGCCTGCAGGGAGAAGATCCCGAGAAACTGCTAACCGCCGCCTGCGCAAAGCATTTTGCCGTCCATTCCGGTCCCGAAGAAAAGCGCCACGTGTTTGATGCCCGTCCCACCGAACAGGATTTCCGGGAAACCTATCTGCCCGCCTTCCAGGCACTGGTTGAAGGCGGCGTCGAAACGGTCATGGGTGCCTACAACCGGGTATATGGAGAGCCTGCCTGTGGTTCAGAATTGCTGCTTAAGACCTTGCTGCGGGAAGAATGGAACTTCGAAGGCCATGTCGTTTCCGACTGCTGGGCCATTCGGGACTTTCATGAGCATCATAAAGTAACTCCGAATACGGCAGAGTCCGCAGCCATGGCATTGAAAAACGGCTGTGACCTCAACTGTGGCTGTGTGTACGAAGAACTTCCTGTTGCCCTCGAAGAAGGACTGATTGAAGAAGCAGATCTGGACCGTTCCCTGCGCCGCTTGTTGCGCACCCGCTTCCGTCTGGGCATGTTCGATGAAAGCGAAGAAGATCTGAAATCCATGGCCGAATGCTGCGAAGTCGCCGGTCCTGAAAATGCCGAACAGGCACTCGAGGCGGCCCGCTCTTCTGTGGTGTTGCTGAAGAACGAAAACAAGCTCCTGCCCTTACCCGCCAACGGATCCAACTACTATGTGTGCGGCCCCTTCGCCAGCAGCCTCGAAGTTCTGCTGGGCAATTATTTCGGCATGAATGGTCACCTCACCACCGTGCTCGAGGGAGTCAGCGGTTTGGTGGGTGCAGATACCAATATCGAATACCACCCAGCCTTCCTCGCCGACCGCGAAAAACCCAACAAAATCGATTGGGGGCTTGGACCCGCAAACGGTCGGAATGCCGTCATTGCCGTGTGCGGCATTGATCCGCTGATGGAAGGGGAAGAAGGCGATGCCCTGCTCTCTGATTATGCCGGAGACCGCCGTAGTGTGGAATTACCTGCCGCACAGAAAGAATATCTGTTGCGCGTGGCCGAACATTCTGACTCTCCGCTGGTCCTGGTGGTCTGTGGGGGCGCAGCCGTCAGCCTGGGCGAGCTCGCAGACAAAGCCGCAGCCATCGTCTGGATCGGATATCCTGGACAGGCTGGAGGTCAGGCGGTGGCGGAAGTGCTCTTCGGTGAAGTCAATCCCGCCGGGCGCCTCCCCTTCACGGTTCCCGCTGGCGATGCCCAGCTTCCCGATTACGAAGATTACAGCATGACCGGCCGCACCTACCGCTTCCTCGAAGAGGAACCGGAATTTCCCTTCGGATTCGGACTCAGTTACAGCGGCTTCCGTTACGAAGCCTTGCAACTCAATAAAGCCGAACTTCCAGCAGGTGAAGATCTCGAAGTCGAAGTCACCGTAGTTAACGACTCCGAAATCGATGGGGATGAAGTCGTACAGCTCTATATCCGTGACGAAGACTCCAGTGTGCGAACTCCTGTCTGCCAGTTGGTGGATTTCGCCCGAATCAGCGTACCTGCAGGAACCCGGGCCAGCATCACTCTGAACGTTCCCGCTCAGTGGATGCAGGTGACACATGAGGATGGAAGCCGTCACTTCGAAGCGGGAAGCTTCAAGGTATTTGCCGGTGGCAGTTCTCCCGGAAGCCGTAGTCAGGCCCTGGGCGCTTCCGATATGTTGGATGCACATTTTGAACTCACTCTGTCCTGATTCCAGGTAACTGGAATGCAATACACCCCATCAACCTGATGGGGTGTTTTTTTTTACCGGACCGGGAGATGCACATGGGGTTCTTCGGGTCTCCATGATCAACTTAAGCTCACCAGGAGCATGGTCAGCCCCACCGCGACCAGCCCTGCCAAGCTGGAGCGACGGCTGGGAACCGTGCCATCAAACATCCAGGCCACCGGCATCATCAAGACCGGTAACGAGGCCAGTACCGCTTGCACCAGTCCCGCGGGGCTTCCCGCAAAGGCGAGCATCAGAAAATAGATGCCTACGACCGGGCCCAGACTCGCGGAGAGCATTAACCAACCCAGCGGATGTCCCTTCACCCGCTTGTCTTGTAGGAGCTCCGTAGGCCGTGCTAGAGGCTGCTTGCCCAGAAACTGCAGGATTAACATCCATAGCAGGATACTCGCCCAGCCTCCCCCGACCCGCAGCAGGGTCGGCACCCAGCCGCCCAGATCCAAACCTGCTGCCTCCACTTGAGCAAAACCCACCCGACTGACCGTGCCAGCCAGGCCCTGCCCTAAGGCAGCAAAAATACCCGCAAGAATGCCCGTCCGCAATTCAGCCGCACTTAAATGCTGACGTTCCCGGGGAGCCACTGCGAAGGCGACGGAGAGCAATACGCCACCCGCACAAAGTAGTTGTGGCAGCGACACGGTGGTTCCCAGAATGAGCCATTCCGAAAGCAACGCAGTCGGCGGGGCGAGCGTGCCCACCATCAATACCCCCAAACGAGGCCCCAGACGGCGGTAGACCGCGAACAAGCCCACATCCCCGACACAGAGATGCAAAAATCCGGAGAGCACAAAGAAACCAAATCCTTCTGCCCAACCCAATTCCTTACGCAGCGCGACAATCACCAGCAGGAGGGAAAAGGAAACCGTAAGACGCAATGCGTTCCCCGGCAAAGCCCCAAAATGTCGGGCCAACCTGGAAGAGCCAAAGCCCGCAAAAGCCCAACAGAGGGCCGTTAAAAAAGCAAATCCCATGCGACGTACTTACGCCGCATGGGATAAAAAGGAAATGGATAGTCTCCTAAGCTTAGACTCGGCCTTCGATCAAACCCAGAGGCAGGGCTGCAGGTTGTTCCGGCTTGGATTCCAGAACGATCGCCTGACCGGCATCCGAGCTTTTCTCAAAGGCATGCATGACTTCAAGAGCATGATAAGCGAGTGCCCCGCTACAGCGTTGTGGGCGCTCCGGATCGAGAATGCACATGGCCATGTCGGCGGCACCAATGCTGCGCATGTTGCCGGCATAAGGATGGCTGAAGGCCTGCTCCCGCCATTCACGTTCTGTCGGAGTCCAAAGCTCCACCGGACCCCCAAAGGTATTCGGGTCGGGAACGGCCAAAGAGCCGTCCGTACCATAGAGTTCAATGGGACTGTGTTTATGACGATACACATCGAAGGAGATGTTCATCGAAATCAACGCACCGGAATGGAATTCCAGCACCCCGGCATTGTGCGTAGGCACATGCACGGGCAGTTCCTGACCAAAGGTTTGTTCCCCGGTAGCGATGCGGGTTTCGAAGGCTTTCCCGCAGAAAGCAGAGACCCGTTTCACCGGTCCCAACAGATGGATCAGCGCCGTGATGTAATACGGACCCATATCGAACATGGGGCCACCGCCAATTTCATAGAAAAAGGCAGGATTCGGATGCCAGCTTTCCGGGCCACGGCCCATCATCACTGCGGTACCCGAGCAGACTTTGCCAATCCAGCCATCATCCACCAGTTTCCGACAGGTCTGCAGTCCCGCACCCAGAAAGGTATCCGGAGCGCAGCCCACCTTAAGACCTTTTTCTGCCGCCAGATCCAGAACAGCTTTGGCATCCTCCAGCGAGACCGTCAGCGGTTTTTCGCAATGCACATGTTTGCCGGCTTCCAGAGCCTTCAGACTCACTTCCGCGTGAACCGCCGGAATGGTGAGGTTGATCACCAAATCAACTTCCGGGTTGGCCAACAGCTCATCTACCGTTTGTGCCACGCAGCCATTTTCTTCTGCCTTGGCCTTTGCAGCCTCCATATTGAGGTCTGCGCAGGAACGGACTTCCAACACTTCGAAGCGCTTGGCTCCGTTAAAATAGGCCTGCGAAATATTCCCGCAGCCAATGATACCGACTCCAATGGTCTGTTTACTCATGTCCTTGTCTCCGATTACTTGGTTCCAGTGGCAATACCGCTCTGGGTAAGATAGCGATAGCTTTCGGCCACAGCCTCTAACATGTCCCCGTCATAGCGGTCCAGTTCCACAGCCACATACTCACAATGGGCGGCAGCTTCCGCAGCGGCTTTCAGATCTACCTGACCCTGCCCAGCAGGCAGAAAAGGAGCAGCGTCGCTGACCATAATTTTGCCATCTTCGGTTTCTTTTTCTACAAAGGTTGCCTCTTCTTTCACCCGACCATCTTTGAAATGGAGAAAGCGGCCACGGGCACCAATTTCTTTCACAAATTCAGCAGGATCCAATCCCGCCCGGGCCACCCAGAACAGGTCAGCCTCCCACAATACCGTTTCCGGGGTGCGCTCGAGGAATACCTGGTAGCCCCGTTGCCCTTCCACCTCGACCAGATCCCAGTCGTGGTTGTGATAACCGACCTGAATCCCTTTACCGGATACGACCTCTGCGGCTTCCGCATAGAGATCTGCAAGTGCTTTCACCCGGTCCAGGCTACTGTAATCTTCTTTAAAATTGGGAGGGCATCCCGTGATAATGGCTTCGTAGCCCATCAATTCAGCTTCTTCGAGAACCTGATTTTTCTTTTCACCAAGCGGAAGCGCGCCATGACAGGACGGGGCTTTCAGCCCTAACTCTTTGAACAACGCTGCAGCGGCTTCGGGTGTAGATCCGGGAAACCCGGCGGGTTCAACGTTACCAAAACCAATGTCAGCAACACTGCGAATCATGGCTTCATAGCCTTCACGGGCCAGGTCGCGCAAGGTATAGAGCTGTAAGGTAATTTCGGGCATGGGAATCTCCTGAGGGATGGGGTGGGATATGAAAGTGGATCTACTTCACAGCCTTGGTGAATGATCTAAAACAAGGATTAACCTTGTAGTTCATAATGAAAAGAGGAATGAATTGACCAAAACGATGATCTCTGACCCTAAAGCCCTAGCTCAGCTCGAATACGTAGGCTATTTTATTTCCGGCCTCGGGGGAGCTCCCAAACCCTATCAGATTAATGAAGGAATCTGGTATTTAGAGTGGATCTGTGCGGGGGAAGTGTTCCCACCTGAAGGGGGCCCTCCCCGGGGAGTGGGGTGGATTTTCTTACACAGCCCGGGGGATTACACGGTAAACCGCAGTCCCGAAGATATGCATTACGAATGTGCAACCTTCAGCTTCCGCATCGGCCATACCCGCCAGATTCCAGATCTCCCCAAACGTATTTTCTGGTCTGAGGAACCGGAGTCTCAACAATTTGCCTCCGGCCTGCTTCGGGATTTCCACGAACGCCAAGCGGATCCCTCTCTTATGGGGCTTTTAGTCATTCAGCAGCTAGCCTATCGTGCCAGCCTGCAACAACGCAGTGCTCCCAGCAGCCCGCTCCCCTCTGTTGTGCTTGCGGCCATGCGCAGACTCAAACAGGATTTACAGAAAACATACCCCCTTAAAGAGTTAGCCGCTGAGCTGGGACTATCTGTACCGCATTTAAGTGCGTTGTTCCGGGAGCATTTGGGGGTCACGCCTCACCAGATCCGCATCCGGGAGCGTATGAAACGAGCACGCTATCTGCTTTTACGCAGCAATCACCCGGTGAAATGGATTTCCGCAGAAATCGGCTACGGAAACCCTGAAAATTTTTGCCGGATCTTTCGCAAACATCATAACGAAAGTCCGGGGGAATACCGAGAACGCTATCGCATCCCCGGTCGAATCCCTCATCGTTCGTAAATCGGCATCATCCGGTAGTTCAACGCCATCGCCAGCAACGCGGATCCCGTAGAGAAGCTCGCTCCACGCGAACCATTCCATGATCCATTTTCCTGTTGAGTCGCTTTGAACAATTCCACCGTCTGCCGATTCCACACGCGCCACTCATCCATGTCCCCTTGGAAAAGAGCCTGGGCCATGTAGTAGAAGTGGTAGTAGACGTAAGAAGAAGAACCATCCCGATTGCTGCGGAGATATTCGAAGATCTTTTTGGAATCTTCTGATTCGTAATCATTGGCCAGACTGAAACTCAGACTGGCAATTGCGGTACGGGTAGCGTTTCCGCCACGATTGTTGGTATACCCAATACCGCCATCATCTCCGCGGCAGGTTTTGAAATATTCCAGGCCGCGCTCGAAAGCTTTTTCAGGAATCTCGAGCCCAGCGTTCTTGGCCGCGAACAAGGCCACCATCTGAGCTCCGGATACCGTACTGTCAGCATCCTTGGATGTAGGGGTGTAACGCCACCCGCCCTTAGGATTCTGCTCTTGGGATTTCAGGATCAGATCAATTGCTTTTTTCAGCGGGACAGACACATCCGGCTCACGCAGATGACCGTAGAGTTCGGCCAGAGCCAGGGTGGCAAAGCCGTGGTTGTACATCGAGTTGCCAATGTAGCCGGTATTCGGATCCTGCTGAGATACGATAAACTCAGCTGCACGTTTAACGGTATCTTTGTAGGGGCCATAATTGGGGTCTTCTCCGCTGGCCAACAAGGCCAGAGTACAGATACCCACCACGCCAGGCTGACCACCATAATTGTCGGGCCAGTTCCCAGCTTGAGTCTGTGTAGCTGCCAGGAAGGTCAGACCGGATTTATAGACAAACTCCAAATCCGGAGGCAGGCCTTCACCCACCTGAATTCCACTGAGAGGATCCTGCGCAAAGATGGGCAGGATGAGAAACATACACAACCAGCGTTTCATTATTCTTCTCCTTCCATGGCGTTAAAGTAACCATCCATCATATTGCGATAGCGGCTGGGCCACAAATCGGGGGAAGCACCGGAAGCTTTTCCGCCTCGTTCCGCTTCACTCGCATCCCGGCCGCCACGACCGCTGATATCCTGATCACCAGGATCACCAAAACCGGTGCTGCCTTCGCCACCCTGCTGTCCAGGGGTGCCGCCGGGCTGACTGCCCTGGCCTTGCATCATCTGCATAATCGCCTGCATCATCGCAGCATTCTGCTGTTGTTGCTGTTGCTGCTGCTGTTGTTGCTGCTGCTGTTGCTGTTGTTGCTGGTCCTGATTGCCCATGCTCTGATCCAGAGCTTGTGCCAGAAGTTCGATAATCTCCGTCTGAACACCAATAGTTTCCTGATTGGTCACCGAACGGCGCAGCTTCACCCCAGCATTCATCATTTCGCCGGAAGCCAGAGACACCAATTGTTTGGTTTCCTGTTTCACCACACGTTGTTCCAGCGGCTGCAGCGTCTGAGCCAGTTCGTATTGACGCTCGGACAATACCGTGGATTCGCGACTGTAATTCGGATTGGTTTCGTAGGTTTCATCCAGCTCACGAGTGTGCCGGCGCAGTTTTTCCTGCTGTTCACGGGCTCGGAGCAGCGCGATCATGGTTTCAAGGGTTTCCCCTTCTTCTTCACCACCGCCGCCGCCGCCACCGCCGCCGCCACCGCCGCCGCCACCGGCTTCTTCGGAGAGCTTATCTGCCCAGGCCAGGAAGTTTTCATTCCAAGCTTTGGATTCCTGAGTGGTACGACCAATAATATTCTGCAGGATCATTTCCTGCATCTTCGGCAAGCGACCGGAGAAATCCTCTTCGCTCATTTCTGTACGAACTTCACGCAGAACTTCATTTTGGGAGCGACGATAGAAACCTTCCAAATCGTCGAAGATGTAGCGGGTTTCCCGGCTGATATCCTCTTGCTTGTCCGCATTATCGCGAATCTGGCTGGCCAGTTCCTCGGGAAGCTGATCTACCGTTTTAGCAATGGTCAAGGGCATGAGCTTGTTCATGACTTTACCCACTTCATCCTGCTGGCGGGCCAACTCTTTGAAACGGTTGATGAAACTTTCGGACAGGCTCTGTTCGATGGACTCATTCAGGCTTTCTTCACCCTGCTGCATAGACTGGAGCGCTTCTTCCTGAGCGGCGATCGCTTCTTCCAGAGCCTCCTGGCGTTCATTCTGGGCCTGCTGCTGCTGTTGTTGCTGCTGACCGGACTGACCGCTCTGTCCAGACTGGCCGGATTGACCACTCTGTCCGCTCTGCCCGGACTGGCCACTCTGACCCGATTGCCCAGACTGTCCGGATTGCGCTTGTTCCCCTTGCTCTCCCTGCTCGCCGGCTTCGGCTTGTTCGCCGTTTTCGCCCTGCTCACCTTGCTCGCCATTCTGAGCCTGTTCGCCCTGCTCGCCTTGTTCACCGGATTCACCAGCCTGCCCGGATTCACCGGACTCACCAGCTTCGCCGGACTCACCGGACTGGGCAGATTCTCCAGATTCACCGGACTCACCCGCTTCACCGGATTCTCCAGCTTCACCCATTTCCCCTGCCTCGCCGGCTTCACCAGCTTCGCCGGCCTCACCTGCTTCGCCCATGGCTTCGGCAGCTTCTTTGAGTTTCTTCGCGGCTTCCTCCATAGCAGGAACCGCTTTATTCTTCAGGTCTTCAGAAATCTTGGCCCATTCGCCAATCAATTCATCTGAAATCTGTTCATTTTTGGAGGCTTCCCCTATCAGACCTTCCATTTTTTCCGCCGTTTCCATGACCTGTTCTGCACGGGCCATTTCATCCAACGCCTGGTCGAGCAACTTCTCCGCAGTGCTTTCGTCCATGAGATCTTCTGCAGAACGCTCGGCAGTGTTTTTGTTTTCCTCCAGAGCCAGCGACTCCTGACGAATGGCTTCGTCGAGTTCAGCCAGTACCCGGTCCATCTGCTGGAGCAGCATTTTCGCGTGCTGTTCTTTGCTGATGACCAAAATACGATGCCGTGAGCTCATGCTGGGTTCCCGGCCAGGGAACGCATCCACGGCAAAGGCAGCCAATTCAATCGTGTCCCCGGGTGCAAAGCCCAGACGTTCCGGAGAAAAACTCAGCCGTTCGCTCCCGGCTTCCCCAATCATTTCCAGATCCCGTTCGCGATCAACAGGAACACCTTCCTGAAGAACACGCCAGCGGGTCCAGACCCGATCCAAGCCATAATCATCGCGGGCACTCAAATCCACTTCCAGAAATTCATCCGGGAGCACGGCTACCGCTGGGGCCAAGCCATTCAGGGCCACGCGAGGGGCCTGGTCTGCTTTCGCAATGACTTCTACGGTTGCAGGATTCCGAGGGGTCAACCCCACCTCATCTTCCCAGCTCACGGTGAAGCTCAGGTTGGTTTCCACCAATTGCGGCGGAAGGAGAAAACGGGGACCTTCAATATTGGCCGTACCACCGTTTTCCAGACTAGCTGTTTTCAGTTCGCGGCTGACCGTGCCGTTCAAGGCCACTTTGGAGCCCAAAGGCACTTCAAGTCGACGGCGGCGAAGGGTCATGCTTTCCGGTTCCTTCTTCAGGTACTCCGGCCATTCCAGTTCCGCTCCCAAAGATTGAAGCTCCGGACGCAACATCGGTTTTACATTCACCCGTTCGGAAGCATCGCCTGCTTTCAGCTGCACCTCACGACTTTCAGTCATTCCTTCAGCAGAAACGGTAACCACACCACTGTCCCGTTCAACCTGGACCTCCAGATCTTCCGGGCCATTCACACGACTGGTCACTTCGGATATGGCTTCCCCATTTACGTGCTCCACCCGACCGTTGAAATCAAAGGATTCACCATGAGCGACGTGCAAGGTCTCCGGAAAATCGAACAGACGCACAAAGGTGTATCGTTCAATCCGGTTATGGGGTTGCACCCAACGCATAAAACTGTTGATCACCGCATCCGGTGCCATGGTCAGAGAAAGCGTCACCACTGCAATCAAGACCCCGGCACCCGCCATGAGTTTTTTCATGGTCGAGGTATCGAATCTTTCCTCGGGACGTACGCCCTGCATTTCGCGGGCGACCTGCTCGATTGCAGCCCGACGCAGAGAAGGAGATCCCATCCAGCTTTCGTCCGAACCTTCCGCCAACTCCACCGCACCCAGAACGCGGTCACCCACGCGAGGATCCAAGCGGCCCATGAACTGGGCCAGACGTCGGGAATTGGGACGTTCAATCAACCAGCGCTTCGCCCAGGGGTACAGAGCAAAGAACAGCAAGAGAGGAACGGGTACGGCCAGAATGAGTCGAGCCCAGGCTGGCGTTTCCCAGATACGGTCTGAAAGAGCCAACAGCAAAAAGCTGGTCAGCGGAATGCACAACAGCATTCCCAACAGGGTCATGGTGTTGAGCCAGCGCCAGCGACGCTGGAAGCGCTGCAGGGTATCCTGCAGCTCTTTCGGTAAGTCATGTGTGATCAAGTCAGATGTATTCATTAGATCCATCCTTGGCGTTTACGCAGTATCCAATATAGGCCGAAGAAGAGAAAAACGCCACTGACCCATAGCGGATTTTGCCACAGGCGGGTGACATTCAGCACCAGTTGTTGACGGGGTAACTGGCTCAAACGTTCAAGTAAAAGTTCAGCATCCTCCATGGTGACCGATTCACCACCGGTCACTTGGGCGACTTCTTCCAACAAACGAGGCGCCGTCGGATCGCCAACCTGTTCCGGAATTTGGCCCTCTACCATGAAGTCACGGGAGAGTACGGGCGTGTCCGATCCAGAGGTGGGAAGCAGTTCCAGCGTATGTTCACCCGGATTCTCCGGTGTCCAGGTCGCCGTAAAGGTGCCACCACCTTCCAAGGGAGTAAGCGTAGGAGAAACCACGCCGCCATTCGCATCCGTAAAGCGGAGTCGTACGGGGACGTCCTCATCATCCAGTCCCAATGCACCTCGCAAGGTCACCGTCAATGAGGTTTCCTGCCCTACTTCGGGGCGTTCGGGTTGGAAGAAAACACGGGCACCACTGTCACTGAACATATGGCGTTTATGGGCCATCCAGCGAACTACTTGTCCCCAGAAACGGTAGTGGTACAAATCCTCGACCCCTTCACGCCAGCGCCAGGCTGCGTCTGTACCCAGGAAGAGCACATGACCCGCACCGGCATCCCGGGTGGCCAAGAGAGGAATACGACCATTCTCGTTCCGCTGGGAGGCATGTGTAGCCAACACTTCTGCACCCACTTTAGAGCGGGACACCCCGGCAAACCAGTTGAAGCCAGGGAGACGTCGCCAAATTTGCTGGTTCCGTACTTCATTGCTGTGCAGCTGAGTCAACAGATGTCCCTGCCCCTCCCGGGTCAGATTCATCCGCATTTCCAAGTCAAACCCAATCCCTTTCGGCAGGCGGGGATCATATTCCACCGGATTCAGTTTTTCCAGAGGACTGCCAGCCAATTTGAGCTGATTGCCCACCGCACCGGGAAGAAATACCAAACCACTTCCCTGCTCGCGAACCAGAAGATCGAGGTTCACGGCGTCCTGAGGACGAAGCTGATCTTTCATGATGCCCACGTCACCGAGGAACACCACATCATACTGAGACCACATCTCCCGGGCAGTGGGAAATTCTTTCAGGTAACCTGGGCCTGTACCCGGTCCGAGGAAGGGATGGAAGAGAATGCTGTCCACTTTGACCCCGGGATCACGGTTCAATGCATTACGCAGGAAGCGGAACTCCCAACGGGGCAGACTGTCAATCAACAGGACCCGGATCGTCGTTTTCCGGATATCCACAACCGCAGTCTGCTCATTGTTGTTCGTGAAACGCTCAAGGGGGTGACTTTCCATCACCACCTGCAGGTTTACCTCACCTGGAGTGCGGGGGACCCAACGTAATTGGGTATCCGCACTTTCACCCGCTTCGACCATGACCTCCTGGCGGGCCAGGACCCGGCCTTCAGACATCAGAGCCAAACGTACAGGAGCATCTTCCGGGAGCGTACTGCTCACACGCAAAGGAAGCACCAACGCTTCGTTGAGCAGAGAGTAGGTGGGAAATTCAATCTGTTCCAACAGAAGGTCAGGCAGTCGTTCGGACTCCCCAACTTCCACCGCAAACACAGGAACTTCCATCTCAGCCAGGCGCAAGGCCTCACTCAGCGGAGAGCCATCTGAGTTGTGAACCCCATCACTGAGCATCAGCACGGCCGCAAGTTGATCAAACTCCCGGGCCCGCTCCAAGGAGGAAGCCAGGTTGGTGCTCTTCATGACGGGATCTTCACTGTGACCCACTTCAATGATTTCGACCTGAGCGGCTTCTGTCAGGGTTTGCCAAGCTTCACTGGCCTGCAGTTGCTCCAGCCATTCCGTCCGGGTCGCAGGCGCATTGTTGAGCAGGGCATCCTGGGTGTCCATACTTTCGGTACGGTCCAACACCACCGCCATACGGGCATCTTCATGCCGGGCAGAGCGGGTATGCAGCTCAGGCTGCAACAGGGTGAACAGCAGCAGCAGGGCCCCTAAAAACTTCAATCCCTCCGTCAACCAACGATACGGAGTGAAATGTACCTGTTTCAGGTGATACAAGGTCACCCCCAGGTACACGAAAAAGGCCAAAAGTCCCAAGAGAATAACTGGGCCACTGGCGTTGAAAATCCATTCGCTGCCCTCGTTCATGAGTGGGCCTCCTTCCAACTCGTTTGGGGCCGGGTAGGCCTCCGGACATTGAGCGTCAGCAACCAGGATTCCAGCGCAAGGAAGATCAACCCAAATAAGGCGATCAACCCGGTGAATTCCACACGGGAAGGTTCGGCATCGGCTTTTTCACTTCGATCTTCAAATACGCGCAGGTCCAGGTCCCCGCCCCATTCCTCAAGCTCCTCAATGCTGAGTTGCTGGCGGCTGTCTTCCGCAGGGTCGCGGTTCAGAGCGACCACATTGCCATTCACGGTGTAACGACCTGTGCGGCGTTCCGGATGCAGACTGCTGTCACCATCCACAGAACGCCATTCTGCGTTCTCCGGCAGATCATAGTCGCCCAAGGTCTGAAGACCCCAACGGCGTTCGGCTCGGCGACCTTCCTGCAACATACGCTGCAACATCGGTACCCAGATGAAACCAGCGTCCAAGTTGGACACATTCCGCTCGGGAAGACTCAGCAATTCGTAGACGACCCCTTCTCCCATCTCACGGCGGGTCAACAGAGGGGATCCATCTTGCAAGGTGGCCATCACCTCTGTGCCTTCCAGCAGGGTTTTGGGAACAATCTGTTGGATTTCCACCAGATCGAGACGCAACGCCTCTCCACCTTCCGTGGCCAAGGGCCCCGCCTGTTCATTCCAATCACTTACACCGAGAAACCCGGAATCGCTGTCCACAGGTTGGAGCTCTGAGCTTTGCGGCAGCTGCAGGAGCACCCCGCCAGCTTCCACCCAAGCCTGTTCCGCTTCACTGAGCGTATCTGCAGCATCACGGGCCCAGAAGGCCACGCCTTCATCCAGTTCAGCCCAGTTGTCCAGGACTTCCCGAAAACCGGGACGCGGCAACAGACCTGCTCGCAGGCTACGGCCTAAGAGCAAGGAATCGCTTTCCACTTTCGCTTTTACAGCGGAACTGGGACGCCAGGCGATCGCGACGGTATTGTCCACGTCGTTGCTGTCTGCAGGAACGCGAATCAAGGCCTGAAGTTCACGGCCATCATCTGTCAGCGGAATCGCCTGTTCCCAAAGGAAACTACGGCCTTCCACCAGCAAATCGTCCTGCAGGCTCAAGCCACCGGATTCCACAGTGAGGGCCACAGATTCCCCTTCTTCTTTGTCGCGAATCATGCGTAAGGGAATCAGCAACTCTTCGCCATCACGGCGGGGAGGTCCAGCCAACTGCAACGAGCGGTTACCCGCATCCGGGGGAACCTGGGCCACATCGAGGACACGCAGAGTGATCGAACTGCCCAATTCGCCCCATTCAGACCAATCCGGTAAACCGGCTCCTTCGGGCAACCAGGCTGAGGCCTGACGGTCCGTCGGGATCCAAATCTCAGCACGGGGAGCCCCACTCCGCGCGACTTCCTGAAGGGCGGTTTTCAACATCGTGGTGATATCCGCGGGGCCTTCCGCAGAAGAAGCCATGGGCAAACGTTCCAACTCGACGCCCTTTGAAAGGGGGGTCACGGACTGGTCTACAGAGTCAATCCACAGGACGCGGGAACCGGCAGGGAGTTCGTCCAAGCCTTGTTGCAGCAGGGCCACCGCTCGTTCACGGCCACTGGAGCCGCCCCGTTCCAGTTCCATACTGGTGGAGCGGTCAAAAAGAACCACCACCATGGTGCTTCCGCGATCAAAGAACTGAGCCAGCCGTCCTTTGGACTGAAGCCGAGCCAACGCCAGGAGGAAGAGCAACAGCATCAAACAACGCGCTGCGAGAATGATCCATTGGCGGATTTTGGCACGCCGGGAGGCATCCCGGTCCGCGCTGCGCAGGAACATCATCGCCGCCCACTTTACCGTCCGATATCGGAGACGGTTCAGCAGGTGGATGATGACTGGCAGCAAAGCCAGTGGCAACAGCCACAAAAACAGAGGAGAAATTGCACTCACTTACGCTGTCCTCCCGCGGCGGCTTTTTTGCCGGCATGCTCCAACAGGAATGAGGTCAACAGCGTTTCAAAATCGCCATCCATTCGAGCATTGCGGTAATCAATTTGAAATTTGCGGCAGCCATCCCGAAGGGCGGTCATGTGATTTTCCAGGCCTTCCAAATAGGTCTGCAACATCACACTCGGATCCGCCACCAGATCCGCTCCCCCTTCCAAGTCCACAAAACGAACCGGTCGGTTAAAATCGAACTCCAGTTCCTGAGGATCCATAATCTGGAATAAACTGACTTCATGACGGCAAAACACCAAATGTTGTAGTGCATCCATCAGTTCGTCTGCAGGCACAAATGCATCCGTCATCACCAAGACCACCGCACGGCGTTGTACCCGTTCGGCGAGATTATGAAGCGCATCCACCAGCGTAGACTCCCCTTTGGGCTCCACTTGTTCTACCAAGTCAAACAAGGTGTGCAGGTGCGAGGGAGCCTGACGTGCCGGGAGGTCGAGGTTTTCATGCTCCCCACAGCAGTGAAGCCCAACCGCATCCCCTTGCTGCACGAGCATGTATGCGAGATGACAGGCTAAACGACGGGCGTAGTCAAAACGACTGCCATTGCCAGAGTCGAAGAGCATGGAACCACTGGCATCAAGCACCACATAGGCTCTCAGGTTGGTGTCAGCTTCAAATTCTTTGATGTAAAAACGGTCTGAGCGGGCGTAGACCTGCCAGTCAATATGCTTGGGGTCATCCCCTTGAACATATTTCCGGTACTCTGCGAATTCCACAGAGGCCCCGCGGGTCGCCGAGCGGTGCATACCGGTGACCGAACCCAACATGGGGGTGGCCACCTGCAGCTGCATACGGCTGAGACGGGACAGCACGGCACCGTCCAGAAAGGGACGGGCGGAGGGATTGACGGAGGCCACCGATCAAACCCGGACGAGTTCTTCCTGGAGACGCTCGATCACGTCTGCCGAGGTGATGCCCTCGGACTGAGCATGGAAGTTGGTCAGAATACGGTGGGTGAGCACCGGTTCTGCCACGGCTGCCACGTCTTCGACCTGCACCAGCATGGAGCCTCGCAGCACTGCGTGGGCTTTGGCACCCAGTACCAAATACTGCAAGGCACGGGGACCCGGTCCCCACATGACCATTTCTTTAACCCAATCCGGACTGTCCGCCTGACCCGGACGTGCAGAGCGGACCAGTTTCACCACGTATTCATATACGTGATCGGCCACCGGAATCCGGCGCACCACGTTCTGGGCTTCCAAAATCTGTTCACCGGTCAATACCGGGTTCAGCTGAGCTGCAGCACCGCCCGTGGTTTCCTTGGCAATCCGTAGTTCTTCGTCGTACGTCGGATATTTCACTTCGATCAGGAACATGAAACGGTCCAACTGCGCTTCCGGCAACGGATAGGTTCCTTCCTGTTCGATCGGGTTCTGCGTCGCCAGCACGAAGAAAGGCTTTTCAAGGTGGAAGGTATGGTTACCCGCATCCACTTGATACTCCTGCATCGCCTGAAGCAAGGCAGCCTGCGTTTTGGGAGGCGTACGGTTAATTTCGTCGGCCAGCACAATGTTGGCAAAAATGGGGCCCTTGATGAACTCAAACTCACGCTTGCCGTCGTCGGTCTGCTGAAGAATGTCCGTACCCGTAATATCGGAGGGCATAAGGTCCGGGGTGAACTGAATCCGGCTGAAGTCCAGAGACATCAACTTGGAGAGAGAGGAAATCAACAGGGTTTTCGCCAGTCCAGGCACACCCATGAGCAGTCCATGACCACGAGCAAGAAGGCAGATCAACAGTTTGTCGACGACTTCATCCTGACCGATGATGACTTTGCTGAGTTCCTGTTTCACCTGGGCCATCTGGCCACGAAGGGCCTCTACGGCTGCGACATCATCCATTGCGGGGGCGTTCTGTTCGGACATACGACTTGTTCCTGTGGGGACAACTGTGAGTAAGACTAATCGGAAAGTTCACACTATGCGATACCAGCAAAATGCAACCCAAAAACAACTATGCGAGAAAAGTTTCAAAGGGATAGACACAAATTAGGGAAGACCCACAGAAACGTAGCAAATCCATAATAGATTAGCGCAGAGTGCTTTGTGTATGTACGCGATCGAAGAAGAAAAGTTAACAGGGATATCCGTTCGAGTTATTCGTCCTCGAACTCCTGATCCAAACTTCGATGCCGTACGATTTCCCCGGAAACCAAATAAATGATGTCTTCTGCGATGTTACAAGTGTGGTCCGCAATCCGCTCCAGATCTTTCGCGTTTTGATAAACCGCGAACAAGGAAGTCGTTTTTCCCGGCGAAAGCATGACCTCTTTCCCGAACCACTGCTCCACCTCCGACAGCAAACGGTCCACTTCATCATCCTGAAGCAGGATGCCGCGACAGCTATCAATGTCTTTATCAATGAGAGCATCCAGACTGTTGCGCAACATTTCCCTGGCTTGCGCAGCCATATCCTCCAGCTGATGAGGAAAGGCCACCATGGGGGCCTCGGCAAGTTGGGCCGCACGACGGCTGAGGTTGTCCGCCAAATCTCCAATCCGCTCCAGGTCATGATTAATTTTCATCAAAGCAATGACGTATCTGAGATCCGACGCCAAAGGGTGGTGCAGAGCCAGAACTTTAAAACACTCCTCCTCAATACGAACTTCCAAGCGGTTCACCCGCTCATCCTCATCAGCCAGTTCCCGGGCCCGCTGGGCATCGAGACTTTTCACGGACTGAACACCGAAGCGCAAATTTTCTTCAACCCGCCCGCCCAGCTGGAGAATCAAGCGGTTGAGTAAATCAATTTCACGTTTCAGCTGAGGTACATGCATAGACAAGTAGCGTTTGAAGAGGTCTTCGTCTAAGATCTTCATAGGATTGTGGATAATGTCCACATTTTTGTTAGCGCATGATGTGCCTAACTCAGTTTTCCATAGAAAGCTTTAAACGTTAACAATTCCACTTTGCACGAAGCTTCCTCCAAAAATGCAGGCTGTCCCCAAGAAAGGAGCATACATTTTTGAAGCGATGAATGCAGAACAGGCGTCAGGAAGCCAAACGACGAATCTTCGGGCTTCGCTGACCCAGCAACTGCTTCAGGAGCAAACTGAGCACAAAAAACAGACCCAACACTAGAATCAGACAGGCGCCACTCCGAACATCCAGCCAGTTGCTGATGGCAATCGCCAGGATCCCACTTCCACCTCCCAGCAAGCCGCTTCCCCAGATCAGGGCCCTAGGGCTCTGCATCCACTGCATTAGAATCGCCGGCGGCATAATGAACATCGCCGCGGATAACACCGTCCCCACCGCCTGGAGCGAGGTCACCAGACCCAGAACCACCATCAGCATATACAACATCCCCAACCATCGAACCCGAAGTCCCATGGCGGCAGCCACGGAAGGATCAAAGAGCCACAGAATCCAAGCCCTGCGAAAGAGCAGCATCAACAGAATAATGAGGGAAGCCACTGCAAAGGACATTCGCAGATCCATCGCACGAAGCCCCAGCAAATTCCCAAAAAGCCAGCTTTCCAAATGGGTGAAGGTAGGCACCCGCTCCAGAATCAACAATCCAGCCGCGAAGAAGGTAGTGTACAGAACGGTTAACGAGCTCTGATCATCCAGACGTCCCAGGCGGGCCACCCAAATCGAGCTTAATCCGACCAGCAAGGCCCCAAACAAAGCGCCAACAAGCCCGATCCAAGGACTTAACACACCAAAAATCAACAAGGCTAACGCAATTCCCGGTAAGAGAGCATGAGCCAAGGCGCTGACAAACAGAGCATTTTTTTTCAGTACCACCAGAGTACCCAGAGCTCCATTGCTGAAGCCAATCACCAAAACCGCAAGCAAGGCTCGCTGATTAAACAGGTGCTCTAAAAACTCAAACATGCGCAGGCGCCTCTCTCTTCGCAAAACAACGTTCGAGGTTTTCCGGAGTAAACACCTCCTCAGTAGGACCAAATGCCACTTGCTCGCGGTTCAATAAAAGCACATGATCAAACAATTCCGGAACCTGTTTGAGGTCATGATGACACACCAACAACAAACGACCATGTCCCGCAAGTTCATGAAACAAGTCGCCCAGAATCTGTTGCGAGGGCTCATCCAAGCCCGCGAAGGGTTCATCCAGAAGCAGCACATGGGCTTCTTGAGCCAAAGCCCGTGCAATATGAGCACGTTGGAGCTGCCCCCCACTCAACTGAAAGAGACGGCGGGATTGCAGATCCTGCAGTTTCAGCGTCTCCAGGGCCGCATCGACAACCTCATCATCCAGCGAGCGCCATCTTTTCCACAAACCAAGATGAGGAAAGCGCCCCAACTCTACCAAACCGCGGACGGTCATCGGAAATTGCCGCTCTCCCTCATCCACCTGAGGCAAATAAGCGATCTCGCCCCGTTGACTCTCCGGTGCACGCCCACACCAAAGGAGTTGCCCCTTTCTGTTGGGAATCAAACCGGCAATGCTTTTCATTAAGGTACTTTTGCCAGCCCCATTTTGCCCCAGCAGCCCCACGCAATGCCCACAACCAATTCGAAAGCTCACACCACTCAAGGCACAGATGTTTCGATAATAGACCTCCAGGTCCTCCACGAACAACTCATGGGTTTCCATGGGTTGGCCGGCGCTGGCCAAATGGGTTAAGGATTCGCAGTCTTTCACTCCCAACTCCATTGGAAGTTTTTGCGAAATTCTTGTTTGGCCCAGGCGCCAGCTCGGCGATCTTCCAGCCCATCCGGTTCCACACGAATTTCCACATAGGCTGAATCCTCCAGATCCGGCCAGGATCCGCTTACTTCGAGTTGTATCTGCCCCCCATGCACATGCAGTTCCAGATCAGCATCTGCGCGGGTATCCCCTCCCCCTGTCCAAAGTTGCTGACCTTCATGCCAAATCGACCAGCTTTCTGGAGCGTGAGAACTGCGAAGCTCTATCCAGACCTCACTGCGTGCAAGATCTTCAGCCCCCTCCCCGGCATCTGCTAACCCAGAGGGGGTTCGGGTTAAGAACTGAACCGGAATGATCCCAAGGATAATGAGCGTCAGAGCAACCAGTAACTCAGCTACCGGGCGGCCTCTCAAGGAGTTTCTTTCTCTCCAAGAGCTGCAACAATTGAGTTCGTATTATGCTTCATCATATCCACGTAGCTCGTATCTTCTGAGTTGATATTGTCGGCAAGTAAGGGCTCACCCAACTTAATGCCGGTCGCCTCTTGAAGAGCGTGGATATTGTGATTCCGTCCACCGATTTCCGGGAAAACGGCACGGATTTTGTTTTCTTTCAGAATCTCAATGCTCTCCCCAAGCTCTGCGGGCGTAGCACTTTGATCTCCTGCCAAGCCTTTCACCGGCAAGGCCTGAAAGCCATAGACATCGCAGAAGTACCCAAAGGCTGCGTGAGCCGTCACGAGAATGCGTTGTCGTTTGGGCACCCGGTTCAACTCACCCTCGATCCATTGATCCAGCTCCGCCAACACATCCATATGGGCACGGGTACGCTCCCGGATCACCGCTTTGTGCTCCGGGAGAAGCTTTTCCAATTCTTTGCCCAGATGCCGAGTTGCCCGGCGCATCGCCTGAGGACTCTGCCACCAGTGAGGATCCACTGCGCCATGCATGTGTCGGGGACAGCAGGCAAAGGTCGCATTTCGTGGATCAATCACTACGGAAGGAACAGGCCGTCCCACTTCGTATATGTTTACGCCTGCAGGTAGATTCGCCTTAATCCGATCCAGGTAGGGCTCAAGATTCTTTCCCATAGCCAAAACCAGGTTCACCTGCTGAAGCTGCGTCAACTCAGAAGGCTTTGGATCAAAGCTGTGCGGATTGGCATTGGGGGGTAACAACGAAAGCACCTCGACCTGTTCCCCGCCCAAGGTTTGAGCCAGTTCGGTCAACAAAGGATGAAGCGTGGCTACCCGTAAGGGTTCGGCAAGCAGCACCGTGCTGAACATGCACAGTACACAAAAGGAGGTAAAGAAGCGTTTCATGGTTTAATGATAGGTCTTTATCATTAACCTGAGGCACCCTCTTTTCAAGAGGGAAGCTTAGGAAAGCATTGCCCAGAGCCTCTGCCTCCGCTAGCAGGGATCGATGGAACATCCTCCGCAATGGACAATCGAACGCAAGCGAGATGGAACGACGTTGAGTGCGGAAGAGATCCGCAGTTTTATCCTGGCCTATCACCGGGGAGAGATTCCGGACTACCAAATGTCCGCATTGTGTATGACCATCCTGTGGCGGGGGATGAACCCCGAGGAAGTCTCCGCCCTCACTTCGGCTATGATGGAAAGTGGTCAGTGCCTGGACAGCTCTTCTCTCAGCCAGCCGGTCATTGACAAACACAGCAGTGGGGGCATTGGGGATAAAACCAGCCTCATTCTTGCGCCGATGGCCGCGGCATGTGGTCTCGCTGTGCCCATGATCTCGGGGCGGGGACTGGGCCTTACCGGCGGTACCCTCGACAAGCTGGAAAGCCTGCCAGGCTACCGGACCCGTCTGAGCGAACAAGAACTCCTCGCCCAGCTTGCCAAAGAAGGCTGCGCGATCGTGGGACAAAGCGAACAACTTGCCCCTGCGGACCGCAAACTTTATGCGCTCAGGGATGTCACCGGTTGCGTCCCGTCGATTCCTCTGATTACAGCCAGCATTATGTGCAAAAAGTTATCCGAAGGCCTGCATGGACTGGTGCTAGATGTCAAAGTAGGACGTGGTGCGTTTATGAAGCACATGGAGGACGCACGGGAACTGGCGGACAGCATGATTCGGGTTGGCCGGGAATTGAACACCCCGGTCTGCGCTGTGATCAGCAACATGGATCATCCCTTAGGCCACAGTGTTGGCAACGCGGTTGAGGTTCAGGAATGCATTGATCTGATGCAGCAGGGGCCCAGCGAAACGCCTCTTTGGATCCTCACCCGGGATCTGGGAGCACGCATGCTCCAACTAGCTGGCCGATGCCAAAGCCTGCAGGAAGGACAATGCATCTGCAACCAAGCCCTGCAAAGCGGGGCGGTCTGGGCCAAGGCAGAGGCCATGTTCCGCGCTCAAGGCTGGAACGGCGAAGCCCTGCCTCAGGCCCCCCTTCAGGTTGACATCCCCTCCCCTCAAGCCGGCTGGGTACAGGACCTGGACGCAGAAAAAATCGGTAGGCTGGTCCTTCTTCTGGGTGGAGGGCGTCGGCAAGTAGAGGACCAAATCGATCACGCAGTAGGCCTCTCCAGGCTCTGTCAGGTAGCTGAGCCCCTGGAAACAGGTCAGACTCTTGCCACACTGCATCTCCGCAGGGAAGATCAGCGCTCGGAAGCTACGGCTCTTCTCCTGGATGCCATCCACATTGGCGAACAGGCCCCGGACCCGAGTACATTGATATACGAAACACGGGGGATCGAAACGTGATCCAGCCCGCGCAGTTACAGCAAGCCTGGCACGCTGTGCAGAAAGAGTGGCCTGACCTCCACCCGAAACGGGCCCTGATCTGCGGGTCAGGTTGGGGAGAAGCCCTAAGGGAACTGAACATCCTGGGAGAGCTTGCTTACGCGGATCTACCCGGACTGGGAGCAACCGCGGTCGCCGGTCATGCCGGCAAACTTCTTTATGCCGAAGTGGATTCGCAGCGATGTCTGATCTTTTTAGGCCGGCGGCATCTGTATGAAGGCCTGGGCTGGACCCCCATTGCACTGCCCATCTATGTGGCCAAACAGGCCGGGGTGAGAGAGATTCTGCTCACCAACGCAGCAGGTGCGATCTTAAAAGGAGTGCAGCCTGGAGAGTTCATGCTGATTTCCGATCACATCAACCTCATGGGAGACAATCCTCTCTGCGGTCCGCATCTCCCCGAGTGGGGAGATCGCTTTCCGGATCAAAGTCAGGTCTATTGCCCCAGGCTTCGAACAGCGTTGCACAGCCTGGCCGCGGAACAGGGACTCCACCTACATGAAGGCGTTTACGCCGCTACACGAGGTCCTCTTTATGAAACCCCAGCCGAAATCCGTGCCTGGAAGAGCCTGGGAGCGGATGCAGTGGGTATGTCTACCGTTCCTGAAGCCCAATTGGCCTCTGCGGCTGGATTACGGGTAGCCGGCTTATCCTGCCTGACCAATCTTGCAGCAGGTTTGGGACAGGAATCCCTTTCCCATGAGGAGGTCCAACGGAATGCGGAAGCCGTTTTACCCAGCATGCGTCGACTGTTAACGAAGTGGCTTGGACAGCCATCCTGACTTGACGAACAACCCAAGGAAGTTGGATAATCTTTCTATGAATACTCCGGTGCTCCTGTTTGATTTTGAAGGGACCCTCCTTGACCCCAAGGCCACCCTGAAGGCCTTTCTTTTCCTACAGTGGCAGAGTCATCTGGACGAACTGCTGCATATCCCGGCGAAGCAGTACGTCCACACAGTCATTGAGGCTCTCGAATACAGCGGAGACTCCCCTACTATGGCATTTCGAAAGGCCTACCTCAGGGTAATGGATGAGCTTAAGCTCTCCCCCATCCTCGCGAGCAGTTTGGAACAGGATCATCAACGGCACCGCTGGGAGTTCCCACGCCTCTATCCTAACTGTATCAATTTACTCCGTGACCTGACCCAAGTAGCCCGTCTAGGTTTGCTCAGTAATGGATCTGAAAGCGAACATATACAGGCTCTAGAAAAAAGCGGCATCCGGGAATATTTCAGTGAAATCTTTGTGACCGATGCCGTCTCAGAACAAAAACCAGCCAGTACCCTGTTCAGTAAAGCCTTGGTCCGCTTTGGCGTGGAACCCCATGACGTCACCATGATTGGGGATTCCTTGGAAGAGGATGTGTTACCGGCACGATCCCTGGGCATGCACAGCCTGTTATTTCTGCCCTCCAATCGGCCACGTCCTCTGCAGCTACATAGCTCGGATTGCGTTTCGTCCTTGATGGATCTACCTCACGACCTACGGAATTTCCTTCAAGTTCCCGCCGGCTAACAGGCACCGCCCCCCCCAGTATATGTGGCAAAAAAAACATCGGGTTCAGCTAAGGCTGACCCGATGTTTCGGTTAGGGAGTGTTCAACTCCTGTAGCTATAGATCAACTTAAAGGATCTCGAATTCAGCCACATCGTCATCTTCGACGGGAAGCGTTTCTTCCGGACGGGAGAAGTTTTCGGCCTGACCCGTAGGCAGGTAGCGGTAGGCCACCATCAGACCCAGAGCTCCCAGCGACGTATTCATCACCGGACCTTTGTCTTTTCCATTGCCTGTGAAGTCATCCCAACGGCCATCCGGAGCCTGGTTTTTCACCATGCCCTGAACCATGCCACGGAAGAAGCTTTTGAACTGACGACCACCGGGGTTGTCATGGAACAGAGCTTGGACGGCGTAGTACTGAGCATAGATCTCACCACCATATCCGCCAATAACCTGTTTACCCCACTCCGGTTCATTTTCACCCTGAGTCCAATGCTCGACAAAACGATAAATGTCTTTGCTTTCACGGGTTTTCCCACGACCGGTCAGGTGCAACACCAGAGAGGTGGCCATGGAGATGGTTTTGTGGGCGTTACGTTTTTTTCCGTTAGAATAGGCGATCCCTGTGCCATATTCGGTATCTGCAGACAAGGAGAGCATATTATCAACGGCTTTTTGAGTGGCACTGAGAATGCGCTGATCACCGGTTCCGGCAATTTTCGCAGCTTTCAGGGCCTGAACCTGCCAGGCGCTCACCGATGTATCACTCCGGGCACCGTTCATCTTTTTGCTGGTCATAGCATAGTTGTAATCAAAACCACCATTGGGCTGCATGCCATCAATGATCACTTTAACCCCACTGTCCATCGGCTCTTTAAGCAGGATGTTCTGGGTCATGGTGTAGGCTTCGGACACCGCATAGGTGGCCATGGCATGGCCATACACTTTATGTCCACCTGCTGGCTGAAACATGCCGGAGCTGTCCTGATTTTCGACCAAGTAGCGAAGACCTTTGGAAACCGTTTCGCCAAATTCCTGGCTGGAAGGCGTTTCACCATGAGCCAGAAATGCCAACAGGGCCAAACCTGTGTAGCCCGCATTGGCTTTGGCCCGACTGTCGGTACGCCCATCTTTATCCCAAGCCCCATTCGGCATCTGATGATCACGCAGCCAACGCAGGGCACGCATCACCGCAGGTTCACTGATACCGCCCACTCCTGCACCGTATTTGCGCAAGGCACCGGCACGGGCGGCAGCATTCCGACCACTCATCAGACCGGTCATGGTGACCGGGCTGGCGATATCGGACATCAAGTTGGCCAATTCATTTACGTTGCTGGTCGTATCCGTAGTGACTTCGGTCGGCTGAGTGTCGAAATCCGTATCGATATCGGTACTCATGTCAAAATCACTGAAATCGGTCATATCCACATCCTGGACAGTTTCTTCCGGGATGATTTCCTCTTCGATTTCCTCAATCTCCACCTTTTCGGCAGGCTTAATCACTTTAACCTGACTCGTGGGAGGGGGAGCATCTCCACCCAAGGTAATAAAAAACAGCAACGCAATTAAGAGGGCGCCGTTTACAATCAGCGACACCACCACAGAGGTGGAGTGCGCCATTTTCATTTGTTTTTGTACACTCATTACAAATCTCCCAAACGAGTTCTAGCTACAAATCAATACCGCAGTTTCCTGAAGAAGTTTAGTCCAAGCTCAGAGAAAATCACGGATAGAGCCCTAGATCCTCCAAATGTTGGAGTACCTGAGCCAAGGGTAACCCGACCACATTGTGGTAACTACCTGCCAAGCGCAACACAAACTTTCCGCCTTCACCCTGTATTCCGTAGGCTCCGGCTTTGTCCCGCCCTTCTCCCCCCTCCACATAGGCCTGGCATTCCCGCTTGGAGAGTTCACGGAAATATACGTCCGTCCCTTCCGCAAAACTGGGCCCGAGTCCATCCCGCAGGACGGCCACCCCAGACCAGACCCGATGTTTTTGTCCAGAAAGCTGTCGCAACATCGTAAAAGCCTCCAAGTCATCCGCCGGTTTCCCCAAGCGTTGCCCTTCGGGTCCCTCAACTAAGGTATCGGCCCCCAGAACCCAGCGACCTGGGAAACGGGCAGACACAGCTTGGGCTTTTTCCTTGGCCAGGCGAATCACCATCGCTTCCAAGGGTTCGCCCTCTATGGAGGCTTCTTCGCTATGAGCAGGATGTTGCTCTATTTCCAGTCCAGCCAACCGTAATAAGTCTACCCGCCGGGGCGAGGCTGAAGCCAGAATCAGCGCGTTCATCCTACGTGCGCCAACGCATGTGCCCGCAAAGCCTGTACCATACTCTGTAAGCCATTAGTGCGGTTCATGCTCAAATGAGACAAGAGGCCAATGCGCTCCATAAAAGCAAGGTCTGCGTCCTTCAGCTCTCTGGCAGATCGGTCCTGATAGACACTCAACAACAGAGCAATCAGCCCCTGCACGATCAAGGCATCACTTTCTGCCTCCACATGCAAGCGATCTTCTTTCGCCTCTACATGAAGCCAAACCTGAGACTGGCAGCCCCGAACCCGGTGTTGATCATTTTTGAATGCAGGGTCCATCGGAGGCAGGCTTCGTCCGAGCTCAATCAGGTGCGCATACTTCTCCTGCCAGTCTGTAAACAGGTCAAATTCTGCCACCACGTCTTCAATCGATTCCTGTAAAGATGCCATGAAAACTACCTATCCCGGAGATGATAAAAACCAAAAGGAAAAGCTCCAAAATGAGCTCAAGAACGGCTTTGCAACAAAAACAGAGGGCAGAGCCTATTAACATTTCGTATTTTACGTTAATTTTGCTCATTTCGTCGGTTTCGGGTGATTTGAACAGATTTAATGCAATCTTAGTTCCTTCATTGACCTCAAGACGACAGCACGGGTATAAATAATGATAACTTCCCGCCTATGTTGATCGAATTTTGCTGCCCAGTCTGCCAAGCCCCTCTTTCCGTAAAAAAGAAAGCTGCGGGTGGTCAGGTGAATTGCCCTCAATGCATGAAGGTGATTCTCATCCCTGATCGTTCCCCCCTGCCTCGTGAAGAGGAGGACATTCCTCCCTTACAGGATGAGCGTAAGGTCGATGTCCCAGAGCTGAAAACCGCCATTGAAATCAGCGTGGAGCCCTACCGCCGCGAACTCAACACCAAGTCAGGTCTGTTGAATGATGCGGTGGAGATGATCAAAACCCGAAATCAACGCATCAAGGAGATCGAGAGCCTCATTCTGAAAACCCAGAAAGAACTCTGGGCTCTGGAGGTCGAGATTGATGAAGAGCGCGACAATTATAAACGCCTTCAGCACCGTTTACATGAGTTCCGCAAAGAACATGCCAACGGGACAAGCCATGGGACTGAGAATGGCAATGGGAACGGATCTTCCGAAAACGGCAGTTCGGGACAGGTTGGAGAAAGTGATCACAATCGCCTGCAGATGCGGCTGAACAATTTAACGGTGCATACCCAGGAGCTGCAGGAAATCCTCCGCAACAACCTGAGTGACAGCAAGACCATTGGCAGCTCCATTGAACAGCTCTCGGATCTCCGTAGCTCTTTGCAGAAAACCGGGGAGCGTTTGCGGGCCCAAGGACAGGAACTGGACGAAACTCAGTCAGAGTTTGAAAAATGCGGCGCAGAAATCCAGGCCTTTGAGCTGGCTTTGCAGCGGCGAAAAGAACTTCAACTGCAAAGCGAAGCGGAAAAATCCCGTATCCAGAGTGATATGGAACGCCTGGTCTCCTCTTCCTCCGAAGATATCCAGTTTGCGCTCAACGAAAAGCAGCAATGGAAAGAGCGTGCTGAGGAATTACGGGCAGAAAAAGAAGCCGACACCCGCCGCATTCACGAACTGGAAGCGAGACTGGAATCTGAACAGGACATGGGTGAAAAAGTCCAGAAGCTCGAGCTGAAACTCAAAGAAGAAAAAGCCTTCCGGGCCCAGGTCACCCAATTGGAAGCTCAATTAGCTGAGGAGCAACAGTACCGGAAACGGGTTCAGGAATTAGAAAGCCAATTGGAAGCCGAGCAGGCCTTCCGCGTAAGAGTAAGCGAATTGGAAACGGAGTTGGCCGGAGAACAGAAACTCCGGGAAACGACGCTTCAGGATAGAAATGAGTGGAAACAGCAGTATGTACATCTGCAACAAGAACTCCGCTCACACCTGATGCAGCTACAGCAGCACTTGGATGCTGCTGAGCAAACCACCTCATGAATCCTGATTACATCTACCACGGCCAATGGCCCTCTCTGGGCTTTAATTTCACTTACGTTTCCTGTCCCCGGGTCAGCAATGATGCTGTATTAAAGCACGACTGCGACCCTCCAGCAGCACAATTACTCTCCCGT
The DNA here is from genome assembly GCA_002429005.1 of Verrucomicrobia bacterium UBA6056. Taxonomy (GTDB): domain Bacteria; phylum Verrucomicrobiota; class Kiritimatiellia; order SS1-B-03-39; family UBA6053; genus UBA6056. The sequence continues at coordinate 58,509 of DIYK01000018.1, forward strand.
GCCCTCTGCTGCGGTCTATTGTTACAGCCCGGCTTACAAGGTCAGGAGCGATACAACCTTCATTGGAAATACCAGGGTGCCCTGAAGGATATTGTCGTCGATCTCAGGGCCTCCGGACAAATCCGGGGCCTGATATCCCCCAGTTCCCTGAGTGATTTGGCTGAGGACCGGGAAGAACTCTACGGAAATAACGGCCAACTCTCCCGGGTCACCAGCCGCAATGGACGCATTCTGAACTCAGGCAGCAGCCCTTGTGAGTTACTCAACGTCAGCCAGGATCTCGCCTACGCCCTCTCTGTGAGTGACCAGGTCGAAAGTGAACTCAATGTAATGGTTGCCTTCAACCCTGATCCGGAACAACCCGTGCGTATCTGCAGAGGCCTGCTCCTGCAGGCTGCTCCAGAATGCGATTTACTTCAATTCATGCAGATCCGGGAGCGCTTGCACCACGAGGATCTTCGCCGCCTGCTGGCTACCGAATTGGAACGGGACGGTCTCTGTGAAGATCTGCTTCGTGCCCTGGTCCCCGAGGAACATCGGGAAGACGACTTTCATCTCGAAGCCGGCCCCAGCCCCCGTTGGTTCTGCACCTGCAGCCGGGATAAGTTTGAACAATCCTTGCGGATGCTTCCTCAATCAGATCGTGAGGAGATCCTGAGAACCGGTGAAGAAAGCGTCGTCCGCTGCGATTTCTGTAACCGCCGTTTCCGTTTCTCCGCTGAAGAGGCCCGTGAAATCTGGGAACGGGACTGAGCCCCCTTTCCCCGAAAAAAAAAGAACCCGGCAAGGACCGGGTTCTTTTTTTGGGGGATTCGACAAATCGAATCTTACATATCCACCACGGGCAGATAGCGGTAGTAGATTTCAAGCATCAAGGTGTTCATGGCGGTACGATACACTTCGCCGTCAACGCTTTGTGCACCACCGTGGTGAAGCTTGCCGCTGCTGGTGGGTTCCCAGCTTCCGTCTTTCTTCTGAGCTTCCACAACGGAGTCTTGGAACCAGTCATTGAATTTAGTCCAGTCACGGCCACCCTGAGCGAAGACAGCCTGAACATCGTAGTACATCGAGTACAGGTTGATGTTTTCGTAGATCATGTCGCCTTTGCCGTCCGTCCAATTGTGATCCTCTTCGGTACGTTCCATGAGGAAATCAATCCCGCCCTGGGCTTCTTTGGAGCGACCATTTTTCCACATTTTCAGCGTGGTAGTACTCATACCGGTGAGGTTTTTGGTTTTGTTGTCGGGGCCACGGTAACCAAACTGTTTGGTATCGGAGTCGTAGACCGATTTGATGAAGTCAGCGGCATCGTCGAGCGTGCTTTCCACATCTTTTTCGATTTCATCCAGACCAGCGAGGTAGGCGGCTTTGAGCGCCTGAATCTGCCAACCGGATACGGAGGTGTCTCCACCGCCGCCGCCACCGCTCATCGCGTACAGCCAACCCCCTTTATCAGTCTGACCTTCAATGATGCGGTTCACACCCTGCAGGAAGGGATCACGATACTGAGGATCACCAGTCATGATGTAGGCTTCACCCAGAGCGTAGGTAGCAATCCCGTGTGAGTAGGAAGCCCCGTGGCCACCGGTATCACTGGTGAGGCCGTTCTGACCTTTACCCACCATGGAAACCAGATAATCGAGCATTTTTTCAACGTTCTCACCGTAAATGGGGCTGTCCGGGGTTTCGCAGTGACCGAGGAAGGCCAGCAAAGCCAGGCCGGTCATGGCCACTTTGTACTGCTCACCAAAGCTGCCGTCGGCGTTCTGGTTATCTGCAAACCAAGCCAGGGCAGACTGCACGGCTTTTTCAGAGGCAGCACGTCCACCACTTTTGCGCATACGGGCAGAGCGACCCTGAGCGGAGCAGCGGTCCTGCATGGAGGGGGGCAGACCCATGCCGCCCATTCCGCCACCCATTCCGGTGCCAAAACCACCGCCAACACCTGATCCGAGCCCTGCAGTGCCCATGGTACTGAAGGTACGCTGAATCTTGGTTTTGTTCCGGTTCATCTTTTTGATTTCCGGGAGAGCCAAATCCGAAGGAGCATTCACCATCATGCGAGGCTGCAGCTTGGGACGGGCCGAACGCTTGGTCAACTGGTTGACCCGCACTTTCATTTCCAGCTTACGGGGTTCCAGACGGGGACGCGGCGGCGGAGGTGCCACAAATTCCACTTCTTCCTTCTCCGGCAGAGACAGGGCAACGATAAATGCAGCCATGATCAGAAGAAGAATGTGTACCAAAATACTGACCAAGGTCGCATTGCGCTTGGACTTCTGCTTCTGCTCCTGCAGTGCGCGGTTCTTTAAAATGTCATCATCAAGCAGTTCCGAGGGAATCTGTTCGTCAGCCATAGCCTTACTCCATTGGGTGTGCATAGAGACAATAGGTAACTTTCGTACTCCCGTTAAGGGAAAATCTTTTTGAAAACAGCTTAAGCTTTGCCCTGTTGCTTTAAAAAGCGGCCCGCAGTACATCTTTGTTTAAAAACTGCTCCTCATAGCCCAGTGAATGGTTATAATTAACTTAAAATGTTAATTTTAACTTGTCCGTTACAAGATAACGGTAGTACACCTGCAAAATCAGGGTATTGATGGCATTTCGATACAGGGTTCCATCCAGATCGGTTCCCGCACCCTGATGCAAGCCTTTCTGAGCGGTCGCAGTCCAGCTGCCATCCGCCTTCTGCGCTGTACAGAGAGCCTCCTGGAACCAGCTATTGAAGCTCTTCCAGTCCCGCCCACCTTGGGCGTAGGCCGCCTGCACCGCAAAAAACAGGGTGTACAGATTGACCTGATCATACTTCATACGGCCTCCTGGGTCTGTCCAAGGATGTTCCGGGTCTGTTTTTGCCAGGAGTAGCTCCATTCCCCTATGAGCTTCCTTACTGAGACCTTGCCCCCAGCGGCTCAAAGAAAGTGTCGCGGCGGCAGCCAGTTGAGGATGCTCCCGATTCGCCACCCGGTATCCAAAGGAACCACTTTCCCTATGATATACCGACTTTAGGAACTCCATCGCCGCGTTCAAACTCTTCACCACGTCCAGGTCCACTTCTTCCATGCCACTGAGATGTGCGCAATAGAGGGCCTGGATCTGCCAGGCACTGAGAGAGCTGTTTCCACCCTCCGCCCTCCCATCCATTTCATAGCTCCAGCCACCCTGACCCGTCTGAGCCCCTACAATACGCTGTATCCCAGCCACAAAAGGTTGCCGGTACATGGGATCACCGACAACAAGGTAGGCCTCTCCTAAAGCCCAGGTCGCCATGGCCTGAGAATAGGAGGCGACGCCGTCCCCGGCATCTTGATCGAATCCGTTGGCCCCCTTCCCACGTTGAGAAATCACATAATCGATCATCTTTTCGACCTGCTCCCCATAAAGGGGACTGTCCGGGGTTTCACAATGCCCCAGGAAAGACAACAAGACGAGGCTGGTCATCGCCAGCGGGTAGCGTTTGCCAAAACTTCCATCCTCATTCTGATGTTCCGAAAACCAGGCAAGGGCGCTCTGCACAGCTCGCTCTGAAGCGGCCCGCCCCCCATGTAGTTGCAGCGTTCTAGTCCGTTGTACTAGCGAACAGCGTCCTCTAAACTCCGAAGGCAACGTGATCGCCACCCAAGGGGATATACGAGGTGAGGGGCCTGTACTCACCCCTTGACCCCATGGGTTGTTGCGAAGAGGCCGAAAAGATCTCTCAAGTTGCAGTTTAGGGGAGCTTGGCCACTGAATGTCCGGAAGAGCAAGATCCACAGGAGCCAAGCGCTCCTGTCCCTGATGGAGTTCCAGTTTGGCGGAGGACAGATTCAATTCCCGAACCCGCTGCTGCCGCTCTGCATCTGGCAATTGCAGCCGGGGACCGCTCGTTTCGGGATGAGAGGAAACATCCGGTCTCTTCACCGGGAAGCCAAGCGGAAGCAGTATCGCAGCAAGCAGGAAGAAGAGCAGGATCCTGATCCATAGCGCTCTCCCCCTCTTTTTCCCCTCCTTCGTGTGATGAGCAGAAGGGTTCAGACCAGAGTCTTTCTGAACCTGTGTTGAATGCGGATCTTCAGCCATGCGCTTCCTTCCAGTAGCTACCGGAAAGAAGCTAGAGGACAGAGTCGCATTCGTTTAGGCGAAAGGTCTGGTGTGACTTAAAAGGTTACGCCAGCCACAATGCCGGCTTTCCGGTCAGAGGTACCGAACCAGTCCAACTCGAGGCCCAAAAAGCTGTTGGGCAGAAAATGGTACAACACACGCCCGTACAGGCCAAAGTCTTGTTCAGACTCCCCATCAAAACTCGCTTCTTCCACACTGAGTGCCGTGTATTGCACCCCGCCTTCGAGCATGAGGGCCGTACTGTAGACCGGGCCGCGGCGAGCCATGGAATAGCGTTGATGCCAGCGAACCCCGAGACGACCTTCATAACTGGTCCAGTCCATATCCTCATCATCCGTGGAAGATGAACCGCCGCGTACGGCGACATCAAAGCGCAACGCCACCCAGTCACGGGGGCCCCATTCGGGGTCAGAACGGCGTACGCTGCGCCAGGGAGCCATTCCCAAGCCCAGGCCCCAGGTCACTCCGCCATCACTTTCCGTCACCAGTTCTCCTCCATTCCAGCCTCCCTCACCCCATAATTCCAAGCCGGGGATGGGAGAAATCTGCGCGGTGACCAGCATCCGGATCAGATCGAAATTCTCGGATCGGGGGCCATCCTTGACCGGACGGGCCCAATCTTCAACACGGGCGCCCACAACCAGGCCTTCGGGGTTCCCCTCGCTAAAAGCCGCAGATCCACCCGGAAGCTGCGCAAACACGGAAACAGAACACACCGAACAAAGAAGTATTAGAAGAGATTTCATGACCCGCATCCTTCCCAATGCCGCTGAGGAGTCAAGCCCCCAGCCCAATGCTGTCGTAAAAAAGTCTCCTCAGCCTTCCAAAGGCGGCAGATTTTGCTGCATGCGTTTCCGGTACGCACTGGGAGTCTCCTCACAATGCCGTTTAAATAACATCCACAACATACGCGCTTCAGGGAGACCGACAGATTGAGCAATCTCTTCAACCGTGTCTGAACTGTTGCGGAGCAAATCCCGAGCGCGTTCAATCCTCAGAATAGCTAATTCCCGTGCCAGGGTGCGGCCTGTGGCCTTACGAAAACGCTGTTCCAGGGTTCTGCGAGGGACATGCAGTAGATCAATCAGCCCCGCAACATCAGGTAAATCCTGGAGGTGCTCATCCATGACTTCCAAGGTGCGGGCGGCTAATTCATCCTCCAACGCATAGATATCGGTGGAGTGCCGCGTGTGCAGGCGTAAGGGTGGAACCCGAATGGTCTCCAAAGGAAGCTCCGGATTGTGGATACGGGCCAAGATCCTCTCCATGGCCCGATAGCCAACCTGCCTCCCGTCCAGTTCAATACTGGAGAGGGGTAAAGGACAGAGAGCCCGTTGCATCGGGTCATCGTCCACACCCAACAACGCGAAGTGTAAGGGAATCCGCTGTAAGGGATGCTCCGTGAAATGCATCAGGGTCCGGGCCAGGATATCATTGGCCGCGAACACTCCGCTGCGGGGACGCAAACGAGGCAACTCCAGATCGCAGACCTCTTGATCCGAAGCCGCTGCCATATCAAAACAATGCACAGACAGGCCCGCCTCCTCTGCCGCAGCCACAAAACCGACCCCGCGCTCGTCAGAATACTGATGCCCTGAGCGACCAGCATAGACCAAATCACGATATCCCCTGCGGATAAAATGCTCGGCGGCCATGCGTCCCACCGCCTCATCATCACTGATCACTAAATCACTGTGCTCCGGCCGCACCCGGTTTGAGGTATATACCTGTATCGTTTTGGCCGTTTTCATTTCAGCGAAATGATCCGAATAGGAAAAACAGAGCAACCCGTCAAAATTGCGGTTCAACAGATCCGGTGGAGGCAGGGTCCCCTGATCATCCAGCAGGTGCAGCTCCACTTCCGGCTGAGAAAAGGCCCATTCACTGGCCCCGGTCAGCATGCCCCGCGCGTACTCCAGGTTCGCGGGGAGAATGAGGCCGATGCGTTTTTTCATAGCCCCACCCTGCCCAAGAAACAAGAGAGCTGCAAGCCAAACTGCGCAAATCTGCAGAAAACACAGCGGGAAGTGAATATCCAGAACCGTGTCTCCCTCTCTATACTGTGTGGTCCTGCAGCACACTAGAGAGTACTATGACCTTTAGATCCATATTTCAGTTCCCCCTTCTTTTCGCCCTCCCCCTGTTCGCCGCACCAGATTTCAGTGACAATTTCAGCAGCCTCCCCGGTGCCAACTACACTTTAAGCGGAAACGCTCCCGGGAGCTCTCTGGGCACGAATCTCAGTTACAACGGACTGCAGAGCAGCGGTTCCTCTCTGATATTCAGTACCTTTGAGACTTCCTCGCTGGATGCCAGGGCCCGTGCGATCAACGACCCTGATTTCAGCACCCGCTTTCTCAACAACAGCGATTCGGTATATTTCAGTGCCCTGCTGCAGGTTCCCGATCTCAGTAGCTTCGGGGAGGCCGGAGGCAGCCTCTACGTCGGCTTCGGCAACAGCGGCAGCAACGCGTATAGCTATGGGCTGGGCCTTGCTGTGGATGGAAGCGGGACGATCCAGTTTGCGGCTGATACAGGGAACGGAACCCAGATGCTGGGGGGGACGGTCAACGAAGGAGAAACCGTGATGGTGGTCGGCCGCATCAGCGGCTGGCCGGACAGCTCCGGCTTTGCGCCTCCCAGCAGTTTCGAATATCTGCTCAACCCCGTAATCAGCGCCGCCGAACCCTTAAGCTGGAACAGCGTCACTGCCACAGGAAATTCAAATCGGGTGAGCGCAGATTCATCCTTCGTAGAGGTCAATGCCTTCAGTAACAGCTGGAACGCAGACAACAACGCCAGCTTCCTGATCGACGAGCATCGCATTGGAAGCCGTTGGGAAGATGTGGCCCCACAAGCCATTCCCGAACCCGGCAGCCTTTGGCTCGGCCTGTTGGGCGCCGGCAGCGTCCTCCTGTTGCGAAAACGCCTGAAGAACGCAGCCTAAGCCTGTGTAGATCAAGGCATTTTAAGCTTGCCCATCCAACCATCCATTGCCTATTGTGCGCAACCTGTTCGGGGTGTGGCTCAGCCTGGTAGAGCGCTTGCTTCGGGTGCAAGAAGTCGCAGGTTCGAATCCTGTCACCCCGACCATTTCCAATACCTTGCGCAAGCAAGGTATTTTTTTTGAGGGGGTGACAGGGTTCGAAACTGCGAAGAAACACTCATTCACCTTTACGGTAAGGGAGAACAACCGCGGACAACGCAGACTCCGCGGACACATGTAAGTGCTGAAGGGGGGGGGCGAAGCTTGTCATACTGTTCATTTTCAAAACTTCTTGTCTAAATGGTATGGGTCCGCGCGGTCCGCGTCGTCCGCGGTTATTTTTCTATTCTATTTGAGGAAGCTTCATTTCTGTTGATGGGTGACAGAGTTCGAAGCTGCAAAGCAAGTCCTCTCTGCTGGCCGCAACCCTCAACCTATGCTTTCTTGGTCTGCACCAAGAGGTAGGGAGAGGCACAGCCCCACAATAGCGCCTGAAATCCCTCCAGCCGGAACCGTAAGCAGCAGACACCATATCCCCAAAAAGGTTAGCCCCTCCTGACTGCCAGGAGGAAAAAACGATTGAATGCACAGAATACAGACAAGCGGGATCACATAACCAACAGCAGATCCCAAACAACCAAAGAGCAGCACTTTGAGCATCAACGTTAGTGGGGTAGGTAAGCTGGGGCGGCGCATATCAAAGAACTAGCTTATGAGCGCTTCGGAACAAGCTTTTCCGCACCCGGCTCCCCAATCCCCTCATCACAACTCCAACCCTACAGCAGCCAGAGATTTCTTACGATAGGCACGGGGGGCCATGCCATGATGCGCTTTGAACACATGATGAAAATGGCTCAAGTTTTCCATTCCGCAGCTGAGGGCAATCTCAGAGATCGGAAGCTGGGTTCCTTCCAGAAGCTGTTGCGCTTTGCGAATGCGTTCCCGAGTCAGCCATTGAGTAGGCGTTTCCTGAAAATAGGTTCGAAAACTACGCGCAACATGACCGCGACTCCGGGAACAGAGCCGGGATAAAGCCGGAAGCCCCTCCTGAAGATGTGCTTCCTCCAACATCGTTTCAAGAGCCTCCCGCAACCACTCGGGGCAATCAGTAGGAATGACCGTTGGAACCCTGCCAGCCAGGATACGTAAGATACTACAGAGGAAATACTCAGCATCCAGCGAACTGCGGCCCCCAGGTAAGATCTCCATGCACAGTTGCTGCCAGGCTCGGTACTGCAATTCCGTGAACGAGACCCGCAGAGGTTCGCACCCGCCCTGCCACAGGCCCAGATGCTGCACCAGCTTCCGATGCCTGGCCATAAACCCTTCCACAAGATCTGCCCGGATGGCTACATTTCGAAAAGCACAGCGTTCCTGCCCCGTACTTTTGAACGAATGAGCATGTTCGGGGCGGATACAGACAAGCTGCTCTGCCTGGACGAGGCTAGACCCAAATGTACTCAGATGCTGTCCCTTGCCCATATCGAAGCAAAACATCTCATAAAAATCATGCTCATGCATGGACCAGCGTATCGCCGAATCAGGTCCACGTACCGCCAAATGCATCCCTGCAGTATCGGGACAGAGATCTTGCCAACGAAGAATCATAATGCACGTATTTTACATAGTTAGGACACCATATGCCAAGAAATGTTTTTATTTCACAGGTATAATACAAGGCCATTTCCCCGAAACTTTCCCATTGGAGGCCTTGAATGTCCACAGCCAGATTATCGCAAGCGCAACTGAATCAGTATGAAACAGAAGGATACGTCCTTCCCACAGGCCCGGTGTTTTCAGAAGAAAAATTCAATCGCCTCAAAGCTCATTTTGAAAAAAAACTGGCCGAATGGCCTGGCGACAAGCGCCCGGAAGCGATGGACACCCCGCATTTCCAAGACCCTGCCCTGTTTGAGTGGGCACTCGCAGCGGAAGTGATTGATTTAGTAGAGCCCATTTTGGGGCCCGACATCCTGTTATTTTCTACGCATTTTATCTGCAAACCCCAAGGCGACGGCCGCCGGGTGCCCTGGCACGAAGATAGCGCGTACTGGAAAGGTCGGCTGGATCCCATGGAAGTCTGCACCATCTGGTTGGCCATTGACCCGTCCACCCTCAAAAACGGGTGCATGAAGGTCATCCCCCGTACGCATAACACGGGGCACAAAGGCTTCAGTGACTATGATGATGTTGATTTGACCTCCAACGTATTTGATACCGAAATCACTCCGACACAGCGACGGGACGACATGGCCGTGCCTGTCGAGTTGGCCCCAAATCACTGTTCCCTTCATGATGCGCGATTGATGCATGGAAGCGAACCCAACACCTCCTCGATTCGCCGCTGCGGATGGACACTTCGCTTCATGCCTGCCTATGTCGAAATGAACCAAAAAGATGCAGATACCCATGTCATTTACCAGGCCCGGGGGCGCAACTTGGCCGGGCAGCGTCTTGCGGACCCCACACAGAGTTACGATGATGTTGTCCAAGAACGCATGCGTCGCCGCCGTTCATTCCACTAAGGAAGAAAGAAGCATGGAAATTCTATTCGCAAAATCCTG
>DIYK01000010.1 GCA_002429005.1 Verrucomicrobia bacterium UBA6056
GCTTCATGCAGACTTCGCGTCCTTCGTGACCTTCGTGGTAAAAAAAAACGGGGTGGGGGCCTTTCTGGTGGGTTGCTTGCATGTGGAATATGCTCAGGTTGCGGCCTGTGGCCTGAAGGCCTACAGCTACTCTTCTGCGCAACCCAAGCGCTTCATGCAGACTTCGCGTCCTCCTACCCAAAGGGCTTTCGCCCATTGAGGCCAGCGGGTCGTGGCAAAAAAACGACCCCCAGGTGGGGGCCGTTTGGTGGGGTCGTTTCGCTGTCGTGGTCAGCGTTTGATATTCCGGAAGCTGTAGCTGCCGTCGGTTTTCATCGTGCCTTCGAAGCCGTAGTTATCCGAGAGCACCCGTAGCACGCCCTCCTGGAATCCCAGATAAACGGGGCCGGCTTTCGGATTGTCCGGGTTCTGATACTGCGCGAAGTGATCGCGCCAGTTGTGCTGTTTCCCATTGCGCCACACCGTGGGGAATCGGTCATAGACTTCCTGTTCCGTGCGGACCCGTTCCAAGACCCAGGGCTGATCTTTTTTATTAATGAAAGGACCGGGCAACCAGCCATTGCTGTGCTTGAGAGCCACGGAGCTCCCGTTGCTACTGTTGAGCGTCCAGTGGCCGGGGCCGTTCTCAGTGAATTTCGATTTCGAGACCACGTTTTTCACGAAGGTCTCAAAGTCGCCGTGCGTCTGTGCTTCCCCGATTTCCATGGCGAAACCCGCGTAGGCCCCGCCCGTACCCGTTCCGGTGACCATGTCTCCGGCAGGGCTCATCACCTTGCTCAAAGCGGCGTCGCGGGTGAGTCCGTTCAACCCAAAGGGTTTCAGGGCCACCCAGGTCTTTTCATATTTCAGGAAGACCCAGCCATTCTGAGTCTTCTTGAGTCCATTGGGACCAGTAAGCAGGTAGAAGGAGGCATCGCCTTTGTCGGTGGCGTAGATGGCCAGATTTTTGTATTGGGCCACATTGGTGTTGCCCGCATCCGTGGTCACGAATTTGGAACGGGTGACGGTCTTGCCTTTGTCTTTGGCTTTCTTGATGGATTTATCCAGGCTGTGCCCGATTTTCAGATAATCCACGCCGCGTTGGCTGTTCTCCGTAATCATGGCGAAACCGGAGACGTCGCCCCCGTTTCCATCAATCAGACTGCCGAAGCGGTAGCTGTGACCGAAGTAAAAGGTTTCATGGAAGTTGGGATAGTCGCGGCCGCTGCGGCCGGAGCTGTCTTTTTTCCAGTTCTCGTAGGTGGGGTGACTGATCAGCAATTCCGCCGGTTTAGCGATTTTGCCCTGAGCCAGTTCGATCACCGCCATGGGAGGGCGGTAGGCGCTGGTGATGTGATGCACATCATCCCGGTCGCCTTCACAGGGCAGATCCAGATCATCAAAGTACAGATGTCCCGCTTTGATGGCGTTGGCTTTCATGGCCATGATGTTGCCGTAGTCGCGTTTCACCGCACCGGCCCAGCCGCCACGCCAGTATTTTACGGCCATACTCATGCTGATCCAGTCGAGAATCCCTTTGGCGTGCATCTTCACTTTCGGATCCTGTGCGAAATCATAGAGGTTGATGTAGGCACTCATAGTGTGGGAAATGTAGTTCTCGGAATCCCATTCGCCGATCCCGTTCATGTACATGGTCACGCCATAATCCCGGATGCGCTCCCAACTCACCTGACGGGTGGCCTCATTGCCCGCGGCCTCGGCAAAGAGGTAGGTGGTTACCGTGGTCATGGCGTAGAGGTTGTCGGTACGCCGGCCGTCCACCTGACGGTTGCCGAAACGCTCCGGGGTCCAGCCCTGAAGTTTGGGATTATATTTTTTATAGTAGGGGTGAGGTGTGTTGCGCGGATCGGTATTGGTCCATTTGTCGAACGCGGCCTCGTAGCGTTTCACATAATCAGCGGGCAACAGATGCCCGAAATGGAAATATTTCCGGGCCTGTCCCTTGAGGGTAAAGCCATACCAGAAGTCAAAGCCGTCGGTGTAAGCGTGATGTTGTGCAGGGTCATACTGCTGGGGCGCGATCAGGTGTCCCACGCCTTCCTTTTCCCGTCCGGCTAGAATAAAAAACATGGAGGTGGGGTAGAGCTCTTTTTCCCGTTCGTTGATCGTACTGGCGCCTCCTCCAAATTTCCCATTTCCCCGGCTGTCGATGAGGTGAGCCGCTTTCTCCATAAAGCGGGTTTCTTCCTCGGGGCTGAGCACATTGAGGTATTCCGGGTCCGTTTTCACGGGGATGGGGTAGCGCTTGCCATCTTTGATTTCCACCAGCTCCTGGGCGGAAAGTAGGCTGCAGCAACAGATCCACAGCATGTGGAATCGAAGACCAGTGATCATATACTTTGTCCTATTCTGAGGGTTTTATTGGTTAAAATGCGTCTAGCTTTCTTTGATTTGCGACGAAATGCCGCAGCTGCACATCCTAGGGGAAAGCGTTGGACATGTTTAGAAGGAAAGCGCCCATTTAAGGTATTTTCGTGCCTGAAAGTGGGGGTTTTTTTGTATGGCTTCTGCTTGTGCCTTGGGCGGCAGAATCGGCTATGATGTTCTTATGTCAGAACAGAAGCTCAGATGCGTAGATGGCGACCTGTTGGATCAACCGGTGGAGGTGATCGTCAATGCCTGGAACCGGAACCTGATTCCCTGGTGGTTGTTGTTACCTCAGGGGATTTCGGGTGCGATTAAACGACGGGCAGGGACAAAACCTTTTCGGGAATTACGTTCAGCCGGCGTATTGCCGTTGGGGGCTGCCGCGCTTACTGGAGCCGGTCGGCTTCCTTTTAAAGCCATCATTCATGTGGCTGGCATCAGCCACCTATGGGTTTCCTCCGAAGCGTCCATTCGAACTTCGGTGCGCTCGGCACTCGATCTGGCCAAGAAAGAACAGTTTCGCTCCCTCGCGTTTCCCTTGATTGGGGCCGGTACGGGAGGATGTGATGCCGGGAAGGTGGAGGAGATCATGTTGGAAGAAATGAAGGCATCGGATTATGAGGGCGAGCTACTTCTGGTTCGCTATCGTCCGCAGGCTCCAACCCCAGCCCGTGGATGACAAGGAGAGCGAAGGATGTCTGATTGGTTGCAAGAGGGATTTCGGATCTTTTCCGGCGTGTTTTCGGAAGAGAAACTGCAGCAGTTTCGGTTGGAGGCGGATCGTCTGGCCACAGAAGAGGGCCGGGCCTGTGTGCGGCATATCCGGGAGAAATCCGCCTTGTTTGACCAACTCGCCTGCTCAACGGACTTGTTGTCGCTGTTGCCTCCAGGCCTGTCCCCTGTACGGAGCATTCTGTTTGATAAAACCGCCCGTGAAAACTGGCCGGTGGCCTGGCATCAGGATCTCAGTATCACGGTACAGCACAAACTGGAGCTCCCCGGTTATGGGCCATGGTCCCGGAAAGATGGTTCGGTTCATGTTCAGCCCCCCGTGAGCTTGCTGGAACAGATGGCCACCTTGCGAATTCACTTGGATGATACCCCTGAGGAGAACGGGGCTTTACGCGTTCTTCCCGGCTCGCACGCCCATGGCCGCCTCAGTAACGAGGCCATTCAAGCTCAGCTGCAGGAAGTCGAGGAACTCAGCTGTAGCTGCCGGGCAGGGGATGTGTTGTTGATGCGCCCGCTGTTATTGCATGCGTCCCGAAAATCCCTGCAAGCCACGCGTCGACGAATTGTGCATGTGGAGTATGCCCCACGGGATGCTCTGGCGGCGGCCTTGGATTGGCAGGAAGCTCCAAGTGAGAGCAGCTGATCGAGCAGGCGACCCTGAGAGAGAGCCTCTCTATGAACTCCAAGGGCTTCGCTTAAGGCGTCAGCAGAAAATACAGATAGCCCGTTGGAAGCTGGATGCCTTGTGGGGAAAGGGGAAGGGGATCTCCTTCCGGGAGTAAGTTGGCATTCAGGGGCTGGATCTGCTTCAAGGCTGGATTGCGAATTTGGAAACGCACATCGGCTTTTTCCACATTCCAAGGGGCTTCTCCCATAGATTCAATCCGCCATCCACGATGAGTCTGTTCTTTCAGCTGATACTCCTGATCGGGAATCGCTTTCCAGCCATGAGGCCTGGAGCGGGTGGTCACTTGCAGAAGTACCCGCCTGCTGCCCGGGAGGGTTTTCCCATCCAGAGAGACGCAGAGCAGGGTCGCATAGTCATTGTTCACCTGAATGAGGAGATCTCCCAGCTTGATATCTCCGATCGATTTCAGAAAACCGGTGGCTCCCTGAGCGCGGGGGCTGTTGATCAAGGCATAGCCCTCATGGTATTGCCAGAGGAGTTGTCGGGTGGGGCTGAGGACGCGCTGTTGAGGGCGTTGAATAAACTGTTCTCCGGGACGCTCAATGGCTTGGCGGCGTTCCGTAAAGGGACTGAGCACAGGGCCCACCAAATAGAGCAGGGGGTCCAGGGCGGAACGGCCGGATTCCGCATTGAAGCGATCCCGGTTTGGATCAAAGCCGGCTTCCTCAGGTAGGAGAGCGGATTCCAGATTCCACAAAGAAGACAAGTTGCGGGGCTCCACCAGGGCCGGCGGAGCGGGAGAGAGATCCCCCCGGCGGTAGAGCAGGGCTGCTGCTGGAAATCCGCCAAGAAGATCCGGTGTGGCGACTTGCCATTTCACCAGGCCCGGATCATAGCCTTCCTGGCCGAGGCTGAACCACATAAAGGCATCGATATCAAGCAGGGAGGCGTAGGCTGCAATCAGAAAAGGAGCCTCGGACTGATAACTCATCGGTTGCACCCAGGTACTCTCCGGCACGATCATCGCTTTTCCCGGAACCTGACGCAGCGCGAGTGGAAAGCGATTGGGGTGATGCAACACCGACTCGTCTTGGAAAAAGTCTCCCCGGTTGACTTGGTAGCCCGATTTATGGGCTTCCGTCGGATTCACATGAGAGGCCCGGCCGCTCCCCCCATTCACATAGCGGTTCACCCCAATCACTTCATTGGCACTGTAGCTCCAGCGTTCTGCATCCAGCAGTTTCGCCTGATGAGCGGTTCTCCAGTTCCCTGCATTAATCAGCCCGGTGTATCCGACCTCCTCACGCAGGAAGCGGGCCAGCTCGGTATTCCAGTCCCGTTGCAGGTCCATGAAAAAATGCAGGGTGTCTTTCAAGTCCTGGTCGGCCTCCGCAATGGTCCAGAATTTCAAATTCAGCTCCGGAGTGCCCGTGAGTCCGTTCTGTTTACGCCACGTATGATAGCGCTGCGTGAGGCGTTCTCGTTCGCGGCCTTTGATATGCTGAGCTGTCCAGAATAAGAGACTGTCCTCATTCTGAATCTGAAAGATGGCCAAGGCGGGATCATCTTTCAGAGGGAGTTTATCCGGATCAAAAGGGTTGGGCCGGGTAAGCGCTTCCCGGATCCAATGTTTATACAGCTCCTGTAACCTAGGCTCCCAGAACAGAGTGCCAGCGGGGCGTCCCTCGATGCCGTCCAGTCCCCATTCGGCACCGACTTCGATGCTGTGCGTCGCCCAATAGGGGGAGAGGCAGGCGTAAATCCCTTCGGCTTTCATGGCTGCGATGCCCCGATGGAAGGCCCGGAGATTTTCTTCATTGATGTTGCGGGCATCCTCGTCGGGTCCCGGATTAAAATGACCATGATGGCGCCAGAGATTCACCCCTCGTCGAGCCAGAAAACGGGCATGATTCTGGAGGCGCTGTAGATCACGACCATGCTGGATGCTGGTGTTTACCCCCCAAAAGCGAAGAGGCAGACCATCTCCACGCCGGAAATTCCCATCGGCGTCCATTCTGACCCGACCATGCATTCCGGCCCGGGTCTCATTCATAGCCCGCAGCCCCAGCAGATCCGGGGCATCCACGGGATCGGGGTCCGGTTCAAAGGCCCAGGTTCCTGGATCCGCTTTTCCCAGTTTTTCTCCCGGACGACGCAAACCCAGCGGGGTGAAACTGCGCTCGCTGAGCACAAAACAATCCAAAACAAAGGGTCCCCACTTTTCCTGGGCTTCGATATCGAGGATCAGTTTTCCGGCAGGCAGCTCGTGAATTCCACCCGGCATCCAGGTGATGGAGTGTTTGTTTAGTTTGACCGAATCCAACAAGGTCTGATTTTCCAACTCCTGCCAGGGGCCACCATTCCAGCGGAAACGGAAAGGGCCATGCTTCCAGAATTTGCGCACGTAGAAATGCCAGGTTCCTTCCTGGGGTAGCTCCAGTTCATAGCGCAGCCGGGTGCTGGCTGAGCTCTTGTTGCTTCCCAGACTCAGGCCTCCGGACAGCGAGTCACTGCGGGCATCAAACCAATGCGAAGTGCTGAAGTCTTCCGAGGCTTCTTTGGGGCTTTCCGCTTCCCACCAAAGGAAGCTTGCGGAGAGGAGGGTGGGAAGAAGAAAGAGAAAGCCGGCCAACCGCATAGCTAGAAGTAAAGCGCAGCTCGCTCTGAAAAGCGATGGGAAATTTTGCGCAGAGGGCCCGTTCCCGGGAAAAGCTTTCTAGGTTGTTCTCCTGCAGGAAATTGAAAATTCCATTCATCGGATTCTTTTCAGAACTGTCATTCCCCTTCCTTTGCGCTATGGACATAGGAATGTCGAATCTCCCTCCGATTCCGGACCAGTCTCTCCAGCATGTCATGGAGCATGCGGTGCCGGCAGGTCTGCGGGCCACAATCTTGCGGGAAGCCGCCCGGGCCTGTGCCCGTTATATACGCAGTGGAGGAGCCTTTAGTAAACTCAGGCCGGAATCCTGCCGTTTTGAAAAGAACCGATTGAATCTGAGTCCTGCCCCAACCGGATCTTCCAGCGAGGGATTGCGCAGGGATGTCGTAGAGCAGGAACTACCGCACCTGGAGGCTTGGGGCGTCTTGCTCTTTCCCCGGGAGAGGGATCGGGTGAAGTTCTGTTTGCGTTTCTTTCGGGAATTGTCGGATGGGGATCCGGCGGTGCGGACCAGCGGTCGCCTCTGGATGCGCAAACGCATGCAACTCAGCCGCCGCGGCTTGCGTAAACGCTATGATGAATTGATGCTGCGGGGCGGCGAGCGACCTGCGGAGGGATTATGTGGGCACTTCCCCTTGAACGAGGGGCAGGATCTGGAGAGCTTGTGGGAAGCCTTGCTTGAGCTACGGGAGCAGCCAGGGGCGATGATGCGAGGCGGAAAACGGGCTGCGCTGTACCGGGGGGAGCTCTTTGGCGATGCGGTGGTGGTGAAATGGTTCAGCGCGAACCCCCGCAGTTGGCGAAGACGTTTCGAACGATCCCGTGCCCGCCGGGCCTGGGCTGCAGGTTGCTTGCTGAAAGAATTACAGGTACAGAGTCCGGAAGCCCTGGGCTGGCTGGAACGCAGTGAGAAAGGGCGTTTGATCGAATGTGTCTGTATCAGCCGGGACTTGCCGGACGCCGTCGACGCCCGGCGCTGGTTGCGGCGTCATCTCTCCTGGATGAGCTATGAGGAACGCGTACAGTTCCGCCATTGGCTCCGCGAAGAATGGATGAAGTTATGTCGTCCGGGCTTGAAGCACCGGGATACCAAACTCTCCAATCTGATGGTGCGGGAGGGCAGGGATGGCCGTTTGGAGGCGTGGTGGATCGATTTGGAAGACATTCGTCCTCAGGCTCCCCAGCTCTTAGGTCTCATCCGTAACTTCTATCAGTTCAATGGCTCCTTGCCCCGCCGCATTTCCCGCGAAGAACGTTTGGCCTTTGCAGCCGGATTTCAACGTCTCTATCCGGCCAGCCGCTCCCGCTGGCTGCATTGGCTGGTTGAAAAACAGACCCGGATTCGTCTTCGTCGTGAATTGCGTGGGGAGTGCCGTGCATGAGTCGGAGAACTCCCTTGTGGTTGAGCCGTCTTCTGTATGGCTCTGTGGGGCTGCTGTTGCTGCCGGCGGTGTACGGAATGCTGCAGGCCCTGTTTCGCCTGCTGGTGCGACATCAGCAACAGGGAGGGACCGCCTCCGCACTCCTGCAGTTTCTGCTGGGTGCTGGAGTCTGGCTGGCCATTTTTGTGTTTCTCAGCCGGCCCATGCGAAGTTACGTGCTGGCTCATGAGTTGAGTCATGCCTTGGCCAGTTGGCTCTCCGGAGGAACGGCAAGTCAATTACGGGTGGGCAAGGATGGAGGTTCCGTTCATGTAAGCAAAAGCGGAATTCTGGTGCAATTAGCCCCTTATTTTGTTCCCTTTTACACCCTGGTCGTTTTGATCGTGGGTGCCGGGGTCGCCCTGTTTATTGATCCGGCAGAATGGTGGGTGTCCTATGCGTTTCTTTTGGGCTTCAGCTGGAGTTTTCATATTTCCTTTACCCTCTATGCTCTCTCCGGGCATCAGAGCGATCTGGATGAGAGTGGCTGGATCGGAGCCCTGCCCATTATCCTGCTCGGCAACCTTCTGTTTCTCAATCTGGGCCTCGTTTTCAGCGCCGCAGAGCCCTTTACCCAAGGAATTCCCATCCTGGTTGAGTCGCTCGTATCCGCCTACACCGCGCTATTTCGATCCTTCTTGGCACTCTTGTAGGAATTTTTTGCACATTCGGCAATAAAACGCATACATCTCCGTTCATTTGTTTGTAGAGTATATCTGTATGGAGGCAGTTTCCCTTGAACGCGATTTGTTGGAATACCGGAACGGTGATGTGCAGGCCCTGGGACGCATTGTGGACCAGACCCGCAAACCGCTGTATCATTTCATTTATGGAATGGTACAGGATCCGCATGTCGCAGAGGATGTGTTTCAGGATGTCTGGTTGCGGGCGGTCAAAGGATTGCACCGCTATAAAAGCGACCGCTTGCTCTCCTGGCTGTTCCGCATTGCCCGGAACCGGGTCATTGATCTTACCCGCAAGCGCAAAGCGGATATCAGCCTGCAGGATCCGGTGGGCCGCCAGGAAGGGGAACCCGCGAGGCTGGAAAACTTTATTCAAGGGACAGAGCGGGGACCCCGGCAGAATACGGGCAATCACGAATTGGCGGGCCGAATCCGGGACGCCGTGGCCGCATTGCCCCCCGAACAACGAGAAGTCTATTTATTGCGAAGCGAAGGGGATACCCCCTTCAAAGTCATTGCCGAACAGCAGGGGGTATCGATTAATACCGCTCTGGCGAGGATGCAGTACGCACTCCGTCACCTGCGTGAGGCTCTGGCCTCTGATTACGAAGAAATCCAACAGACCCTTCAGGAGGGAACATGAATCACTCTGATCTCGAACAGGCTCTGCTTTTGCTGCAAAGTGGCGAACTGCAGGGCGAAGAACGTCGTCGGCTGGAAGCCTCGCTGGCGGCGGACCCGGAGCTACAGGCCCGGGCCGCAGAACTGCAGCTTTTGCAATCTGCCGGGCATTGGTCCACAGAAACGCTTCCGTTACCGGAGATTCCGGAACTCAACCGGGAGCGCATTCTTCAGGCAGCCCCCCGGCATCGCCATCTGCCCCGCTTACAACTCATCCTCGCTGCCGCGGCGATGTTGCTGGTAGGGATCAATCTCTGGAATCACCTGGCACCGGTACCGACCTTTGAACATCTGGTGATTGCGCCTCCCCGGGTGCAGAGTCCGGAACTCAATGTCATGTCGGAAGTCGAGGAGGATCCTCTGATCAGCGAACTGGCCGAACTGGATGCTGAGCTGGCCTTACTGGAGGAACCCTTGCTGGATGCACTGCAGGATGAGCTTCTGGACGCCTGGGCAGAGGAATTACTCCAGCTGGAGGACACGATATGAAGGGGCTCTGGCTTAGTCTGATGCTTTTGCCGTTGACGGCTCAGGAACTGGCAGAACCGCGTATATCGGAGTCCCCGGGGCCCCAGCGGCCCCGCCGCGAAGCTGGGGAGCGTCGTGAACGACCCAAAGGAGAGCGGAGAACAGAGCTTTCCGGTCCTGCTTTGGAGCGCTATCTGTCTCATCTGGAGAAAAAAAATCCGGAAGAGTACGAGCGTCTCAGCGCCCTGCGGGAATCGGATCCTCAGGCTTTCCGTGTCGCCATGCGTGAGAAAATTCAGGAACTGCGAAAACGGCGCATGGAATCTGCCCGTCAGGGAACTCCCATGGCGAAGCCCCGTCATGGAGCGCCCATGCATCAGGAAATGAAGCAACTGCGTGAAGCCACTACGGAAGAGGAAAAAGCTGCCGCCACCGAGGCCATGCGGGCGAAAATCCGCAGTCGGGTAGAAGAACGCCTGCGCAAACGCGAAGAGAAAATCGAGCGGGTCCGGGAGCAGTTGCAGCAGTTGGAAGCCCAGAATGCTGCCGATCGGGAGCGGGTGGATGCGATTGTGGAAGAACATTTGCAGCGCGTGTTGCAGCTTGCCGGCGAGTAAGAAGTTCAAGGAATCACGCTGAACAGATACAGGCACTTGCATTCTCAGCGATGAAGCCCACAATGGAGGCATGAGTGATGCCTCCATTCCCCCTGTCCTGATTGTTGGTGCCGGCATGGCCGGACTCGCCTGTGCCCTGGAGCTTCAGAAGCGCGGCGTGTCCTGTGAGATCCTGGAAGCTTCGGATGCAGCCGGAGGACGGGTGCGCAGCGACGAGGTCGATGGCTTTATGCTCGATCGCGGTTTTCAGGTGTGGTTGGAGGCGTACCCGGAGTGCCTGCGTCTGTTTGATGCGGAGGACTTGCAGGCAGGAAGTTTTGGCTCAGGTGCTTATTTGTATGACGGGAAGACCTGCCGTTTATTTGCCGACCCTTTTCGGCATCCCAAACACAGCGGCTCCGCACTCATGCATCCTGTGGGCTCCATTGGCGATAAGGTGAAGTTGCAGCAACTGCGTTTGCGCTTGTCGAAAATGAATGAGGACGAGCTCTTTGCATCTGAATCTCTTCCCACGCATGAAGCGCTCAAAATTTATGGATTCAGTCCTGAATTTGTCGATGGCTTTCTGGCCCCCTTCTTCCGGGGAATTTTCCTGGAGAACCACCTGAACAGCTCCCGGAGGATGTTTGACTTTGTGTTGTCCATGTTTGGGCAGGGACGGGCCTTGCTGCCAGCGGGAGGCATGAAGGCTCTGCCAGAGCAGCTCTTGGCCGGGTTGAAACCCGGGACCGTCAAACTGAATCAATCCGTGGCATCTGTGTCAAAAAACACGGTACGCTTATCAGATGGTCAGGAACGTGATGCGGCCGCTGTGATTCTCGCCGTAGAAGATCCTGCGATGTTGTTGGGGCATACGGCGGAAATGTCCGGGGAGTGGAATGAGGTGACCTGTTTGTATTTTGCCTGCGACAAAGCACCGGTAGAGGGGCCCTGGTTGCTGCTCAATGGAAGTGGCGAAGGCGTGGTGAATCAGATCGCATTACCTTCTCAAGTGGCCAAAGGCTATGCGCCGGAAGGGCAGGAGTTGATCTCGGTTTCCATTAACGGCCTGCCGGAGCTGGAAGGCGAGGCGCTGGCCGCGGCTGTCCAGAAGGAACTGGAGGGCTGGTTTGGCGAGGAGATCGAAGGCTGGCGCTTTCTTCGGGAATACCGCATTCCGGAAGCCTTGCCTAAGTTTGAAGAAGAAGAACTTCCCGGCCTCGGCTATCGTCAGGAAGAAGGGGTCTGGATCTGTGGGGATCATCAACGCCATCCCTCTCTCCAAGGCGCCCTAGCCAGCGGCCGCCTCTGTGCCAAAGCCTACGCCAGTATTGGGGGGTAGTTGGGGGGAAGAAGTCAGGAGTCAGAAGTCAGGAGGAAGGAGGCCTGTCGTCTGCGCAACTGCCAGCAAGCTTCACCGCCTTATGACGCGTTAGTAGGACCTGTCGTCTGCGCAACCGCTATTGGAGTCCACCTTACAGATGCTGTATTTCATAACAAAGCTTGTACCTTGTTGGAGGAGAAGAACCCTTTGTGGTTCCTCTTGCTGTAGCATCAGAGCTACCGCTCTGAAAGAGCGGGAGAATACCAGCCCCGAGTGAAACCCGGGGAAAGGGTAGCCCAATCTTTCTGCACGCTGAAGGCGTTCCAGAAGATCATGCATTTATGATTCCTGCGCTCCTTCAGAGCGCTTAATCTATTTACGAATTCCCCAGAGCTGCGCTCTGGGCTGATATTTTCGGGATCCTTCAGATCCCTTGTAGCCAACTAGTCCATCTGTAAGGCGGACTACACTAGAGCATATTAAATAAAACTATAGCCGTTTTGGCTACTGCGAGGAGCGAACTCCGCGTCAAGCTCCATCGAAATAGCGTTGCTATTCCTGCTTCGCTTTCCTTGATTTCGCCCCTCTCGCTACGCCCCTGCGGCTACAGTTTTTATTAAAATGCTCTAGCAAGCTCCCCTAACAACCGCCAACCGCCAACTGCCAACCGTCAACCAACTAATGACCACTGACCAATGACTCCTCCCTCCTGACCCCTGACTCCTGACTCTTCACCAATGACCAATGACCACTGACCAATGACTACTGACTCCTTCCTCCTTCTACCTCCGCCCCCGCCGGGTGATTTCTCGGTCGCGTTGGCGGAGGATGCGGCGGGAGGCCAGGCATTCTTTGGGGAGTTCGTGGCTAGGCTCTTTCAGGTGTTGGAGAAAGCGTTCGCTGAGCCAGGGGAGATATAAGACGCCTTTGCTGCCAAAGCCGTTGAAAATGTAGTGGCGTTCCGAGTCGGGATGAGCCCCCAGAATGGGGACTCGAGATAGGGCGACAGGTCGAATGCCGGCGCGATGATCGAGCAGTTGAAGGGGAGGCTCCAAGACCGCTTGCAGGTCTTCCAGCAGTTCTTGCGCCCCCTCGGCCCGGGGCAGGGGCCGATGTTCATGCCAAAAGTAGGTGGCGCCACAGCGATAGCGATCTTGTCCTAATGGAAGCAGAAAGCGATCAAACTGATAGACCCAGCCCGGGTCCAGCCCGGGAATCTGCAGATCCAGGATATCCCCATGGGCATTGCGCCATCCCGCTTCAGACCAGAGAGGGTGACGGGAGGCGGCTTGGCCGCTGCAATCAATCTCCAGGTCGGCTTCCTCTGGCGCATCCAGCCATTCTCCACGCGCTTTCCGTTTGCGTTCCAAGGCATCCAATAAAGGGGGGATATTCAACCAGCCCCCGCCGCGGATTTCTACGGCACCGAAGGGAGCCCGGACTCCAGCCGGAACCTGCATCGCCCCGCTGACGTAGGGAGAGGGACCCCGTTCCTGCCAACGCTGCGCCTGCTCTTCCGAACGAAAGATCCGGCAGGAGGGAATGAAATGGAACACGGACAGGCCCAGATCCTGTTCCAGCTGACGGTAAAAGGGCTCCAAGCGGGGCAGGGCCTCTTCCAGTTGCCAACTCGGGGTCAGGTTCCGTCCGGTCAACGGAGTAAATAATCCGGCCGCCACTCGACTGGCACTGGCTTGTGCATCCGTGTATACCTTCACCGGAAAGCCCTGCTGGCTTGCCTGTTCAGCCAGCATGGCTCCTGCGAGACCGTGACCGTGGATCTGAAGGCGGGGCAGGGACTTCAATTGTCGTATGCCCGGTAGTAGTAGGGCTCGCGGAAGATGTCTTTGTGGGAAATGCCGCGGTGGTTCAGAATTTCTTCCGCTTCATAGATCATTTCATTGGCGCCGCAAAGATAGGCCTGTGCCCCCTCCGGAAGCTCCATCTCTTTCAGAGCGTCGGTGATACGACCCGAGCTGCCATCCAGATCCTCCCGGGAACAGAAGGGGAGATACTGGCAGCGTCCTTCAAATTCGTCGCGGAAGTAGAGATCTTTTTGATAGCGAACCCCATGCAGGAGGGTCAGTTTCAGTTCTGGGAAGCTTCGAAGGTAGCTCCGGCAGGGGGCGATGCCCGTGCCTGTGGCACAAAAAAGCATGGGTCGGGCGAGATCCCGTAAGGTGAAACGACCGTAAGGTCCTGTGACCTGCAAGGCTTCCTCTTCGACCAGATTCACCAAATAAGGCGTGACCGCTCCGTGAGGAATCAAGCGGTAGACAATATCCAGACTGTCGTCCTCCGGCCCGGAGGCGATGCTGTAGTCACGCTGATCCTGGGCTTTCTTGCCTGTGACGCCCACCAGTTGACCCGGCTTCCAGGTCCACTCCGGTTTCTCCAAGCGCAACAGGTAGGCGTCATCGGAGAGCCGTTGGTGTTCCAGAATCTTGAGCGTCATGGGTTTCATGCGTCCCTGCATTACGACGAGTTGAGGGGAGATCAATCGCAGAACGGCACGAAGTGCATCTGCAGGGCTCCTGTAGGCCCGAGTTCAGAAAATACCTCTCGGATTCGCGCCCCAACCGGAGAGCTGATCCTTTGTCAAGGATGGCTGTTTTGGCATTTTCCGCCAAGGCGGGCCGTCCTTCATTTCTGTAGGAGCTACGTCAATTTTGTTGACGTGTAGCCACCACAGATCGTGTGTTTATTGGGTTTTTTTGGAAAAAGCACAATATGTTGTGGTAGGTTGTTGACAGCCCCTAGGGGTCGGGATTACATGTTTATCCCAATGACGGTCTCCAGGGGCACCCTGGCCACTCCTTTCCCAATCTCTAAACGTTTAAGCAACAACACCATGGCAAACGATACAACTTTCAGTGTAGGCGGTCGCGAGTTTGTACTCGATAACAGCAAAGCCGAGCAGGCTTTTGCAGAGAAAAAAGTCATCAATGGACGTGAAAGCGTCTTCTTCAATCTGCTGCCCTTGAAATACGCCTGGGCTTACGAGCTGTACCGTACCATGAAGGCCAACCACTGGGAGCCGGAAGATATCCCCATGCAGAAGGATATCGAGCAGTGGCAGAGTCAGGATGAACTTAGCGATGTGGAACGTTGGATCATTCGGATGGGCATTGGCTACTTCAGCGCCGCGGAAGGCATTGTCGGGGATAACATCCTGCACGTGATCCGTGAAAAAGTGACCGCTCCCGAGCTGAAACTGGTCCTGGGCCGTCATGCCCAGGAAGAGAATATCCATGCCGACAGCTTGCTCTACATGATCAGCTCTCTGGGCATCAACCCCCACGAGTGTGAGGCGATGTTTGAGGATATTCCCACCATCACCCGCAAAAATGAATTTGTGATGAAGGTCTCCCGCTCCCTGCGCCGGGATTTGGATCTGACCGATCCGGAAAATCAGAAGCTCTTCGCTAAGAACGTGTTCCTCTTTGGCCAGTGCATGGAGGGAACTCAGTTCTATGGGCTCTTCGGGATGATTCTCGCCCTGTATCGCCAGAACAAATTCCCGGGCATCGGCCAGATGTTCCGTTATACCCTGCGTGATGAATCCAACCACATCGAACTGCTGCGTCAGTTGCTCATGGCGCTGAAAGATGAAAATCCCCACATTTGGACCGACGAGTTTAAGAACGAACTCCGCGAACTGATGCGAGAGGCGATCGTGCTCGAAAAAGGCTTTATCGCCGACTGTCTGCCCACCAATGCCGTGGGTCTGAGTCAGGGAGAATTTAACCAGTACATTGATTACATCGCAGACCGCCGTCTGGAAGGCTGTGGCCTGCAGGCGCTGAACCCCGGAGTGGATAATCCCTTCCCCTGGTTGGCGGAGATGATGGACATCAAAAAAGAACAGAACTTTTTCGAAGGCCGCGTGACCGAGTACCAGAAATCCTCTGCTCTGGCCGCGGTGGACGACGACGAACTTTAATATTTTAGACCGAGGAGGAAAGCGCACATGATTCGTTCGAATAAAACGTTTGAGGAAGATCAGAGACTCAAACAACACGCCCATCAGCAGGGCGACCGCTCCAGATTCAATTGGGCGGATGTCGTTGCAGGTGAAGCCGAAGCACAGTCAATTGTACAGGGACTGCGCCTCGATGCCGTGGGCGGCGAGCGTGATTATGCGCCCTCCGATGTCGCTGAGATTGTAGGCGACGCGTTGACGACGCTGCTGCTCAGCCGTGAGCAGGAGCAGGAGATTTTCAGTGAGAACAACCGTAAGATGGTTCTCGAAATCACCAACCGTGTAGGCGAGGTCCTGCAGGGGCTGGCTGAATCCCGCGGTGTGCGGACGGTCAGTCGTCAGGACTTGCACCTGGCGATTGAGAAAGCCTTGGTCCGCCTGGAAAACTACGACCTGGCCCGCTCCCTCCTGACTCACCGCGCCTTGGAACAGGACAGCATCAACGAAACGACACCACCCGCCACGCAACTGCTGCGACGGAATGGTCAGCTGGTGCCCTGGAAAGAAGATAAAATCGAAATCGCGGTTCGGAAAAGTTTCCTGGCCCTGCACCTCGACAGTGAAGCGGCAGTGGATGTCGCCCGTGCGGTGACTCAACGCGTGAAAGAGGGTAGCCTGAGTTTGGTGCACATTGAAGATGTGCAGGACATGGTGCAGGAAGAGCTGATGAAGTCCGGCCATTTCAAAGTGGCTGAAACCTACATCCTCTACCGCGCTCAGCGCGCTGCCCAGCGGAGCCAGGAAGAACCGGAAGCGGAAGAAGAGCAGGATGTCTTTGTTCGCGTGACTCGCAACGATGGCAGTTCCTACCTCTGGGACGGTGCAGACCTGCGCGCCCGTATCCGTTTTGCCATCCTTGGACTCGACCTGGATATGAGCCCGGTGGAAATCGAAAACGAACTCCGCCGCTCCGTGTTTGATGAACTTTCCGCGGAAGATCTGAAAAAGACCATCCTGCTGAACGCAAAATCCATGATCGAACGGGATGCGGACTTCGCCCGCTTCGCCGGACGCATTCTGCTCAGCTACATCTACGAAGAGGTGCTGGACTGGGATATTCTGCAGGATGGAATTGGCAGCTTGCGTGATGCACATCGCCGTGGATTCCGCAGCTATCTGGAACGCGCCGTTGAACTGGAGCGTCTCTCCCCCAAACTACTGGAATTTGACACCAATAAACTGGGCGAAGCTCTGGATCCCAGTGCCGATCTCGGTTTTGATTACTTGGGAATTCAGACCCTCTACGATCGGTACCTGTTGATCGACAAGAGCGGTCCCCAGCGTCGTTTGGAAACCCCGCAGTTCTTCTGGATGCGTGTCTCCATGGGGCTGTTCATCGAAGAACCGGAGGCCCGTGAGGACTGGGCGGTACAGCTCTATAACCTCTACAAGAGCCGCCGATTCTGCAGCAGCACACCAACCCTGTTCAATGCAGGTACACTTCACAGTCAGCTTTCCTCCTGCTATCTCTACAAAGTGGATGACAGCATCGAGAGCATCATGATCCGCGGGATCTCCGAAAATGCATTCCTGTCCAAGTGGGCAGGGGGGCTGGGCGGTTCCTGGACCTCTGTGCGGGGTACGGGTTCCTACATCAAAGGAACCAACGGCGAGAGCCAGGGCGTGATTCCCTTCCTGAAACTGCACAACGATCAGCTGGTTGCGGTCAACCAAGGTGGTAAACGTCGCGGTTCCGGTTGTGCCTATCTCGAAACCTGGCACAGCGATATCTTCGATTTCCTCGAACTGCGCCGGAATACCGGTGACGAGCGTCGTCGTACCCATGACATGAACACCGCCAACTGGATTCCGGATCTGTTCATGAAGCGCATGGAGGCCCGGGAAGATTGGACCTTGTTGCGCTCCAGTGATGCCCCTGACCTGCATGAGCTCTATGGCCTGGCCTTCCAGGAACGCTACGAGTACTACGAGCGTCAGGTGGAAGCCGGTAAGATCTACGGGAAGAAAATTCCGGCGATTGAACTCTGGAAACAGATGCTCAAGATGCTCTTCGAAACCGGACACCCTTGGATCACCTTTAAAGATCCCTGTAACATCCGTTCCCCTCAGGACCATGCCGGTGTGATTCACAGCAGCAACCTCTGTACGGAGATTACGCTGAACACCAGCCATGAGGAGACTGCGGTCTGTAACCTCGGATCTGTGGTACTCGATCAGCACCTGCGTGAGGACGGCAGCCTGGATCACGATAAGTTGCGTGACACCATTCGCGTGGCCCTGCGTGCGCTGGACAACGTCATCGACATCAACTTCTATCCGACCGAAGCCGCCCGCACGGCCAACCTGCGTCACCGTCCGGTGGGGCTGGGGGTTATGGGACTGGCCAACGCCCTGTTCAAACGTCACCAGAGCTTTGCCTCCGAAGAAGCCATTGCCTTCAATGACGAGTTCATGGAAGCCATTGCTTATTACGCCTACGAAGCCTCCAGCGATCTGGCCAAGGAGCGTGGAAGCTATAGCAGCTTCAAAGGGTCCAAGTGGGATCGCGGACTCATGCCTTCGGACACGCTGGAACTGCTGGAGAAAGAACGCGGTGTGGCCGTGGATGTGCCTCGTGGCGGTAAGATGGATTGGAGCCCGCTGCGGGATAAAATCCAGTCTCAGGGCATGCGCAACAGCAACGTGTTGGCCATTGCTCCGACCGCGACCATCAGCAATATCATGGGCACCACCCCCTGTATTGAGCCGGTGTACAAAAACCTCTTCGTGAAGAGTAACCTCTCTGGCGACTTCATTGTACTCAACGGCGAGCTGGTACGCGACCTCAAGAGCCGCGGACTGTGGACGCAGGAGATGCGGGACAACCTCAAGTACTTCGATGGCGAACTCACCGAAATTGAGGGCGTACCCGAAGACCTGAAACGCAAGTACTCCACGGCCTTCGGTATCGATTATGACTATATCGTCCGTGCCGCAGCCCGACGCCAGAAATGGATCGATCAGGCTCAGTCGGTCAACCTCTTCCTGGGCACACCCGATCTGAAGACGCTCAGTCACATGTATCGAGCCGCCTGGCGCTGCGGTCTCAAGACCACCTACTATTTGCGCACCCTGGGAGCCTCCAACATTGAGAAGGCCACCGTGAGCGTGAAGAAAAAAGAAGCTCCTGCGAAAAAAGAATTCACAGAAGCCGAGAAAAAGGCATGCAGCCTCGAAGCCATGATGAATGGCGAAGAGTGCGAAGCCTGTCAGTAAGACAAGCATACTGGCCAAGACCAAACAGCGTGGATCCTCGGATCCGCGCTGTTTCGTTACTAGGCCTGTAGCATAGCCTTTCCGAACATCGGAACCTTTCCCGGAGGCATTTTCCGAACATCGGAACATGCATTCCGTGAACCCAAATGGGACTCCTCACCCAATGCCACCTCTTGGCCCTTGAGGAAAGGGGGGGGCGCCCTAAATCAGGTAGACGTATCTACTTTAACATGCATCAGCTTTTGTTCAGACACAGGAAATCACTCCGCAGCTCATCCTAATTCCTTGCCTGTAGTGACTGTTTTGAGAATAATGGTGAATATCAAAACGGGAAATTAACTTATCTTATTAAATTATAACCTTTATCTGTTTCGATATTTACCCCTACAGGGTGAATATCAGAAAATCTGATAATCACTTGGTTCTGTCAGATCATGAAGGAAGCTCAGCATGCCATTTCCTGTTGAAGAAAAATACATCAAGCAGACCGAACAGAAACTCGGCGTCGTATTCCCGGCTTCGTTTCGGAACAAAATGATGCATGAAAATGGAGGATCGGTCGAAACACCCCCAGATTTCTGGAATCTCTATCCTTTCATGGATACATCGGACATGAAGCGGTTGAAGCGCACGTGCAACGACATCGTGAGAGAAACGGCAGCTGCTCGTGGCTCAACTGGATTTCCCGAGAAAGCAATCGCAATCGGTGCCAATGATGGTGGGGATCAACTTGTGTTCATCCCAACAGAAAACACCACGACTCTACGGGATGCCATTTATTGGTGGGACCACGAGACTGGAAACATCAACCAAATTGCTGAAGATTTCGAAGAATTACTGTAGGGCAGAATAAAAGGGGACTGCGAACCTTCATGCTTTGGCCCCGCAGAACCTAATCGCAATTCCAACACCGATGAACTCCAAACAAAAACAATTAGCTGAATATATGAGCGGGAAATCTGAGGAAGCTTATTACGCCGGTTGGATGAAAGGTTTGGAGTATGCTCTTTGGGAGGCTGTGCTCGAAGGACCTAAAAATTATGGCAGGCTCCAAATTCAAGAAGAACATATACATGAATTAAAGAAACTATCTGATGCGTGCGATGGGTGGGTATATTTTGATGATAGCACAGAGGAAACTTTTATCCCATTAGCTGAATGGCAGAAAAAATATGAGTTGGATCTGCCTAAAATGAAAAGGTACATACGGTAAACCAAATTATGCTCCGAATCTTTTATAACCAGACCACCCGAACTCGCTGACGCGAGTCCGGCTATCGTAATCGTTGTGCGTTCAATATGAAAAAGCGTTGGAAACTGATTGCTCTATTTGTCATGGCAGCAATAGGCTTAATTTCGTACGAATTCCTTCCTCAGTGGGCAGTTTATTGGAGCTCGAAAACTGGGAAACAAAAAACGGCCTCTTGTATATTTGGAATACCCTTTAAGTATGGTGAAGTCACTGAAACAGCTTTAAGTAAAAGGATAGGTAAAGTATACTCCGAAGATGAGGAATGGATACGGGTCGCGTCAGCTCGGCCCGCTGACCGTCACATATTAATTTCATGGTGTTTTACGGAAGTAGAATTTGCTTTCGTACATCTAGAAAATTCCCTTAACCGTGCAACACTACAAAGTTTTGAGTGGGGGGACCCTATTGATCACGGTAACTTTATCCCTGCTTTTACACAAAGCTATATCGAAGCCTTAGCGGAGAAACATGGTATTTGTAGGCTTAACTCCATATTGCGAAATTACAGTGAAGAGCTTCGGATTCGGGATATCGAAAGTAACCCTCTTAGCTCTGTAGAAATTATGAATCTTTTCTCAACAAGATCAACCACCCGAACTCGCTGACGCGAGTCCGGCCAGCGTAAAATTGTGAGAAACAAAATGACCAATGACTTCGGTCGGTACCCTTGATCCGCCGTCGGCTACGCTCGACGTCAGATCATCGCCACCCCTCCGGACGCAGTCTGGACTTCCACACGCCTCGCGTGCTACAGTCCAGCCAGCGCCGGCGAGCGCCACCTTTTCCGCTGAAAGAACATGAAAACCGTCAAGACATACCAAAACATCAGTGATGCACTTCTTGGCCAGTCTTGGCTTGGATCGAATGGAATCGAATCGTTTATCCCTGACGAAGTGTCGGCATCTTCGGCATTACCCCATCTCAGCGTATATTCAGGCATTCGCCTACAAGTGATTGAATCCGATTACGAAGCTGCATTGAAGTTGCTGGATGATGAGCCCTCTCAGCCGAAAACAGAAGATAAAAAGGTAGAGTTCCCAGAAGCTTTTTCTCCCGGAGACTTCAAGGCGATAGTCGGAGTAGACTTGGCCCTTTACGTCCTTTCTACTTTCCTCACGTTCATACACATGTCTCTGACACCTGAGAGCATACTTCGGTATGCGGCTGACCAGTATATTTCGTATCCTATGGCATCACTGGCTTACGCCTTATTTTGGCCGTATATAGCAATAAGAATTGTCGCCTTCTTTGGCCTTCTTTTTATGAAGAAATGGGCAAGGCTCCTGTATATCACGATGTGGGTAATCGTGGCGTTATATCAGCTATTTGCGTCAGGATATTTCATTTACCCAATCGAAGCATTCATCGGCGGACTTTCGGCACTTTCTGGTGGTTTTATCTGCTGCATGATTTACTTCACTAACGCTTCATTATTCTTCGAAAGGGAAGGAGCGAACCAGTCGAGATAGCCAACATCCAGGCTATGCCTAGATCCAGCTACTCACTATGGTTATCCCAAAAGAATGAATAAATTCTATTTTGCATCGGGAATCTATCTTGGACTTTCACTAATTCTATTCGCCTCAATGTTTCTTTTTGAGTTCCTTCGTAGCAAAAGGTTTGCAAAGGTTTTTGGAGCAGGAAGGCTACCCGCTGATCTTACGGAAAAGGAAATGAAAAAGTGGGCTTTGATTCATAATGAGTCATATGACTCAGGTTTTTGGAGACTCGCGGTTGTGTTCTATATGTTCTATCACTATCCCGGATTTCTGGTTTCAGTTGCGCTAACCAAGAATGACCGAGTCAGTACATGGGTGATGTTTGTTGCTTCTGCGGCCATTTATATCGGTGTATTTTATTTGGTGTTTAGGCCCGACCAAACCTGAGGTCAGAGGAGTAATGTATTTATTTTACACGTATCTCCAATTATTGAACTATCATCTCAATTTTTCGAACAGCTTGGACGGTTATCAAAAGAATATGATGTTCACGGCGTCAATCCGCCGTCGGCTCTGCTCGCCTTCAGACTTGTGCGCCGGAGGCGCGTCAACGCCGCTTTATCGAGACGCGTTCTGGCCTTTCGCAAGCTAGCTTGCTACAGTCCTGACAACG
>DIYK01000012.1 GCA_002429005.1 Verrucomicrobia bacterium UBA6056
GGGTCAGGAGTCATTGGTCAGGGGTCAGGGGTCAGGGGTCAGGAGTCAGGAGTCAGGAGTCCAGCTTGGGGGGAGATTCTCTGCAGGGAAGAGGAAAGTTGGGGTTACCGGTTTTCGGTTGGCCGTTGTTTTGGCATAGGAATTGGCCTAGGCTTAGGGGAATTCCCTTTGGTCTCTTCAGTCCCTTAGGTCCCTGTTTCAGTCGACCATACTATCCGGGCAAAAAAAATGGTGGCGCGGGACGGAATCGAACCGCCGACACGAGGATTTTCAGTCCTCTGCTCTACCAACTGAGCTACCGAGCCACCTGAAGAATGTTTCTTCGGGTCGTGAATTTTCAGGTTTCACGTACCGTAAATCGGGTCAGCTGTTATAAAGGAACAAGGCTGAACCTGTCAATATCCGGTTTGGACTTTTTCTGCTTTAGAATTTTGCATTCACAAAGGGAAAAAAGGGCAAGGGGCTGTTTTCGATTACGTTGATCAAGCCTACCTGAAACCCATTCATGTTCTGGGTGAGATTGACCAGACCCAGCTGCAGGCCGCTCACGCTCTGGCTGCGATTGATCAGGCCGACCTGCAATCCATTCAGCTGACCCTGGTTTTCCGCGAATAACCATCCCAACTGCACCCCGTTATGGGTGTCACCACTGATGGAGACGAGGCCGCTCTGTAAGCCGTTTACGCCCTTCATGCTGTAGCTGAAAATGGCACTTTGCCAGCCGTTCATTTCACCGTCGATCCGACTGTAAAAACTGGCAGAACTCCACCCATAGGCATCCCCCCGGGTGTAGTTCATACCAAAGGGGGCAAACTGCAATCCGCGCATATCCCCATCCACCTGATTGTAGAAGGCAAAGCCCAAACCACTCCAATCCCCGCGGGTCTGCTGACCCAGGTTGAGGTCTAAGCCCTTGAAACTCGCACTCTCTGACCAGATCCCCAGACGGAAGCCGCTGATGTCTTTTTGAGGGTTATGCCATGCCAATCCGGGCATGATGGACAACTGAATCGGTTCAGCCGCTGTAGCAGAGCGAAACAAAGCAGAAAAGGCAAGGAGGAGGATCAGGGCTTTCATAGTGTCTCCGGGAAAGTAAACGTTGAGGCTCCAATGTTGATCGATCCTGAAATAAATCCAAATCTAAATGTGAGAAGAAATGGGGTCAGCGTAGCAAGCTAGTGGAGTCCGCCTTACAGATCGTCTATTTTGTTGGCAGGGATCTGGAGGATATCAAGGATACCGGCGCAATAGGAAGCTCAAGGAAACAGGCCCATAAAAACCCCAGTGCTCAGCGCTCTGAAGGAACACACGAATCACGGCCTCTCCGGATGCCTTCTTCAGCTGGGGATGCGGTCTGTGGCCTGAAGTAACCCCGCCGGAGGCGGGGCCGACAGCTACTCTGAGGGGTATCTACTCCTGTGCTCTTTGTGGAGACCCCGGATTTCGGGTACGCGTAGGATGGGTTCCGGGAGATGAAGGCGGGACTCTGACAGTCTCTTCTGATGTCGAGGACCGGGTCTGAAGCAAAATAGACGATCTGCAAGGCGGACTACACTGGATCAGCGTACTTTGGGGTCGATGTAGACCGTATGGGCGGAGCCGTTGGCTCCGGTGCTTTGAATTTCCAAGCGAAGCACATCGACGCCGCGGATATTCACCTTGAAGGCTTTGGCTTTTTCGTCGTTGTGGAAAGGCTCGGAGACCCAAAGCTCCTCCCCATCTCCGTATACCCGGAAAAGGGCGGGTGACTGCATCCGCTTGACGGCGCTTTGGTTGAGCCCGATTTTCCCTTCGAGCTGTGTGTAGCGTTTGCCCAGTTCAAATTCGGCAAAGGCTTTGCCCTTTGCCGGCGGATGCAGGGAGATCGCATGTTCTACATCTTCGCCATCCACCCGCACCTTGCGGTTTTCATACCCCATCTCCTCGCCCAAGCCCATGCTACCGTAACCGACCTTATGTTTGCTGACCTCCATATCGGAAAGATAGCTCGGTGGACGCAGGCCAACGGGGTTGATGCGGCGGGTGGCCGCTTCTTCCGGGGCGTGATTGGCGAGAAATTCCTGGGCATCCATCACCGACTCCGACGTCGAGAGTTCTTCCCGTTGCGTCCGCAAGGCCATAGCCCCCTCTACATCCCCGTCCTGAACTTTCTTTTTCTCTTGCTGCTGCAACTGCAGGTTCAGAGAACCAGCCGCTTTCAAATATCCACTGTAATACTTCCGGAGAATTTGGATCTCCTGCTGCAAATAGGTTTCCTGAATACGAAGCAAGGCATCCGGAGCTTCGACCGGATTGGGAATGCCCGGCGCCTCTTGAAAACGCTTGTTCTCCGCCTCCAAGGCGGTGAACAAATCCAAATTTCCCAGATTGATCGCCCGATCCATCCCCCGTTCCAAGGCAGAACGATACTGCGTTCCCAATCGCAGCAGGGCCAGATCCCGTTCGGCTTCAATACGAAGTTGGGCTTCATCAAAAGCCGGTGAGGACAGGGGGTCCTGAGCAGACAGCATCAGGAGCGCAGAACAGGCAAGTAAAACGAGAAGAGGTTTCATGAGTATGGAACGAAATCAGAGACGGTGAATAAAATAGAGCTACCCTGTCCTGCAGCTTCTGTAAAACCATCAATCGGGTCCAGCTCATGAGAATTCATTCTCATTACGAAAATGAAGCCAGAGCTAACTCATTGATTTTGATCCACTAGCGTAATACCGGATCAATAAACAGCGCATGAGCCGCGTGATGCACCCCTGGGCAATAGGTTTCGAGGCGCAGTACCTGGGTGCCGGGAAGCTGTACCTTGAACTCCTGAGGCTCGGATCCTTTTTGAAAGGCTTCGGATTCCCAGATTTTTTTGCCATCGCTGTAAATGCGAAAAAAGACGGTTTCGCCAATCATTTTGTTGGCATTGGCATTCAGCGCGACTTTGCCGCTGAGTTGAGAATATTTCCCGCCCAGCTCAAAGTCGGCATAGGCATTGCCCTCTTTGGGCGGGTGAATGCTCACTCCGTGCTCCACTTTCTTGCCTTGCGAACGGGTAACATCCCTCCGGGCGCGCCCCCAGCCCCGTTTGCCGTTCAGCCCGATATCCCCATGCCCCTTTTTCTTGCCCACCAAGGGCATTTCGCTGAGAAAGGTTGGCTCTTGCAAACGAACCGGTACTCGGATGCTCTGCCCCTGCTGGGGAAGCTCATGGCTGGATAAATAGCTTCGGGCCTCTTCCAGTGCCTCCGAGCCGGAAAAACTCTTCCGCTCCTCACGCAAGGCCATCGCCTTTTCAACTTCGCCACCCTGAACCAGTTCTTTTTCCTGAAGTTGCAGCTGACGATCCCACTCGGCGGCAGCGTTCAGGGTTCCCGTGAAATAGGTGCGGCGGATTTGGATCTCCTGCTGCAGGTAGGTCTGCTGAATCAGCACCAGCGGCTCAGGTTCACTGAGCGGCTCAGGAATGCCCGGGTTATCCTGAAAACGTTTATTCTCAGCATCAAAGGCCGTGAGCAGGTCGAGATTTCCGGCCTGAACCGCCCGTTGCATCCCCCGCTCGAGGGCACCACGATACTGGGTGCCAAGACGTAGCAAAGCAAGATCCCGTTCCGTTTCCAGACGGGACATGGCTTTCTCATAGAGAACACGGGTATCCTCCTCCTGTGCAATCAAAGGGAGCAACAATAGGGTCAATGTGAGAGAGAGTATGCGTTTCATAGGCGATCCAATCCGAGTATCCTTTCTGCGAGATTCGAAGCAGGAATCAAGAACAGAACGTCCACAGGGACTTTTTCCTGACAAACTCGAAACATTTTTGGCCGAAAAGGCGAAAAATCGGGTAAAAGCAGGTATTTTTAGAAGACCTGACTCTGTAAAAAATCCGGAATTCCCCGGAAGAGAAGGAAATCCTGAGATCGAAGTGCTTTTGTGTTTACCAAACTTTGGGTTCGATAAACAGGGTACGCGCCTGTTTGTTGCTCCCTGGGCATTCCGCCTCCAGGCGAAGGCTGCGGATCCCGGCTACCGAGATTTTAAACTTTTGAGGCTCCGAGCCTTTCTTGAAGTCTTTGGATTGCCAGAGCAGGCGGCCGTCACCGTAGACACGGAAAATCACCTTTCCGCCAAGGCGTCGTGCAGATCCACCATTCAGGCCCACGGCCCCACTGAGGTTACGGTACGCGCCTTGTAGATTAAAATCGGCATGAGCTTTCCCGGATTCGGGAGGAAACATGGAAACACTTTTTAAAAGCTTTTCGCCCCGAATACTGGGGATCTTGCCTTTTTTCCCGTAGCCCATTTCTCCATTCAGCCCCAATTTTCCATGAGCGGTTTTGCTATCCAACAGGGGGAGTTCACTCAGGAACGCGGG
This sequence comes from Verrucomicrobia bacterium UBA6056, assembly GCA_002429005.1. Classification (GTDB taxonomy): domain Bacteria; phylum Verrucomicrobiota; class Kiritimatiellia; order SS1-B-03-39; family UBA6053; genus UBA6056. The sequence goes on from DIYK01000012.1 coordinate 4,352, forward strand.
TTCGGTGGCCCGGGCAACCGGTACTGGACGGCCTGCGACCGCTTCTATGCGTTCCGGTTGAGGCTGCGGATTGGGTTGAGGCTGGGCGGCCAACCAATCACGGGCCTCCTGCTGTTCGGGCCCCTCCTGAAAGGCCAGGCGTTCCTCGCGAGTGGCCTTGGCTTTGGGCATATCGCCTTCCTGCACATAGCTACGCTCCAGTTGCTGCAAGTGCCGGTCCCATTCAGAGGACAGCTGCAGCAGCTTGCGGTAATACTCTCTCAGGATTTCTGCCTCGCGCTCTCGGTAGGTGCCTTGCATACGAATGAGAAATTCGGGTTCGCTGGCTGCTTCGTCGATGCCCGGGTTTTCCTGAAAACGGGAGACTTCGCTTTCCAACGCAGTGTAGAGGTCGAGGTTGCCGGCCTGAGTGGCCTGTTGCATACCCCGTTCCAACGCGGTCCGGTACTGAGTGCCCAGACGCAGCATGGATAATTCACGCTCGGCCTGCAGGCGTTCAAGGTGACGGGTGAGTTCCGCCGCTTCAGGTTCCGCCGCAAACAGAGGGGCAAGCAGAAGAGAAATGAAGATTAGATATTTCATGACGAGATCCAATGTGAATGAGGATCTTGACGAAGTTTTCGACGGCTTTCAAGTACACAGGTGCGTAAAATACGCATTTTATGGATGGGATATACAATTTTTTCCGGAGAGCTGGGGTTTGGCTTGGGCTGGGGTTGTAGGGTTGGGGTTGTTGAGTTTGGGTTGGGGGAATGAGTTGGTGGCTTCGGTTGAGGGAACGTTTTGGATTCGAGTACGCGTACGAGTACGTGTACGCGTACGTGGGGTTGGAGACGGATGGGTTCGGAGCGGGATTTTTGCCTGAGGCCGCCGCGGGATGCGGCTGTTTCGGTTTTGCTTGGGGCTCCTGGGCTCCTGGGCTCTGCAGGTCGGCGCCAGGATGGCGCCAGGATGGCGCCAGGATGGCGCCAGGATGGCGCC
>DIYK01000100.1 GCA_002429005.1 Verrucomicrobia bacterium UBA6056
TCTACTTTTTCGGGGGAATCTCAAGCAGACTCCAGATAGCCTAAGGCTTCCTGCCCTTTTCCTTTGCACAATTCAGCATAGGACAAGGCGTAAAAGGCGTAGGCCGAAGGAGGATCCAACTCAATCGCTGCCTTAAAGAACTGTGTCTCCGCGGATGCGGGATCTTTGAGGATGCGGCCATACAGGTAACGGGCGTTCGCATCCTCAGGCGCAGCAGCAACGATGGCTTTATATTTCGCCTCCAAGGCCGCCAAACCCAACTCCTGCTTCTTCGCCTCCTGATAGTATCGGTGTAGTTCCACGAGCATAGGCCGATGTTCCAGTGCAGGCCTCAACTTCTCCCATAACTCCTGCTCATTGCCCACAGCAAAGGCGATGGTAAGGGCCACAAAATCGTTGGGATAAGCCAAGGCCCGTGACTGCACCCAAGTATTTGCGCTCGCCTCACTCTGATCTTCGTAGATCCACTCGTAGATCTCGGTGATCTCCGCATCCTCCATCAACTCCACACCATCCCGCCAGGCGGAGGTACTATCTCCCAGATCAATTTCTTCCGGGAATTCCCGGAAGGCGTAATCGACCCGGTAGCGACGATAGGCCTTGCCCACATCGAAACGGTATTCCGGATCCGCTGCCAAGTGCAGGGTGGATTCGGTCCGGTATTGAATCCGGGAGTAGAACAACGGGGCACTGGCATCGGGATTCAACACATGCGTCCCGCCCTCCCCAAACACTCGATCCCAAAAACTGAAATGCAGGCGTTTTGAACCCTCTTCCAGGAACACAGGCTGAGCCGCCGTGGATTCCACAGACCAGGTGAGCTCTGTTGCGTTCACGTGGATACGTCGACTGGAGTCCGGCCGCAGCTTATGTTCTTCCCCATTCAACTTCAGGGTGTATGGTACCTGAAGTCCGTTCACCAGGTACAGGTTCGCATCCGGAACCGCAGTATTCCCACGCCACAAGATCAGGAAGAAGATGGGCAAAATCACTGCAGGGGCGGCAAACTGCGCGATGCGTGCTCCCAGGGAAGTTCCACTTTTAACCAGGTTGGGTTTTTTGAATTCTTTCCGTAGTTGTGCGGCGAGTGCCCCCTTCGGTTTTTTCATGACCGCCATCAAGCCAGTCAATTTCTCTTTCGCTTCATGAGGCAGCTTCTCCGTATCCAAGCGGTTGAGTACGCTCATGACCTGCTGCTGTTGGCCCAATGCCAAGAGTCCCTGCACACCCAAAATGACCAAGTCCGGATCGGGAGGACTGGAAAGCAATGCCTGTTCGGTGAGGCGCTCCAAGTGAGACACATCCTGATGGCATGCCGTCAAATACATCAATCGGCCCAGATTTTCTGAGCTAGCTTCTGCATTATAGGCTTTTTCCGCAAAACGCAGCGCCTGATCATACTGCTGAAAGCTCATGTACGCTTCGGCGACCAGCGCGAGATTTTTTGAGCTGCGCAAGGCCTCCGAGGGAAGCTCATCCATCAAGGCCTCAAAGGCCTCCAGCGCCTGGAGGCCTATGATAGTTTCCATGAGCTGATGAAAGCGTTCTTCCTGATCATGGCCTCCTGCCTGACTGTGGTAGCTGGCCACACTCTCTTCCACAATGCGCTTCCACTGTTTGTAGGGCATCACACGATGGCGACGACACGCGCTGCAATCGTTCATCACCCGTTTCTTGCCCATGGGAATCAAAGGAAAAAAGAGAACGGTGAAATAGCTCACTGTATCATAGGTGGACAGTTTGACCTGTCGTCCACAGTCCTCACAGGTGCCCTGCCAACTCAGACAGTTGGATTTTCCATAGTACTGGGTTCCAAATCCATTGATCGTGTACGGCATGTTCAACTCCTCCTGAGATTTTGATTCCTTCAATCAGGAGCAAGACAAAGGTCAAGTACGACATATAGGAAGCATTGCCAATTCCTTGTGTTTGCAAGGGGATATGCGAAGCTGGGTCATAATCTCAGGGACGCTCCCCGATGCAGAGCTCCCCGGCAATCCGGCGATGCGATACGACCAGCTGGAGTCCTCTGAGCAGATCGTCTAGTTGGCTTCGGGGGATCTGAAGGACCCCCAGAATACTAGCCCGGAGCGCCAGCCGCCCGTGGCGCGAGCCACGGCCAGGGAAGCTCTGGGGAATCATCCCATAAACGACTAGGCACTTTGAAGGAACGCAAGAATCATCACGGCATGGTATTCTAGCACACCTTCAGCATGCTCGGATTTTAGTGAAATAAAGGACCCAGGCTTGCAGCCTGGGCTGGGATCCGGTCGCTCTTTCAGAGCGATCTGGAATTGGCTTCATCAAAACCCAACAAGCCAAGGCCATGCAGGAAAGAATAAGATGATAATTATGCTTAATAAAAGGAGGCAGTCTTAGGGGGCATCCCCATCCCCTGCCTGCTCTGTGTTCTCTAGCGCTTCCGCCCAGCTTCGCAGGCCAGAGGCATTCCCGATGGGATCAAAATCCGGTCGTGGCCCCTCTTCCTCAAACTTCATTTTGTAGATTTCCTGGCCAAAGTCATCATACCAGCGGGCCCAACCCTGAAAGTTGCCATCCCAGTCATAGGACCAGGTGGCCCTTAAGGAACCAGCCTCATCCCATTCCCGATAGGGTCCGCTGGGATTTCCGCGGGTGTAGTGCAATTCCCAGGCGCGGCTGCCATCCTCCCGCAAGCCTCTCCAACGGCCGTGCCGTTCTTCGCGGGCGGCTTCTCCCGAAGGATAGACCCGCGCAATCCTTCCCTCCTCCCGAACCGCAGCGCGGCCGGGTTCCACCTGGCTCATGCGGCCGCAGCCGCTGAGCAGGAGGAGGACCAGGATGAACGCAAGCAAACGCATCAATGAAGGAAATGACGCATACCGGTGAAGGCAATGGCGATGCCGTATTTATCACAGGCCGCAACCACCTCGTCATCTTTAACCGACCCACCGGGCTCGACGATATAGCGAATGCCGGCTTCGTTCGCGGCATCAATATTATCCGCAAAGGGGAAGAAGGCATCGGAGATGAGCATGCACTCGCCCATGATCTTTTCCTGGAAGGCTTCCAGATCCAGATCGCCGCCCTCGCCGGCTTCGTGCATCAGGCGGATGTTTTCGTGAGCACGTGCAATCGCGAGTTTCTTCACCGAATCCACCCGATTGGGCTGACCGGCTCCCATGCCTAAGGTCTGGAAGCGACCGGGTGCGTATTCGCGTACCAGCAGAATGGCGTTGGATTTGACGTGTTTGCAGGCTTTCACCCCAAACTCCGCCAATTTGGCGAGGTTGTCGGGGAAACCAACCTGACTTTTCACCTCCCAATTCTGCATCACTTCGATGTCGCGCATCTGCACGAGGACACCACCACCAATTTCCCGCAGGGTCTCACGGGGCTGCGCAGCGACGAACGGCGCATGCAGCTTGAGCAGACGCAGATTTTTCTTCTGGGTCAGACGGGCGAGAGCCTCTTCGGTGAAATCGGGCGCAATAATCACTTCCACAAAACGGGGGGCGAGGAATTCCGCGGCTTCCAGATCCACCGGCACGGTCACAGAAATGACAGAACCAAAGGCAGAGACCGGATCGCCGGCCCAGGCAGCTTCCAGCGCTTCGCGCAGGGTTTCACCGGTGGCGAAACCACAGGGGTTGGTGTGTTTGATAATAGAGGCACCCGGTACACCCACCAGCTCGCGGGCGGCTTCCAGGGAGGCATGGCCATCGAGGTAGTTGTTGTAGGACATGGCCTTACCATGCAGCACTTCGGCATGGGCAATACAGGCCTCTTCACCGGGAGCTTCCACATAGAGCTTGGCGGCCTGGTGAGGATTTTCACCATAGCGCAGGCTGCGGCTCTCATTCAAGCAACGGACGAACGGTGCATTGGCCTCTTCCAGCCCCGGCGTGTTTTCGGCGAGCCAGCCGGCAATCGCGGCATTGTAGGAGGCCACCCGGGCGAATACTTTCTGACCCAAACGCAGCCGGGTGGATTCATGGGTGTTTCCGTTGTTGCTGCGCAATTCCTCGAGCACCACATCATAATCCGCCGGATCGGTGATCACGGTCACGAATTTCATGTTTTTGGCCGCAGAGCGCAGCATGGTCGGGCCGCCAATATCAATCTGCTCGATGGCTTCCGCGAAACTAACGCCTTCTTTGGCCACGGTTTCTTCAAAGGGATAGAGGTTTACACAAACCAGATCGATGCCTTCCAGCTCATGCTCGGTCATGGTCTGCTGATGCTCCTCGTTGTCACGCAAGTAGAGCAGCCCCGCATGCACCTTCGGATGTAGCGTTTTCACACGACCATCCAGCATTTCCGGGAAGCCGGTGAATTCAGACACATCCTTGACGCTCAGTCCTGCTTCCCGCAGCATCCGGGCCGTCCCGCCCGTGGAAAGCAATTCCACGCCCTGTTCGGCCAGGCCCATAGCAAAGGGCAGCAGTCCGGTTTTATCCGACACACTCAGCAACGCACGTGCACAACGATCTGACATACAAAAACCTCCGGTTGAAAATTGGGTTCAGGACTCCATAACGACCGCGGCGGAAAATCCGATTCCTTTTTCCCTCAAAGCCTGTAGCGCCAAGACGGGAAAAATGACAAATTCGAAGTGTTTCCCCCGAAAAACGACCTTCTCATAGAAATCGATTTCGTTTTGGATTGCGATTTCTCATGCGGGGGAGAAAGCGGGATTCATGAAAACACATGCTCTGGGGATTGATTTAGGAACGAGTAACTGTGCCATGTCGCTGGCCCGGGAAGCCGATGTGCTTTCCCTGGACTTGGAACAGGCGGCGTCTCCGGACAGCCGCATGCGCCAGCGCACCCTGCCTTCCTCTCTGTTTTTGCCTCTGGAGGGGGAATTCCCCGAAGGCAGTTTTTCCCTGCCTTGGGATGGCTCTCCCGCCCAGGTCGTAGGCCAAGCGGCACGGGATCGGGGAGCCTTGGCTCCGGATCGGCAGATTCACTCCGCCAAATCCTGGCTCTGTCATAGCAAAGCCGACCGAAAAGCGCCCATTCTGCCCTGGCAAAGTGCGGCCGCCGTGGAAAAACTTTCTCCTGTCGATAGTTCCCGACTGATTCTCGAGCATCTGAAACAGGCCTTTTTTGCGAATGAAGCCACCCAGGGACTTTCCTGGGAGGAACTGCAGGGCATCATCACACTCCCAGCCTCGTTTGATGAAGCCGCACGGGCCTTGACCCTCGAAGCCGCACAAGCTGCTGGCTTTCTGGAACCTGTGCTCCTGGAGGAACCCCAGGCTGCATTCTACGCCTGGATCGAGAACAACCCCGACAGCTGGCGCAAACAAGTGGAGGCCGGGGACCTCATCCTGGTCTGTGATGTCGGAGGAGGCACCGCCGACTTTTCCTTGATTGCCGTTTCGGATGATGGTGCCGGACAGCTGGCGTTGGAGCGGCTCAGTGTGGGCGAGCATATCCTCTTAGGGGGGGACAACCTCGATTTGGCCTTGGCCCATGCCCTGAAAGCGGGGATGGAAAGCGAAGGTACTGCGTTAGACGACTGGCAGTTCCTCTCCCTCATCCACAGTGCCCGCAGTGCCAAAGAGCAGCTGTTCAGCGACCCGGATCTTCAGGAAGTTCCCATCAGCATTGCCGGACGTGGCTCCAGCCTGTTCGCATCCACCCTCAGCACCAGCCTACAGCGCAGCCTGCTCTTACAGATTGCGGTGGAGGGCTTTCTGCCCATGAGCGCTCCGGATGCCTTTCCCGCCGGAAGACGGGCTACCGCTCTGCGGGAATTTGGTCTTCCCTATGCCGCGGACGCCGCGATCAGCAAACATCTGGCCCGTTTTCTCAGCCGCAGCCTGGAAGCCGTCAGCAGTCACCCCGAACATCGGAATCTGCTCAACGAAGCTCAACTGCATCACCCTTCCGGACTGCTACTTCCCAGCGCCATTTTGTTCAATGGTGGATTTTTCAAAGCCGCTCCCCTTCGCGAACGTGTAGAACAGCTACTCGCCTCCTGGAACGAAGGCCTGCCTCCCCGCGTACTCCAGGGAGCCGAGCTCGACCTCTCGGTGTCCAGTGGCGCAGCGGCCTTTGGCCGTCAATTGATCCAAGGCGAGGGTCTGCGTATCAAATCGGCCACCGCCCGGGCCTATTATCTGGGGCTGGAAAGCGGCGGTATGGCCATTCCCGGCTTCACTCCTCCGGTACAAGCTCTCTGCATCTGCCCCATCGGCCTGGAGGAAGGCAGTGGCTGCGAAGTGAGTGATCAGGATTTCGGCCTCATCGTCGGCGAAGCCGCGGAATTCCGATTTTTCAGCTCGGACACCCGGGGAGGCGATCAGCCCGGCAGCATCATCAGTAATGCTGAGCAGGAACTGGAAGAAAACAGCTGTATCGAGGTCACCCTGCCCCCTGGCGAGGGCTTCGAGAACGGCGATCTCGTTCCCGTTCGCATCGAATCGCATCTCAGCGAAGTTGGCAGCCTCGAATTACGCATGCGCCAACCAGACAGCCCCCACAGCTGGCAGCTCCAGTTCAATACGCGGTCCTGACCAGGCTGAAGCCTGGTTAGGAGTCAGGAGTCAGGAGTCAGCCTGCCCGGCTAGCGCCTTGGCAGGCGTCATTAGTCAGGAGTCAGTGGTCATGGGTCATGGGTCATGGGTCATTGGTCATTGGTCATTGGTCATTGGTCATTGGTCATTGGTCATTGACAAATTATCGCTTCCAACTGACAAGTGACGAGTGACAAATGATCCTCTTCCTCTAGCAATTGTGTTGGTCAGCGGCGGTCTGGACAGTTGCGTGACCGCGGCGATTGCGGCCCAGACTCAC
>DIYK01000016.1 GCA_002429005.1 Verrucomicrobia bacterium UBA6056
GACTACTGACTACTGACTACTGATTACTGACTAATGACTAATGACTAATGACTAATGACTACTGACTAATGACTACTGACTAATGACTAATCCCTACCAACTCCCCTAAGCCCAAAAGGCATAGTTTCCGCTCCAGAGCACGTAGAGCCCGAGCAGGAAGTTGGTGAGGGTATGTGCGATACAGGGAGCCCAGATGTCTTTCGTACGGCGGTAGAGCTCGCCGTAGACCAGGCCGCAGATGATCCCGGCAATCCAGCGCTGATGAACCGTGGCGAACATGAGGGCCCCGATCCACAGAGCTTTGTTGCTGATGTTACCGGGATCCACTTCGAGAAAATTCTCTTGATCGATCCAACGCGTCAGCCAACCCCGCCAGAAAAATTCCTCGATAATGGAAATGACAAACGCCGAACCGGCCAGGCGGGCCAAGGCCATGAGCCAGCCTTCTTCGGATGGAGCGTAGCGCACCTGCTCCAGCGGCTGAGCCAGTTCCCAAGGCCAGATCATCCCCACCCGCAAATACAGTCGATGCAGCCACTCCAGCCGGGCCACCCACAGCGTTTCCGGTAGAATCCAGATTCCATAGATGAGCAAACCCGCCCCGACCGAGGCGAGCAGATGCTTCCAGTGAACGCGGCCGTAGTTCCAGCTCCAGGGCTTACAGAGAAACAGAGCCAGCAGCCCCAAAGCGGAACGCAGGGCGTACTTCCACCCTGCGGCATCGCCCATCACCCCCATAAGAAAAATCCACAACACAAAGGGAATGACATGAGACTGCCAGCTTTGCGGGGGAAGCGAGGGCTTCGGCTTTTCCTCCGGATGCAGCTCTTCCGGAAGCTCCGCTTCCGCAACGTCCCTCATGATCCGCCCAGCACTCCAACCAATAAGCTGTACCAGCTTTTGATCATGATCAGGGTGACTAGAATCAACAGGATCTGTTTAATCCGCTTCTGGGGCAGCTTTTTACTCACTTTGGCACCAATCAGCGAACCGGGCAAGGAACCCGCAATCACGGGAAACAGGTACTGCCATTCCACCTGATTCCCCACAATTTTGCCAATGGAGCCCATGAGCGCGCCAATAAACAACACACCCAGGCTGGAACCTACCGCAATCCGCATAGGCAGCTTCAGCACTTTGAGCATCACCGGAATCATCACAAAACCACCCCCGGCTCCGATAACCCCGGCAACAAAGCCCACTCCAGCTCCACTGAGCATGGAGGGAATCTGTTTAAATTCGAAACTCATATCTTCTTCATCGGCAGCTTGCTTGCCCTGAATGAGCATAACGAAAGCGGTCAAGACCAGGCAGGCGAAGAGAAAGCGGAGAAACAAGTCCGGCATGTAGCCAGACACCACAGCGCCACCAAAGGAAAAGATCCCCATGGGAATGCCGATACTGAGCATGGTCGGCATATGCGCATAGCCCCCTTTACGATGCGACATCCAGCCGGTAACCGAGGCCGCCAGCACCTGCAACATGGTCAGGCCCGACACCTCGTGCATACTGAGTTCCCCTACCCCGACCAAGGGCGGTACCGCGGACAACAACGGAATCAAAATGACCGCTCCTCCTACGCCAAGAAGCCCTGAAAAAAAGGCTCCAATCAGGCTGAGAACAAGAAGGGTCAGAATCATGATACGACGGAAAACATAGATAGGGGGGACGATTCCTGCATAACTGCGGGAAAGTGACAGGTCAATCATGCAGACCTTTTTCGTAGGAGTCCCGATTCCATGTCAGAACAGGCTTGCTTGAAGGTTGCCACTTTCGGGGAAGGCGTTATGCACCCAGAAAGAAGGACTTCTCCTCACACAGCAATCTGCCATACCTATGATACACGTCTTCGGCCACCAGAACCCCGACACCGACGCCATTTGTTCCGCGATCGCCTATGCCAACCTGCTCCAGCGCACTTCGATGCCGGATGCCGTGGCCTGTGCTTGTGGAACAGCCAACCTACGCACCAAATTTGTGCTGAGGAAAGCCGGACAGAACCATCCGAAACTGATTATGGACATCCGCCCCACGGTTTCGGATATCTGTATCGAAAATGTCCTGGCCGGCCGGGCAGAAGAACCCTTCATGGAAGTCTATCGGCGCATGCAGCAACATCGCCTGCGGGTCATTCCGGTTGAAGATCATGAAAAGAATGTCATTGGCCTGCTTTCTCTCATGCGCCTGATGCATCTGCTCATTCCGGATGAACAGGATTTAGGCGAACAGCGCATGCTGAACAGCACGCTCAGCCGGGTCCGCTCTGTATTGGGAGGTCATTTCCAGCACCAAATGGAGGCCGAACGGGATGAACAGCTGGTTATGTTTATTGGCGCCATGAGCGAAGATGGATTTCACCAGCGTATTGGCGACTACCCTAAAGAAAAACTATTGGTGATGGTCGGTGACCGCCCCAACATCCAGGCCGCCGCCATTGAAATCGGGGTACGGGCCCTGATTATCACCGGGGGCTATCAGCTTTCCGACAAGCTGTTGGCTAAAGCCAAAGAACAGAATGTCACGGTGCTCTGCTCTCCCTTGGATACGGCCATGACTGCGCTGCTGGCGCGAACAGCCAAACCCATCCGGGAAGCCATGACTACCGAATTTATTTCCTTCGAAAAACACGAGCATTTGCACAACATCCGCGAACAGGTGCAGGATGCCCGTCAGGACCTTTTCCCGGTGTTGAACAATGACGGCAGCTTATACGGGGTCTTTGCCAAGTCGGACATGATTGACCCGCAGCCGCCCAAAATCATTCTCGTGGACCACAATGAATTCCGCCAGTCGGTGTTGGGTGCCAATGAAGCCCAGATTCTGGAAGTAATTGACCACCACCGTATTGGAGGCGGTTTAGTCTCCCGCGAACCCATCCGCTTCATCAATGATACGGTTGGTTCCACCTGCACAATGATTGCCCGCATGTTCCGGCGGGAAGCGCTCATGCCCGATCCGGGCATCGCCATCTGCATGGCCTCCGGGATTATCTCCGATACGCTTTTCCTCAAATCTCCCACCACCACGGATGTGGACCGGGACATGCTGGCCTGGCTGCGGAATTACATCCCCTTCAATCTGGACGATTACGCCCAGGAATTCTTCGCGGAGGGATCAACCCTCTCCATCAGTTCGGACGAGGACGTGCTTGCCAGCGACCGCAAGGCCTACAGCGAAAACGGCTGGAACATCGCCATCTCCCAGGCCGAAGAACTGGGAATGGAACGCTTCTGGGAACGGAAAGACGACCTGCTTCGCTGCTTGGACGACTACGTCAACAGCAACGATATCGACTTTGCCTGCCTGATGATCACTGACATCGGCACCCAGTCGAGTCACCTCTTAGTCTCCGGGCATCCCAAGATCCTGCAAAACATCGATTACCCCGCCGAAGAACGTCGCCTCTACTCCCTACCCGGCATCGTCAGCCGCAAGAAACAACTGCTACCCCAATTGATGTGGATCATGAACCGGGTGCATAAGTAAGCTCAAGAAGACCTTGCTTCGCGGAACCGGTTCTGCAGGAAAGGGCGCCCCCCCCCAATCCGGGTCGGCCCTCCCAATGGACCGCGCCCATCCTGGGCGCGATGCAGAGCCCAAGCCTCCATCGCCTGCAGG
>DIYK01000047.1 GCA_002429005.1 Verrucomicrobia bacterium UBA6056
TATGACAGCGCCTGGATTGATTTGTTACGGGAGCGTTCCTCCCACCATGTATTGGCCTCGTCCTGGTGGCGGGAGGGCGATCCGGTCTGGGGACGTTTTGCGCTCATCCTGGGCTGGCTCGCGCTCTCCTTATCGATGCTACGCAGCCGGGGGGAACGTCTGCAGCATCTGGGTCCTTTTTTGGTCGTTCCACCTTTGCTGATGTTACTGGCTTGGATGGGAAGTGATCTTCAGCCGGTTCCGATCCTGCTGAGGGCCCAGTTGTACCGGGCCTCGATGTGGTTGATGATCGCGGCCCTTATTCTGTCTGCGGCAACGCTGGACCTGCTCGCACGCCGCCGTGAAGTTCTCCTGGGGCTGCCTTGGCTGCTGTTGAGCGTTCTGCCTGTGCTTCAGGGGCTGCGGGCCTTGAGTTTGTTCGGCTTTTCTCTGAATGAGGCCCTTCGCCGCCGCTTACAGCTGCCGGCGACTTTGCTTTTGGCTGCGATTTTCCCCTTTTTGGCTCTTTCGGACCGGCAGTTGGGCAGTCATTGGCTGCATGCGCAACTCAGGCCGGTACACCCCGCCCGCACAGCGAAGATGGTCAACGATTGGGACCGGGTACAGCACTTGACCCGTGAATTGACCCCTGTGGCCGCCCGAATCCTGACCCCACCCCGGGAAAATGGATTTCGCCTTGGCTCCCAACGTGCCATTGTTGGCGAATGGCGTGATGGCACCTTGCAGTTTTTTGATCCGGACTTTGCAAGCGCCTGGGAAGAACGTATGGCCGAGTTGGATCCGGAGGGGCTGCGATTTGCTTCGGCTCAGGACTGGGTCGAGTTGGCTGAACGGCTGGACGCCTCGTATCTGGTTCTGCCTTCGGATCGAAACCCCGGCTTGCTGATCGAGGCCGAGGCCGGGGATTGGGTGCTTTGCCGTGCAGAAGTTCCGCCGCCGCCCCCTTTGCCGGATCCCCCGGAGGGGTTGGAGGATGTGGAGGGCTGGGAAGCGGAACAGCGCTTTATGGTCGAGGTGGTAGAACCGGCGTTGGAGCGAAACAATCTCGCCAAGGTGCAGCTCAAGTTGCTGGATCCGGAGGGGCGTCCCTTGGCCTCCCGGCCTGTGCGGGTGGAGCAACTGGAGCGAGCCTTTAAAGTGGGTTCAGGACTTCATTATTTTCATCGCCCGGAGACCGCGCCTCGCAAGGGCTTTCATGCCCCGCAGAATCACGAAGAGGAATTACGGCAATTCCCGGCGATCTTTGATTACAGTGTGATCGCCTTCTCCGGCAAGTGGTTTAATATCGAACGGGAAAAGGATGTCCGCGACTATCGGGACCTGGATGCTTATGTGGACTGGTGTAGTCAGCATGGAATCGAAATCGAGTATCATTTCGTCAGTGGCTATGCTCCGGAATGGATGCGACGCATGCCGAACGAGGAGCGCAAGGAACGGCTGATGGCCCATGCCAATGAACTGATCGACCGCTACGGAGACCGTATCGACACTTGGCAGGTGATCAATGAGCGGCGTTTTCAGAACTGGGGTGAGGATTTGGTCAATCTGTTTCGTGAACGGCAGCCGAATGACAAGCTCGGCGTGAGCCACTGCGCACGTTTCTCCTCCAATCGGGAGGGAAAACGTCGTGATCAGGATTTGTTGCGGGGCTTATTTGATTCGGCCATTCCCTTGGAGCGCCTGGGGGCTCCGGTGGATTATTTCGGGGTGCACGCCCATCGTCCTTTTGGTGCCTGGTGGGATCCGCGGGTGATGTGGGAGGTGCTGGACCGCTTTGAGGAGCAGGGCCTGCGGGTGCATATCACGGAAACCGGAGTTCCCAGTCAGGGCGAAATTCCGGCGGGCTTGATGAAAGGGAAGCGCTGGACGCCGGAGTTGCAGGCCGATCATCTGGAGCGTTTGCTCAAAGTAGCCTATGCCCATCCCGCGGTGGATGTGGTCAATTTCTGGGGCTACGGACCCAAAACCTGGCAGCCTCACATCGGGCTGCTGGATAAAGAATACAAACCCCTACCAGCCTATGAACGCCTGCGCGTTCTGTTGCGTGAGACTTGGTGGACCGATCTCAGTTTGGAGAGTTCTCCGCGTGGGAAGTTGCAGTTCGAGGGGCATCACGGCCGCTTGCGCCTGCGTGTACAACACTATGACGGTAGTTGGTTGGAAAGCGAAGTGGAATTGCCTCTGGAAGAGGAGGGCGAGCTGGAACTTCGTTTGCAACCCAGCCCCGAAGCCTCTCAACTGGTCGGAACCTGAATCTTCCGAAGTTCGGAAGATTCAAGGGGCCCTGTTTCCGAACTTCGGAAAAGATGCCTTGAGGGGCCTTTTTGGGAAATCGCTCGCCAATGCGACCGATAATCGATCCGGGGCAGGTTGAGCCAATATCGGGTTCCCTTGAGTTCCCCGCTTTTGCGCAAAGCTCCGAGTTGTATCAATCTGCTGAGATCTCGAGTGGCAGTTGCACGCGATGTTTTCGAAATCTTTATTATAATGTTCCGCGCTTAGCCCTCCGGAAAATCCCTTGCGAAACTCCGGCCAGCCCTGTTGTTCCCAGTTCCAGGTCATGAGTTACATTCTGAGTAGTTATACCTCAAAAACACTGTAACTGTGAGTTGTACATGGAATTGGTATAACTCACTCTGTGCAGGCTTGCCGATCCCGTCTTTCTGCGCAAAGGGAAGATATGGAGTATCACAGCGAAATTCATGTCCTCCCGGAAGCCTCCGGATTTCTGCCCCGTCTTTCCGGGGTCAATATTGAAAGTCATCTCTATGGGGAGAGCAGCAATCTCTGGGACTGGATGGCGGATGCGGGCATTCAGGTGGCGCGGCAGTTTCATCCGGAATTGAATCTGCGCCGCACTCCCTTTCCGGCTTCCTGGGTGGAGGGAATTGATACGGAGGAGGCCTATGACGCGTTCCGGGGGGAATGTCTGAAATGCATCCGGGAGGCGGATGAGGAGCCGGATTATCTGTTTGAAGAGGAAATTCCCTGGTTGGGCACTCCGGATGTGTTGGTGCGCAAGACGCTGGAAGCTGGCGTGCAGCCGCTGTTGAGTGTGGGTGCGCACACCAAAATGTTTGAGCGGCCTCTACTGGGCGAGGGCGGGCGCATCGACTGGGGGGCAGCCTGCTGTATGTACGAATATTCCTGCACCCTGTTCTGGCATTATGCAGAGGGCTTTGGCGTGCGTGAATTCACCACCATCAATGAACCGGAAAACCAGTTCCAGTCCTGGTATCTGCCTCCGGAATTGAAATGGATGGAGGAGAATCCGGAAAATGTGTGGGGGCGTCTGTATCGGGATGATGCCGAACCCAGTGGAGATGGGCTTCGTTTTATTGAAAGCCTTGCAGATCAATATGCGGCTGTCGTGAAAATCCAGCGACAGGCTTTGGAGGATGTGCGGGCGGCGCTGAGCGACCGCGAACAGGCGGCAACTCTGCGTTTACATGGTCCTACCAATGTGGTGTGGACCCAACTCTGGGAAAAAGCGGCTCCTTGGCTCGATTCTCTGGATGTGCATCAATACCGCCCCGACCGACGGGCCATGCGTCAGGTATTTCGATTGGTCTCTTCTACGGCAGCAGCTTCCGGAAAAGCGGTGTCCTGCAGTGAGTACAACCGTCAGTCGGGTGGCTTTGCTTTGGAGGATTTCCCGTTTAACCGGGATTCAGCCTTGGAAGTCTTTCTATTATATTTGGAGGCTCTCGGACTGGGAAGCTTGGGCCCGGCAGAGTGTGAGTTGGTCTGTCTGTATATTTTTCATCATCCTTCGACCCATCGGAACTACAAACATCTGCTCTATGCAGACATGAATATGCTGGATTGGGACTGTGGGGATCGGGCGCCCTGGAAACGGGCTCCGGCTTGGTATCCGACTCCGGAAGAGATGCAAATCCGTCATCCGACTCCGGCGTACCGCTTGATGCGCATGGCCAACCGCATGTTGGGGCGGGAGGGTTTCCGAGGGCAACTTCATCCCACTGGGATTGTGAACCCGAGTTCTGCTGGTCCGGATGACCTGCATTACGATCTCATCACCCGTGCTTATCAGGTTGGGGAGAAGGAGTGGCATGTCTGGGTGATCAATCCAACCGAGAAGGCCTGCAAAGGCGTGACCTTGCGCTGGCCGATGAAGGAACTCGAAGGGCTCTCTTTGTTGGTGCGTGGGGGGAAGGTTCTGGAAAGCGACAAGCTGCTGCTGTTTGCGCCTGAGGCATCTGGTGCTGAGATCCTCGACATCGCTCCCCGAGGGGTGCAGCAGTGGATTCTGGCGGAAAACCCTTTGGCTGGGCTTAGCTCTCTGCAGCTGGAGGAACAGAGTTTCACCCCCGGTTCCCTGGAGGAAGGGCTGGAACTGTATCAGACCTCCCGCTTGAAGCTGCGGGGGCTGCTGGAGGATGGCCGTAGCCGGGAGATTCCGGATGCTTATCTGAACTGGAGTAGTTCTGTGCCGGACGTGCTGAGCGTGGAGAGCAGTGGCTTGGTGCAACGGAAACGGAATGGCGGGGGAGAGGTCCTGCTCCGTGCGGAAACGGTCGATGGTACCCACCAGGTGGAGCGCTTGGTTTCGGACGGACTCCCGCGTCAGGGCTGGCCAGCGCCTTTACGGCATCTGGGTACCGTAGGCTTGGGAGAGGCTGCGAACTAAGCTTGCAGGACTCTTTGGGATTTTCAGTTGGGTTTTCCCAAAGAGCTGGCACTGTAGCCTCATGAGTACACACATTTTCTGGGACTGGAATGGCACACTCTACGATGATGCCTGGTTGTGCATGGATGTGATGAACCGCATGCTGATCGCGAGAGGCCGGGAGGCGCTGTCTGCCGCGCAGTATGAGTCCATTTTTACCTTTCCGATTGAAAACTACTACAAGGCCATTGGCTTTGACCTCGAGGCTGAGCCTTTTGAGCGTTTGGGGGCTGAATTTATCCGCGGATATGAAGGTCGTCGAATGGAGGCGAGCTTGTATCCGGATGTGCTGCCGGCGTTGGAGCGGGTGAACTCGCTGGGTTGGACTCAGAGCATTTTGTCCGCCTATGCCCATGAAACGCTGGTTACGCTGGTGGAGGCACATGGGCTGAATCCTTTTTTCGCGGACCTGCATGGGCATGATCATATCTATCCGGCGGGGAAGGAACCGCAGGGAATGCGGGCGATGGACGATCTGAAGTTGAATCCGGCAGACTGTGTGATGATTGGGGATACCGTGCATGATGCTGAAGTCGCGGACCATCTCGGTATTCGCTGTATTTTGATCCACGGAGGGAACCAACCCCTGGAGCGATTGCGGGCCACCGGGCATCCCATGGCGGAGTCCCGCATGGATGCGCTGGACATGCTGGAGAAGGGCTAGAGCAAAAGATCTGCAGCTTGTCTACGCTTTAGTTCTGCCATGCGCGAGCGGCTGATGAAAGTTGCCAAGCGGGGGAGGGGAGGTTAAGGAACCTTATGCTGTATCCTCTGTTCAAAAGCATCGCATTTCGCAAAGACCCGGAGTGGGTTCACGAGCGCACCCTGCATCTGTTGCAGAAATTTTCCCGCCCGGGTAAAGCCTTTCCTTTGTTGGGAGCGGTTGATGATCGTCCCGTCGAGTGTATGGGGATGCGTTTCCGCAATCCGGTGGGACTGGCGGCAGGCATGGATAAAAATGGGGCCTGTATTGAAGGCTTCAGTTCTTTGGGATTCGGTTTTCTGGAATTGGGAACGGTGACTCCGCGTCCTCAACCCGGAAATGAAAAACCCCGCCTGTTCCGCCTGCCCGAACATGAAGGTATTATTAACCGCATGGGCTTCAACAATGAAGGCGTTGAGGCCCTGCTGAAACGCGTGGAGGCCTCTCAGACGGATGCCATTGTCGGCATCAACATTGGTAAAAACTTCGATACGCCGATCGAACGGGCCGAAGAGGATTATATCAAAGGCCTGAAGGCGGTGGGCGGATTGGCAGATTACGTCACCGTGAACATCAGTTCTCCCAACACCTCCAACCTGCGAAGTTTGCAGGAGGGGGATGCCTTTCGCAGTCTGCTTCGGAATTTGGTCAGCACCCGGGATAGTTTGCTGGAAGCGCGAGGCAAAGCCTTGCCTTTGGCGGTGAAGATCGCCCCGGATCTGGATGACGATCAGCTCAACTTTATTGCGGATGAGCTGATGGCATCGGGTGTGGACGCGGTGGTGGCCACCAATACGACCCTCGACCGCAGCCGGGTCAAAGGGCACCCTTTGGCCGAAGAGGCGGGAGGCCTGAGTGGGGCACCGGTTCGGGAGGCCTCTACAGAAATCATTCGCAAACTTTCCGCACGGCTACAGGGGCAGTTGCCCATTATTGGGGTGGGCGGCATTGATTCCGCAGCCGCGGCCCGGGAAAAGTTGGAGGCCGGGGCTACGCTGCTTCAGGTCTACAGTGCGTTGATTTACAAAGGCCCGGCGTTGATCAAGGAGATCGTGAATGGACTGGAGCCAACTGCGCAATCCAGTTCCGCGGGCTGAGCGCCGCATGAGCCCACGGGAGCGGGCGACCCTGCTCTCCGGGCGTTTGCCGGCCTTCTGTTTGGGAGGACCGGTTGGGCGTTCCTTGCCGATTTTTCGATTCGGGCGGGTTAATTTGATGCTGCTGGAGTCCAGTTTGGTGTACTTGCTGGAAAATGGCTACCGCTGCATGGGTTCGGATGAATTTGCAGCTCATATCCGTGGCGAAGAACAGCCGGATGGCAAAAGCGTTCTCTTGTGCTTTGATCAGGCCCGAGCCTCGGTTTGGACGCTGGTAGCTCCCCTGTTGCAGCGGTATGGCATGCGGGCTGTGACCTTTGCCATTCCTGGCAGGATTCAGCACAGTACCGGACTGCGGCCACGTTGGCGGGAACCCGGGCATGATCCGGATATTGACCATAGTCAAAATCCCTTTTGTAGCTGGGAGGAGCTGAAAGCGCTCTGCCAGGAGGGCGTGGTGGATGTGGAAACCATGGGGTGGAGTCATGGGCGGATTTTTTGTGATGATAAATTTGAGAAGCTGATTCTTCCTGAGACCCATATGGAGGATTTGGATTGGCCTATGCTTAGTGATCCGGGAGAGCCCTTGCGCTTTGCTTCTCCCAGTTTGGTGTTTCATCCTCTCCTGCCTACGCGGTCCCGCATGAGCGATGCCTACAAACACGATGTGGATCTGTCGGTGATCCGGCGCATTAAGGAAGATACCAACGCCGCGCCTTATTTGTTTCGGCAGCATCTGATGCAGGTGGAGACTACGGCGGAGAGGGATCGGGCGATTGCTCAGGAATTATTGCATCCCCGGGATCTTGTGGCCGAAAAGACCGGAAATCGCCCGCAGCTCTTCTGTTTTCCCTGGGGAGTGTGCGGGAAAGTGGCGGACCGTTTGCTTCAGGACAGCTCCTACGCAGCTGCATTCCGTCGTTGCCGCCGAGGAGCTGCTGCGTGGCGGCCGGGACAGGACCGCTATCGAATTCAGCGTCTGAATCACGAATGGATCCGCTGCCTTCCCGGTTCCCGTCGCAAATTGCATTGGCGTTTGAAGGATGCAGGAATTTAAGCGTTCCGCTCCACGTTAGCAGCGATTCCGTCAAAAGTAGGGCCATCTCGACGAAGCCCTTGGACTGGACGGATAACTGAAACCCTCCTGAACATTGACTAATCTTTCCCTGTGATTAGGACAAGGATCCCCCTTTATCCTTAGGAGATCCTGAACATGAAGCTTCGTCCAGACAGTCGTTACGCATTGCTCACCCCCACCAGCATGGGCCTTCGCCTCTGCCCTCCGGATGGCATGCCGTTCCACTGTGCGACCGAATTAAAGGTACAGGTGACTTCTGCGGAAAGTAACGTGGTTTCGGTTTCCTCTTACCTCGGACTGCCAGTGAAAGTCCTGAGTAAGTTTGTAGAAGGCAGCCCGGTGTCCCGCATGATTCTGGACAACCTGGCTTCCCGGCACATCGATGTGGAAGGTCCTTCTGTGACTCAGGATGGTCCCTGGGGTTATCGTCACCAGTTTAATTTGGCGGATTCCGGTTTTGGATCCAGGGGGCCCCGCGTTCAGAACGACCGTGCCGGCGAAGTCGGCCGCAGCCTGTCGGCAGAGGATTTTGATCTCGAACGGATCTTTGCTGAAGAAGGCGTGCAGATTGTGCACCTGTCCGGATTGATTGCGGCCTTGTCACCTGAAACCAGTCAGCTCTGTTTGGAGATTGCCCGCATTGCCAAAAAAAACGGAAGCTTGATTTCCTTTGACCTCAATCATCGTGCCTCCTTCTGGGAAGGCCGTGAAGAAGAGCTGGGCGCGGCCTTTCGTGAGATTGCTTCGGTGACCGATATTCTGGTGGGCAATGAAGAAGACTTCCAGCTTTGTCTGGGCATCAAAGGACCCGAAGCCGGAGGTGAGGATCTCAGCGGCAAAATTGAAAACTTTAAAGAGATGATCGGCGAAGCCCGCAAAGCTTTTCCCAATACGACCGTGTTTGCCACTACGCTGCGTGAAGTGGTGCAGGTGAATCATCACCTCTGGGGTGGCATTGTCTTTGACGGTGAAGACTTCCAGGTGATTGAGCCCCGTGATATCTACGTACTCGACCGAATTGGTGGTGGGGACGGATTTGTGGGCGGCATGTTGTATGCCATTTTGCGTGGTTGGGAGAAAGAAACCTGGTCCCAGTTTGGATGGGCCTGTGGTGCCTTGGCGGCCTCGCTGCTGACGGACTATGGCCAGCCTGCAGATGAAGAGCAGGTGTGGAGCCTCTGGAAGGGCAACGCCCGGGTGCGCCGCTAACATGTTGGGAAACACGCCCATCGCGGCTGCGCTGTTTGCCTGGTTGGCAGCTCAGTCGGTGAAATTCACCTTGGCTGCTGTCAAAAACAAGCGCTTTGATTTCACCTATTTTGTGAGCACGGGTGGCATGCCCTCTGCGCATTCGGCCTCGGTGTGCGGCCTGGCCTTCAGTGTGGGCAAAGTCCAAGGTTTTTCCTCCCCCGTATTTGCGGTGGCCTTGTGGTTTGCCCTGATTGTGATGTTTGATGCGCAATCCGTCCGTCGGGCGGCTGGAGAGCAGGCTCGAATTCTCAATCAGATTGTGGACGAACTCCTGCAGCATCATCATTTGTCTCAGCAAAAACTGGCTGAACTGTTGGGTCATACCCGCATGGAAGTCTTTGCCGGAGCCTGTATTGGCATGGTGATTGGGTTGCTACTCTGAGCGGAATCTCCTCAGCGGTAGCTCTTTAGGCAGCGGAGCACTTCCGGAATCCCATTGACAAAGGGAAGCGGAAACCCGAAAAAGGGGATACATGAAGTGTTTTGGTTCCAGCCTGTTCCTCCATTGTTGTGCAGCGGCAGGACTGATGATGTTCCCGTTGGTGGCGGAAGAGGGGCCGGAACCAGGAAGCGCTGAGGTCCTGCCGGAGAAAACGACAGAAGCCCTCGAGGCGGGGCTTACAGAACAGAAGCCCGAGAATGGGGCGCTTTCGGAAGAGGCGGAGCTCGGAGAAGAAGCTGTTGAGAAGACGGCGGAGATTTCGACAAGCGAGGATGCGGCAAACGAGAATGCGGTAGGCGAAGAGTCCGAGGCTGACCTTGCAGAGGGAGAAAACGCGGAGCCACAAACCTTGGAACTCCTTCAACAGCCCAAGGCTGATAAAATTGCGCTTCGGATTTATGTCCCCCCCTTTCGCGGCATTCTCACTGCGAACAGCAAATTTGCTTCGCCGCCTCCCCGGGTGCGGATTGAGGGCGGGCCGGATTTAATTCACCTCAACCGCAATAATTACAGCGAAACCATTTTTCTGGATCCGGGACAACGCCTCAAGCTCATGAGCAGCATGGCTGAGCAGGAGGAGGAACTCTACGCCGAGCTCGCGTTGCCTGAGACCTTTGTCAGCGGAGTGATCGTGCTGGATCACAACATTGAATCCGGCCAGGGAGAGATGAAAGCCTACGAGGTAAATCCTCAGGAGGCTCCAGCGGGTGGCTATTTGTTTATCAACGAATTAGAGGATGACCTGGAGTTACACTTCCGGGAGACGCAACTGATTATTCCCGCAGGGGGCACACTCAGTCTGGAGGGAGAGGGGCCAAGGGAGCGCTTTTTTCTCCGGGAGCAAGGTGGAAAGCGCAGGGGCCTAAGTGCAGCGGTCTATTGCCAACCCGGACGCTGTACACTCAATGTGATCCGCCCCCTGGCAGGATCCGAACGCCGCCTCGAACTCTTCCGCCTGCAGGGTTTGGAAGTCGAGAGTCCGGAACAGGAATCCGCACCCTAATTCCAATTTGAAAAAAAAGGGGTCAAAAAAGGGGTCAGGCCGTTAATTGTTGTATTTTTTCCTTCATGGATTGGATGGCCTCATCGTTTGACGCCCGAAATTTAGAGATCGCATGAGAACAGTTGGTTCGATGCCCCATATGCAATCGTTCAGCGATCCATTGCCCCGTGGCCGTGGTATACTCCATCAACAACCAGGCGATCGCTTGTTTGGGCTCTGCGCTTTTTTTCATTTTTATCAAATCGGTTTCCCTGAGTTCCAAGAGCGC
This sequence comes from Verrucomicrobia bacterium UBA6056, assembly GCA_002429005.1. GTDB lineage: Bacteria > Verrucomicrobiota > Kiritimatiellia > SS1-B-03-39 > UBA6053 > UBA6056. The sequence continues at coordinate 10,533 of DIYK01000047.1, forward strand.
AAGGGCCTGCTGAATGAGTTGCTCAGCTTCCGCTTTTCCGTGTGTTCTACGCTGCTGGCCCCGTAGGTCATCGGCTTGTCGGGGATACTGTAACAAGTGTTGAGCCAGTTCGTCGGCAAAGCGTTCTGTGCCAATGTACCAGCCTCGTTTCATCTGATCATCAAACTCACCCCGCCTGCCAGCTGCAGGATCGACCTCAAAACGCATATGGCGTTCCAGCTTTTCTCGGTAGCTGCTGCCATTGCCAGATACGAGCCCCCAACTGTAGAGGACTTTTTCCCGTTCGAGGAACTCTGGAACCCGTTTACGTAAATCCAAATACAGTGGATAACTCGACCAGGGATAGCTCTCTAGTTTTTCTGGAAGACCTTCTCCGCAAAGACCTGCCCGGAAAGGATTCAGGTGAATGTAGGTCGATACATTTCGGAAGTACTCCAAGCCCCCGTCCCGAGGGTCTGTTGTGATAGGAATGGCTTTGTACCTGCCCTGAAACAGATGTCCTTTTCGTTGAAACATGGCATTGAAACGTTGAGTGTAAGTACCCTGAAGCCACTTCATACCCGCCACGAGATTGGCTTCAGGCGTTTCAAGCAGGAGGTGATAGTGGTTCGACATCAGTACGTATGCATGAATACGCCATCCGGTCTGTTGGTAGACCTGCTCCATACTGCTTAAGAACAATCGTCTGCCATCATCTGATAGAAAAATGTCCTGACCATTATTTCCTCGGGCCATCACGTGATAACAGGCGCCTGGGTATTCAATACGTTTCGAACGGGGCATGGACTGAGGCTAAGAAGTTTCTGAGTAACTCTCAATACCAAAATTAACGGCCTGACCCCTTTTTGACCCCTTTTTGACCTCCTTTATGTGTCACAGCTTTGTGATGGTGGCCATTATTGGGAAAGGTCTTTTTTGAGATAACTCGAACCTGGAATGATTCATGAAGACGTATATGAACTTGTGTTGTTTGCTGAGTATTGTTTTTTGCCCGATAATGTACTCGGTTTCTGAGCCGGTGGTGGAGGAGTGGAAAGCAGCTGAAACACTTGAAGCCCGTATTCTGCAGCGGCAGATGCTTCAGGAAGAATTGCTGGCTTCTAGAGATTTGACCCGAAGCCTGTTTTCACTGGCAGAAGGAGATGAGGCTCTGCTGGCTGCAAACCGGAAATTGGATGAATATGCAAAATCCATCGCGGAAGAGGCTCGCTTGACCAATGGTCAGGCGCCACTGCCTGGGGATTTCCGACAACGGAGAAATGCGATCATTGCTGAGGAGCAGAAGGCTCTGAAAGCCGCGATGGGTGCCGATAACTATAAAACCTACAACGCGGAATTGCGGAAGCAACAACTGCTGATGCGTCAACTGTATGTGTTGCGGCAACTGGAAAAAGAGGAGGCTCGGCAGTAAAGGGGTATTCACATGCCTTTTATGTAATTCGCTATAATCCGAGCATCATGCGGAGCCAACGTCCGGGTAACCAACGCTGGGCTAGCGCCGCCAGACCGTAACTGGTGAACGCGAGTAGAAGAACCAGTAGGAGGTAATCATCCCGAAGTGGCGTCAGCTGCCAACCTCGAAGTAAACTGGTGTGGATCAAATACACACAAAATCCCAAGCCGGCTAGTTTTTCAAAGGATAGCGAAAGCTCAGCCTCTTCTGTTGCTGTAGCCCAGGCTCGACAGGCGAAGAGCAGACAGAGGCTGTATATCATGACGCTTCCGCGGAAGAAGTGATTGATCCATGCTACCTCTTGTACGTCTGAAATGAGAAGTAGGAATTCGGCTACACACCAGGCTCCTGCGAAGAGCGTAGCCAGTGTCCAACTCCATCGACTCAGCTTTGTGGCTACAGGCCACTCGCTTCGGGAATGATCCCGTCGGGCGAGAAAACAGCCTAAGGCCAGGTAGCCCAGCCAGTGTGGTAAAGCCCAGGCCGGCAACTGGAGAAAGGGAAAGCCATAGAACGCATGCAAGTGGCCTCCGGGACGGCCGAGCCAGGCCTGAAGTAAGAGTAACAGGATCACACCGAAGCCGTTGATACGGGAAATCAACGGTAAGAGCACATAGCCCTGTAGGAGAAATGAACAGAAATACAGATGGTAATCCCCCTCCCCACGGAGCAGGCTCCCGCAGAAAGTGGATGGCCAGGTGCTGGGATGTTCCCAGATCAATCGATGCTGGCAGAGTAAGCCGAACAAGGTAAATACGGCAAAGGGGAGCAGTATACGAATCCCTTTTACCTGCCACAACTGCATCCAGCTGCGCCAGCCTTCCTCGCCGCGCTGCAAACGACTGGCCGTCAGACCATAGCCCGACAGCACAATAAACAGGGGAACACTAAAGCGAGATAACTGAGAGAGCACTGCTGCCAAATAATGTTGCCAGCCCGTCGAACTGGATAACAAACCTCCATAAGCCAGCTTGGCTTCAAATTCCCCTGCTCCGTGAATACAGAGCACGCCCAGGGTAGCGACGATGCGTAAGGCGTTTGAGGTTCTGCGCTGCATGAGAAGGGTGAAAGGTGAACGGAGCTGTTTCGTAAGCTGTGAAGGCTGCCTAACAATGCAGGGCGGGAATACAACCTCCCTCTACACAAAGGAGCTCTTCAGGGTCTCATTCAGTACAACAACAGATTTCCGGCTGCCTGTGCGGGATGATCAGAAAGACCTTCTCGTATTGTAATCCCCCCAGAAAAGAGT
>DIYK01000013.1 GCA_002429005.1 Verrucomicrobia bacterium UBA6056
CCGCCGCCGCTCCGCTTGCTGCGGCCCCGGCCGCTGAAGCCGCTCCCGTGACCGTACTCTACGGTTCGCAGACCGGAAATGCTGAAGGGATCGCCAGCCAGCTGGTAGGCGCCCTGACCGAAAAAGGGGTTCCCGCCGAACTGAAAGACATGGGGGCCTACAAACCCCAGCAACTCAAAGCCGAAAAACGCCTCTGCGTTATTGTCAGCACGCATGGAGAAGGGGATCCGCCGGATACCGCCCTGGACCTGCATGCCTTCGTGTATGGCAAACGGGCTCCGAAAATGGATGGAGCTGAGTTTGCCGTATTGGCCTTGGGCGATACCAGTTACGAATTTTACTGCAAAACCGGGAAAGACTTCGATGAACGCCTGGCCGCATTGGGTGCAAACCGGGTTCTGGACCGCGTGGACTGCGATGTGGATTATGAAGAGGCCGCAGAAGCCTGGATCCAGAAGGTCGTTGAGCAGTTTTCCCAGAGCGCGGCTGCAGCCTCAACAGCTTCCCCTGTCGCGGTAACGGCTGCTCCCGCTGCCGCCGTGAGCAGTTACGACAAAAAGAATCCCTTTCCCGCTCCCTTACTGGAACGGATCAATCTCAACGGCCGTGGCTCTGCCAAGGAGACCCTGCACCTGGAACTGCTGCTCGAGGGCAGTGGCTTGAGCTACGAGCCGGGAGATGCCCTGGGCGTGTATCCTGAAAACGATTCGCTCTACGTCGCGGATCTGGTGGAAACCCTAGGCCTCAATGCGACCGAAGAAGTGGTGACTCCCCGTGGGATTCAGACCCTGGGCGATGCCTTGCTCCAGACCTACGAAATTACCACTCTGACCCGTCCCTTCCTGCGGGCCTACGCGGAAGTGGCGGAGAGCAAAGAACTGAGTGCCTTGATCGCAGACGGGGAAAAACTAAAAAACTGGATGTACGGTCGTGAGATCATCGATGTTCTGAAGGCCTACCCGCTGAAAGGGCTGCCTTCTGCCGAATTCCTGGACATGCTGCGCAAACTGCCCCCGCGGTTGTATTCCATCGCTTCCAGCCTGAATGCACATCCGGATGAAGTACACCTTTGCGTTGGCGTGACCCGCTATGAAACCGACGGCCGTCTGCGGAAAGGCGTTTGCTCCACCTACCTGGCTGAGCGTGTTGCCGAAGATGCTTCGGTCAAGGTCTACATCGACCCCAACAAAAACTTCAAGCTCCCGAGCTCTATTGACACCCCCGTGATCATGATTGGACCGGGAACCGGGATTGCTCCTTTCCGTTCCTTCGTAGAAGAACGTGAATTGCAGGGAGGCGGAAAAAACTGGCTCTTTTTTGGAGACCAGCATTTTGACACCGACTTCCTCTACCAGACCGAGTGGCAAAACTGGCTGAAAACTGGAGTGCTGGACCGCATGGATGTGGCCTTCAGCCGGGACCAGAAACAGAAACTCTATGTGCAGCATCGCATGCGTGAAAACGCTCAGGCTCTCTATGCCTGGCTGCAGGCCGGTGCTCATTTCTACGTGTGTGGAGATGAAAGCCGCATGGCCCATGATGTACATCAGGCCTTGATTGATATTGTCGCCGAACAGGGCGCGCTCTCTCCGGAAGATGCCGCAGCCTACGTGAAACAGCTTCAGAAAGACCGCCGCTACCAGCGCGACGTCTATTAAACTTTTAGGAGAAGATCATGCCCGAAAAAATTCTGGATGTGAGCAAGCCGGTACCGGCTGATTTCGAACACGTTGAACATATCAAAGAAGCCAGCAACTTCCTGCGTGGCAGCATTGTTGAAGGTCTGAACAATCCCCTGACGGGTGCCGTTGCAGATGATGATACGCAGATGACCAAATTTCACGGAACCTACATGCAGGATGACCGTGAACTTCGGAATGAACGGCGTCGCTCCAAATTGGAACCCCTGTACAGCTTTATGATCCGTGTACGGGTGCCCGGTGGCATTTGCAGCGCAAAGCAGTATTTGGAAATGGACCGGATTGCCAACACCCTGGCCAATGGTACGCTCAAATTGACTACCCGGCAGGCCTTCCAGTTTCATGGTGTGCTCAAGCGCAATTTGAAACAGACCATGCAGGAAATCGTGGGCTCCTCTATGGATTCCATTGCAGCCTGTGGCGATGTGAACCGGAACGTGATGTGCAATCCGAACCCTTACAGTTCCGAGGTACACGAGCAGGTCTACCAGGTGAGCTGCGACATCAGCGATCATCTGACCCCCCAGACCAGCGCCTACTACGAAATCTGGATGGATGGCGAGAAGGTGAAGGGCACGCCTAAATTTAATACGGACGTGACTTCAGACGAAGAGCCTTTGTACACCAAACGCTACCTGCCGCGTAAGTTCAAAATTGCAGTGGCCATTCCTCCCCACAACGACGTCGATATCTTTGCGAACGACATTGGACTGATTGCGATTGAAGAAGAGGGCAACCTGCTTGGCTTTAACATCGCGGTTGGCGGTGGTCTGGGAATGACCCATGGCATGACCGAGACCTACCCCCGCCTCGCTTCCGTGATCGGCTATGCGCCGAAGGAGCGTATTGTGGATGTGGTTGAAAAAATCATGCTCATCCAGCGTGACTTTGGTTGCCGCACAAACCGGAAACATGCCCGCTTTAAGTACACCTGTGACGACTATGGTCTGGATTTCATTCGGGATCAGATTGCTGAACGTTGCGGAGAGCCGATTGAAGAAGCCCGTGAATATCTGTTCACAAACAACGGTGACCAGTTTGGCTGGTTGAAAGGAACCAACGGAAAGTGGTGCCTGACTCTGTTTGTGGAAGGTGGACGCGTCAAAGATAGCAAAGGCTATCCGTTGATGACCGCTCTCCGGGAAGTGGCTGAAAACTGTGGCCAGGCTGATTTTCGTCTGACCGGGAATCAGAACCTGATGATTGGCAATGTGTCTGCAGCCAAGAAAAAGGATGTAGACGCGATTCTGTCCAAACACAAGGTCGGTGAATTCGCAGGCCTGGGGGGCATGCGGCGGAATTCCATTGCCTGTGTGGCACTGCCTACCTGTGGTTTGGCCATGGCCGAAGCCGAACGCTATCTGCCACTGTTGATCAGCAAACTCGAAGACATTGCGGAAGAAGCCGGACTTCGGGATGATGATATCGTGATTCGGATGACGGGCTGCCCCAACGGCTGTGGCCGACCCTATCTCGGAGAAATTGGCTTCGTGGGCAAAGCGCCTGGGAAGTACAACCTCTACCTGGGTGCCGGATTTGCGGGGGAACGTTTGAACAAACTATACCGCGAAAACATCGGCGAAGCCCAGATTCTGGAAGAACTCAAACCCATTCTGTTTGCCTACGCCAAAGAGCGGGAAGAGGGCGAACGCTTTGGGTCCTTCTGCATCCGCAAGGGCTATGTAAAAGCCACCGTGGAAGGCAAAGATTTCCACGCGTAACGTTTGCTGGAGGTAACAACGAAAAAGGCGGCCCTGCGGCCGCCTTTTTTGGGCCTGTGCGTCATGTTGGTTTCCTGAAGGGGGGAGTCGGAATGGTCTTTCATAAAGGTGTTCATGTGGAATGGACCTGGGTTGTGCAAGAGAGTAGCTGTAGGCCTT
>DIYK01000030.1:0-166963 GCA_002429005.1 Verrucomicrobia bacterium UBA6056
CCATTGTTATAACGGAACGCCTGCTTCTAACAGGGGGATTCGCGGAGCCTGGTAGCCCCAGCTACAATCCCGAGATACCATTTCAGCCTCAGAAAAACGGGTCGAAGCACCCGTTCCGATATCAGCCCAGTCCGTCTTCAGGCTGAAAGCCGGAGGACGGGCTGGGTTTCCATATTCAACATAAACCTACGCGGGCCGATGCTCCGCGCCGATCTATCCACGATTCCTGAAAAAAGCCGCCTCTCTGCCTCTACCTGGGTGTAGTCCGATGCTTCATTGCAAATTTGATCGGTACGGACCTACGGCCCGCGTGTTGGGGGGGATCGGGTATCCCAGCCAAGCTTGGACCGATGGCCCAACGCTGGACTGGGCTGATATCGGCGCGAAGCCTTCGGCCCGCGTTCCAGAGCCGCCCCCTGGAAGGGCGCGGTCCATTGTTATAACGGAACGCCTGTTTCCAGCAAATGGCATACGCAGAACCTACAAGCCCCGGTTGCCAGCCGGGGAATCCTTTTCGCCTCAGAAAAACGGGTCGAAGCACCCGTTCCGATATCAGCCCAGTCCGTCATCAGGCTGAAAGCCGGAGGACGGGCTGGGTTCCCGTGTTCTAAACAGAAGCACGCGGGCCGAAGGTCCGCGCCGATCTATCCGCGATTCCAGAGAGAAGCCACCTCGCTGCTTCTACCTGGATGCAAGCCCGATGCTTCATTGCACATTTGATCGGCGCGGAGCCTTCGGTCCGCATGTAAGAGCCGCCCCCTGGAAGGGCGCGGTCCATTGTATGAACGGAACGCCTGCTTCTAGCAGGCGCCCTTCGCAGAACCTACAAGCCCCGGTTGCCAGCCCTGCAAGCTGGCAGGAGATTCCGAGGAAGACCACTCACCACAACGGCGTCGGATACAGTCCCTGATCATGCAGGGACTGCAGGCCGGCCTGTACGCGGGCTTTGTCATCCGGATAGGTGACGCCCAGCCAGTCTGATTCGGCACGCAGGACTTCGACTTCGACTTTCCCGGCATCGATCTGCTCTTGCACCAGACTGGGCAGATAGTATTCGCTTTTCAGCGGATCCGGCATCTGCTCATAGAACTCACGGAAGCCGCAGCTGGCAGATTGGAAGACATCGGGCGTGAAGCCCCACATGTTCATCGAAACCAGACGTTCTCCGGAAACGAGTTCCGTCGCCCCGTTGCGGTTGACCTCTACGCCGCCCTCCACTGCATGAATCTCATGACATTCCTCCACGCGGCTGAGATGCTGCTCGTCATCCAGCGCACAGAGCCCTCGGGACACCGTGCCATGATCACTGAGCGTGCGCTGCAGGGGAAAGCCCACCATGCACCAGCGACCACTGGAGGCTTCCCGTTGTTTCAACGCCGTAGCCAGCACCTCAAAGGAGGCGGAACCGTAATAATCGTCGGCATTGATCACCGCAAAGGGGCCGTCAACCACCTTGCGCGCAGCAAGGGTGGCGTGCATGGTGCCCCAGGGTTTACTGCGCCCTTCGGGCAGACTCAGTCCGGCGGGAAGGTCCTCCAGCTCCTGAAAGGCATAGGCCACCTCGATACGGGATTCAAAGCGGCTGCCCAATGCCTCCCGGAAGGCGGCCTCAATATCGCGTCGGATGACAAAGACCACCCGATCAAACCCGGCACGTATGGCATCAAACACGGAATAATCCAGAATCACTTCGCCACCCGGTCCCACCGGATCAATCTGCTTCAATCCGCCATAGCGACTCCCCATTCCCGCGGCCAAGACTACCAAACTCGTTTTCATGTTCACTCCGGATTCGATTTCGAACAGGCTCCCTGCCGAGCCAAAAGGCCCCTGTCAAGGGGAGAGGCACAGACCCGAAGGATCCGCAACCCCTTCCGAAGTTCGGAAGATCAGACCGGCCGGGTTTCCGAACTTCGGAAATCCGGATTTCCATAGGAATTTCGATTTCGATTTTGAGGCAGAGAGTGCTAGAGCCTGGGTATGCCCGAACCCCTTCAGGAAACACAATGGTCTCTGGTGGCACGTGCCGCAGGGAGCGAAGAGGAATCGCTTCGCGATCTGGATGCCTTGCTCCGGGTCTATTTGCCGGTCTTGGAGGCCTTTCTACGGCGTTGGCCGGGTTTACAGGATGCCCAGCGGGAGGATCTGCTCCAGGGATTTGTATACCAGCGCATTCTCAAACAGCGGCTGCTGGAAAAGGCGACTCCGGAACGGGGACGCTTCCGCAGCTTTCTGTTTCAGTCTTTGAAAAATTACGTGCGGGACCACCTGCGGGCAGAGCAGGCGCAACGCCGGCAACCGGAAGCAGGCCCGCCCTTGCCTCTGGAGGAGGCCCGGCTTGCGGCAGAAGAGGATCGCACGCTGGCCCGCTGTTTTGACCAACTTTGGCTGCGGCGTTTGCTGGAGGAAGCCGCTGAAGACATGCGGCTCCACTGTGCCAAAAAGGGCAAAGATCAACTTTTCCGCATCCTCCAGGCCCGGGTATTGGCTCCTGCGCTGGAAGATACGGAGCCCATGTCCTATGCGGAGTTGATCGAACAGGAACAGATCCCTTCACCCAGTGTGGCCAGCAATCTGCTCATCACGGCCAAACGCATGTACCGCAGACATCTGGAGGATCGCATGCGGGAAACCCTCGACAGCGGGGAGGATCTTGGGATTGAATGGGACTGGTTGATGGAGCAGCTCTGAATTGCGGCCGGAGCCGCGCGGCTCCCAAAGAAAAAAGAACTGGGTCCACTTTTTTTTGCAGGATCCCGAAATGCTTTCGTAGAACAGGATAGAAGCCCATTTGCCATGAACCCCAACGCCTCCCCCTTTCCATCCGGATCCGAACCTCCTCCTCTGCAAGCGCTCATGCAGGATCTGGAGCAGCCTACCCGAAGCTGGCGCACAGAGGACCTCGCCGACCTCTTTCAGCATCAGATGCAATGCCCGCTCTGGGTGGATCTGGGCAGTCTTCCCGGAACCCGCGCCGACCAGGTGCGGGAACTGGCCTCAAGCCGGGGGCTGACCTTGACCAGTTTTCTGGATTTGCTCCGGCATCCCCAGCCCCCGCTGGAGTTGCTCATCCTGAGCAAAGAGTTTGCCAAACGCAATCTGCTCAGCCCGGAACCGGTTCTGCCCAATGACATTGCCCGGGTCTTATACTACAGTTGCATCGCCCTGGCCCATGAACGTTGCGACAGCAGCATTTCCTCCCTCGACCTCTCTGAAATCCGGGATGGGGTACGCTGGTGCCTGCGGCGCAACTGGATGGATACCCAGCTACGCGAGATTCTGAATGGCCTGAAGCTCCAGGAAGGAGAGGCCTCATGAGCTGGACCTGCCCTCTATGTAATGCCGAGCTTCCGGAAAGCCCTGAAGAACGCTGCCCGGTCTGCAATGCGCTCATTGCCAAAGTGGATGAACGGCAAATCGTCCCTACGGTTGCGAACGTAGATTATCAGAAAACACTGACCCCGCCTCCGGTCTCCAGTCTGGTGGGTCCGGAAGGCCCTCTTCTCGAAAAAGGGATCATGACGCCCCCCCCGCATCCCGGAGTTCGTGGGCAAATCGGCCGATTTAACATTATCCGTCTGCTTGGACGGGGCGGCATGGGCTGTGTCTATCTGGCCCGGGAACCGATGACGGAGACGGAAGTCGCTATCAAGGTGCTGCGGGATGAATACAGTGACCATCCCCGGGTCGTGAAATTCTTCCTTTCGGAAGCCCGGCACATGTACAGCATCAGTCACCCGAATATCCTCAAAGTGATGGAAGTATCGCAGGGGGAAAAAGGGGCATATTTTATCATGCCCTATTTGCGCAGCGGCAGCCTGCGAGACCGCATTCGTGCGGAGGGCCCCCTGCGCCGGGAAGCGGCATTGAAGATTGCAAAAGACATTGCCGCCGGTCTGAACCATGCCCATCGACGGGGACTGATTCACCGGGACCTGAAACCGGATAACATTCTGCTGGATGAAGAGGATCATGCGCAGATCACCGATTTCGGCCTCGCCCGCAGTCTCTTCAATGATTCTTTGCTGGATGTCACCCAAAGTGTGGCCGAAGGCACGCCAGCCTACATGTCACCTGGAGTGGCCTCCGGGGATGCCGAAGACACCCGCTGCGATATTTATGCCTTCGGGGCGGTCATGTACGAGATGCTCTGCGGCAAAGCGCCTTACTCGGGTCCCTCGGTGGATGCCATTCTAAAGGCCATTGTCGACCATCCCCCACCCATCCTGGGCAACCGGAACCCCGATGCGCCGAAAGACCTGGTGAAAGTGGCCGAAGGCTGTATGGCCCGGGAACTTCGCGACCGCTATGCCAGTATGCAGGATGTGATGGCCGACTTGGAACGCTGCGTACGCCGGCAGCGCCCACGGGGCCCGCATGCTCAAGCGCTGCAGCGGAGTTTACCTTCGCTCATGCTGATTGGCAGCATCGGAGCCGTCGTGATCATTGCTGCGGTGGTCTTGATTCCTCCCTATGTGCAAGAGCTGCGCAAGCCCGAAGTTCCGCAGATCAGCGGGAAGTCTGACCCCACAGGAGCAGCAGGAGAGCAGGCCGTCAGCCGTCCGGTCAGACCTCCCCCGCCCACGCCCATTCCCCGGGGACAGCTCAACATCGAAAAAGCTCATGCAGCTTTTGCCGAGGAGGAATGGCTCAAGGCCGCCGAGATGTATTATCAGCTCACGCAGTATGATCCCACCGACGTGGACGCCTGGCGGGGCTGGGGAGATGCTTCGATGAAATTGGGCAACACCTATTATGCCCGCACAGCCTATGACCGTTTGCTTCGCCTGAAAGCCAATGACATTGATGCCATCATGGGGATCAGCGAAGCCTTTAAACGGGAGGGCCGCCCCAAGCTGAGCCTGGATTACCTCAAATGGGGTACCAAGGTGGATCCCAGTCAGGAAGCCCTCTGGGAGGATCTCACCCAGCGTTTACTGTTTCTGCAACATTACAAACCCGCCAATACCACCGTCAGCGCCTGGTTGCAGCATCACCCCGACAGCGCCAAAGCTCTGGAATACCAGGCTCAACTCGAACCTTACCTTTCCCAAAACAGCGGAGAATCCAATGCCCTACCTAATGCTTCTCAATGACAAAGGCATGATCACGCAGGAGTGGAACATTGCCGAAGACAGTTATTCTGTCGGACGGGGCACGCTGGCCACTCTGCAAATCCAAGATCCCTTCCTCTCCCGTCAGCATTTTGAACTCAGCTGCGAAGCCAACCACGTTCGTTGCCGCGATCTGCAGAGTCGGGGAGGAACCCGGGTGAATCATAAAAAAATAGACTCCATGATTCTCAAAGCCGGGGATATGATCGAAGCCGGGGAGTCCACCTTCTATTACGAGGAAGGGGAAAGTACCCTCATGCGGAAAAGTCAAAGCGGTTCCGCGGAAGAGACCCACGTCGGCATGCTCATCCGCGACCTCCGTCTTCCCAGCGAGTCTCCGCATGATCAGTAAACTCGAACATCTCCAATTTCGACAGCACGGGATTGTTTTTGACCCTGAACTGGGATTGCGTCTGCAAGCCAATGACAGCGCCTGCTTTCTTCTCAGGCAGCTTCAGAAAGAAGCGGATGCCGCTGCAGCACTCAGGGCCTTGATGGAAGAATATGACCTGAGTCAGACGGAGGCCGAACGGGCCTATCTGGCCTTTCACATTCTGTGTAGCCGTAGTGGTCTGAAGCTTCCTGAACTTGAACTTCAGTCCAAAAAAGCGCCCGCTCTTGCCGAACATGGAGACAGTCATGCCTCGGTCGCCTGAGCCTCTGCGGGTGGCCCTGACCGGCCTGAACTGCTCCGAAAATCCAGGCCCGGGGATCGGCGTTGCCCGTTGCCTACGTGACTGGCTGGGAGATCGGGTGGAACTCTGTGGTCTCTGCTATGATGCCACCGAAGCCACGGCGCTCGCAGGGACCTTGCTGGATCATGTTTTCCTTATGCCTTATGTCCGTGAAGGCTGGCAGCCCTGGGTGCAACGGCTGGAAGAAATCCAACAACGGGTAGGGGTCGACGTCTTAGTACCCAACCTGGATGCCGAATTGAGCTTGCTGCTACCAGCCAGATCCCGCTTGAATGCATTGGGTATCACCTGCCGCCTGCCCTCCGCAGGGGCCTTGCAGCTTCGGGATAAACGGAATCTTAAGGAGATGGCAAAACGCATTGGACTTCAGGTGCCCCGCACCCGCATTTGGAATGGAGTCACAGCCATCGCGCCCCTGCTGGCAGAATTGGGCTATCCCCTGTACCTGAAAGGGCCTGAATGGGGTTCACTCCTCATCCACAGCCCGGAACAGCTCCAGGAACAGATCCCCCTGGCTCAACAGCGCTGGGGCCGGGAACTGCTCCTCCAGGCTTCCATTCCTGGCTCTGAATTTAATTTAGCCGGGTTGGGAGATGGCGCAGGTTACCTGGATGCGCATCTCTGTCTCCGCAAGGAACAACGTAGCAGCCTCGGTAAATTATGGACGGCACAGACCGTACAAGCTCAGTGGTTAGTGGATGCAGCACTGGCCTTTGTCGAACAGACTCGCTGGGAGGGGCCCTTTGAACTGGAATGCCTGTTGCATCCGGAGTTCGGAGCCCTGCTGCTGGAGATTAATCCCCGCTTCCCCGCCTGGATCCATGCGGCGTCCCAGCTGAATGTAAATCTGCCAGCCAAATGGGTGGGTTCCCTGAGTGAGCGAAAAGCCCCCTGTTCGGAAGTGATTCCAGCCGGAACCTGGATTTTACGGGAGATCCGGGAACGCATCGTGGATGCCGATCTGGCCGACGCCCTCACACAAGCGGAAGGATACAGTCATGCAGAAGTTCTTTGAAGCCCCCCGCATTTCCACCCTTCCTCAGGGACATGCCAATCCGGTAGCCCAACAACAGCTGGGTGACATCCGCCGACAGATCGACGGTCATTCGCTGGAAGCCTTGGCCGAGCGCTATGGCTCTCCCCTCTTCGTATATTCTGAACGGGAACTCTTGCATCAGTTTCGTATGTGGAAACGGGCACTGGAGAGTCAATATCAGCCGCTGGTCTTCGCCTGGTCTTACAAAACGAATTACCTGCGGGGCATCTGTGAACTCTTTCATCGGGAGGGAGCCCTGGCAGAAGTTGTCTCTGAGATGGAGTACGACAAGGCCCGCCGCAGTGGGGTTCCCGGAAAAGAGATCATACTCAATGGTCCCCATAAAGCCATGCCTCTGCTTGAGCGGGCTTTCTCGGAAGGCGCTCAAGTTCATCTGGACCATCTGGATGAGGTGGATGATGTGCTGGAACTGGCTTCTCGTTCCGACCGGGTCTTGTCCGTGGGCATCCGGATCTGTCTGGATGCAGGGATAGAGCCGCTTTGGTCCCGCTTTGGTTTTCATTTGGAAACACATCAGGCCCATCAGGCCATTCAACAACTCTGCCGGCATCCACGCATCCGGGTTCATGCGCTGCATTGCCATATTGGCACCTACATTCTCGATCCAGCGGCCTACGCCCGGCAGATCCAGAAACTGTTGCACTTTGCACAGTGGATGGAGGCTGAATACGGGCAAACGCTGGAACATCTGGACATCGGGGGAGGCTTCCCCTCCAAGGCCAAACTCCTCAGTCATCCGCAGGCCCCGGATGTGTATCTGAAATCAGTCAGTGAATATGCGGAGCAGATTGGCGAGGCGCTCAGCCGGCATCTACGCCCCGGGCAACGTCCCCGGCTGATCCTGGAAAGCGGCCGGGCCTTGGTGGACAGTGCGGGATTCCTGCTCAGTTCGGTACTCGCCCGCAAAACCCTGCCGGATGGGCAGCCCTGTTACGTGATGGATGCGGGACTCAATACCCTGTACACCGCCCAATGGTATGAGATGCGTCCCCAGCTTACCCGGGAACTCCCCGGAGAAGCGCAGGCGTCCATGCTCGCCGGACCCTTGTGCATGAATATTGATGTGTTGCACGCACAGTGGCCTCTGCCTCCCCTGCCGCGAGGTGAGCTGCTTTGCATTCCGGATGTGGGTGCCTATAACGTGACACAATCCATGCAGTTTATTGCCTACCGCCCTGCGGTGGTCTTGTTGAAAGAAGATGGCGAAACGCAGCTCTTGCGCCGCCGGGAATGTCTGGACGATGTGGAGCACTGCGAAGAGCTGTAACGTAGAGCTGGGGCATAGCCTGCCACACAGCAGCCCTCCGCTCAACCCGGTGGCTTTGGGTAGAAAGCTGCTGCAGCTTCCGCGCTCCCTGAGTGCCCTCTACTTTCTGGAGGACCCGCTGACGGGGCTGATGCTGTTGCTCCTGATGCTGCTGCAGCCCTGGATGGCCTTGTGCGCCCTGCTGGCCAGTCTGGTCACTGCGGCGCTGAGTCGACAGAGCGAATGGGATCCACTCACCCGCAAAGTGCTCTTGTTGAATGCAGCCCTGTTTGGGCTCTTTCTCGGCGGGGTGGAAGCCCCGGCCACGGCAGTTCCAGCCGCGCTGGTGGGGGGCGGACTGATCCTGGGACTATCCAAAATTCTGACTCATCTGCTCCGGCTCCCAGCCCTGCTCAGCCTCCCTTTTGCCTGCTGCAGTGTCTGTTGGGGCCTGATCCGCCCGCTGGACCCTGGCTCGGATCTTCTGTTTCTCATGGAGCCGGGCCGAAATCTCTTCGAAGGCTTTTTTCTTTCCCTCTCCGTCCTGAGTTTCCACAGCCTCTTCTGGGCAGGACTGATTCTCTTTCTCTGTATCCTGCGCGCCTCCCCACTATTGGCCATGGGCGCCTTGGGATCCTATCTCCTGGGAGCGGGACTGGAAAGCCTGCTTACCCAGGATCTAACCCAGGTGCCCAGTCTCACCGCGGGACTGAATTATCTGCTCTGCGGCATGGCCTTCTGGGGCGGGCTGCAACGACCCGAGTGGAAACGAATTCCCGAAATCAGCGGCGGGATCCTTCTCTGCGTAATCATTCAACAGCTCTTAGAGTTGAGCCCTTTGCAACCCGGTTGGTACTGGGTCACCCTCCCCTTTAACCTGAGCACCCTCCTCATGCTCAGATTATCACCCAGCTCCGTCATCCACAGCAGTGGACGTTCCCCGGAAGAACGCCTACTCCGAGAGGCACATCTGAGCGAACGTTTTCCCACGCAGAGTATCCCGCTGCACTGTCCCTTTTACGGAAATTGGAGCGTATATCAGGGTGTCGAAGGCCCCTGGACTCATCAGGGACGCTGGCAACACGCAATTGATTTTGTGATCCGGGATGAAGAGGGTCGCAGTGCTCCACATGTCGCGGCGAGCACCGAGGAACATTACTGTTGGAATGCGCTGCTGTGTTCCCCTTGCGCCGGCATCGTCGAGGAGGCGATCGACTCATTAGCCGATCAGGTCATGGGCACCGTAAACCATGAAGAGAATTGGGGGAATCGCATTCTCATTCGCATGGAAAATGGGCAACGGGTCTGTCTGGCCCATCTAAAACAGCACAGTCTTCAGGTGCAGGTAGGCGAACGGGTCGCCATAGGGCAAACGCTGGCTCGTTGCGGGAATTCCGGATATTCTCCAGAGCCTCATTTACATCTGCATGTGCAGGAGGGGCGGACTACGGGAGAGGCCACCCTGCCCTTTCACCTGAGTAATGTGGAACAGCAGGGAGAGCTGCGGCTTCGCTCTATCCCCAGTCAGGGACAGCTGCTCCGTGGAGCCCTGCCCCAGCCGGACATGCAGGCCGCCTGGTCCTACATGCTGGATCAACGCCTCTGCTTTCGCAATGGAGAGCAGCTCTGTCGATGTTGGGTCAGCCTGGCCCCGGATGGCGCGTTTCAGTTTGAGAGCGATCAGGGAAGCCTCCGCTGGTTTCAGCAGAACAGTTGGCTTCGCTTCTATGCCCTGGAGGGAAGTGATCCGGTCTTGAACATTCTGGCTGAGGCTCTGCCCAGCCTGCCCCTGCATGCAGAGCCGGGACAGTCCTGGGAAGATCTATCCGTTGCCCTCCCTATGCCAACCTTTCGGCAACGCCTGCTCTACCTCAACGGAGGCCAACCGCGGCAATCGACGCAGGTCCAGTATTCGCAGGCGGGTCTGCTTCAGAGCAGGAGCCGCTGCGGAGAGTTCCGCATACAGGTTTCCGCGGAACAGGGCCTGCTTCGTTTGGAGCACGGGAATGAGCTGTGGGAACGCATTGCATCAAGCGAAGTAAATTGACCCTTCACCTTTCTCGATTCTAGCTCTAGGTGTTGAATATGAAATTGTATCGAGCCTCCGAAATTCGCGAGCTGGATGCCCGGGCCATTGCTGCGGGAACACCCGGTCTGGATCTAATGAGCCGCGCCTGCAGGGAACTGGCTGAGGAATTACAGTTTTTTGCGGGCAAAGGTCCCCATTCCGTCCGTATTTATTGTGGTCCCGGTAACAATGGCGGAGACGGACTGGGTCTGGGCCTGATTCTTCAACGCGCGGGCTGGCGGGTGCAATGCCGGGTCGCCGTGCACCGGGATCAGATTCGAGGCGATGCTCTGGGAATGCTGGAATGGGCCGAAGCGGAACAGGTCCCCATTGACTACTGCCTCAATGAGGAGGGATGGAGACGCTCCTGTCGCTTACAGCCCCCGGTCGACTGGGTTGTAGATGCCTTGTTGGGTACGGGAAGTCGCGGAGCCCCCGAAGGAAATCTCGCGGTGGCCTTACAGGTTCTGCAACAGGAACGGGCTTTAAAAGTCGCAGTCGATATCCCTTCGGGGCTGCATGCCGATACCGGTCTTCCCTTTGATGAACGTCAGGTCCTGCGGGCGGACCTCTGCCTGAGCCTTGGTGCCCCCAAGCGAGGGTTTTCCCTTCCTGCCTCGGCGACCTACACCGGGTGCCTGTCTATTCTGGAACTGGGTTTCTCCGAAGAAGAACTCGGGCGCAGCGGTACCGGTCGCTGGCAGATGCTTTCCCTGCAGGAAGCCATGAGGCTCCTGCCGGTGCTACCGGCTGATGCCCACAAAGGAGAACGGGGCCGGGTCTCCCTGCTTGGAGGTTCCCACGGCATGAGCGGAGCTCTGGTGCTATCCGGACGCGCAGCACTGGCCTCTGGGGCCGGTCTGGTGACCCTGCAGGTCCAAGCCAGACAACAACTGCATCTGGATGCCGCCTGGGCTGAGCTCATGGTAGGAGACCGGGGAGAACATCTACCGGTGCAGGCCCGCTTGTTTGGTCCGGGGATGCGGCCCACCCGGGCAGCTCAAGCGGAACTGGAACTGGAATTAAAATGGGACGATGCACCGGTTCTGCTGGATGCCGGAGCCCTACGGGTGCTGGCCGGCCTACCGGGCTGGATGCTGGACCTATCCCAACCCCGCCTGCTCACACCCCATGCGGGCGAAATGGCGGACCTGTTGGGATGGGAACTCACACATGTCCTGTCCGAACCCGATCGCGCTCTGGAAGAGGCTCAGGCCCGGAGTGGAGGTTCTGTACTGCTCAAAGGTCCCCGTAGCCGGATGGCCATGTCCGATGGCAGCCGCTGGGTGAATCCATCCGGAAATCCCGGCATGGCCAGCGCAGGCAGTGGGGATGTGCTTTCAGGAATTCTCCTGGCCTTAATGGGTCAGGGACTCAGCGCACCCGAAGCCTTGCGACTGGGCTGCTGGGTCCATGGACGCGCGGGCGATCTGGCCTCGCTGCATCAGGGACGGCATGCCATGAGTGCGGAATCCATCCTCAACCATCTCCCTCAGGTTTGGCAACACCTCGGGAAATGACTGAAGTAAGAATGACTGAAGTCATTAGTCAAGAGTCAAAATGACTGAAGTCATTCGTCAGGAAGAAGTCAGGAGTCAGGGGTCAGAAATGACTGAAGTCATTTGTCATTGGTCATTGGACAGGAGTTGGGAATGGGGAGTTGGGAGTTGGGAGTTGGTGATAGTTTTCTAGCGGTTGCGCAGACGACCAGCTCTATTGACCAATGACTACTGACCAATGACTAATAACTCCTGACCAATGACTCCTGACCAATGACTAATGACTCCTGACCGTCTGAGGGATGACTTCAGTCATTCCTCAGACTTTCAGTCATTCCTCAGACTTACACGGAACTCCCCCGCCAGTTGAGTTTTTGGCGGAGTACGTCCCAGTAGGAGTAGCCGGGGAGTTGCAGGAGTTCTGCTTGAATGTCGGAGGGCGCGATCCGCAGCGTGTGCCCCGGTTCACAGGTAGCGATCTCCGTACCATCCGAGGCCAGCACCAGCGATTTGGAACTGCTACAGAGACGAATATCCATGCGACTCTTCCCGGGGATGACAACGGGACGTACGGTCATGGCATGCGGACAAATCGGGCTGACCACAATTACATCACTCTCGGGGTACAGCACCGGTCCTCCTGCGGACAGGGAATGACCGGTACTGCCGGTGGGAGTGGAAATGATCAGACCATCGCAGCTGTAGGTCGTCAGTTCCCTGCCATCCACAGAGACCTCCAGGCGGGCGATATGGGAACTTCCGCCCCAACTCAACACGACATCGTTGAGGGCCAGCGTAGGGCTTTTCAATTCCGGCACATCCTCGGAGCTACATTCCAGCAGGGCCCGCGAACTGCGAATGACGGTTCCCTCCCGCACATGGCATAATGCATCTTCGAGGTTATCCTGGTTGACGGAGGTCAGAAAACCCAGTTTGCCCAGATTCACACCCATCACAGGTATTGGATTCCGGCCCATGCGGCGCACGGCGGTGAGCAGGGTGCCATCTCCCCCCAAGGTGAGCAAGGCATCCACTTCAGCAAAAAAATCCTCTGCAGGGCGACAGGAGGGCGATCCGTGCAAGGAGGCCCCGCAGGGTTGATCATAGTACAGGGTAAGACCCAGCTTGCGCCCCAGCGCATCCAAACGCTCCAACAGCGCTTCCGCACCTGCTTTTTCCAGATTCGCAATCACGCCCAGGCTGTTCATGGGGCCTAAGGCTAAAGGGGGAAAGCGTTGAAAGCAAGGCGGCATCTGCCTCAACTCCCCCGGCATGGACTTCAGCAGCTTATCTCCCAGCTCGCTTTCGGCTACGGTTGACCTTCTCGCATCGCTCGCTAAGTTGTTTGCATGAAATGGACCGCTCGTCGAATTCAACATCTCAAAGGCAAACAGCCTTTTGCGACGGTCACCGTCACGGATGCCGTCAGCGCCCGCCTTGCGGATGAGGCAGGAATCCCTCTTCTCCTGGTAGGAGACAGTCTCGGTATGACCGTCCTGGGGCTGGACAGTACCGTGGAAGTCACCATGGAACACATGTTGCATCATACCCGGGCCTGTGCGCGTGGAACTCAGCATGCCCTGTTGGTGGCAGACCTGCCTTTTCTGAGCTATCAGATTTCGGAAGAAGAGGCGCTGCGGAATGCGGGACGCTTTCTACAGGAGGCTGGAGCGGATGCGGTAAAACTAGAAGGCGGTGAACAACGGGCCCCCTTGATCCGCCGGATGGTGGAAAACGGCATTCCCGTTCTGGGTCACATTGGCCTGACCCCGCAATCGGTCAAAACGCTGGGCTATCGCGTTCAGGGAAAAGACGAAGGCGCAGCCGAACAGCTTCACAAAGATGCCGAAGCACTGCAGGCCGCGGGCTGTTTCGGCCTGGTGATTGAAGCCTGTCCAGCAAACCTGGCCCGGGAAATTACCCTTAATTTGGATATTCCGGTGATAGGCATCGGCGCAGGTTCCGAATGCGACGCCCAAATCCTGGTCTTTCACGATCTCTTAGGATTGAGCCCGGAGCCCCGGCCTAAATTCGTAAAAGTCTATGCAGAACTGGGTGAGACCGTACGTTCAGCGCTTCAGGAATATGCCAACGAGGTTGCAGAGAGACAGTATCCGGCTTCAGAACACCTGTACGATAGCTAAAAACACAGGATTCGCCGCATCGGACATGGACAAACCGCCGGGATGGCCTACTGTTTTTATATGACGCATTCTCTTTTTTCTGTTTTGGCCCACAGCGGTCACCCCGCCCTGCATGAAACTCATGGCGATGCCACGCACCTGATCCTTGGCCTGGCCGTTGCTCTGGTCTTTGCTGCTGGAGCCTTTGGCTGGTCTCGTCGGCGTGAGCCGGTCCGCGTTCGTGAACACAAACAACGCTAAGGGGAGCCCTCATGGCAAAAACACTTTCCACCATGCTCGAGCTGGGCACTGCAGCTCCTTCGTTTACTTTGCCCGATACCGTCAGCGGCAGTGATCTGTCTCTGTCCGATTTCGAAGGCAGTCCCATTCTGGTTGCCTTTATCTGCGCACACTGTCCTTTCGTTGTGCATTTGCAGGATGAATTGGCACGCATGGGCAACGATTACGCCGATTCAGCCCTGAACATGGTAGCCATCAGCTCCAACTCTATCGAGACGCACCCTGCAGATGCTCCCGACAAGCTTGCGGAACAGGCCAAAAACATTGGTTTTACCTTTCCCTACCTCTACGACGAGAGCCAGGATGTCGCCAAAGCCTACACCGCAGCCTGTACTCCGGACTTTTTCCTTTTCGATGCCAATCATAAATTGGTCTACCGTGGGCAGTTAGACGAAAGCCGTCCTAATGCGGGAACGGCAGATGGAAAAGATCTGCGCAAAGCCATCGATCAGTTGTTGGCGGGGGAAGAGATCTTCTCCGAGCAGATGCCCTCAGTTGGATGCAATATTAAGTGGCATCCGGGCAAGGAACCTGATTACTTCGGCTGAATGTCTTTCGAATCCGGTTCCGTCTCTTTTCGTATTTATCAACTCCCCCGCGACATCCCCGAGCCTGTGCTCGATGGGTTCGCCTCCCGTACCGCTCCCCCCATGGAAGGGGTCAAGGATCAGCCCGTGTATGGCTGGGTTACGGGTCGCCATCTTCTGGATCGTCAAATCGATGAACAGAACGCCTTCTGGGGGGGCTACTTACGTCTGTGCCTGCTTCAGGCAGAACGTAAAATCCCCTCCAGTCTGTTGCGGGCAGAACTCAAACAAGAAGAATTAATCCGCTTGTCCATCAGCGGAGGCGAACATCTTTCCCGCCGTGAGCGCACGGAAATGAAGCAGGAGATTGTGGATCGTCTGCTGCCCTCGATGCCTCCACAGCTGAAGGGGATGAGTTTTGTACACCGCCAGACGGACAGCTTGCTTTTTGCAGAAACCCTGGCGGATAAACAAGTTGATGTGTTTGTGAGCTATTTCCGGGAAGCCTGTGGATTTGCCCCGATTCCGCTGAGTCCGGAAGCCTTGGCAAAACAGCTTACCCACAGTGATCCGGAAAGCTGGCCTCCCTGTAGCTTTTCCGCTGATGTGGAAGCCTCCCGAACCTCCCCCTTGGTCGGCCATGATTTCATGACCTGGCTATGGTATCAGGCTGAATTGCATCCCGACCACGTCCCTGCCGGGAAAGAAGGCGAAGTGGGCGTGATGCTGGAAGGCCCTCTCACCCTGGTGATGGAAGGGGGCGGGGCCCACGAACTGTCTTTGCGTAAAGGCAATCCGACTCAAAGTGCCGAAGCGAAATCCGGTTTGTTGGCTGGAAAAAAATTACGCCGGGCGACCCTCAATGTCGTCAAAGGGGAGACGGTGTGGCGTCTCACCCTGGATGGAGAAACTCTGGCGGTTCGCAGTTTTAAACCGGTCATGGCAGAAAGTGAAACGCCTATGGATCCTGCCAGTCGCTTTTCGGATCGCATGATTCAGGTGGAAGTGATCAGCGGCCTGATCTGTGGCATGTTTGAATCCTTCTGCAAAGAACGGGTCGATCCAGAAGCCTGGAACAAAAGGGTGAAGGCCATGCAGAATTGGATCGAAGAGCGCAACGTCTCATTCTGAGTACATCAGATATTCCCAGACCGCATCCGCCAGGCGGCTGCCGCTCTGCTTGAGGTAGTAGCGGCAGGCCTCCGGGTTTCCACTCCGCTCCGCCACGAGTGCGCGATACAGTTCGATTTCCGAACCTTCCATACGCTCCATCCGATCCATGAGTTCTTGTGCACTCAAGTCGCGGAACAGGACCTCGGAATCCAAGGTGCCCAATTCACGACCATCTTCGGTTTCCAGAATTTTCTGCACAAGTAGGCCATCCGGGCGCAGCTCACGGATACGGACTTCCATATCACCGTTTTTCGTCCGGAGAACCACCATTTGGTTCAACTGCTTCAGATAACTATCGAGAATCGCATCGGGTACCCCCATCAACGCGGTTAGCTCACCACGTAAGGTCGCCACTTCCTCGGCAATCGGGAAGAGCGCGGGCTGTTCGGCGGCTTTATCGATAAGAATCAACGACTCGGACCATTTACGATCCAGCAGCCCAGCGGCCAGATCAGTCAGCAATTCATCCATGGCCAGACGGGCTTCTTCCCGTTCCTGTTCACGCTGACGTTCTTCCCGGGAAGCCCAACGCTCAATGCGGCGGCGCAAAGAGCGAAGCAAGGCCTCACTTTCCGCAGGAAAACGAAGTTCACTGGCTTCCAACCAAGCCAGGGCAGCTTCCGCTCCGTTACTGCGTAACTGTTCCAGCACCCCTTCGCTCAATCGGGTCAGTTCATTATCCACCGCCAGATCCCGATCGCGCCGGACGATCAGAATTTGCTCGGTGGCCTTTTCCGCTACCACCGTACCGGTAGCACGTTCACCCAAATTCAGTAAGTCCTGCAGAGTTTGATCAAACAGCAAGGGATCCCGAACATATGCGAGCACAATGCGGGTAAACTCCGTGTTCAGTTCTGCCAAATCCTGAGCTGGAATCGCAGGGGTCGGCGTGGCTTCCACCACCATCACCGTGGGCCGGGGTGTGGGGGTGGCGCTGACCACCGGATTGTCGCGGGGGTTCATCCGCACCATCAACCCAATGCCGAGAATGCCTAAGAACAAACCCAGGATAACCGAGACCAAGACGCCGGAAGGTTTCCGCTGAACCGGGGCCGCCGCCGCTGCAGGCCCAGCTTCGGAAGGACGTTCCAACATCGGCGCGGATTCAGGTGGCTTGCGGCGAATCAACGTTTCTTCCTGCTCCTCAGCAGAGGGAGGATGGGCAGCAGGCACATCTTCTTTCAGTTTCAGCGTGGTATCGCCCAAGGGCAGTTCCGGCAAATTCGCGACCGGATCTGCCTGATATTCTTTGAGGACCTGAAGAAATTCCGTCCAGGAGGCATAGCGGTCATCACGGCTCCGTGCCAACATCTTGGCCAACAGATGTACCGTACCGATACTGATATCCGGAATCCACTCGCGGGGATCGTCCAATTTTTCCGAGGCATGCCGTTTCAGCGTTTTCAGGTAGCTGCTATCCTCATAGGGAACACGGCCAGTCAGCATATGATACAGCGTCATGCCCACGCCGAACATATCGGAGCGAAGATCCAGATCATTCGGATGATCAATCTGTTCCGGACTCATGTAATTCGGCGTGCCCAACAGCGTATCCGCATGGGTGTGCGCTTTTTTCTCCAAGGTGTTTTTGGAGAGCCCCAAGTCCAACACCTTGGCATGCAAGGTCGGCGTCACCATGATGTTCCCGGGCTTAATGTCCCGGTGGAGAATTCCTTTTTGCTCCGAGGCATATTGCAGCGCCATGGCTACCTGACGAATAATCTGAATCGCGTCCTGCTCCGGGATACATCCATCCCGGTCCAGACGTTCTTCCAGCGTCTCCCCGGAGACGTAGGACATGGCCATATAATACACGCCATTATCCTCACCGGCATCATAGGCGGTTACAATATTCGGGTGATCCAAGCGTGCCTGATAATGTACTTCTTTCAGGAAACGCACCACGAAAGAATGATCACGGGTGAAGCGCTCCGGAAGAATTTTCAGGGCCACATCCCGTTCCAGGGATAACTGACGGGCCACATAGACTTCCCCCATGCCACCTTGCCCAACCTTATGCTTGATCAAAAAGCCACCGACCACAAAGCCCGGGCCTAAGCTCAGGGTAGGGACACGGATCAAGGCATCGCACTCAGGGCAATTCAGATCCGAACCCATCGCGTTGCAGTTGATTCGCAAGCGCGCTTTGCAAGTCTCACATGGAAAAGTCAGCAGCATAGTCGTTCAGGCCTCAGAAGCCTCCTTCACCTACATAGAGGTTCAGAAGAGCACGATAACCCGAAGCGGAGCACAACGTAAAATGAACTTCACTGCCAATCAGCAGGGACACATCTTCTTTCAGCTGGAGGTTGTAGGGGTTTAACATGGCCACGAGGGCCTCCCCTCCCACCGCGGCAACAGCGAGAGCGCCCCGGTAGCGATAAAAATCTTTAGAAAGCCGCTCGAGAATCTCCGGATCGGGGTCCATCAGATTCAAGTCGATGTAGGGCATCTGGGCATCTTCGGCCAAATATTCGATCGCGGGAATCAAATGAGGCAGCTCCAGCTCTTCCATCAAAGACAACACACAGCGGGGCATATCCGGCTCGCGGTTCTCACAGACACAGAGTCCCTGCAACACCAACATGCACTCTTCATCGGAAATCACCCGGAAACGATGCAGGTGCTTGGCCAGCATGAGTTCCGGAATCAGGTCAGCCTGATAAATTTTCCGCTGGTCCAAATGCAGAGTATTCTCTCCCAATTCTCCCTGACCGTGGGATATCTGCTGAGAAAGTCGTTCATATACCTCCTGCACATCTGCATGCAGATGGGCGTAAAGTTCTAAGTGATTGTGCAGGAAGTAGGTAAGTTCCGTGTGTTCACCCAGACTGACCCGGCGGGCGGCTTCCATCAAACAGGCCCCGGCCTCGTCCATATTCTCCAATTCATTGTAGAGATCGAACAGAGCAATAAAGATCCCCAGCGGGTCTTCCACGTCCGGAAGAACCTCTTCCAAAATGCCGATCGCCTCCTGAATTTCCTGATGCTCGATAAGCAGGGAGTCTGCCGTGCCTGTAAGATCCTCCCCATCAAGGGGAAAATCAGCGGAGATGTACTCGTCACTCATGAAAATAACCTACCAGCCCCCCCAGTCCGGAAGCAAGCGGAATAGCTGGGGAAGCGGCCCCTATCCCCTTCTCGGGGGCGCAACGGAGAGAAGAATGCCGCATTTTCAAGATAGCGTACGTACCTATATCTCCTAATGCCAGAACCACTTAATGAGCCTCCAACCAGGTTTTCCCGGTACCTACTTCCACCAGCAGCGGCAGATCCAAGGGCATCGCCTCTTCCATAATCTGCTTCACCAGAGTCTCCACTTCTTCCTGCTCTTCGGTCCAGAGATCAAACACCAGCTCGTCGTGCACCTGCAGCAACAGGCGGCTGCGGAGCTTGCGGCGGCGCAGTTCGGCATCCACTTGGCACATTGCCCGTTTAATCATATCTGCAGCGGATCCCTGAATCGGTGAATTGATGGCTACCCGCTCCGCAGCCTGTCGCTGCGTAGCATTCCGGGAATCAATATCCCGGATCCGACGACGTCGTCCGCCCAACGTTTCTACCCAGCCCTGTTCACGGGTCTCCTCCACGACCTGGCTCATGAAATTTTTAACCCCGGGATATTGTTTGAAGTAGGCGCGAATAATTTCTCCGGCCTCTTCGCGGGGAATCGCCAGTCGCTGTGACAGGCCGAAGGCACTAATCCCGTAGATGATCCCGAAGTTGACCATTTTTGCTTTGCGTCGCATTTCTGAGCTGACCTCCTCCAAAGGTACCCCATAGACCCGGGACGCGGTGGCGGAGTGAATATCCTGCCCTTCTTGAAAAGCGCTTTTCATGCCGGGGTCCCCGCTGAGATGGGCCATGAGCCGCAATTCAATCTGAGAATAGTCTGCAGCCATGAGCACATAACCCTCGCCCCGCGGAACAAAAGCCCCGCGAATGGCCCGCCCCTGCTCGGTCCGAATCGGAATATTCTGCAGGTTTGGGTCCACAGAAGAGAGACGCCCGGTAGCAGCCCCGGTCTGCATGTACTTGGTATGCACCCGGCCATCCCGGGCATGAACCTGTTTGGGTAAGGAATCTACATAGGTGGATTTCAATTTGCCCAGTTCGCGAAACTCAAGAATCGCATCTACAATTTCATGCCGGCCCGCGAAGCCCTGCAGGGTCTGTTCGCTGGTACTGTACTGACCGGTTTTGGTTTTTTTCACCTTTTCGGCAATCTTGAGTTTCTCAAACAGGATGACCCCCAGCTGTTTGGGACTGTTGAGATTAAAGTCCTCTCCAGCCAATTCCTTGACCCGGGTCTCCAGCTCCTGCAAGCGGCTGCCCAATTGCATGGAAATCGCCTCCAATGCAGAGCTATCCAGGCGAATGCCCTCCAGTTCCATACGGGCCAACACGGGAATCAGAGGCATTTCGATCTTCTGAAACACCTCCAGCTGCCCGCTTTTCTCCAATTCAGGCAGCAACAACTCGACCAGTTGCAGGGTGATGTCCGCATCCTCAACCGCATAGTCGAGCATCTGATCCATGGGCACATCCTTCATGCTCTTCTGATCTTTGCCCTTGGGACCGATCAGATCCGTAATCGGGATCGGTGCATAACCCAGTTTCTGAGCCGCGAGGGCATCCATGCCATGTCGTTGCTCCGGGTCGATCAGGTAATGCAGAATCATGCCATCCAGGAAAGGGCCCTCCACCTCAAATCCACGGGCAAAGAGCACCGAGAGATCAAACTTGAGGTTATGCCCCACTTTTTCCAGCTTCTCATCCAGCCACAGTTCCCGCAGCGCCTCCAGACAGGCCGCCCCCTGCTCCCCCATGGCCGGAACCATCCAACCACGTCCCGGGGCATCGCTCAGAGCCACCGCCACAATCTCCGCCTCCAGCGGATCCAGTGAGCTGGTCTCCAGATCAAAACAAATTCGGGACCCCTTGCGCCATAGCGCGACCTGCTCTGCCACAGCTCCGGCATCGGCCAGCATCCGGTAGTCATGCTCTACATCAGCCAGCCCTTTCATCCCGGCGGCTTTTCCACTTTCCACCTCAAACAAATCCCCTTGAGAAGCTTTAGCCGGAGCAGACACGCCATCCCCCAGCAAACGCTTGGCAATGCTGCGGAATTCCCATTCCTCAAACATCCCCTGAAGCTGCTCATCCTGACGTTCACCCGGTTTCAAATCCGCAGGGGCCAGCGGCAACTCCACCTCGCGATTAATCACCACCAACTGACGGCTCAGCCGGGCCATATCCGCATTGGCTTCCAGCTTTTCACGCATCTTGCCTTTGATCTCAGCCGTATGCTCCAACAGAGCGTCCACAGAACCGTACTGACCTATTAATTTTTTAGCGGTCTTGGGCCCGACTCCCGGCACACCGGGAATATTATCCGAACTATCCCCCATCAGTCCGAGCACATCAATGACCTGCTCGGGACGCTCCACTTCCCATTCGGCACAGACTTCCTTCACCCCAAGCAATTCAGGGGCTCCGCCTTTGCGGCCGGGTTTATAGATGTTGACCGTGTCATCCACCAATTGGGCAAAGTCTTTGTCCGGAGTAACCATCCATACCTCGTCAAAGCCGGCAGCGGAGGCCTGGGTTGCCAAGGTGCCAATGATATCATCGGCCTCTGCTCCGTCTTTTTCCAGCACGGGAATTCCCCAGGCCTGCAGGAGTCGTTTCACATCCGGAATCGCTTCTGCTAAATCTTCCGGCATGGCCTCACGCTGCGCTTTGTACTCTGGGTACAGCTCGTGACGGGGCGTGGGCGCGGAGGTATCAAAGGCTACGGCAAGGTGACTGGGCTGACGGGAGTCTATAAGCTCCATCAGGGTGTTGGCAAAACCGAAGATCGCCGAAACGTTCCGGCCGGCACTGGTCACGATTGGACGGGTGATGAATGCAAAATGAGCGCGGTACACCAGCGCCATGCCATCGAGCAGATAGAGGGATTCAGACATACGCCATCTAAAGCAAAGGCCCCGCGCCGGAGCAACGGGAAAGTCAGTTGATTTCCCGCAGCCCTCCCGGAGCACCGTCACGCAACTTGACTTCGCAGAGGATTCACCACAAAAACGGCCTGTGGCTGATGACCCCGAACATTCAGAAAAGTCCAGCTCCGGACCCAGCCCGCTCCTCTCCGGAATTCTGGTTCTGGCTTGCATCGTCCTCTGGAGTCTCCTCTGGTGGCCCCCGCGGCGGGAAGCAGCTCTCAGCCGGAACAATGTCGGCCATGCGGACACCGCGGCCTATGCACTGCAGGCCCGAAGCCTGTACCGGGGAGAAGGCCTGTTTATTCCCTACGTCAGTACCTTTTTTCATCGCGAAGATCCGGAGATCCGCCGTTTGGATGATCATTGGCCCCCCATGCTCCCACTGGTACTGGCAGCGGGCTACCATCTCCATGGCGAATCCATTCCCATTGGTCACAGTATTACCGCAGCCCTCAGCTGTTTTGCGCTACCGCTTTCGGTAGCCCTGCTGGTCATGCTGGCCACACGACGGGCGGAATTCGCGCTACTTGCCGCCCTGCCCTTTCTAACGTCTCAGGCCTTGATGATGGGCAGCCTCAAACTACTTTCGGATCAACTCAGCGCCATTCTGGTGACCCTGTTCTTAAGCAGCCTGCTCGCTGGACGGCGGCATCCGGCCTGGTTTCTCACTTCAGGCTGCCTCGCAGCTCTATGCTGGTATAGCAAGGGCTCCCAGATCCTGCTCCTCCCCATCCTGAGTGGGGCCGTGTTTGTCATTCACGGCCCCCGCGCACTGATTCATCGCTGGCATCTGGGAGCGATCGCGCTGATGTTGCTGCTCATGGCCCCTCGCCTGCAGTATAACCTCAAGACCTACGGCAAACCGCTGCACAGCACCCAATCCTATGTGAGCAGCTTTTTCGGGCTCACCCAGAAAACCTGGACCAATTGGGATAAGGGCTTTTACAGTGTGTATTGGGATCAGAGCGAGCTACCCGGAGCCTTCGACCGCATGCAGCACAAGGAGGAGCAGGAGCGTAGCTTCCGCAGGAATTTGGAACGCAGTCTGCGCATGCTCTTGCTGGGTCCGGATGAAAAAGCCGGGGGCTGGGCTGAACTGGGTGAGCAGCCCGACTCCTGGAAACGGGGACTGCTGCAACAGGATCCCCGGCAATCGGAAAGGGATGCAGCGGAACGGCCTGACTGGGAACCTCTCTCTGCATGGCCTCAGCCGCTGTGGAAGCTGCTGCGTTTCAGTGGTGCTGCCTTTGGATTGCTCTGCCTCGTTTCCCTTCCCATCCTCGTCAATATTCAGATGGGCTTTCACCCCTGGAGCAGCCCCAAAGAGGAAGCCGAGTTACAGCAGCCCAAACCCTATCAACGTTTCCGCAGTGGCGTGGCGCCAGCGAATACCTTGCGGGCCATGATGGAAGATGCGGGGATTCTCGCCGTGTTTCTTGTCGGTCAGGGATTGTTCCTTTGCCTGTTCTGGCATGTGATGTCCCGTCTGTTATGGTTTCTGCTTCCGGCGATGTCTGCGCTAAGCCTCATGCCCCTGGCCCTCGTGATCCATAAAAGCCTCCCTCTGCTCAAAAGGCTGATCATCGGAAACGTTTCCGCTGCCGCGCAGCGATGGATCTCCTTCGCCCTGACCAGCGTAATCTGCATGGGCTTTACGCTGCATGCCTTGAAGCTTCAGTCTCAACAACTGGACACGATCTATGCCTCCGACAGCAGGTTGGTACGCAAGGTCCCCCGACCCAGTTCCCTACTGAAACTCAAGGGCGTCCTCCCGGACGATGCAGTGTTCATGGACCGGAATCCCTGGGAGACTCTGCTCTATCTGGATGGCTCCCAACGGGCCATCGGATTTCCCTACGCCGAACCGGAAGTGGTACTCTCCATCGCCCGCTACTATGGGGTCACCCATGTGCTGCCCTCAGGAAGCCGCAAAAGCATGAGCCGATTTTTCAAAGAGCATCCCGAATATGTGGAACGAATTCACGAACATCCCAGCGTGCTCAAATTGAACTGGGATGCAATTCCCGAAGAAGCTTTTGCGGATCTTAGCCTGATTTCCCCACTCTGGGATCCCCGTTTTGATCAGATGCCGCGCTAAGACTCTCATAGGCTAAGAACCCCTGCAGATTTTTTTGGCGTTTGCTTCATCCAGTGGCTGCAAAGATAGAGCTGGCAAGGTTCCGATTAGGTTTACAGGACTTTGCTTCTGGGAAGGCCGCTTGCATGAAGTCGCTTACATGGTTTTCGTGAGGGGCATCAGCCCTGATCTCCCCCCCGCACAAAGGCCTGCACCCCTCCGGGGAGCTGATTCGTTTTTTGATTTCGATACCAGGGCTGCGCCCTGGCCTAGATCCCTGCAGCCCTCCGGGCCGCCATACCCGGTGAGTGTTTCGTCTACTCTCCTCCGCAAGGGTTTGCTTCGATTCGCCACAAGGACGCGAAACAAAAACGCGGCTCTGCCGAAAGACAGAGCCGCGACCGAAAAGTCATAACGCAGAGCGTTATTTTTTCTTAGTGGCCTTTTTCTTCGCTGGCGCTTTTTTGGCTGCAGCTTTCTTTGCCGGGGCTTTTTTAGCTGCGGCTTTTTTCGCCGGAGCCTTCTTTGCGGGAGCTTTCTTCGCTACCGCTTTCTTTGCCGGAGCCTTCTTCGCTACCGCTTTCTTTGCCGGGGCTTTTTTGGCTGCGGCTTTCTTTGCAGGAGCTTTCTTCGCTACCGCTTTCTTTGCCGGTGCTTTCTTAGCGGCTGCTTTTTTCGCCGGAGCTTTTTTGGCTACCGTTTTCTTAGCAGGTGCTTTTTTGGCAGCCACTTTCTTCGCCGGGGCTTTTTTTGCCGCAGCCTTTTTCGCCGGGGCTTTCTTGGCTACGGCTTTTTTGGCTGGAGCTTTTTTCGCAGGTGCTTTTTTAGCAGGTGCCTTCTTCGCGGCGGCTTTCTTCGCGGGCGCTTTTTTGGCTACGGATTTCTTAACAGGAGCCTTTTTGGCTGCGACCTTTTTGGCCGCGGCTTTTTTGGCAACGGGAGCCTTTTTGGCTACCGCTTTCTTTTTAGCGGGGGCGGCTTTCTTTTTAGCCGCAGCTTTCTTTTTAGCTGGCACTCTTCTCTCCAAGTTAGAAGCCCCAACGTTTGGGGCCCCGATTTTGATGGTTTAGGGATTGAAACCCGACACCATGTTCCATGTTTGTACCGCCTGTTGATAACTTAGGTAAAACACGCAATGAGAGATATTTGAAAAAAATGAAAGTGTCCTATTTATAAAGGCATCGTTCGTAAGGTGCCGGAACGGTACACAGATTCGAAATTCCGGTAGGCAACTTCGAGCTCATCATTTAGCACTTGGTACGCGTATTCACCCGAAGCTTCGAGCTCTTCCACGGCATTGTTCAGACGTCGTGCAATCACATCCTCAGCATCTTTTCCCCGTCCCTGAAGTCGTTCACGCAGGGCATCGATGGACGGGGGGGAAATGAACACATCCACATACACGGCGGCGAGTTCGCTTGCCGCCTCAACTTCCCGCAGGGCCTTACGAATCAGTCTCCCTCCCTGAACATCAACATCCAACAAGATCGAATGGCCTTGATGATATTGCGCAAGCAGAGGCTGCAAAGGCGTACCATAATAATGATTATGAACCTGGGCGTATTCCAGGAAGAAGCCCTGCTCCACCTGCTCAAGAAAATCGGCTTCACTCATGAAGTGATAATCCACCCCGTTCCGCTCTCCTTCCCGGGGAGCACGGGTGGTGGCCGACACCGAGAACTTCAATTCCGGGTGTGCCTCCATCAGGCGTTTGCACAAGGTGGTCTTTCCTGCACCCGAAGGCGCCGACACTAAAAACAGAATCGGATGGGGAAAAGCTTGGTTGTTCATTATTCGATGTTCTGCACCTGCTCCCGCAGCATTTCCACCTTCTCTTTTCCAGTGAGAGCGAGGCGTTTCATGTCCGCGCGGGAGACCTTCACGGACAGGGTATTGAATTCACGGGCCAATTCCTGACAAAGAAAGTCGAGAGCACGCCCCACAGGAGTTTGCTCAGCTGTTTTTTCACGGAACTGCAGCAGATGCCCATCAATGCGATCCAGTTCTTCACGCACATCCCCCCGTTCCAACTGAAAGGCCAACTCTTGCAGTAAACGTGGTTCCAGCTCAGGAGAGGCTTCCACGAGACGTGCTGCAGCTTCCCGCAATTCCTCTTCCCTTAGAGAGCGACTCTGCTCCTGTAACTCACGCACAGGTGAGAGCAGTGCTTCAATTTCATCCAGCAACGTATGCAAGCCTGACTGAAGATGTGCTCCTTCCTGAGCACGCATGTCCAACAAACCCTGCAGCGCAGTCGTCAGGGTTTCTTCCAACAGAGGCCACAGCTGATCCTCGCTCTCCTCTTCCTGAAGTTCCTGAAAGAGGTTCCCAAAGGATGCCAGTTCAGCCAGAGATTCCGGTGGGCTGAGCTCAAGCTCGCTGGCGAGTTGTTTTAACTGATTCAATAACTCGGCGGCGGCCTCATGATCCAATTCCACCCGCCGCTCCCGGCGATGACGTTCACAGTGAACCCGCAATTGAATGCGCCCTCGAGCCAAGCCCTTCTGAAGGACACGCACACAGGACGCCTCCAGAGCATTCATACTCCGGGGCAGGCTGCATTGGATGTCGAGGTTACGACGGTTGACCGAGCTGAGTTCGACCCGCAGGGAGAGTCCATCGACTTCCGCTGCGGCCTGCCCGAATCCGGTCATACTCTTCATTACGCCTGTGCCTCAGCCTGTCGGGCTTCCCAGGCAGCCAGTTCCTGCACGTCTTTATCCCCACGTCCGGAACAGTTGACGACAATGATTTGATCCGGCGTCATCTCTTTGGCCAGACGCATGGCCCAGGCAATGCCATGAGAAGATTCCAACGCAGGCAAAATTCCCTCAAGCCGGCTGGCAGCACCCAGGGCATCCACCGCCTCCTGATCTTCAATGGCGGTGTACTCCACCCGGCCCAGATCTTTCAGCCAGGCATGTTCGGGACCAATGGCCGCATAGTCGAGTCCCGCAGAAACAGAATGAGTCAACGAAATCTGTCCTTCGTCATCCTGAAGCACATAAGTTTTGGTTCCCTGAAGAATGCCCAATTTGCCCCCATTAAATCGGGCGGCATGTTCGCCCAGGCCGGAACCCAAGCCACCGGCTTCTACGCCAGTCATCAGCACCCCCTCATCGTTCAGGAAGGCGTAGAACAGTCCGATGGCGTTACTCCCGCCACCCACACAGGCAACCAGATGGTCCGGAAGGCGTCCTTCTTTTTCAAGGATCTGTTCCCGGGCTTCGCGTCCGATGACGGACTGAAAATCGCGCACCATCATCGGATAAGGATGAGCTCCCAGAGCCGAACCAATGATGTAATGTGTGTCACGGATATTGGTCACCCAGTCGCGCATGGCCTCGCTGATCGCGTCCTTCAGGGTTTTCTGTCCGGCAGTCACACCCACCACTTCGGCACCCAGACGACGCATGCGGTACACGTTCAGGGCCTGACGCTCCATATCCACTTCGCCCATGTAGACGACGCACTCCAAGCCAAACATGGCGCAGACGGTGGCCGTTGCTACGCCATGTTGTCCAGCACCGGTTTCGGCAATGATCCGCGTCTTGCCCATCCGTTTGGCCAGCAAGACCTGTCCCAGGCTGTTGTTGATTTTGTGCGCACCGGTATGGCAGAGATCCTCACGTTTGAAATAAATCTTCGCCCCGCCCAACTGCTCCGTCATGCGTTTTGCAAAATACAAAGGAGTGGGACGTCCGACGAATTCACGCAAGAGTTCTTCCAGTTCTGCCAGGAAGCTGGGGTCTTTCAACGCCTCCGCATAGGCCTCCTGCAATTCCTGCAGAGGATGCACCAGGACTTCGGGCACAAACATGCCTCCGTAGGGGCCAAAATGTCCTCCGGTATCCGGCTGACTCTGAAAATTCTCAACTACATCACTCATTGTTGTTGCTCCATAAAAGCCTGTCTTGCCTCCTGCACAAAACGCTGAAGGGCCTGATGATCTTTGACGCCCGGAACTGTCTCCACTCCGGAACTGACATCAACCCCCCATGGCCGGGTGGCCAGGATGGC
Source organism: Verrucomicrobia bacterium UBA6056 (assembly GCA_002429005.1). Lineage (GTDB taxonomy): Bacteria > Verrucomicrobiota > Kiritimatiellia > SS1-B-03-39 > UBA6053 > UBA6056. Next base: position 27,902 of record DIYK01000030.1, read on the forward strand.
GTCTCGTACGTTATCCGCATTCAGCCCACCCGCAAGCAGAACCGGATGCGGGCTTGCAGTTATCAAATCGATCGCCCGGCCTTCATCCACCCGTTGACCGGTTCCGCCGGGCATCTCCACCGTACCGCTATCGATCAGAAAACGATCCACAGGCAGCTGTCGCCAATCCGCTGGCAAACGATCTGCATGTAGGGCTTTCCAAGCAGGTAGCGGCACATCCTGCAGAAAGGCGGCATCCTCCTGACCATGGAGTTGCAGCACATCCAATCCCGCTTCTTCGGCCGTGCTCAGAAGTTCATCCCGATCGGGATTCACAAACACCCCGACCTTCCGTAGATGGGAGGGAAGCCCCCGGGTCCAGGCTGCCACATCCGCCGGGGAGACGGCGCGAGGGCTTTTCGGCCAGAAAATAAACCCCAATGCATTGGGTTCAGCAGCGGCAGCGGCCTCCACATCCGCGGCCCGGGCCAGGCCACAGAGTTTGATAAATCCGGGGTGAGGGTGCATGTGCTTCCTCTACGGCCTTTCCGGCCGACTGGCAAGTGCAGGAAAGAGGAGCCCTAACTCAATTTTCATCCTGCAGATCCTCACTTTTGCTGTAGGATGCAAGCTCACACCTGCAAGGAACTCTACATGAATCCAACTGAAAGCGCTGTCTGGGCCTCGTTTATCGGCGATGCTCTCGCCCTGGGTCCCCATTGGATCTACAACCCTAAAAAAATTCGACGGCTCTTTGGCCCCATCAGCCGTTTTGAAACGCCCCCCAATGGGAGCTATCACCCCAACCGGATTGCAGGTCAGTTTACTCATTACGGAGACCAGACCTTGTGGATGCTCGATCAGATCCACCGGGAAGGCGCTTTTCATATGAGCTCCTGGAAAGCCCGTTGGCAGGAAGAACTCCTGGATTATGACGGTTACTTAGATTCCGCGACCAAAGTCACCCAGCAGGCCCTTCAGAAAGGGCTGAATACCGCCTCGGAAAGCAACGACCTAGCTGGAGCTGCCCGCATTGCCCCTCTGCTTTTGGCGCCGAATCTACTTTCAGAGAGTGCGCGTGTGGAGGCAGCTCGGGCTCAAACGGCGATGACGCATGGCGATGCCCAAGTGATTGATGCCGCAGAATATTTTATGCGGCTGACCTGTCGGATTCTCGCCGGGGAGTCGATGAATCAGGCCATGGCTCATTTGCGGGGTCGTAGTTTCGGGGATCTCCCCCTCGAGGCCTGGACGCAACAGGCCGAAGATCTCTTGCAGATGGATACGACCAAGGCCTTAGTCAAACTGGGTTTGAATTGTCATATGGAACAATGCTTCCCCAGCACCATGTACCTCTTACTCAAGCATGGGGATGACCTGCAGGAGGCCCTGCTGGAAAACGTGATGGCCGGTGGAGATTCAGCGGCGCGAGGAATGATTCTAGGCATGGTCCTGGGAGCGCGACATACCCTGGCTCCTCTGCCCAGCCTCTGGCTGGAACAGATGGAAAAAACCGCAGAGATTCAAGTACAGCTCAATGACCTGCGTCGTACGCAACAGGAACCCAGCCGGAAACTGGAATTCCCTAATGCGCAGGGGGACATGCTGGCCGCCCGTTTGGAACATCCAGAGGGAGAAGCGAGAGCCTTTGCCGTATTTGCCCACTGTTTTACCTGCGGAAAAGATATTGCCGCCGCCTCACGCATTTCCCGGGCCCTGTCCAAACAGGGCTATGCGGTGTTGCGTTTCGATTTCACCGGCCTGGGCAACAGTGACGGTGATTTCTCTAACAGCTCTTTCAGTAGTAACATTGAAGATCTGATTGCCGCTGTGGGCTTTCTGAAAGAACAGTACACAGCCCCCGATCTGCTGGTGGGTCACAGTCTGGGCGGGGCAGCCGTACTTGCGGCTGCAACTCAGCTGCCCGACCTGAAGGGCGTGGTCACCATCGGAGCGCCCTACGAAGCCTCTCATCTGCGGGAACTGCTGAAACCGGCGATCCCCGAACTCGAGGCAAAAGGCGATGCAGAAATCGATCTCGCCGGCCGTAGTTTTCATCTGAAGAAACAGTTCCTCGATGACATCGATGCGCACAAACCGGAGGAGCTGCTCAAAGACATGCGTGCCGATCTGCTCATCTTCCATTCTCCGGTGGATACGGTGGTGCCCATCAACAACGCGGGTAACATTTTCAGCGCGGCCAAACACCCGAAAAGTTTTATCAGCCTGAATCAGGCGGATCACCTCCTGCAGAAGAGCGCCGACTCCCAAAGCGTGGCCGATATGATCGCCGCCTGGGCGGGGCGCTTTGTGGAGTAAAACTGCACATCCGAAAAGAGTTCACTCGAAGGAGTAGCTATTGACCTTCAGGCCACAGGAGGCAGGCTTGGGTTCAGAATGTGTGGCTCGGGCAGGGCTGTCTCAGGTTGCGGCCCGTGGCCTGAAGGCCGACGGCTACTCTTCGCTCTGGCCCGCCTGAATCGCAGTCAGCGCGATGGTGTAGACGATGTCGTCCACCAGGGCGCCGCGGGAGAGGTCATTCACCGGCGCATTGAGGCCCTGTAGCATGGGCCCGATGCTGATCAGTTTGGCGCTTCGCTGCACCGCTTTATAGGTGGTGTTGCCGGTGTTGAGATCGGGGAAGATAAAGATATTGGCTTTTCCGGCCACCGGAGAGTGGGGCGCTTTGGACTTGGCCACGGATTCCACTGAAGCGGCATCGTACTGCAAGGGACCGTCCAACATCAGCTCCGGCCGTTTTTCCCGGGCGATGCGGGTGGCCTCTGCGACCTTTTCCACATCGGAGCCCGCTCCGCTGGCCCCGGTGCTGTAACTGATCATCGCTACCCGAGGTTCAATATCGAAGGCCGCCGCGGAATCCGCAGTCTGCAACGCAATTTCTGCGAGCGTCTCCGCATCCGGGTTTTCGTTGATCGCGCAGTCGGCATAGATGTAGACCTGATCCGGGAGCAACATGAAGAATAGCGAGGAGACGAAGCGGTTTCCGGGACGGGTTTTGATGAGCTGCAATGCAGGTCGAACCGTATCCGCAGTCGTATGCACCGCTCCGGAAACCAGTCCATCCACCGAACCCATTTTCAGCATCATGGTGGCCAGCATGACATTGTCCTCTAAAGCCGACTCCGCCATATTTCGATCCATGCCTTTGTGCTTGCGCAACTCAACCAGAGGATCCCGATATTCCTCCCGAATCGTGGCCGGATCAATAATTTCCAGATCCGGATGCAGTTCAATCCCGTTGTGGGCGGCCAGTTCCTGTACCCGTTCCGGCTTGGCCAACAGGACACAGTTGGCGATCCGGCGTTGCTGACAGATATTCGCAGCCCGCAGCGTACGGGGTTCATCCCCTTCCGGCAGGACTATGCGTTTATGTGCCTCGCGGGAGAGCTGCACCAGGCGGTAGCGGAAGGCTGCCGGAGACAGACGTCGCTCCCGGCTGAGCGAACTCAGCGAATCAATCCAGCTGTCACTGATGTGACTGGCCACATGGTTCATACCAGCATCAATGCGTTCAAGATCATCTACAGGCACTTCCGTATTCATCCGGGGAATATGGGTGGCCGTGTCATAGCTGTCTGTTCGTACGGTCATCACCGGCAATCCGGAATCCAGTGCGGGACGGCAGAAGCGCATGAGCGATTCCGGAATCGGTTCAGAATGAGCCGAGGTCAAAACCACCCCCGCCAGAGGCACCCCATTCTGTGCGGCCATACAGGCGCCAATAAACAAATCCATGCGGTCCACAGGAATAATCAACAGCGCATTGGCCCGGAAGACGTGGCTAATGTGTTCAATGGTACGCGCACAGAGAAAAACTTTCTGTACCCGGCGTTGTTGAATATCCCCCTCATTCAAAATGCTCGCTTCCAAATGCTGAGCTATATCGATGGTCCGCGACATAGCCATGCTGCGCATCCAGGGCACAAAACCAAGCAGCGAAAAACGTCCCGACGCAAACATAGGGCTTTCCCGTTTTACTTTTCCACGGGTGAGCACTTCTACCGCTTCTTCGTCCGGGCGGAGGTTCCCGTATTCATCACGTGGAGCATTGACGAAATTCAGAATACAGCCGAGGACCCGTTCGGAATCCAAACCACCGAACTCGGCCGCTGTCAAACTGAGTTCCTCTTCAACTTTTCCCATGCTGTCGCCCCGCGGGGCGCTTACCAGAATCACAGAAGCATCCAAGCTGCGGGCGATCGCCTGGTTCAACTGGGCAGCATGCTCAAAAGCGTCCATGCCGATGAGTCCTTCCACCACCACCACATCCACCTCATCCGCCACCGACTGGTAGCTTTCCATGATGCTTTCCATCAGCCCATCCATCTCGCCATTCAGAATCTGATGGTCCGCATCCATGTAGGGAAGCGGGGATGGCGGTTTCAGTTCGGTAGTATTGCGAATGACATAGGTACTCCGTTCCGGTCCCGTGTCTCCGCGGAACAGCTGCGCGACCGGTTTAAAGAAACCGGCTTTAATCCCGCTGCGGTCCAGCGCGCGAACCAGACCCATACTGATGGAGGTGAGACCGACCCCACTGCCAGTGGGGACAAGATAAACACAGTGGGTGTGGCTGGGTGCATTCATATTAGGTGAGGAGTTCAGCAGTATCGCGGGCGATTAAAAGCTCTTCATCGGTGGCCACCACCAGCGCAGCAGGAGAGCTGGAGTGGCTGATGCGTCCGCCGCTCTCCCGGCCGTGAACCGCGTTGGCCACTTCATCCAGATCCAGTCCCAGAAAGGGCAGCAGCTTCAGGCAGCGCGCCCGGACCTGGGCGGAATTTTCACCGATGCCTCCGGTGAACAACAGCGCGTCCAAGCGCCCGAGACTGACCACCAGCGAGGCAATCTGTTTCGCCAGACGGAAGCAGAACACCTCTACGGCAATCGCAGCGCGTTCGTTTCCAGCCTCTTCCGCCTCCAGCAATTCGCGCATGTCATTGGTCAGACCGGAGAGGCCGAGCAGCCCGCTTTTCTTATTGAGCAGCGATCCGACTTCCGCGAGGCTCAGATTAAGCGTGTTGCAGAGATGTTCATGCAGTGAAGGATCCACATCCCCGGAACGCGTTCCCATGACCAGGCCTTCCAGGGGGGTCAGTCCCATAGTGGTGTCCATGGACTTTCCACCCAGGACCGCCGCCGCCGAACAGCCGTTCCCCAAATGTGCCGAGACCAAAGCCAGTTCCTCCAGAGGACGACCCAGCTGCTCCGCAGCTTTGGCCACCACAAAACGGTGACTGGTGCCATGAAAGCCGTAGCGGCGGATAGCATGCTCCTCATAGAGCTCATAGGGCACTGGATACAGAAAAGCGCGACGGGGCATGCTCTGGTGAAAGGAGGTATCGAAGACCATCACCTGAGGCAGTTCCGGAAACGCCGCCTGCGCCGCTTCGATCCCCAGCAGGTTCACCGGGTTGTGCAGCGGAGCCAGATGCTGAGTGGCACGGGTTGCGGCCAGTGCGTCCTCGTCCACCAGACAGGAGGCACTGAACTGTTCGCCGCCATGCACCACCCGGTGACCGACACCGGCCGGGGTCAGCCCGCTTACCCGCAGCAACTCCACCACTTCCAGCAGAGCCTGTTTGTGATCCGCGGCCCCAATCGTCTTCTCCCCGTTCACCTTCCCCTTCCAGGACAGCCCCGCCTCTTCCGAACCCAGGCGTTCCGCCAGGCCTTTGAGCAGATGCTCTCCGGACTGCGGCTGTACCAAGGAAAACTTAATCGAGGAGGAGCCACAGTTGATGACCAGGATGGAATCGGAGGCAGCATTCATGTCAGCTTCTTTTGCGGTAAAGTTTTGAGATGTCAAAAACCCTTCGTTAATTTTTCCATTTACGACCCATTATATCTGAATTCAATGCGGAAATCGTTTGAGAAGTGTAAAGGTGGAAATCCCATTCAGCCTCCGGGGTATTGGGAGGCCTGCCACCGTAACCAGAAATAGAGAAGGTAGAACAACAGCAGGATCACCCAGATCAGCATGAAATTTTTTTTCATCCCCCCCGTTCCTGTCCCTTACCTGGATCCTTTTTTCCACCAGCAAGAAGCAGCCTGAATTCCGGTCAAAAGACTCACCAGGGCTGCCCTTTCACTTCCACCCTGTAAAAACGGCTTTCGCTGCTACTGTCACTGACCTGCACATCCCCGCCCGTACCGGAAAGATTTTCATAGCCACCCAGAACAATCCAATTTCCCGTAGCCAGCTGATTCCGGTAGGACACGCGGTAATATTTTCCCTGTACCGACGGAAACATAAATTGCAGGTTCCCTGTGATTGAGTGAATCATCAACACGGAGGCTTTCAGATTCGGATGAGTTCCTGCTTCATATTCTTCCTCATTCCGTAGCCCGTCTCCGTCTGAATCGAGCGTTGGATCGACATCATGCGGCAGACCGGCATCCGCAAAAAACTGTTGTTGCTCCGTCCAGGTCCGGCCCGAAGCCACAGAACTGGCTGGAGAGCGACCGCCACTGCCTTCAGCAAAGACCCGGTAAAAACGCTCGGTATCCGGATTCAACCCGCTGTCCTCCACCTCTACCGTGTCAGCAGCGGTCGTGTTTACCTCCACCCAGGGACCCGAGGCAGAAGCAGCCGCCTGGAGGATGAACGCGCTTTCATTCAAGCTGTTGTCCGTCCAGTTCAGCCGCAGGGTGCTAGAAGAAAGAGCGGTCACGGTCAAAGCAGAAGGCGCTGCCGGAGGCAGGGCGGCCCCCTGCACCTGAACCGTAACCGAAGCGCTGTCCTGCAGACCATACCCATCGGTCACAGTCACGACGACCACATACTCACCCGGATCACTGAAGGCATGACGGAACTCCGGCCCGGCACTCTGCGCCTCGTGACCGTCCGCGAAATCCATCTGATACTGAAGCACATCATTGGGTTCCGCATTGCTGCTGCCGGAGGCATCAAAGCGGACCTCCTCTCCCGGAGCGACGAGCAGCGGAGTGGCGCTCAGTGCGGCCATGGGTGCCGCATTATCAATCAATACTTCATGAATGATGCAGGCAGTGCGTACATTGGAATCACGGGCCTCCATCATGCCGGACATACTGCCGGCATCGGTGATATCCCGAAGTTCCTGTACGACCAGTTGTGAGTCCAGATGGGCAGGCAGATGCAGATTAAAGTCGTCCATCACATAGTTCTGCGCCATGATCCCGCGAAATCCGGACGGATAGGTCTGCGCACCGGTATTGGCCCAGCCCACAGCCCGTCCGCTTTCGTTGATGTTCACCAGATAGGCGTAGGTGCCACCGCCGATCTGCCCCATGCGCTGCGGGCTGCCGCCGGGGTTAAAAATCACGGGTTCTTCATAGGTGTTCAGTTCGCCCTGATGAATATACTGCAGGTTTCCAGGGGTATAACCGCTGCTGTTTGGCGCTCCCCGGGCGAAGGTTTTGCAGTTGCGGTCAGGAGTCTCGAAGGGAAATTCACTGGCTGCAGGAAAGCGGAGCACCTCAACATCAGACCAGGTATATCCCGCAGCCATGGTTACGCCGACTTCGCGGTAATTCCGGCTGTTGTCCCAACGAAAACTCCAGCCTCCCATTTGACCGTTTTCCCCAAGTCCTTCCGGATGAAACTGCACATTCCCTTCATAGCCAATGTTGTTATCAAACACACTGAAAAAGTCCTGAGGAGCGGACAGCACACCCGTATCTTTATCGTAGCTCCAGCGGCATCCTCCACTGTAATCCCAGTTGAACACAGAGCCATTCACAGATCCGGCAATGGTTCCGGCGTCATTGATGTGCCTCGCCTGAGTGGTACTGTCATTTCCCGTCAGAGCCTGGCCGCTGTATTGAGGCAGTGCCTGAATGCGATCTCCCCCGGGAGTCGCCTCCATATGATAAATAAAGGCATCATAAATCCGGGTGCCCTGCCGGGCCTCGCCCAGAATGACTCCATGATTATTGATATCATAGAATGCCGCAGAGTAGTAATCCGCGTCCGTATCCCCCGCAGGTTTCTGAATGAGGCCCAGGTCGAGGCTTCGCAGTCCATTCACCGCATCCCAGACAAAGGGTTTGGGACGGGTTTCTGAAAAGCCGGATACATAAAAACTGTAGCCAACGCAGACACCGTGATCATTCAATGCAATTGCGGTCGCGGCATGTTCATCCGGACTGCCCAGATTTACCACGTTAAAATAGCCGGGTTCCAGCACGAAGTCCTGAACCTGAGAGAGAGGTAGACTGAGTGCGCCGGCCTGTGAAGGCAGGTAGAGACCTTTTTTGCGGGCCTGCATCCCCACCTCAAACGATCCGGCCAGGAGGCCGTTCCAGCTGTAATGCCCATCTTCATCGGTCTGCAGGGTGGCCCGCAGATCACCACGGATGACCACTTCAGCCCCGGGAATACCCAACGCAGTATCCGCATCGGACACCGTACCGCTGAGACTGGCGAGGCTGAGATTGAAATCCACTCCGCTTTCAGGAGCGCTCACCACCCGGGGCACCTCGGACTGATACAGATCCTCCCGTGCGGCCAGGTAGACTTCATAGTCCCCCGGAAGCACCCCGATGCTGTAGCTGCCATCCGCACGGTTTTCACGGCGGAAGAGTTGTCCCCCAGCACGGGCAATCACGGTGAAGCCCGAAGCACCGGCACCATCCACCCGCACGGTTCCGGAAATCACAGCCCCTTCATAAATGACGAGCTCCAGGGTCTCCACCCAGCTTTTGCCACCATCTGCCTGTAAGGTGTAGGTCAGAATGACGCTGTGTTCATCCGGGGTGTTGGCGTCCACGCTGAGCACCGGAACCAGCGTGGGCAGCACTCCTTCAGAAAATGCAGGCAGATCCGGATAGCTGACCGATCCCGAGACCACCGTGACATAACTGTCCCCGCCGCTCAGGGTGGCAGTCACCCCGGTCAGGTCGCTATCGGACACATTTTTCAGCGGAAGAATCCACTCCACGGTTTCGCCTGGATTGAGCAGGCCATCATCATTGCCGCTGGAAGCACCCTGGTTATCATCATCCACCACGGGAGCCTGGGTGAGCAGCAGCCCTGTCTGTACCGCTTCTAACGCATGATCCACATTAAGGCGTCCCCCTGTGCTGCAATACTCCGCAAGCTGTGGTTTTTCATCCACGGATGCCAGGAGGATCTGTCTTGCGGTATCCATACTGATGGAAGGGAATGCGGACTTCAGGAGGGCCAGAGCACCCGATACATGCGGTGTAGCCATGGAGGTACCGCTGTATTGATCATAGAGATAGGCAGACGGATCACTTTGTCCCTGGGACTGGCTGGAATTCGGGCTGACGCTACTCCAGGTCACCCGGCCCGGAGCGGCCAAATGAACCGTATCTTTCCCGTAGGAGGAAAAATAGGCCCGGTCATCACGAATTTCGGATGCCATCACCGCAATTACATTGTCGGACCAGACGCCATAGTTGGAGGGATAATTGGGCGTTTCGTCATTGTTATTCGAGGAATTCCCCGCTGCAGCCACGAACAACTGCCCCGCATCCCGGGCTGCCTGCACCGTATCCAGCATAATCTGAGTGCCCCCGCCTCCTCCCCAGCTGTTGGAGGTCAGATCTACATTCATCATGGTGGCATACTCCACACAGGCGATGGCATCACTGGTAAAACCCGAACCGTCCCCACCCAGAAATTTAATCGCCATCATACTGACCTTCCAGCTGACCCCGACCACTCCGATGCCATTATCCCCGACCCCTCCGATGGTGCCCGCACAATGAGTGCCGTGACTGTGATCGTCCATGGGATCCGCATCTTCGTTGTGAAAATCCCAGCCGTAGACATCGTCAATGTAGCCGTTGCCATCATCATCGATACCGTTTCCGGCAATTTCTCCGGGATTGACCCACATATTGGCAGCGAGATCAGGATGGCTGTAGTCAATACCAGTATCAATCACCCCCACCACCACATCGTGGCTGCCAACATCCGCACTGTCAGCGGCCAGTCCCAGAATCTCACGGTAGCGGGCCCAGGCCTCTGGGGCATCAATATCTGCATCTTCCAAGCCTTCCCGAAAGTTGAGCGGTGGGTAGTCTTCATCCTGAATGAGAAAATGTGTTCCCCCTTCATTGTGCAGGCCCCAGAGCCCGCCGCTGAAGTTTCCATCCGTATCCGCATAGCCCGGATCATCAGGCAGAGCCATGGTATGCACCACATAATCGGGTTCCGCAAGGCTGACCGACGCCAGACGTTCGGAGGCAAGCAGCGCATGATACACGGTATCCACTGTGGTCTTCTCCGCCTGATCAAAGCGAAGCAGGGCCACCTGTCCCGCACCAATCCAACGCAGCAGGGTTCCGCCCTGCTGCTCCGCCTCCGCCTGCAGGTCGGCCTGGGAAACTCCCGCTTTCCGTTTGACCATGACATGATCCGCCACCATCACCGTCCGGGACAGCAAGCGGGCCTCCTCCGTCCCGGGAGGGGCGCTAAAGTGTTCCTCGACCCGCAACAGCGGATATTTGGATCCAGCTTTCTCCACCAGCCTAAGCTGCCGAACCGACCCATCCGCCTCGCTCCACTCATACCGTTCCCCCCGCTGAGGCAGCTCGGCATAACGGAGGCCCTGGGGCCCCTCCTCTGAGATGGGCTCCTCTTCCGTCATGACTCTTGCCTGAAGCACGGGTGCTTCGTAACTGCCATCGGGCAGGCGTTTGGGTTGTGCCGCTACGGATTTGAGCGCCCGGGCCGCACGGAAGGCTTCCGCTGGAGCTACGGCTTCCTGAACCGGAGCCTGCTCCACCACTTCACGGGGACTGCGCGTCGATTCCGGGGACAACAAGGCGTCTTTCCCGGAAAAACTGTGAAAGCACAGCAGCATCAGGAACAGACTACTCAAGCAAAGAAGCAAACGTTTCATATCAGGCACTCGTCTCAGGGGATGACCACGCACGAAGGAAGCTGTTCGAGGGGCCGGAGCTCTGCCGGATCCTACATCCGCGCTCCAGCCCAGACGGCGTGAAGCCTCGCTCTGTGGTTAATCTCTTTCAGGTGGGCACAGGAACAACTACCCGGAGAAAGGCTGACTGAGATACGGCATTTCGGGCAATGCCCCCCCCAAAAAGTAGCGACAACGTGGTGCTTACAGCAGTTGCCGTTTTTGCCGATAAGCCCGAGGAGTTTCCCCGAAGGCTTCCTTGAACAGAGTGGAGAAGCGTTTGCTGTCCGACATACCGATCTGCTGACTGATTTCCGCCACTCCCATGCCGCTCTGCTCCAGCAGCAGCCTCGCCCGTTCCATGCGGGTCTGGTGAATCACACTGAACACGGTGCGTCCGGTTGCTGCTTTGAAACGTTTTTCGAGGCTGCTTTTGGAGACACCCAGACTGCGGGCCAGATCAGCCACCCCGAGCCGCCCCTCGCGGGGAGCTTTCATCACATCCCGGGCCCGGCGTACCAAGAGATCCTCCACCGCAAGCAGGTCACTGGAGAGACGTTCCACCAGGTTCAGAGGTGCAATCCGGATCTCCTCCTCAAGCCCCCCCTCTCCATGTACTGCGGCCAGCAGACGCTGTGCCGCCCGGCGGCCCAGCTGTTCATAGTCCAGCTGCACAGAACTCAGCGGACTGCGGGAGAGCTCGCAATAATAGGGGTCGTTGTCCACGCCCACCACCCCGACTTCACTTGGGATCGAAAGCCCCAGCCGTTCGGCTTCCCAGCAGAGTTTCCGCGCACAGTTGTCATGGGCCCCTAAGATGCCCAGGGGCAGAGACTGCTGCTCCAGCCAGCCTTCCATTTGACCCTCGCGGAGTTCGGTGCGTTCCACCCGAAGCGTCTCATAGCCCTCCGAAGCCAGTGTATCCCGAAAACCTTCATAGCGTTCCACGCTCATGGGGAAATCGCCCACCCCCACAAAAGCAAAATTCCGGAAGCCGCGTTCCAGCAGATGCTCCGCTGCCCGTTCCCCCACCTTGCGGTTATCATGGGTAACCGTGGGGAGGCCTGCGATCCGGGCCCGGCCGGAAATATTCACACAGGGAATGGGAGGACGTTCCCGTATTCCCGGCGGCATCTCACTCAGAGCTCCGATCAGCCCCAAAGGGGGATCCGCTCCGTTTAACAGCTCCTCCAGCGTCTTCCAGGCGTGCAGATTCACCAGAAAGAGACTGCTGTGTCGACGGATTTCATCGGCCAGTCCGGGCAGGATGGAACGAGCCCAGTGCTGCGATTCAGGCAGCATAAGCGCGATCAATCCACCAGCAGGAAGAGGTTTACGCATTTCACCCCTATTCTATCTGCATCCTGCGGTTATCGACAATGAAAATCGCGAGTAAGTTCTGAACAACCTTCTTTCCAAGAGTTCTTATGATCCGATATCTCCCCTTTCTCCTGCTTCTTTTCAGTGTCGTCCATGCCCAGCCTGTTCAGGTCGAACATCATTCCACCCTGGAGACGGCCTCCTCCGCACAGAGTGACATCTTTGCCGTGAGGCTGAATGGCCAGGCGGTGAATGTGCACCGCATGACCGGCTACCGGGTGGAAACGCATCAGGGCGCCGGTACCACCGGTCAGCACCACTATGTGCATTTCTCCATGCGCGGCCCTGTGGATATCGAAGTCGATTTTCTTCATGCGGAGTCCCCGACCAGTTACTGGGTTCGGCCGAGGGTGTTCAAGGTGCAGCATAGCCGGGTCAATGATACGGTCTCCTTCCGCCTGCATTTTCCCCATTATTATGTGCTGAGAACCAGCCACAACAATGTCCATCACGAGCTGTATCTGCTCGCGGACCCTCTCTTTGAAAATGCTCCGCAGCCCACAGACCCCAATGTTCTCCGAGCCACCGATCTGACGGGCCTTCGGAATGATGGCTCTGTCCTCAGCAGCAGTGATTTTTCCGCGGCCCAGCGCATGATCCAGCAGGACCCGGACAAAGACATCCTCTACCTGGATCCCGGCCTGTTTAATTTTGGCGGGGGAAGCGTAAGCCATCGTTCCGGTACCGGGGTGTTTCTCGCCGGAGGAAGCTACCTGAACAGCAAGCGCTTTGGCTCAAACTGGCAGGAAGGCTTCTGGTTACGTGGCCGCGGTGTGCTGGACACCGGCAATGATTTCACCGAAGGAGAATTCAACGGCAAACTGATGGAAATCAAGTATTCCCGGAATTTTGCCCTGGAGGGGATCATTGCCCGTCACTCCTCGGACTGGCATATTGTGTCCCGCCTGAGCGATGATGTTTACATCACCCACACCAAAGTCCTGGGTTCCTGGAACTGGGTGAACAATGACGGTATCAATACCGACCGGGCCCGAAGAGTCACCGTCGACAAGGCCTTTATTTCCACAAGCGCGGACAACAATTCGGACAAAGCGAACGCAAAAGATACGGACACCGGGTACCAGTTCGAACGAACGGTCAAAGATATTTACCGGAATGACATTGTCACCTACTCGGATGCGAAAGGTCAGAAGTTCGGCACGGAAACCGATGCGGATTATTTCGAGGACATTCTCTTTGAAAACTTTTTCACGGTGAACAACTCGGGTCCACGGGCCCACATTGCAGATAAAGCCACCTTCCGCAACATCCGCTTCCGCAACTGGCATGTGGATGGCGGCGTGGCCTCCGATATCATCGTCTCCGGCTGGGCGGGAAGAAATCCGACCACAGGAAACGTGAACGGCATGAGCTTCGAGGATGTATATGTGTATGGAGGCGGAAAAGCCAATTTCCGCGGCTACAGCCCCTCCAACCTGGTGCAGAATGTGGACATCACCAACCTGTATCTGGGGTCGGACGGTTTCGCCAGCAGTACCTCCGACCTGGACGGCATGGAGCACACAGCGAACTTCAGCTTCAGCACCAAGGCTTCGGTTTGGGCAGCTCATGACCGCTACGGCCTGGTGAATGAAGCGGTTCCCCTCAATGGATATGCCTACCATGATACCGCAACCTGGACCCAGATCAGCGGTCCGGCTCCCGCGCAGTTTGCCGACAGCAGCGACCCGGAAAGCGAGGTCACCTTCAGCAGCCGTGGCGAGTATGTCTTACGGATTACTGCAGACAATAGCCCAGGTGAATTCGACGAGCTTACGGTCACCGTGCTGGACCCCAGCTTTCTGGGAGAGCCCAGCGCCCGTTTCATCATGCTGCCGACCTTCCCCGTTCTCAACCAGAGCATTACCTTCGATGGCAGCTATTCCAGTGATCCCGACGGAAGCCTGGTCCGCTATGACTGGGATTTCGGAGACGGGACTCTCCTTAACGATGCAGGGCCCACCCCGACACACAGCTACAGTTCCACCGGGCGTTTTCACATCAGCCTGACGGTAACCGATAACGACGGTAACACCCGGACTGTGCGCGATTTTATTCTCGTGCGGAGAGGCGCAACCCCGCATGGCGGATCCGCGCATAGCGTTCCGGGACGGGTGCAGGCAGAGGACTACGACCTGGGGGTTCCGGGCTTGACCTACCGCGACCGGAGCGAAGGGGACGGGGGGGATGATTTTAATGGGGCTGCAATCAGCGAAGTCTACCGTCCCATTGACCGCTTTGTGGAAGAATACAACCGCACCCCGGCTCCGGATATTTTCGCCTCCACCGATGCAAACGACAGCAACGGCTTTGAACTGGGTGACATTGATCCCGGCAACGGGAGCACCGAGTGGGTCAGCTACACCCTCAACGTGGCATCCGCCGGCACCTACGATCTGAGCTTCCGGGTCAACCCGAACGCGAACACCGACCGTTTCTTCAGCATCTACGTCAACGGAGTGAAGCAAGTAGACCGTGCGAAATGGACCCGTTCCCAAAACTACATCACCCAGACCATCAGCGGCGTCTCCTTCCCCTCCAGTGGAGAACATGTGCTGCGTATCGAATTTGAGAGTGATATCGGATCCCTGAACTACATCGATTTTGTACAAACCGGCGCCCCGGTACCGACATCCTGTTTCGATCGCACGCCTGCGAACGGTCCGGCTCCTCTGGAGGTGACGGTGAATGCGGCCTGTTCCGATGGGGGCGGAAACAACATTACCAGCTACCGCTGGGATTTTGGAGATGGAACCATCCTCGAGAATGGTTCCGCAAGCGAAACCCACACCTACACCACGGAAGGCAACTACAACATCACGCTGACCGTGACCAATGAAAGCCTGAACAGTGACCAGAGCAGTCAGGGAGTCTTCGTGGGCAACCTCGACCCCACGGCTTCTTTCATCTACAGCCCCATCACCCCGGATGTGAACGAGGCGGTCATCTTTGATGCCTCCGCATCCAGTGATGATGATGGTAGTATCGTTCGCTACGACTGGGATTTCGGTGACGGCACGCAACAGAATAACGGCGGGGCAACCCCGTCGCACACCTTTAGTTCGGGTGGCACCTTTCAGGTATCCCTGACGGTGACCGACAACCTCGGCGCCAGCAAAACTCTGATCGTTCCCATCACCGTGATCGATCCCAACAACAGCGCCAGTCAGAGCTGGGATTTTGAGGCCGGAAGCGGAAACCGCAGCTTTGCCGAAATGGGCTGGGTGGCCTACGCCTCCCACCGCGACAACAACAGCAACTTCACCGACCGCAGTGGCACCGGAGCTTTTCCCGCGCTGATTAAAGAGGACAATCAGATCGGCGGAGCCTCCCTGGCCCTGCTGGATGCGGACGGGGCCAGCAATGCCGAAGCAGCTCAGTTTTATGCGGGCACCGTGGTGTCTGTGCCCTTGGCGGATGCGATCTCCTTCCGCTTCAAACACATCTCCTCCACCGGCAGCTCTGACGGCACAAAATTTCTGCGCATTGCCATTCAACTGGACAGCGGAAGTTGGTACCTGGCGGAAGATCCCATTGCCGAATCCCCAGCTTCCGTCAGCACAGCCACACTGATGTTTGCCGATGCCAGATGGATTGCCTGGGAAGACCCCAGCAACGGCTTCAGCAATGCCTTCAGCGAAGCCACCAGCGGCGGCATCAGCCTCAACAGCGGCACCATCCACCGCATCGGCATCGTCATGGCCTCGGGGCGGAACAGTGATTTTCTGCTCTTCGACGACGTGGAACTGCTGACCTCCGCGCTTCCTCCACCCACCGCACCGGAGATCAACATGGATCTGCAGGGGGCGGACCCCGAACTGCGGGTTCCCTCTCAAAGCGGATACCTGTACCGCCTGCGGGGGACGGACGAACTGGGCAGCGCCCCCTCCACCTGGCCGGTGATCGGCGAAGCCAAAAGCGGTGACGGCTCTGTGCTGGTCTTCGATCTGGAAGACCCCGCCACCCTGCCCGCGGATGCCAAGCGCTTCTATGCGATTGAAGTCTACACGGAGTAACAGCATGCCTCGTTTCACCAAAGGGCCTTCACCCATACACTACGTCGTTCGAACGCTTTCTGCGTTTGCATGCCTCAGCCTGCCCATCGCGTCGGCAGTGAGTATTGAAGCGTTACCAGAACCCCTTCTCACGAATTTTACAACGGAAGCAAAACCGTCCATCAAAAATGACCTTGAGGCCCGAATCTCCGCAATTCTGGCAGACCCGGCCGCAACAAAAATCTGGGTGAGCCCAAACGCAGGACCGGGAGGAACGGGGTCCCAGGCGGATCCCATGAATCTGGCAGATGCGTCGAACTATGCGACCGCGAATCGAGGGGCTTCTCTCTTTTTTGAACCCGGAAACTATGATGCCCGTGGTTTCAGTCTCATCATTGACTACAGATCCGGAATCAACAGCTCCAGCGACTTCGTTATCGCAGCCCCACAGGGGCAGGCCGTCTTTGATGCGGGTCATCTCATTCCCACTTCAGCAATGACCCCGGTCGGCGGCAACGTCTACTCCTTCCCTTTTGACGGATCGATCCGGGATACCCCGACTGACAACCGTTTGATGATGCTGCCTCAGGGGGGAGATGGCCGGAGCTATTTTCAGCGAGAGAGCTCTTCCGCCGCAGTCGCCGACGAAGAGCAGCGTTATTATTATGATGTCACAAACCAGACCGTTTATGTCCGGTTCAAGGACGATGTCCCGGTTGATGTGACTATAGGCTGCTCACTCGGTTTCGCCTCCTTTCACAGCAGCGCCGCAACCATCGGCATGTACGGGCTGACCTTCAATCACTTCCGAAATGGAATCGGATTCTCCAATACACTGGCCCGTGTCTACGAGTGTCACATCAACTACGCATGGGATTTCGGAAACCGAACGGACGGGTGGCGCTTCAGCGGCAACACGCAAAGCACCCTGCAGAACAGTTCGGGAAACTACGTCCAAAATGACGGTTTCAACCAGAAGGGACAAAACACATACGTCAAGCTGATCGATTGCGAGGCCATTGGAAACAACGATGATGGGTTTTCACCTCACCGGGCGACCGAGCGCTGGGAAGTCTGGGGAGGCACCTACAAAAACAACGGAAAAGGGAATATCACCCCGGCCGGAGGCTATGGGTTTCTCATCGACGTTACCATGGATACCGTTCTCGGGCGTGTGGGGGTCCAGCTGAATAAGGCCGGTTCTTTTTATTCGCTGTCAAATAACGATGTCGAGCGGGTGGTCACCTACATGAAACGCTGCCGGATCCTGAATACAGGGGGCGTGGCACAACAGGGGCTTCGAAGTACGGATGCCCTGAGTGATGTGTACATGATCAATTGCAGTGTAGACGGCTTTCAGCAGGGACTCGTCGTGGAGGGAGGCGGGCAGATCCGCTCTGTGAATACCACCTTTATCAACAACCAAAGCGACTATACGCCTCAGGCGAATATCGAAATCCTCGGCAACGACCCCCTCGCGTCCTTCCAGGGCACTCCGCTTTCCGGAAACCGTCCTCTCACGGTTTCCTTCGATGCCAGTGCCTCCTTCGATCCGGATGGCACACTTGTACAGTACGACTGGGATTTCGGCGATGGCACAACCCGAAGCGATGCGGGAATCACCCCGAAGCACACCTACAGTATCGATGGCACCTATAGCGTCACCCTGAC
The DNA here is from genome assembly GCA_002429005.1 of Verrucomicrobia bacterium UBA6056. Lineage (GTDB taxonomy): Bacteria > Verrucomicrobiota > Kiritimatiellia > SS1-B-03-39 > UBA6053 > UBA6056. The sequence goes on from DIYK01000030.1 coordinate 45,822, forward strand.
GGTGCGGGATGATGAAGGGAATACAGGTTCTCTCACGGAAACGGACTATATTTTTGTAGGCAACAAGATCCCCACGGCCAGCTTCAGCTTTTCACCCAACAGCCCGGACGCGCTGCAACCCGTGTCCTTTGACGCATCCCTTTCCTCTGATGAAGACGGCAGTATCGTTCGATATGACTGGGACTTTGGCGATGGCACAGTGAATCCGGATGCAGGTTCCACCCCCACTCACAGCTACAGTACAGGCGGAGATTTTCTGGTATCGCTTACCGTGACCGATACGCTTGGGGCTACGAACACCCAGACCCATCCCATCACGGTGCTGGACCCGAACAACAGTTCACGACAGACCTGGGATTTTGAAGCGGGTAGCGGCAACCGCAGCTTTGCTGAAATGGACTGGGAAGCCTACGCCTCCCACCGGGACAACAACAGCCAGGTCACCAACCGCAGTCAGAGCGGCGCCTTTCCCGCCGTAATCAAAGAGGACAACCGGATTGGCGGCAGCTCCCTGGCCCTGCTGGATGCGGATGGGGCCAGCAATGCCCAGGCCGCTCAGTTTTACACGGGCACGCAGCTGTCTGTTCCTCTGGCGGATGCCATTTCATTCCGCTTTAAACACATCTCCTCCACCGGCAGCTCAGACGGCAGCAAATTCCTGCGCATCGCGATTCAACTGGATAACGGAAGCTGGTACCTGGCGGAACAAGCCATTGCCGAATCCCCAGGAACGGTCCGTGAGGCCACACTCCTCTTTGCCGATGCACGATGGATTTCCTGGGAGGATCCCAGGGATGGATTCAGCAATGTTGCCACCTTCGCCACCAGCGGTGGCAGCAGCCTCAACAACGGAACCCTTCAGCGCATCGGTATCGTCATGGCTTCCGGTCGAAACAGCGACAGCCTCCTCTTTGATGAGGTGGAACTGCTACGCTCCGTGCTTCCCCCACCCACCGCACCGGAGATCAACATGAATCTGCAGGGGGCCGATCCGGAACTGCAGGTTCCCTCTCAAAGCGGCTATCTTTACCGCCTGCGGGGGACGGATGAACTGGGCAGCGCCCCCTCCACCTGGCCGGTGATCGGCGAAGCCAAAAGCGGTGACGGCTCTATTCTGGTCTTCGATCTGGAAGACCCCGCCACCCTGCCCCCAGGAGCCAAACGCTTTTATGTCATTGAGGTGAACAGCGGGGAATAGGGTATTCCCAGCTGCAGGCTTCACTCAGGATCCGGGTGTTGTTCTACAACAACCAGAGCGGCCACATGATTGGCCAGAGCATCCGCAAAGGGTTGATCCAAGGGGGCGGTTTCCATCAACAATCGGTACCACATGCACCCGTAAACGAAATCGACCATTAACTCGACCTCAATATCCTCACGAAGCTCACCGGTAGCCTGATGTTTACGCAGCAGGCCCCGCACAACATCCCGGCGGGTTTCAATGAAGATTTCCCGGAATTTCTGCAGAGTCTGGGCGTCTTTTCTCCCGGCCATCAACAAGCCTGTAAGCATATTTTTAGATGCATTACTGCTAACACGTTGACAGGAATGGCGGAGCAGCTGCTTCAGATCCCCCAGAAAGGACCCGGTATCAGGAAGGGGTACATACTCCTTCGCGTCCTCCACGACGGCATCCATGACCAGTTCCGCTTTGGAACTCCACCAGCGGTAAATGGTCTGCTTCCCCACCCCCGCTGACTCTGCCACTTCTGAAATCGTCAGACGTTCATAGCCCTGCTCTGCAATCAGGGAAACGGTCGTTTTCAGAATCGCCTGCCGGGAGCGTTCACTCCGGGGGCGCCCGGGCTGGGCTTTGCTCTCATTCATCGCCTCAACCTATCAGGTTCTCAGCCATTTACGAGACGTTTATTCTCGAAATTAATTGACCTTTCCCCGACAGGCTTTACTCCTTACACATATACGAGTCTATCCGTCTCGTTATTCCATCCAGATCTTGTCCCTCTTTCCGAAAGGCATTGACATGAATTCCAGTTATCGAATCGAAATTCAAGAAAGCGGCCAGCCTGAAGTCATGAAGCTGGTGAACTCCGCAAGCTGCCCGCAGCCTCGTGCCGGTGAGCTGCTCATCCGGAACCATGCCGCGGCAGTCAACTTTATCGACACCATGATCCGTCGTGGTGAAATGCCCGAGGGCATGATGCCGGAGCTACCCTTCACTCCTGGCGTGGAGGGTGCCGGCGTGGTGGAAGCGCTGGGCGAAGGCGTTCAGGACTTCAAGATTGGCGACCGGGTGGCCTGGCTGGGCAATCTGGGTGCAGGAGGATACGGAAGTCATTCCGTTCTGCCGGCCCGTTTCGTGGTGCCCATTGCGGAGGAAATCGACTACAGTCTTGCCGCCGCTCTTCCTGTAAACGGACTGACTGCGTATCATATGCTGGTCAATCTTGGACGGGCCCAGCCGGGGCAGACGGTGCTGGTGCATGCAGCGGCCGGGGGCGTGGGGACCATGGCTCTGCAGCTGGGAACACATCTTGGACTGCGTATGATCGCATCGGTCAGCAGCTCCAAAGTCGAAACCGCCCGGGCACAGGGAGCCGATCTGGTGGTGGATTACCGTCAGGAGGATCTGCACGCAAAGGTAATGGAGTACAGTGAGGGACGGGGTGTGGACCTGACCTTGAATCCGGTAGCAGGGAAAAGTCTGTCCACCGATCTGGACCTGCTGGCTCCCTTCGGAACCGCCATTCTGTTCGGCTTTCTTTCCGGTCCTCCTGAAGGCACGTTCGCTGAAGATCTGGCCAGGCATTTCACCAAGTCCATTGCGCTGCGGGTTTCTGATCTCTACACCGCCTACCGGAGCGCAGCGGATCAACTTCACATAGACATGCAGGAGCTGTTCCGCCTCCTCAATACATCTGTGATTCGTCCACAGATTGATGAGGTGTTTCCGCTTCAGGAGGTGGCACAGGCCCACCGGAAACTCGAGGCGGGTCAGGTGATCGGCAAGGTCGCCCTCTCCATCCCCTAATCCACGCACGCAGAAAGAGGTTCTGATGAAAGCTGTTCTCTTACAACAGGGTGCCACTGAGATCTCCATTGTAGAACGGGAGCGTCCCCGGGTCAGAGCGGATGCTGTGCTCGTGAAAATGCTGGCCGCTCCGGTGCTGAGTTACATGCAGCGGGTAGTCGACCGAAGTTTGCCCTACCTGTTACCCTCAAGTTCATTTATTCCCGGATCGGATGCCATCGGCATTGTGGAGGAAGTGGGAAGCGAGGTCTTTGGTCTCAAGCCCGGCTGCCTGGTTCACGCCCGTCCGCAAATCGCATCCAGAGGCTGGAAGAAGCACCCGGATGATATTCTCATTGGACTCACCGGGATGTCTCCGGAATCGGCTGCGGTTCAGGATATCTGGAAAGACGGGTCCTTTGCTGAGTACCTGCACTACCCCGTTGATTGTGTCACCCCCCTCGATCTGGAGGGGCTCTATCCTCCGGAAAAACTGGGCGCCCTGATGTTTCTTTCCGTGGGGTATGGGGGGCTGCAGGCGGCGGAACTCCACCCGGGTGAATCTGTAATTATTGGCGGAGGCAGCGGAAATTTCGGATCCTTTTCGGTACTGGTTGCCCTTGCCCTGGGTGCGTCCCGGGTGATTCCGGTCGGGCGAAATGCGGACGTACTCAACTCTCTGAAAGCCCTGGACCCGAAGCGGGTATTTCCGGTGGTCTTAACCGGCTCGGCTGAGGAAGATCCGACGGCCATTCAGGCAGCAGCCGGTGGTCATGCCGATTGTTTTCTGGATATCACCGGAGGAGGAGGCACGGATCCTGTGCTCAGTTGTCTGCGGGCCCTGCGGCCCCAGGGCCGGGCGGTCCTCATGGGTGCCCTCCATGACCCCATTCAGATTCCCTATGTGGAACTGATGCACCGGGGTCTAAGGATCAGCGGGAATTTTATGTATCCCCCGGAATCGCCCGCCCGGCTGGCAGAACTGCTTCGTTCCGGCCTCCTCTCTCTGGACGCCTGTTCTGTCAGCAACTACCCACTCGACGATGCCGCCGAAGCCCTTCGTCATGCCAGCAACGCAAAAGGTCTGCAGATGGTCTCCCTTCGCGGTGCTGACGCATGAAGGGTTGAACCCGTGTTTATTCCGGGCTGTTTACCGCAGACCTGAGTTTGAGTTCAAGTGCCTCTGCGATGTCCTGATAGCCATAGCGCCTGGCAAGATCCAGAGGCGTATCCCCCTCGTAGGTGCGCAGATCCAGCCGGGCACCAGCCTGAATAAACAACAGGGCCGCTTCGGTATGGCCATGCCAGATGGCGTCATGGAGAGGGGTGTATCCGTTATTTAAGCCCTGATCATCGATAAGCGCTGCGGCATCCGGATGAGCCAACAACTGCTCCAGCACCTCCGGATTCCCCATGTAGCCGGCTTTATGAAAGGGAATGGCATTCATCATGTATCCGCGCTGACCGAGATCTGCCCCTGCAGCCAACAACAGCTTGACCAACTCCGGCTTATTCTCCCGGGCGGCCACCAGCAGAGGGGAATGCCGATCATTTCCGGTCCCCGTGACCAAAGACACCGTGTTTACCGATTCGCCCTGTGCGATGAGTTTGCGAACCTCATCGGCTTTTTCTTCCGGACTGCCCTCAGGAGAGATGACCACCTGATAAATTTTCTGCCCGGCAGCCAGGGCCTTGATTCTTGCTTCATGCTCATCAAACAGCTGCGTGAGCATGGCATTCCGTTTGCGGTCGCTTTCACTGGGGGCCGGGTCCCCTCCCCCAATCAAATCCCGGGCAGCAGCACCCCCATACGGCGTGGTGGCATAGAGATTGAGGTCCTCTGCTTTCATCAGCGCTTTCACATTCTCCAGCTTGCTGTACCAGGTGGCCACCATCAAAGGGGTATGGCCGGCCCGGGGCGTCTGCAGGTTCACGAAAGCACCATGCTTCAGGAGCAGATCAATCATTTCCGGAAGATCACATTGTGCAGCGATATGCAGAGGGGCATTGCCCATCTTTGCATCCAGCTGATTAACATCCGCACCGTCCTTCAGCAGCTGCTCCACCCGCTTCAGATCCTGGGCAATGATCGCGCGATGCAGTTCAGGCAGATTCTGGTCCGGATGAAGACCCGCTGCAGCCGTCTGAGTAGAAGGTATTTCAGTTGCCATCATGATAAAGGTCACACTATGCAGAAGAAGGTAAATTGCGATAGGAAGTTTCATCAGACTCCAATCTTCGGTTAAGTAGGTCCCCAGCAGCCTGAACGACCAATGCTACATTTAATAAGTAGCGCTAATCCACGGCTGCGGGACCAGCAAGGGGATTGTCACAACCCACAGGCTTCTAACAAGACTCCGGACATCAGCCAAAACCCAGATCAACGGAAATTAAGAACCTTAAAACCGGTTCCAAAAACTCGATTTTCGATAAGGAGGCTCTTCCTCCCAATGAATCAGTTTGACCTCAGCCAGAGGAAGTTGAACGCCCTCCGGAAAGGCGGGATGATCTAGTCGCAGCTTTCCGTCTTTCAGTTCCAGTGCCTCCCCCCGTAAGCGGCTGCTATGATCCTGAAGATAGACCTCCACCTCAGCGTCGTTCTCAGGAGGCAGAGGAAAGGGAACGCGGCGAATGAACATGGAAGCCCCCCCGGATGCCGTCACGCTTTCCGCCCGGGATCCGCTCAACTCCTCCACTAGATTTCCCAGGTCCCCTTCCGGCTGCGGAAGGGCCTGAACCGCTTCAGGGGTAACCAGCAGGAACGGGGCATCTTTCGGGGGGGGAGCAGGCAGGACCTGAAGCTCGCGGAGCCTTAGCGCCGGGTCCACGATGCCCCGAAGGACAAAATCGGATTCCTCTTCCGGAAAGCGTGCATCCAGAACCTGATCCAGCACAAGTTCTCCATTTACCAGCACCCGAAGCTGTTTCAGCTCTTTGTCCAGAAAGACCTCCATGCTGCGGGGCCCCTCACCCTGCTCCACAAGGGGAACGTTCTGGTAGTCCTGTTTGCTAATATAATACAGTCTGTCCTGCGAAAGCGTCATGGACAGCCCTACATTCCCCTTTTCCTGATTCCGAAAATCGTACTGCAGGGTCAGGGGGCCATTCGGAAGCGGGTCATACACTACCCGGGTGTAGGATGTTCTGCTTTGCTTCGGCAGGCGAAAGCGTAGCGGGGTGCTGCTTTTAAATTTCAGAGAGCGATCCGCCTGCAGTTCCGGCTCCACCCGGGCCAGTCCGCCATTCCAACCCGCATGAAACGCCAGCTGAAATGGATCAACGATCCAACTTCCCCTGGATCGACCGTTGACCTGGTACACGCTGCGCAGAAATCGCGGATCCAGACGAAGCTGTCCATAGCGTTCATCCTGAACCATGAGGTTCCCATCCTCATCCCTGCCCAGTTTTCCCAGCAGGCGCTCGCCCGTGCTCAGGATCACCACGCTGTTCATTTCCAGACTCCGTTTCCGTTCCGGAAACATGAGCCACTGATTTTCGGTTCGCGGCAGCTCCAATGGAGTAGAGCTCCAGAATGGCTGAATGCGAATACTGCTCTCCGACAGGGAAAGCAGATCTCCGTCAACGCGAAGCCCCTCGGCATCCTCCAACACCCAATTGCCTGAAGGAAGTGGCGTGTTATCCAGGGGTCGGAGCAGAGCGGACAGCTGATTCAAGGGGATGTTCAGTGGAACCCCCAGCCCTGCGAGATTCGCGGTGAGCATCCCGGATTCATCCAGCTCCAGGTTCTGAGCGTACAGCAGGGGTTGCTCCCGCAGCAGTCCCAGCACCCAGGTAGCGGGAGCGGGTTTGGCAGCCAGAGGCTTGAGTTCCAGAGAAGACAGCCCCGCTCTGGGCAAGGTAAGTTCCTGACCGGAGAAACGAATCCGCAGATCGCTCTCGTCCAGCGAAAGCAGTTCGGCTTCTATCAGCTCCCCATTAGCTAAGCGAATGGCCGGAAAGGAGGAAACGGACGCAGCCGGGATCGTAGTAGGCTTGAACGACTGCAACGAGAATTGCTCGACCAGCACAGGAGTAAAGGGATCGACCTTCAGTTCCAATTTCGGATTACGGAGCAGCTCCCGGGTTAAGTCCGCCAGTACAGTTGCGCTGCCAGTATCCCGGTCATTCACTTTGACCGAAAAGCGCCTGTTTTCCGCATCCAGTTCCAGGGTAATCTTCAGCGAAACCGGGCCCTGTGCTGAAAGGTCAGGCGTGAGAAGGATTCCCTCCGGTATCAGGGAGTTCGCCCTCAGTCGAAGTCTGCCCTTCCTGTCGAGATTCAGGAAAATGCGGGCTCGTTCTGAATTAACCATGAACTCCAGATTGCGGGCCTGGGCTGCGTTTAGGTAATGGAGATGGATCTCGATTCGAAAGCTGGAAAAATCACCTTCATAGCTTCGGCTGATGGGCTGTCCCCCTGCTGCCCGTGAAAACCAGGCCTTGCCTGCGGGCTTCCAGATCGCGCCCGAATCGATCAGCAGTTCCCGGGAAGAGGGAAAAACAAGGGGTGGAGAAACCCTATCCGAATCCTGAACAGCAGAAGACAGCGATACGGATGCCACCGAAGCAAGTGGGATGGGTAGCTTTTGCCCCCAGCTCATACGCAGCAGGAGAGAATCAGCCTCTATGTTGAGAATCTGTCCCTGCAGCCACTGACCATTGATCAGCTGAACCCGATCCAGAAATACTGGATCCAGGGAAAGCCCTTTCCCGGCACTCAACCAGCCCTGCAGCGAAGACAGAGGAAGCTCAAGCTCAGAATTCGAATAGGGACTGCGCACCCGCACAGTTGCCGCATCCAGCGCCACTGGGCTAGCAGGGAACTGCTGGCGATGTTGCACATACACACTCCCAATAGGCAGAGCTTCTGTGCCCAGAAGGGACGTAGAAAACGTGAACAGGACTAGAAGAGCAGAAAGTCGAATCAGGAGATGCATCATCAGGATCCTCATAGAGGGGAAATGTAGTCAGAAAAAAATCAAAACACCTCAAATCTATCTGTGTTTTACAGAGAACATTACAGCGGCACTAAGGAAAACTATTTCGATTCATCCTGTAAGATTTAATGTCAGGACCCGTTACGTAGAAGACGTTCACTTATCAGTTCACCTAACGGATACATAATGATCAAAAATACATACTTTCTTATGATGTTCGCTTTAGCAACAAGCGCTCCCGTCACCCAGGCTGCTTCCACGCAGTCATCTACAGCCACGGACGGATACGATGATCAGGCCGCACTCAGCTTGATTGAAGATACAATCCAGCAGGCTTCGGCGTTGAATCAGGCAGACAAAACGGCTGAAGGCATCATTCTGCTGTCTTCAGCAAAGAAGGATTTGATGGAACTTTCGCTCCGCCCCTGGCACAAAACTCTGCTGCAGCAGCCTAAGCCCAATCTGGAGGGACGCCCCAAGCAGGAAATGATATATTACATCGCGCTGTTCCGCAGTGTTTCGTCGGATCTGAATTTTAAACCTCTTGAAGAGGCCAAACTTCCGGAAGGATATCCGGATGTGGGCCCTGTGGGCGAAGTCGTCGAGAAATCCTACCCAGCCTACCGTATGGCCTATGCAGAAGGCAGGGGATCCTTTGGCCGCCTTTTCAGACATATTCAACGCCGGGACATCCCCATGACAGCTCCGGTGGAAATGACAGGTGACCAAGGCGGCAGCATGGGTTTCCTGTATGAATCTGTACGTCAGGGAAATGCCGGAGACATCGACCAGATTGAAGTGGTTGACCGACAGCCTATGACGGTACTCAGCATGGCGGTTCGCGGAAAAAACAGCCCTCAGTCGGTTGAACTGGTGAAAGGCGTCATCGTAGCCTATGCACAAGAACATCAGATTGCCATCAGCGATGAATGGCGGGTGCTGGGTTACAGTTCCCCGCGGATTCCAGCCGGGCGGCGCTACTACGAAGTTCAGGTATCGCTGAAAGAACCCGGGGAATAAGTTCGTCCCCCGGGATGCACGGGAGGGCCTGTCCACGACGGCCCTCCTGTTCAGGTTCAGAGCAGATCCGGGTTGCCGTAGGAGCATATTCCACTAGGCACGTACTGAACCGGAACCTCAGGAAAAAGTCGCTTCAGTATGTCTGCCTGCCGTTTGATTGCAGGAATTTCACTCACGCTGTGCAGGGTTTCGATCACGGGTAAACCCATTTCCAAACAGGCGATCACGAGGAATTCGCTCATCTCCCCGATCAGAACCGCTTCAGCACCCATATCTCTGGCCGCTTGTGGCATGTGCCATTGATTTTCGCCAAAGCCTCCAATGAGAACGGCAAAACGATGAATGGGTTTAGCAGCATCACCAAATAGGCGACACCCAGCGAAACCCAGGCCCTTTTCCGTGACAGCCAGTAAGTCTGACATGGTCATCGGAGTTTCCAGCTCATGCACAGAAAAAAACTTCTGCTGCGCCACCCTCTTCAATCCCTTAAGCTGTAGAGCGGCTACCGCCTGATCCGGAACACCGTCCTTGGGCAGGGCGTCCCAGTTGGAATGGCTTCGATAGACCACCATGTTCTGTTCATTCAGCAGCTGCTTTCTTAGGATATTGGAAAAGATCTCCTGTTCCTCAGGCCCGTCATACCAGGGACTGGTTTGTGCGGGGAGCCAGAGCCCTTCATGGCAGACAATCATATTCAGCCCCTGTTGTATACAGGCCTTCAGGCTGTTTCCCTGGACCGACCACATGCAGCCCACGCCGGTAACTGCCGTTTCGGGCGATCCGAAGACGAAACCCAGTTCATCCCCGGCCACTCCGGAATCCAGCGGGGCAATGGTTTCAAAGGTATGGGCGACTTCATGTGCCAGAAGCTGTGTCGTTTTCATTACAGGTATAAGCTCTTCATTGTTTCGGGTTCTATTTCAGAAGTCATGATTATGGTTTTCGCAGCTCCATCATGTATACAGCATACTCTTCCCTACCACGGAGTGGTGCTGACCCGAATTCTGTAAAAGCGCTTGCCGGAAACCGTATCGGTTACCTGGGTCCTCGTTCCGTCTCCAGACACATTTTCATACCCGGACAGGGGCTGCCAGGTACCGGACTCGAGCGCCTCCCGGAATTCCACCTGATAGTATCGGCCTGATACCGTTTCGAAATCAAATTCAAGGTTCCCGGCAACAGACTGAATGTTGTCTGCGACAAAAACCGAGCTGTCATCATTCGGATTGGTCCCGGCAATAAATTCCTCATCGTTGCTTAAGGCGTCCCCATCGCTGTTTCCTGCCGGATTCACATCGTAGGCAAGACCGGAATCGGCAAAGAATTGCTCGCGGATACTCCAGGTCGTCGCCATGCTTTCGTTGGAAGCGGGGGCATCCCCGGCGGCGTTGGTGGCCAGGACTTGGTAATAGTAGACGCTATCCGCGCTCAGTCCGGTATCGCTGTAAGACACGCTGTTTGCAGCGGTCGTCGTCACATCAGCCCAGGGTCCTCCAGAGCTTGCCGCACGTTGCAGCTTAAAGCCTGTTTCATCCCCGCTGTTATCCGTCCAGCTCAGATCGATCTGCGTCGCAGAAACGGTCAACGCAGACAGGCCTGTTGCGGCATCCGGAGCCGCTTGCCCAGCATCGAAGATCAGGTCATCGAGTTTCGCATAGTCCCCGCTCCGGTTGGAAACCATGACCAAACCGATCTGCGTAATCGTTCCCGTCGTCAAGGGACTGCCTCCACTGGTCGGAATGGCCGCCACACTCGCGAATCCGTTGGCTGGGTCTTCCCAGCTGATCCAATCCGCACCGGAGAACGTGAAGATGGACGTCGTGGCTGAGTTCGGCGATTCCGCAAAAGCTTCTTCGGCGATGTACCAGGAGCTGTTATCGATCTGAATCGCAACTCGGAGAAACTGGGGAGCCGTGCCACTGCTGCCCGTATCCGACTGATGACGAAAACTGAAGGTGACGGCGTCGACCATGTCCGCTGAGACCAGGGTACCGATATAAAACTGTCCCGCAAGATCGTTGCTCGACGCATCCGCATCAATGAGTGCTAAAGAGGATCCGCCAAGTGAGGTGTCTTCTTTAATGAAGGCGGGAAAGGCTCCGGTATCCGTGTGGTTGATCACGGAGCTGTTTCCACGGGGGGAGCGATAGGCTACCCAGCCAAACTGTCCGAAACTCCGGTTGCCGCTGCCGGACTCGAAGTCCCAACTGCCACTCGCGTCGATGATCTCGACAGTAACGGTATCCGTATCGATGGCTCCGTCATTATCAGTAACCGTTACACGCACATTGAAGACCCCTTCACGACTATAGCTGTGGGAGGGAGTCGCTCCACCATTGTTCAGCATCGTGCCGTCGCCAAAGTCCCAATCGTATTGAGTAATCGTGCCATCAGAATCACTCGAGCCCGTAGCATCAAAATCGATGGACGTGCCTACCACGGCAAAGCTTGCACTTGAACTCAGGTCAGCGGTCGGTGGAAGATTTCCGACAGTCACCAGCTTACTCGTTTGGGCAGTATCGCCTTGGTTGTCCGTAACCGTCAGAGTGACTGTAAATTGATCCTCACTGGTATACGTGTGCGAAGGCGTCGCCGTTCCATCGCTCAGAGTCGTCCCATCGCCGAAATCCCAATCGTATTGCACGATACTTCCGTCCGCATCACTTGAGGCCGAGGCATCAAAGCTGACCGCGGCATTGGCATCTGGATTGACCGGGTTGAAATCAAACGAAGCGGTCGGGAGCATGTTCCCTACGAAGACATCGGAGCTCGTCTGCCCAGTGTTCGCACTATCGTTTGTCACGGTCAGGGTGATCGTGTAGTTGCCGTCCGCTGCATAGGTATGGCTTTCGCTTGCCGTACCGGATTCGATGATGGTTCCGTCACCAAAGTCCCAGCGGTAGTTCGTGATCGTACCCCCGCTGGAGCAGCTGCCATCCACCGTGACCTCGAGTGGGGCAAGACCGCTGGCAGGGGTTGTACTAAAACAGGCCGTGGGTACCGGAGCTCCAACAAGAACGAAGTCCATATAGTTCAGCGAGCCAATGTCACCATTAGGCTCAACTCTGAGGACGTGCTCACCTGCCTGAGCAAAATTCACCGTCACCGTCTTGTCGATATAGTTCGTCGAACGCCCCCAGACCTCGTTATCAATCACTTTCACTCCATCGATGTAGAGGTGGAACTTCCGGTCAACATTCGCTTGATTTGGATTAACCCGGAACGTGATCTCGTAGGTCCCGGCAGAACTCACATCGAGGGTGTATTCCATCCATTCATTGTCCCCGTTTTTCGTATCAATATCGAACAGTTCAAAACCACCCGGGTCGCTGCTGTCCGTCGAGGCCTGAATATCAGGCTGAGGCATAAAATTACATTCTTCGACATATTCCTCAAGCGGGCGATACACTTCGCTGATCGAGGGATAGAGTGTATTATTCGAACCGTCAGTTAAGATCTCATAGGGCTCAACCGTCGGTCCAAACACCTCAGGTCCATTGTCCCCTCGCGAGTTATCCGCATAGGAGATCCCTGTGCCTCCTGTGTCAAAATCTTCAGCCTCAACCCGACCGGGGACCGGGTGGGCCGAGTTTCCGTAGGGTTGTTGCCCCTTACTCACGAGAATGTAATCATGTACCTTCCGGGTGTAGCCAAGATTATCCGTCACAAGAAGGGATACAGAATACATGCCTTCAGCTGCATAGCTGTGTGTAGGACTGACCCCTCCGTTGCTTAAGGTCGTGCCATCACCAAAGTCCCAGTCATAGGTGCGGATGGTACCATCCGGATCGCTGGAATAGCTACCGTCAAAGGTCACGCTTTGACCGATCGTCGGAAAGGTCGGCAGCATGATAAAACGAGCCTTCGGTTCGCTCGTAAAGTTGGGATCCAGCACGGTGACCGTCAACTCGTCAAACTCACCGGGGTTATTGTCCGCAGTAATACGGAGGATATATTCGCCGCGTGCATCGAAGGTTACATCACTCTCCGGATCCGTCGCGTCTGTAAAGACGGCATTTCCTGGTCCGCTCACCTTCGTCCATGTCGCGGTATCGTGATAAGCGTATCCGTTTAACGGAACCGCCTCGTTGATCAGACCGTAGCGGTCATGCGCGGCCCACACACTCGCAGCGGTAGTGACCGTAAAGTTAGCCGTATGCGTCAGGTCAAGATCCGCCGTGCTCGTGGCAAAACCGTCACTACCAAGATACAGGTTCGTGATGCCTACATTCTGCACCAGATTGGATGGGCTGTAGCCTGTAAATTTAGCCTGTCTTGAACTATAGGAATAAATGTCTTCCAACACCATGCCATTGATATTCGCCGTCGTGGGTTGACGCCCGGAATTGCCTTCGATTTTCAGATCAGAGACAATATCCCCATCGATGTGCCAATTGCGCACCGTGAAGTTTTGCACGGTAGCGATATCTGAAAGATGGGAGCGTGGACCGCCGTTGTTCGTGGGAAAAAAATCTTCGAACAGGAAGTTGTCGAACAGATCACACATCGACTCCGTCCCGAGCTTCTGGGCTTTCGCGTCGGAGTAGGACACCGCGTCGCGACGCGTGATATCCGTAACGTTACGCATCGTCGTGTTCGCATCCTGGGTAATGGACAAGGTATAGTGCGCTTTGTCAGAAGCATTATCGGCACTCGAGCAGACGAAAGTTTTATCGACTGTGATACGCCGCGCCCGCTGTGTATCCACGCCATCATCATTCGTGCGATTCCATGAGTTCACGATCTTCCAGTCTTTGATCAACATGTCGTCAGAAAAGGAGGGCAATACATTCCAACCGACCGCACCACGCTGTACAAGTCCCTCGATCAAAGCATTCCGGGAGTAATCCATGACGATAAACTTACGATCTGCATTTCTGGTCTCGCTGTTCATATCGATGACACCACGACCACGCAGCCAGAAGGAATTATCATAACGGGCGTCATAGCCCCCAATATCAAGATAAGCGCCCCCTTTGATAAACATGCCAGTCTGTGAACGAAAACCGAAGCCACGATTATCAAAGTTATAGTAACCCGGCTCAAAGAGAACGATGTCTTTATCTGGATCCCTTCGAACCTGTTCCAGCAGTTGATTCATATCAGAGTTCGACAGAACAGAGCCATCATTTGCAAAACCTTCAGATGAAGCGGTCACCACATTGGGATCCGTCGGCTCAGGTGCATTTTCGAAAAACTCATCCGCTAAAAGAATCAGCGTGCGTATGGTCGTGTTTCCAGGGGAGACATGACGCGTCTCCATCACATAATAGTGCGGAACATGCAGTTTGAAGGACACCGTGTCGTCTACCCGGCTGTGATCGATCTTGAAGGCTCCAGGGCGCAACCAGTAGCTCGTTGGTCCGGGTGACTCCAGAAAGTCAACTTCCAGTTCTACAGGTCCTCGCATCGAAAAGTGGACGTAGTGGATGTAGTTGTCGGTCACACCGTTACTCGTCTCGATGATGTAATTCGTTTTTTCATGCACGTTGGCTTCCACACCATTGATCCGTACCCGAAAGCTGCTGCTTTTTTGGGTGGTCACGGTTTCAAGGGTGGAATGCACCTCAACCTCAACCGGCTGAGCTGTTCCCCAGGACGGGAGAAAAAGCAACAGACATAGAAGAATCAGAGGATTACGGAAACTACTGTAGGGATTCATGACAAGAAACTTACCGGATCACCGAAACTTGTATAATTCGGTCTTACGCAATACAGTTTAGATAATGCGCAAAGCCAAACTCCGCCAACTGAACATCGCTCTGTTGCTGAACCGGAAAGTAAGTTACAGTCTGGACACTCTTTCTGGAATCCAGGAATTTGCCCGGAAAGAGGTGGATTGGATCCTGGCGGACCGGCAACGGATCAAAAACATTCCCCAAGGGCTTCAATTCCCCTGGGACGGTTTCATTATTCAGGCAGCCAGTGATTCGGAATTAGAATACATTGCCCACACGGGTAAAGCGGCCATTCTGGTTTCGGGGGCCCGGGAGCAGAACCTTTTCCACTCTGTCGTTCCGGATAATGTGGAGATCGGACGACAGGCAGCCCAGCATTTTCTTGACCAGGGCCAACGCCACTTTCTCTATGTGAGCCATGGAGATCAATTGGATGCACGCCAACGCCTTCAGGGCTTTCAGGAAAGGATTCAGGCACATGGCTCCTGTCACTTGTCCTGTCTGTCCACCGGGAGCTCCCGCTTGATCCGCAAAGCGCTCCAGCAACTCAACAACCCAGCTGCTGTTTTTGCGTATAATGACAAAATCGCTGTGAATGTTCTTCATCAGGCCCTTGCCATCGGGAAACGGGTGCCTGAGGAGCTTTCCGTACTTGGAGTGGATAATGATTTGATCACAGGAACGATTTCCCCCCTGCCGCTAAGCAGTATTGATCCCGATTTCAACCACATAGGGTTTTGTGCCGCACAACGTTTACAGGAAGAATTGACTCTTCCCCACTCTACGCCACGGCAGCTGATCATCCCACCCCGCAACATTCATACCCGCCTTTCCAGCGACGTGCTGGCTTTCTCCAGTCCCATTACCCGACATGTACTCGAGGCCTATCGTGAGCGACTTCATGAAGCCCTCTATGTAGATGAGCTCGCAGAGCAATTGAACATTTCCCGCCGAACGCTTGAAATGAAGTTTAAACAGGATGTGGGCATCTCACCGCATGCATATCTCCTTGAAAAACGAATGCAGCGGGCCAGGGAATTGCTTCGGGAAAATAAGTTCACCGTGAAAAAAGTTGCTGAAATGTGTGGATACCCAAACCTGAGTTCGTTCAGCACCCAATTCAAAAAAACCGTCGGTCTCAACCCGGCCAGGTACCAGGAAAGGTCCCAACGCCAGAGAACGGGATAGGGGATTTTGGGGATAGTGCCCCCTTCGAAGACCCCGCCACCCTGCCTCCAGGAGCCAAACGCTTTTATGTGATTGAGGTAAACAGCGGGGATTAATCCTCCAGGATTTCGACCGGAAGGGCCTCACAGAAAGAGGGGTTTCCCGAGATCCGCAACGCCTTCCCGCTGGCAGTCGTTACCTTCCGGAGCTGGACCCGATCCGGCAGACGGTAGGGAAAAGGAAAGGCCTCTGAAACATCCTCGCCGGAGTCCCGGAACAGGAGCGGACCCTCATAGTTCTCCGGATGGCAGGAATCATCGATGTGGAAACCATCCACGAGAATGCTGCGGGGCATGGAGCAGGGATAGCCGAAATCATGCGTCCCATGATTGCAGGTGAACAGCACTTCTCCCGTTTCCGGGCAGCCGTTGTGCGGAATCCATGTGCAGTTGAGGATCTGCAGATCCCCGTCCCAGGTACTGCCGAAATCATAGCGGAAGTTGATAAAATTGCATCCGTAGCTGGTCGTGTTTTCGATGAGCAGCTTTCCCCGTCCGATCGCATTAAAACCCGCATGGCCCAGGCTGCAGTTCCGCAGAGTCAGCGTTCCCGAGATGCCCATATGGGCATCCATCCTCGACAAGGTACAGTCCTCCAGCAGCACGTTTTTACAGAAGTTGCTTTCGATCACACCCCAGAGGGTGTGATCCCGGAAATGGTTCATCCGGCAGCCGATGAGTTTCAGGTCCACAGCATCCCGGGCAGTGATGTCGTAGGTCCCAAGGTTGACCGGCTTCCCTGCCGAGCCCAGCCCTTTGTAGGTGCGGTGACCGGACACAAAACAATCCCGCAGGGTGATCCGGGCACAGCCGTCAATCGCCAGAAAGCCGCCATAGGGCGAACCTACGGAGCGTTCCTGGGTGACATAATGGGTGAGCCCCTCCACCACGGTGTTCGAACGGAGAATGCGGATGTTGCGCTGCCAGTAGTGATACCCGCGCTCGCGGTGCATGGTGTTGGCAATGGTGCTGAAGATCCCCCCCTTCAGGAGGATCGGTTCCGCATCGATGGCCACGGCCCGGGCCCGGGTCACGGAGGGGTAATCCCAGTCGATGTCCCCTTCCACCCGCCCGTCGGGGTGGAGAATAAAACAGTCCCGCTGATGAAATCCCTCGTTTTGATTCAGGCCCAGACGCCGGAAGCGGGGAATCTCCTCATTCTCCACCTGCACAAAACATGCGGTCTCCGGCCTGATATCCAGTCGGGGTTGATCCCGCTGCAGGGTGTCCAGGTCCAGAGCATAGGGCTCATGCCGGGAACAGACCTCAAACAGCGCGGATTCACGGTTCTCCGCAATGCGGTCATCCACGGTAAAGCGGGAGCTGGACCAGTCTGTGGAGGTTTGGATCTGCGCCGTCAGATCCTGTCCCCCCAGATAATAGATCGCTTCCGGAAGACTTTTCACGCATCTCCCCTCGGCATTTGCAGCAGCATGCGCGGCCACGATGGCCTCCATATCATCATGGACCCCATCGCCCACGGCACCAAAGTCCTCATAGGTTACAGGGGGGAGATTCGTGGAGTTCATTGCAGCTTTCGTGGATGGGAGGAGCCTGTGCAAGCGCATGGAGAGGGCGCAGGGAAGCGGGGATCGTTATCAGAACCGAGTCTCCAGGTCTTGACGCGCGCGGACGATCTTCAAACAGTTTCCGACAGGAACCCCGCTCAGGGGACCGGCTTCTTTCGAAACCCGCTGGGTGAAGTACCCGTTCTGGCTTTAAACTGACGACTAAAGAAAAATACATCCCGATACCCCAGAGCATCCGCAACTTCACTGACCTGCAAACTGGAGTGCCGAAGCATCATTTTCGCCTTCTCCACCCGCAAATCGATCACATAGGTCATAAGCGCTTTGCCAAAAATCTGCTTAAACCGAAGCGAAGTCTGCGATGCCGAGAGCCCCAGGTCCTGGGCGATTCTGGGGACAGACCAGTCCTCCTCCGGGGCGGCCTGTACCGCCAGCCCGACCTCCCGGATCCGTTCCTCCATGGCAAGGGGTTTCGCCTGCTCGGCATCTGCCCGGAACTGGGCTAGGATCAACCGGGCATAGGCCTCCAGCAAGGCAGAGTCCTCCCAGTCATCCGAGCTCCCGAGGGCGGCACATTGCAACACCAGCTCCTTCATCAGCCGGGGCTGAAGACTCCGCAGTCTCCGGTAGCGGGGCCGGTCCAGAAGATCCAGACTTCCGGCCTTTCGAGGGGAAACATGCAGACTGAAGTTGCTCATCGGGCTCCCCTCCAAAGAGCTCGCGTTCACCAAGGTCGCAGGCGGCAGCAGCAACGCAGAGCCCGGGGAGAGGGTTTCCCGCTGACCATGCACACGTATTTCCCCATGACCCTGAAGAAAATATGCAAATGTCCAATAGCTGGAACCTGTCTGGGTTTTCCAGATCCATCGGGTCGGATACCTGACAATATGTGGCGCTTCATGAATCCTGAGTTCCGGGAATGCCATGTCGCGGTTATACGTCAGATCATTGAATTGTGCAAAAACTATCGAACTGAGTCCATTCCCTCTCTCCCGGATATCCGCTAGGGTCGGGTGTATGAATTCCGAGGTCAGCTCCCACCCCTATATCCAGACCGCCTTCCAGCATGTTCAGCAGGACCTGGAACACCTGACGGGGAAATCCGTTCAGGACCTTCCCCTTCCGCGCCTGGTCATTGGAATTCCCGGGCAGCATCCGCAGTTGGACCGCTGGAGCGCGGAAGGCCGTATCGACCTCAGCGCCCTGTCGGGAGAATGGGAGGCGTTCCGGATCTGTGAGCTTCCCGGAGAACAGGCGCTGGTCATTGCCGGCTCGGATCCGCGTGGCACCGCCTATGGACTCTACCATCTCAGCGAACATTTGGGGGTTTCTCCCTGGTATTGGTTTGCCGATGTCTCCGTACCGCGTGTGGACAGCCTCTCCTTTGAAGGGCTGGACCTGTTCTGGAAACCAGCCGTGCGCTACCGGGGGCTGTTTATCAACGATGACGTCTGGGGGCTTCAAGCCTGGGCCTCCCGGAGCTTCGCCCCGGAGGAGCCCCTGATCGGCCCCCGCGTCTACCGCCGGGTCATGGAGCTGCTCATGCGCCTGAAAGCCAACCTCCTGTGGCCCAGCATGTGGGGCCAGGGAACGCGTTCGGAGCACCCGGCCTTTTACAGCCAGCCGGAAAACCTGGAGCTGGCACAGCGTTACGGGATTGTGATGGGCTCTTCCCATGGAGAGGCTCTCAACGCCTCCCCTGCGGAATGGCAGCAGTGGTGTGAACAGAAGGGGGAATCCCCGGACTGGAACATGTCCGAAAATTTTGCCACCATGACCCGATTCTGGCAGGAGAGACTCGACGTTTCCACCCGGACAGAGAATCTATACACCATCGGGTTGCGGGGCCTGAATGACGAACCCATGGACGGGGCTTCCTCGCAAACGGAAAAGATCCGAATCGTCGAACATGCGATTCACACCCAGCGGGACCTGCTGGAATCCGCAACCGGAAGGCCCGCCCGGGACATCCCACAGATCTTCTGTCCCTACAAAGAGGTCCTGCCCCTGTTCGAGGCCGGTCTGCAGATTCCCGGGGATGTGACCCTGCTCTTTACCGATGATGATTTCGGTTACCTGAGATCCCTTCCTGCCCTGCAGGCGCGTCCCGGAGGAGTCGGCATGTATTATCATGGGGATTATTACGGCGGACCCAAATCCTATGTGTGGCTGGGAGGGGTCTCGCTGGACTTAATGTATCACGAAATGGAACGGGCCGGCCGGTTGGGCATTCAGCAGGTCTGGGTGCTCAATGCGGGAAACATCAAGCTGCACGAACTGGCCACAGAGTATTTTCTGCACCTCGCGGTGCACTCCGGGACGGATGCAGCTCTCGCCCCAGATCTGTTTCGTTATCACTGGGCCGCCCGGGAATTCGGCCGCGCAGCTGCGCCCGGCATCGCCTACATTCTGGGGGAGCTGGACCGGCTTCATACCCGCTGCAAACCGGATCATGCCATGCCCGGCCTGTTTGACCGGACAGAGGGCGAGGCGTTGCTGGCCCGCCTGAACGCTCTTGCCGATCAGGTTTCTGAACTGGCCGCCGGGATCGTGGAGGAACGGCAGGATGCCTTTGAGCAGATGGTCCGTTTCCCGGTTCTGGCCACACGTCACACCCATGCCATGATGATTTCTGAAACCGAACATCTGCGGCATCGCCGCTGGGGCCACCGAATTGCCCGGCACTGGGGGATCCAGGCGCAACATGCGTTTAGCGCCCTGGACCGGATCTGCTCAGCGTACCAGTCGGAACTGGCTGGTGGAAAATGGCAGCACCTGATGGAGGGCCCACGAGGCGGGCATAACTGGGAGGAGCCCTGGAAACCCTGCATGGAGCCCCACATCCCGGATATCCGGCCCCTGCCTCCGGCACCTGGACCTGCCGTGCACCTGTGGATTGCCGGTCAGCCTGGACCCGAAGTACCCGGAACGCCCCCCTTCAGCCCGCGCAGCCTATGTGCCTGGACGGACTCTCCCCTGCAGATTTCCGAGGTCAGCTCCCTCCGCAGCTGGCAGGCCTGCGCAAAGGATGTGCAGCTCATTCCCGACAGCCACTGTTCGGATTTCCAGCTCCAGCTGGAAGCCTGGAGCAGCGACCGCATCGGAATTCTCTTCGGATATGAGGACCCCGAAAACAGTTACTGGGTGGAGGCCGGACCCAGCGGCATGCATGCCCAGATGGGCCGTCTTCTGGGAGGCGCCCGGCTTCCGGTCACCTGGAACGAACAGCTGTGCTGGCCCGCCCGAATCTGGAAGGATCTGGAGTTGGTCAAACAGGGGGACCAGATCAAACTGCTCAGCGGAGGGGTCCTGCTCATGGTGGCGGAAGGTCCCCAAGTGTTGGCGTTGCGCGGGCAGATCGGATTCGCCTGCCGGCAGGGGGAGCTGCGCATACGCAAGGTCCGCCTGAACATCCTGAACAGCATCCGCGCGGAACCCCTGCAACTCCCGGCTCTCCTTCCGGAGGAAGAGGACAGCTGCAGCCTGGAGATGTTCAACCGAAGCGAGGCCCCCCTTGCCTGGCAGGCGAGGTCCCCGGTGGACTGGATCCGGATCACTCCGGCCTCCGGCAGCCTGGACGAGGTGCAGCGGGTGAAGATCCACGCAGACTGGACACGGGTGCCCACGGAGATTCCAACCGGACTGAGCATCCATCTGGTCTGCGGACCCGAACAGTTTCAGCTCCCACTGCGGCTTCAGCCTCCGGTAGCGGGAAGCTTCCGGGCAAAGGCTCAGCAGCCTCAAGGCCTGACTCCAGAAGCTCTCCAGCCCTACCTCAGGGAACCCGGGACTCTGCAAAGCGGACTGGGCCCGCATGGACAGGTGCTGCCGCTCCCGGAAACTCCGCTGGGCGGTGCCCCGGCTTTGTCGCTGCCACTGACCTGGGAGGACAGCGGACTCTGGCAGATCACGCTGCTGATCCTGCCCACCCGGCCGGCGTGGAACACGGAGGCGATGCGCCTGGCGCTTGCCGTAGGGGACAGCACTCCACAGATGCTGGACCTGGAACTGCGCAAAGACCCCTGGGGGATTTCCACACGCTCCACCCTGCACCGGCAGGCCGTGCTGCGAGGGTTCCACAGTGGCCGGATTCACCACAGCCTCGACGCCGCCGGGAAACAGCCTCTGCATCTGTGGGCGCTGGACCCAGGGATCGAACTGGCAGGACTGGATCTTATCCGCCTGCATGGAGTGTAAATCCTGATGCTCCTGCCCGCCGTACTTACCCTGACCTGCGCCTTTCTTTTCGCTGTAGCCGCGGTGCTCCTGAAAGCGGCGCAACAGCAGGGAGCTGATCTGAAAGCGGCGGCGCCAGGCATGTGCGTGCTGCTGATGCTGTTCAGCCTCCTTCTGCTCCCGTTCATCCGGGATGCACCTTCCTGGCCCCGTCTTCCCTGGGCCCTGCTGGCGGGGCTGCTCATGCTGGGAGCGATTAAACTCCAGATCGTTGCGTTGGCCAAAGGAGCCGTGAGTGTACAGACGCCTCTCATGGGATCCAAGGTGGTGATGATCATGTTGCTGGGAGCAGCCCTCACCCGGCAGATCCCCGAGCTTCACATCCTTGGAGCTGCAGGTTTCAGCGGGGCTTCGATACTGCTGATCGGTTGGCCTGACCGACTGCAAGCTGACCGCAAGCACCTATGGAACGGGATGGTCTGGGCCTTGTTGAGCACCCTGTGTGCGGCTTTGCTCGATCTGCTCATTGCCTACCAAGCCACAGCCTTTGGCTTCGCTCCTTTTCTGGTCATCATGTGTCTGCCAGCCGGAGTGTACGGTGTCGCAGGTCTGCGGGCTCTTCGCTACCGGGCCTCCACCCGGCAGGGCGGGCTGCTCACATGTGCTATGGGACTGATGGCGTTGCAAATTGCCGGGATGAGTTTCATTCTCGGGGTCTTTCAGGGACCCACCACGGCAAATGTTCTGTACGGCAGCCGGGTTCTGTTCGGCTGGCTGCTTCCGCTGCTCCTGGCATCCAGATTCCATCTGGAGGAGGAGACATTGACAGCGGCCACCCTGGCCCGGCGGGCTGCCGGAGCCCTGCTGTCTCTGGGCGCCATTGCCCTGGTTTTCCTCTGATCGGCACCCGGGTGACGAACAAGCACGTCCTCTTTGAGCCGCTTTGCAACACAGAGCTTGGAAGCCCAGGCCCACCGTTGCAGGGATCAGGCCACTCCATCCTGAGGAGTCTTAGACGACGTAGACACCGGGCGGCTTAGAGAGAGTCACCGTGAGGCCCAGCAGTTTCCGCGTGCAGGGCGGGGAAGCAGATCTACCTGGGTATACAGAATCTCTTCGGCCTCCACGCCGTAGGAGCCCTGTACCTGTGGACTCCCCTCCGCATCCACTGCGAGGGAACAGCCAATGCAGTTCCAGCCCTGCCAGGGTCCGGCGGATACCGCTCCCACATTGCTCACACCGAAGATGGGCAGCGAAAACTCCTTGGCCACCCGGCCATAGGCCTTCCGCCATTCAGCACCATAGGGCGTTTTTTCCGGATCATGCTCCGGAGGAACCGCCCAGGAACTGGGAGAGAGGATCACATCCGCACCCATGTAACCGAGCGATCGGGCCAGCATATGGTCCTTGGCAAAGGCATCCGCACAAATCATCACCCCAATCCGTCCCCAGGGCGTTTCGGCCACCTGCAGTCGGTCACCCTGAGCGTAGAGATCATGCGCGATATCCAATTCGTTCAGCTTACGATGCGTGAGTAGAAGTTCACCCCTCGGCGAAATAAACACCGCAGCATTATAGACCTGCTCTTCGTGAGCCTCCGAGAGCCCGGCACAGACATACACCTGATGCTGCACGGCCGCCTCACGCAGACGTTCATAGGCCCATCCCCCCGGAATCGTACCGGCCTGTTCCCGGGCAGACGGGTGCGTCCAGCCCAGATCCAGGCACTCAGGCAACAACAAGAGCTCTGCTCCCTCGGCTGCGGCCTCAGCAATCCGCGCCACCGCATGATCCAGATTGCGTTCCAATTCGCCTCCAACAACCGACATTTGGATCATAGCAAGCTGGAAAGAAGTAGTGTGTGACATAGGGATAGAGCGGGGTAAGGTTCAGAAACTTGGATCTTTCATGACATAGTTCGCCCAACGGATCCAGTATGCAGTTACCAGGGATTACTTTGCAGCTGCATCCGGTAGAAGCAGGTACTGAGGGGGACTGTCTTCTACCTGGAGCTCTCCCCTTGTTGCAACTATAGCTGATCGCCCGGGCAGTGCTGCTGCTGTGGTTGTGCCGTGAGTTCTGTCAGAAACGCTAAAAAGGAGGCTGCCTCGGCATTCACATCCGATACACGAAGTCCCCGTTCCCATTGAATAACCTGAGCCAAGCGATCCAACCAGGATTCCAGGAGCGTCAATGACACGAAGCTCAGCACAGAGGCTTCCGGGGTCACAGATCCCATGACCTCAATATCAACCTGCCCCCAGAGGAAACTGAATGTCTCAACCTCGGAAAGAATCGCACCCAAAACATCCTTCCAGAACGATCTTGTAACACCATGCGATTTCCACGTTTCTGGAATGAAGGAATATCACTCTATCTCTTTTTATCTTGAAAAATGACCCCTTCCCAAGGCCGAAGGCTCCCGGAACTCGGAGGATCTGGATAGGTGCTCACCACTACATGACCGTCCAAATTCACCTGACAGCTCACGTGCTCGGATGACCAGTTTAGCCATACTGTCACCGTATCACCCGATTTTCCCCGACGGTAACGGAACACAGTAGGGTGACCAGACTCCACTCTCTGAAAATCAGGTCCATGAAGAGCGGGTACGGATTTCCTCAGGGCAATCAGCTTGCGGTAAAAGTGGAGTACCGAAGAGGGATTTTCATTCTCCGCCCTGACATTCACCTCCGGATAACGAGGGTTCACTTTTAACCAAGGGATCCCCTGAGTAAATCCTGCCTCTTTCGTATCATCCCAACACATCGGTGTTCGCGCATGATCACGGGCTGCCGCATTTGCGGCTTTCACAAAACCCGCGGAATCTCCTCCCCCTTCCACGTGAAGCTGATGGAAATTCTTCACTTCCACATCTTCAAACTCATCGATATGTTCGAAATGCGTATTGGGCATACCAAGTTCATCTCCTTGGTATAACGTAGGGGTTCCCCGGAAGCTGAGAAGAAACATAGCTAAAAGCTTTGCACTTTCTACGCAATAACGTCCATCGTCTCCATACCGGGATAGGATTCTTGGCGTATCATGGTTTCCGAGAAACACATTATTCCACCCTCCAGCATTCAGGGTGGCATCCCATCGAAACAGAATGTCAAACGCCTGTTGTGGTTTCCAGTCCAGGACATCGAATTTCGTGAACCCGCGGTCCAGAGCGTTCAGTTCAAACTGAAACGCCATGTTTAATTCTTTCCTCTCGGCCCCAACATACAACAGGGCATTTTCTGTGGTCATGCCAGGACATTCCCCAATAGTGACTACATCATAATGAGACATCACTTGTTGATACATTTCCTGCAAATAGTCATGTAGACGGGGGCCATTTGCATAGGCATGATCCAGATTATGGGGATCAACTACATCGGGAAGCCCCTCCGGTTTGGAGATCAGAGAGATGACATCCATGCGAAATCCATCGACCCCTTTATCGAGCCAAAAGCGCATCATCCGATACACCGCTTGCCGAAGGTCTGGGTTCTCCCAATTGAGGTCTGGCTGTTTTTTCGTAAAAAGATGCAGGTAGTACTCCCCGCTGACCACATCCAACTCCCAGGCAGATCCCCCAAAAAACGACTGATAATTGTTTGGAGCTTCCCCATCCGGCCCCGGAGCCCGCCAGATATACCAATCACGTTTCGGATCGGTTTTCCCGCGTCGCGACTCCTGAAACCAACTATGCTCATCCGAGGAATGGTTTACGACCAAGTCCATGATCAGTTTCATACCGCGCTGATGAAGGCCACGTAACAACGCATCGAAATCCTCCATGGTACCAAACTCAGGATGAATAGCTTCATAGTCGGATATGTCATATCCATTATCATCGTTGGGAGAGTCGTAAACCGGACTTAGCCAGATCACATCGACACCAAGAGATTGCAGATAGTCCAAGCGCTGGAGAATTCCGGGCAAATCCCCAATCCCATCCCCGTTACTGTCCTGAAAACTACGGGGATAAATTTGATAGATGACAGAGCTTTTCCACCAGACATCATTCCTGGAATTGGAAGTATTCTTCATATGCGACACCGTTAATAAAAAGACTCTAGGATTTCCGTCTAATCAAAATCCTCATATACGAAATGCTCGAGAAAAAAGCGAACCGCCTTTTTTTTAGTTCAAAGGCCTTGGAAGAAGGAGTAGTTCTGTATCCGGAAGAATCCGACATTGAATGAAAACGGAAGCAGCACATGTCCTTAGCAGCATGTATGTCTCAGAACATCGACCGCAGCGATTACCAGGGTACCCCTTGAACCTGAACTCGATAAAACCGAATCCCTTCAGGACTATCCTCCACCTGGAGCATCGCTCCGCTTCCGCTCAGATTTTCGTAGCCACTGAGCGGCTGCCAGTTCCCAGTAGTCAATGACTCGCGGTAGAATACCCGGTAAAACTTGCCATTGACCGATGGAAAGCGAAACGCGAACGTCTCTACAACGGGAAGCGCCATGTTGCTTTTCAATGAGGAGTCAGCGGAATTCGGGTTGGTTCCGGCGACGACTTCATCCTCATTCCTCAGTCCATCACCATCGGTATCTACGGTTGGATCGATATTGTAGGCCAAGCCACTGTCGGCAAAGTACTGTTGTTGTTCCGTCCAGCTCATCGCGAAAGCTTCATTGCTGGGAGCCGCATCGCCTCCGGCATTCGTAGCCAGAACCCGGTAAACGTATGCCGTCCCCGAAGATACGCTGTTGTCGCTGTACTGGGTCGCATCAGCAGCCGTGGTGATCAACGTAGTCCAGGGACCTGAACTGCTCGGAGCACGCTGAACCTTGAATCCATCTTCTGTACTGGATACATCATTCCAGTTGAGATCAATCTGCGAAGAAGATTGCGTGAGCGCCTGCAGCGTTTCAGCAGGAACTGGAGCAGGAGGCGCATCAATCGCCCGCAGGGTACTGCGGTTGAGCGCCTGATCATAGATCCGTATATCGTCAAACAATCCACGCGGTGATCCCGAGGACGTATCCCCAAAGCGGAGAACGCTGTTGAGGTCCGGAACAGCTGTTTCGTTGAGGGTCACCGTTTCATGGAGGAGCAACGTCTGCACACTGTCCCCCACAAAAACTTGAAGCTCATCGGTTCCGGCATCATAGGCGACGGCTACAACCATACCTGCACTGGCATCAAATCCGCTGCTAGTACTGGCAGCTGTGCCGTCAATCTGCACGTAGAGACGCAACGCACTCAGATTGGTGTTCGCCGCGGAAATCCGAAGATCATCCGAACTGTCCGTCACTTCCAGGAAAGACTGCGATTCCAACCCTTTTGAACTGATGCCACTGAGATCCATGCTCCACATCACGGTGAAGGCATTGCTCACTCCGCCCACATCTGAGTTGAATTTACTTTGATCAAACTGAAGATTGCTACGGGAAGCGCTAAAGTTGATCCCGAGCCCATCCCCGGGAGCTGGAAAGGGAGCGAACATCCCGGAAGTCGCCATAGGCGGGTTACCAGTATAGGCGGTGGCGTGGGCTGCTGTACCATAGCCGCTGACATCGTTCACGGTGCTGCCACTGCCCCCGTTATCATCGAAGTCAAAATGGTAGAGTAGCGTAGCTGCAATAATGGGTTCCCCCTGCGTCGTGGCGAAGCTTACATTAGAGGCAGGACCATCGATGGAATTCCGGAAGGGGATCACCCGGTAGAAATACGTTGTCTCCGGAGGCAGACCGCTGTCCCGGTAACTGCTGCTGTCCGCACTCAGCGTGGTCACTGCGCTCCAGGGCCCGGCTGCGTTATCCGCGCGTTCAATCCGGTACCCCGTTTCATTGTCACTCGCGTCACTCCAGCTGAGATCCACCTCTTTATCGTTCAAGGCGCTGGCGCTCAGGTCATCCGGAGGCAGGATCACCAAGGGGGTTACCGTGACCAAAGCCGCCGAACTGATGATCGAACCCCCATCATTGCTGATCTCCACCGTATAGGAACCATTGTTGCCCTGATTAGAGCTCCCATCTCCTGCCGCCGCATCAACAATCAAGAGGGTTGCGGTGGCGCTGCCACTGATGTTTCCGCCATCACTGAGCGGATTTCCCTGAACGAACCATTGGTACCGGAGCGTCGGAGAGCCCTCAGCCACGACAGCCAGGCTTAGCGAATCCCCCTCCTGAAGGCTCAGGCCATCCGGCTGTTCGACGATACTCGGGGCAATGGGTGCATCCACCAGCAACGCTGCAGCGCTGCTCAACACATCCCCACCAAGGCCATTATTGAGGAGGACATCAAAGCTGCCTTCATCTGTTTCCTCCAGTGTATTCACGGTCAGGGTCGCCGTATCCGTACCGCTATACTTGCTTCCCTCCGCGAGCGGGATTCCGTCTTTCCGCCACTGGTAACTCATGGGATCATCCCCCCGGGCAACTACGACAAACCCGGCACTGCTGTGATAGGGGCGGCTTTGACTCTGAGGCTGGGAGAGAATGACCGGACCGGAAGAACCCGGCAAAGATTGTACCTGAATACTGAACGATTGTTGCACGGCAGCGTTCGTGCCATCCTCCGCCTCCAATAGCACGGAATAGCTCCCCATTGAGGGAGGCGTACCGCTCAACAGTCCTCCATCTGCCGACGCTGTAAAGCTCAGCCAACTCGGTTTAGTCGCAGCACTCAGCGTTACCGCATCCCCTTCCGGATCCCAGGCGGATACCGTGTAGCTGTAAGTCTGCCCCTGCTCCGCCAACTGGAGGGGGAGGGTGGCAAAGCTGGGTGGCTCATTGGGAGTGGTTGAAGGTTTTGCCGCACTGAAATCAAACTCCCGAAATCCGGGAAGCATGGCATCAGCCGGAGGCACAGAGCTATTCACCGTTTCGGTCAGGTTCGACAGCCCCACCGTGATTCCGGAGGTACCGGTATATACTGTGTCGATATAGGTGACCGTGATGATGCCATTGTCCCGGAAAATCATCTGACAGCTGATAGACCCGCCCGTTCCAATAGTTACATCGGTGAAGGTGATGATAAACCGGTCAGCCGCCCGGTGATAGTGAATATCCCCATCGGCAAGCCCAGAACCATTGCTGTCTTCCGGGGCCAGCCAGGTACCCCCAAAAAAGGCCAACTGTTTATAGCGGTAGAGGTAATACGTGGAGCCGGGATCGAGGCTGGTGTAGGGAGCACTGATGTGCTGCCCAAACACGATCGTACCCCAGCTGTCGATAGTGACGGTATCATGCTGGGTCCCGTAAAAGGACACGTTGGCCCCGGAAAGATAGAGATCATTCCAGTAATTGCTCGGAAAGAAACGGCTGTGCCCAAGGGTGCTCTCTTCAAAGCTACTGGCATCTGAAACGGTCACCGCATAATATCCGGGGGAAGCGTCCGGAGTAAAGGTGAGGCGTTTCCGGTTAAGGTCAAAACTGTC
Source organism: Verrucomicrobia bacterium UBA6056 (assembly GCA_002429005.1). Taxonomy (GTDB): domain Bacteria; phylum Verrucomicrobiota; class Kiritimatiellia; order SS1-B-03-39; family UBA6053; genus UBA6056. Next base: position 74,743 of record DIYK01000030.1, read on the forward strand.
ATCCAGCGTGGCCGCCCCCCCGCGGCTCCCCCAAATCGCGCCGTCATCAAAATGCTGCGCCAGATAGAGCGGGGCATCATCATCGAGCAGGCTGAGCCGGGCGCTGTTCTGGGTCAGTACATGGGGGGTCACACTGCCCAGGCTCAGCACGACCTCCTCCAGCCCCTCCTCTAAGGCATCATTCACCGGAGTGATCAGGACCTCCGCCGAAATGGCCCCGGCGGGAATCAGAAGCGACCCTGCAGCCGTTCCTGTGGAATAACTGACTCCGCTGCCACTGACGCTGTAGTCACTGCCATCCGTGGCCGCAGACCCGGACAGGGTAAACGGCACCGTGAGGCTACTGCCCACATCCCCCAATCCTCTGCGCACAATCCGGAAGAGCGCTGTCTGGTTGGGTGATTCCTCTGCCGTTCCCTGGGACTGTACCAGGATTTCCGCCTGATCATCATCAGAAATCGATACGGGCAGGTTCACCTCGGGGCGGTCCGCATAATTTTCCAGTCCGAGCAGACTCAGTGTCAACATTCCCTGATGCTCCCCCTCCACAACGCTGTCATTGACAGCGGATACGGTAACCGTTTGTGGTACATCATAATTCCCGGCATTAAACACCAGCACCTGAGGGTTCACCTGCATCTGGGCATCCGGAGTCACGCGAAGGGCTACGGAACCATTCGCCGGGGGGAGACTCAGGCTAAGTTCGAGCGTATCCGTAACCCCGGATTCGGACAGCGTGGTGGAACTGTCGCTTTCGCCAATGACCGCTCGGGAGATACTCAACGGGGATTCCACAATCTGAATGGCAGCCACCGAGGGAAAATCAGCTCCACTGATGCGGCCGGTGATCAGGCGGGTCGCTGGCGAGGTCTGATTGCGAAACACTACATAGTTGCCAAGCAATTCAGCGTTGGGACGTCCCGAACTTTCTGCGCTCGCTTCTTTAAACCCTGTCCAGGTATCATAATTCGGATAGTCCCCCACACTGTCATTCGTCGCCAGCGAGTTTTTTCCATACTTCGCAGGAGGGGCCGCACCCTGGGTTGGCAGCAGTTCATAGCGCCCCTCGATCCGATCACCGGATCGGTTTTCACGGTGGTCGAAATACACATAGACATCATATTGAAGGAAGGGAATGTCCTCGATCTCATACCGGGCATAGGAGCCACTATCCCGGTCTCCGGAAAACCCACGCATCAGTTTTCCGTTGGGCGTGGAGATATCAGCATTGTTTTCCCCGTAGGTCTGCCCGGAACTTTTGCCCACGCGCAGGTCCCAGATCAACCGCGTGGATACGGCATCTCCCTTGGTATCCATGAGACCACTGCTTTGCCCTTCCAGAGTATCCGGATCTCCATTGTTGTCCGAATTATTGTCGACCACGTTATTCCAGTTTCCGCCCGCATACACGGCTCCAGCCACCTCAGCTGCTTGCAGTTCCCCTTCAGCCGGGGTGGTGCTTCCGATAATATTCAGCCCGATAAAATTCCGGAACTCGTTTTCAATGGTGATCGAAACCGGTGCCGTTTCCTTCCACTGACCCATGCTGTCATACGCAATGACTTTTACCTCATGACTGCCCAGAATGAGTTCATCCCAACTCGCTTCATACGGTGCCGAACGGTCTTCGCCCACGAATACATCATTTACAAAGAAGACCACCTTGCTGATCCCATCCGGATCACTGGCCGTAGCCTGAAGAGGCACTGACGTATCCAGTGGGAAACTCGCCCCTTCCCCAGGAGAGCTTATGCTTACCTGAGGTACACTCAGCTGTGCAGGGTCTGCCTGCCTGAAGTTGGCAGAGCTCAACTGCACCCGGCTGTTGCCGGTTGCGGCAACCGAACGCCAGTACAGCTTCAGTTCCGGATTGCCGGATTTATGGAAATAACGAACACGCACAGGATGCAGACCTGCCTCCAACGAAATGGCGCCGCTGACTTCCGTGGTCAGGCTTTTCAACCCGTCATTGTTCACCACTTCCTGACCGGCAACCTCGAGGATCGCACCATCTTCACTGGCGAGAATAAAGGTATAGATATCTGTTGCCGGAACATCCACATAGCCCTCGAACCAGAAAGCGATGTCCTCCTCCCGTTCCCTGGGACTGAGGCTCAGTTGAGAAACAGTACCGCTTTTCTGAGGGTAGAGTTGCTCGAAATCGGGCACGAGGGACGCCGCCGTTTCGTAATAGCGGTAGTTCAAACCACTCAGATTTTGCGCGGGGGGATTGGCCGCATACGTGGGTTGGGAATCCACATTAATCCATTGCACTGCGGTAGCGGTTCCGCCTTTCATATCTGAAACCGTCAGCGTGACTTCATACAGTCCCGGCTGATCAAAACTCAGCGCATAACTGCTGTTGTTCGAGGTGGAATACCGCAGATCACTGACCTCCCAGGCGTAGGCCAGCGGATCCCCATCCGGATCCGAAGCCACCGCGTTCAATATCGCGGTTTCCCCTAGGGCCAGTTGTGCATTCGACGTACTGATACTGGCGGCAGGGGACTGATTGCTACTGAAATCGCCCAGATTCACCACCACATCTAAATAGGGATGCTGATCCCCTCCTTCACTGAAACTGCCGCGTAGTACCGGGGTGATGTGAATTTCCTGGCTGTTGTTACCGTTCAAGTTGGCCGGCTCACTGTAGGTCCGGCCCAGTAGCAGGATCCCGTCATTCTGATCCTGAAATCCCGGTTCCGGCCGGGACCCGGGCGTCGCATCGATAAAATGCGTCCCTCGGTTCCATCCACTGTCCTGTGTGGAGGTTCCATCCGCATGAATCTGCAGCCCGTTCAACTCCCGGTCCACCCGTCGGTCACCCCCCTCGATGCCATTGCTCAAAGGACGATACCCCAGAGTCAGGTAGCGGGAAGCTTTGTCCGTAATCGGGATGCCAATACTGCGCAGACGGGTGCTGGGTTTATCCGCCTCGCTGTCCCCGTAGCTAAACAGCCTCCGGGTATAGGTTCCATTTTGGCTCAGGAATTCAATATCCCCGTCCGACTCCAGCAACCAGCGGATCTTGTACCTGGACATTTCATTAAAGTTCCCTCCGGTCTCGCCATATTCTGAATGTGTGCCCAGTCCATTGCGGGGAATGTGACTGTTTCCGTCCCAGTAGTTTTCATGATACAGGCCCCAGTTATGTCCCCACTCATGGGTGGCCACCCCGCCCTGCAGACTGTTGCCCACCCAGGACAGTTTTCCGCCCACATATGCCAATCCGGTAGAGCGAATAAGTTTGTCTTTGGACATGACCACCCAGCGGTCAAAACGGTCCGGGTCTTTGGGGCCATTATTGGTCCAGTCCCCGCCCAGCGCTTCGGTGGCGGATTTGGCTGCGCTTTGCAAGCCGCCATCAAAATCCTTATAACTTTCAATCGTCCCGGGCAGATCCAGTTCGGGGGTGACGACCAATCGGTAGACATCGCCATAATTGTCGGTCTTATTCCCGAACCAGGTTTGTTTGTAGGACTGTTCATAATACCAGGCGGACGAATGATCGAGGCCATCAATCAGGTTGTCATGGCTAGGCAGATCTGACGCAGAATACCCGCTCCCATCGGAAGGTTTCACCACAAACACCATCACCGTTTTCGGACCAAGCTGGTGATTATAACTTCCAGTCCATTCATTTACATAGGTGTCTACCGGCGGAGTACTGTCTGAGGTCAGTGGCGTACCCGGGGTAAACGAGACCCCGGCCGCCACGTCGAGTTCCGGCTCGAGCGCCCGTTCGGCTTCAGCAGCCAACCAGGCGTCCATGTCTCCCTGACTGGCAAAAAGTTTCCGTTCTTCTCCCCGCAACATCACCACAGCTTCTTTCTGAGTCCGCAGCCCCTCCGGCACCTCCTGCAACCAGGACAACGGCACCTCCTGCACAGGCAGGACCTGTATCCGGTCTTCATGCAGAACCACGTGATCATCTACCGCCACCCCGAACACAGCCGCATCTTCATCAGTCTGCATGTTCAGACCTTCTCCATACACATGTGCCTGATACTGCCTGCCAGCAATGTGGAGCTCCCGGACATACTCATGTTCCCAGACCGGATGCACATACAGAGGGTCCATGGCTGCACGTTGCAGGTCGGCCTCGCTGTGGTTACAAAGCACTTTTTTTCCGAAAAAGCCCCGTCCCACAATGAGTTCAGGCAGTTCAGCTCTCACCTCCTCCGGAAGCTCTTCCCGTAAACGCAGTGGAAGCATTTCAGCAAGCGCCTGCTCCGGATCTTCATGAATCAGCTGCTTCATCCGCTGGCGATGTTGTTGCGCCCAGGCCACAGTAAACCCTTCCAGCGTCAATGAAGCCTCCCTAGCGCCAAGGTGCGGGGAAGCCCGGACGGGTTCCGTAAGATCCAGAGGCTCCGCATTCCGGGCCAAAGGGGCCCGGAGCCTATCCGGGGTCGAAACCTCCTCGGATCCTTTCTGTCGAAGACTGAGAAAAAACACAACAAACAGGCAGAGGCTGAACGCCGCTGCAGGCTTCAATCGGGAATACTTCATGGAAACTCTGGGAACGAAATCAGAACGGGGGAGGATACGGTATATGAATACCCCAGAGTTTCCTAAGCATGCAGGGGCAGGATACGAAAATTAAGGGGGTATTTTGCGTAATTCTACAAATGCGCTATTCCCGTTGATCTGCTCAAACTTTGCGCAGCTCCGTTGGTCCCCGGCCGAAGCGCTCCCGGAACTGACGGCGGAAATGACGCTGATCCCGAAAGCCCACCCGTTCCATGACTTCGTGCAATTCCAGCTCAGTATGGCTCAGAAGCTGATAGGCCCGTTCCAATTTAATCCGATTGAGCAGGAAGAGCGGGCTCTGGCCAAACTCGGCTTTACAGCGGAGCTCCAAACTGCGCCGGGACACCCCTAACTGCCGGGAAAGAATGGCGACGGAGTGTACCTCAGCCACAGGGTCCTTCATGCGGCGGATCGCCTGTGTGAGCAAGGGATCCCGGGTGTGCCAGGGATCGCTGGACATACGCACCTCCACGTTCAACGGGGCGATGTAGCTTTCGCCCGGACTGGGCTCCTCCCCTTCCAAAACCCAGCTTTGTATGATCTGACCCGCCCGAAAGCCCAGACGATAGAAATCCGGCTCTACACTACTCAGCGAGGTCAAATGGAGGTCACATTGAAACGGGTCATTATCCACCCCGACCAGACGGATTTCCTCCGGCATGCGCAGTCCCAGTTGCTCCACCCGCTGACACAGAGCACGCGCCCGGGTGTCGGTGGCGGCAAACACCGCCACCGGACGGGGCAGACGCTTCAGCCAGGACGCAATGGAATCATGACGGCGCTCATGCAAGTACGCCTCACAGGAAAAACCCTGTTCTTGCAATGCCGCAGCAAAGCCCTGGTGACGACGAGCGGAAAGCCGACTGCCTGGAAGTCCGAAAAACGCATAGTTCTTCTGTCCGGGCTGCAGCAAATGTTCCGCAGCCATACGACCAATGGCCAGATCATCATGCAGCAGCGAGGGAATCTTCACCGGCGGAGAGCGGCCTGACAGATTCAGCACGGGAATCCCCTCCCTGCGCAACTCGTCGAGAAAGGGGCCATCCTGTTCTTCGGTAAACATTCCCAAAAAACCCATCGCAGTTCCCCGTCCCGCCTGCCACACCTCCTGAAGGGAAAGACTTTCATGGTTCATGACCCTGATACCGGGGCGCTCACGGAGCGCAGCAATGACCCCGGGCAGCAACGAACGGGACCAATGATTCCGTTCATTCAGGTTTAAATGAATGTAAACAGGTGCTGTATTTCGCATTACTCAACAGGGTAATTCGTATTCTGCACATAAACAAGATTCTCTGATCCGTTTATCCTGAACTCATGACATGTCGCATTCTCTCCCCGCTTCTCGCGCTGCTTGGTATTCTGGGCCCTCCTCTCTTCGCACAGGTGCTGATTCCCGAACTGCCCGAACCCTTGAAAACGAGGTATGAAAGCGGTACGGCTCCCTCCGTCAAATCCAGTCTCGAGGCCCGCATGGCGGCAGCCCGGGCTTCAGCACTCTGGATTTCCCCCACGGCCGCTGCGGGGGCTGCCGGAAGCGAAGCGGACCCCATGAATCTCGCGGAAGGAAGCGCTCACGCTCTGGCCAACAGGGGAATCTCCATCCTCTTTCATCCCGGAAACTATGACGCCCGGGGTATCGATACCCTGATCGATTACAGTGGGGGCATCAACAGCTCCACCGAATGTGTCATTGGCGCTCCGGACGGAGCCGCCGTGTTCAACGCCGGACATGAAGTTCCTCTCGCTGCCATGACCGACCTCAGCAACGGCAGCTACTCCTTTTCCTTTGACAGCTCCCTCAGCAATACACCCGCCAACGCCCGTCTGGTGATGGTGATGAAAGATGGCGACGGACGCAGCTATTTCGACGATGTCTCCTCTGCCGCAGAGGTGGCCGGCACCCCGGGATCCTATCATTTCGATGTAGCCTCGGGAACGGTCACCCTCCGCTTTGAACATAACGCAGGAGATGTGGTGATCTTCTGTTCTCAACATTTCCTGCTCCTCAACAGCGTCGCTGCGGAAGTGGGCCTCTACGGTATCACACTCAATCATTTCCGTGGAGGGGGTCCCAACGCCGCCGGCACCCATCTGGAAGCCTATGATGTGCATGTGAATTTTGCCTGGGACTTTGGGAATCGTACGGATGGCTGGTCCTTTGGGGCAAACACCCAGGCTACTCTGGAGAATTGTTCCGGAAATAACGTGCAGAATGACGGATTTAATTCAAAAGGCGACAACGTGTATCTCCGCCTGGTGAACTGTGAGGCCATCGGAAACAACGACGACGGCTTCTCCCCGCATCGGGACTCCGAACGCTGGGAAGTCTGGGGCGGCCTCTACCAGAACAACGGCAAAGGGAACATTACCCCTGCCGGCGGACGCGGTTTCATCATTGGCGCCACTCTCGACAGCGTGCTCGGACGCATGGACGGCTACAGCCAGATTGGCAGTTTCCGCGCACTCTCCCTGAATGCGGACACCACTCAGGTGACCTGGATCAAAGACAGTATCATTCGGAATTCAGGTTCCGGGTCCCGAGCCGTATTCAACGAAGACAGCCTGAGCTATGTACGCCTGGAGAACACCCGCATCGAAGATGCGGACACCGGGCTGTACAGCCGCGATGGCGGCAGGATATTGGCCCTGAATCCCCGTTTTGAAAATCTGGAAACAGAATACAGCCCCTCAAATGACAACATCGACGTCCAGCACACGCTGTGGACCTATCCAGCAGCTCCGGGAGAAACACTGAACAACACCTTCACAGTGAAAGCCAATGGTATCGAGGTTCCAGTTGTCGATGAAGTCCGGACCTATGCGCATTTTTCATTCAGCGGAGAGGTCGAAATCGAAGTCACCGGGCTCAACAACCACAGTCTCAGTCCCGTGGACTACGGTATCGTCCCCAGCGTCAACGACGGCAGCCGTATGGTGTTCACTCTTGACCGTCCTCGCTATTTGGTCCTGCACCGCGGAGGAGAAGATGAACTCATCCTTTTTGCTGACCCCCAGGAGGTGGATCCACCGCAGGCGAATGATCTGAATGTCCTGAATGTTGCCACCTGGAACGGCAGCCTGCAGGAGGCCATGGACCGGGTGGGAAGCGATCCCCTCCTGGACATCGTCTATGTCCCTGCGGGCACGCTCAACCTGAACAAAAACCTCCGACTTCCCTCCCACAGCGCCCTCTATCTCGCGGGTGGCGCCAAACTGAATTTTACCAACGGCGGCATTCAGGTGGTGAATGCGGAGAAGGTGAAGCTCTTCGGTCGTGGACTGATCGAATACAACGAAAACGGAGGGAACGACCGCGAATTCGGGATCTGGACCCACGAGGCCCGGAACCTGGAAATCTCCGGCATCATCAGCCGCAATTCACTCAACTGGAATGTGCTCCTGGAGGATTCGGAGGAGGTGGACATCACCTATTTCAAAGTGCTCAACGACAAGACGGGAGTGGGCGAATGAAAGGGTTCATCTTCTTTCTCTCTGCGCTGATTGCGCTTCCACTATTCGCTGGTCCCGATGGACTCGATTTGATTAGCTCCCGCAACGTGCGAATGGAAATGGTCTTTGCCTGCGGCGGGGATGATGCCATGTGCCTCAAAGCCCGTGATGATCGGGCGGGGCTCGGGCGAAACCCCGATTACAACGTAAGCAACATCATCACCTCGAATGTGATGATCTACCAGGATGGCTTCCGGGCCACCAAAATTGGAACCGAAACCAATGCGGAATTTTTCGAGGACATCATCTACGAAAACATCTTCGTGGTCAAAGCCGGGTCAGCCAACACCCTGTTTTTAACAGATACGGCTGTCGTCCGGAATGTGCTCTATAAGAATTTTTATGTGGAAAATGGCGGAGGTGAATTCGGCATCGGTTCCCGGGGCTTTGCCGGGCGCACGCCAACAGGTTATGCGACCGACATCACCGTGCACAACCTGCTTGCCCCCGGGAATGCTCTCCAGTTTTACGGGTTCAGTGCAGCCACCGCCACCCGGGATTCCGGCGCAATCAATTTTCGAAACCGCAATACGGGAAGCTACGTCAGCGATGTATCCGACATCACCGGCACCCACGCGAATAACATCAGTCTTGGCACCAATCCGGTCATTGCCCACGAACTGGCCTTTCCCATTGAAGGCAGCCGACACATGCTGCCCGGGACCGTCAAGGTACAGGCCCGGGTCTCCCATGACAACGGGGATCCGCTGACCGTGGTATTTTTCAACCACGGCAACTCCATCGGAACGGTGAATGCGCCTCCTTACGAACTGGACTGGGACGCTCCGGAAGGAGAACACAGCCTCACCTTTACCGTGACCGATGGAGCTCATGAGGATGAACTGCATGCCCCGAAACGCTTTGAGGTTCGGAGCGCTCCGGTATTTACCTCCGTAGAGATTCTGCCCGGTAACCTGGACATTGGCCCTGGGCTCAGTCGACAGTTCCAGGCCCGGGCCCTGGATCAGTACGGAGACCTGCTGGATGAGCAACCGGAGAGTTGGAACTGGTCTGTCAGCGGAGGTGGCTCGGTGAACAGCAGCGGTCTGGTAACCGCGGGCAACACGGAAGGCGGCCCGCATACGGTCAGCGCCTCCGCCACGTTGGGTGGAATGACCCACGGGGGCAGTGCCACCTTTCAGGTGACCAGCACCTTGAACATCAGCAACCTGCTGGTTTCCTCCGGCGATGCCTACGTCTGGGACAGCTTGGAGAATGGGAAGCTTCTGTACATCGACCGCAGCAGTACCTTTTCCGGAATTCCCTCCCAGCACCTGGGAAAGATGTATCTGCGGAATGCAAATGATGACAAGAACCGGACCGGAACCATCGCCAGCTTCGAGATCAATCTCCCCGTCACCTTGAACGTGGCCGTGACCGGGGACTTTGACCGCACCCAAAGCTGGTTCGACGGCTTCACGGATACCGGAAGCACGCTGATGGGCAAACGCATCTATGCCAAGGCCCAGCAGCCCGGCATCATCTCTCTGGGACGCAATGGCACCAGCAATATGTATCATGTGTTTCTGGACAGCAGCTCGCCAAGCAATGCCAATCCTGTGGCCTCCTTCACTGCCTCTCCCACAGGAGGGCAGGCCCCCGTGATCGTGAACTTCGATGCCTCTGCCTCCAGTGACTCCGACGGTACACTGACCCGCTATGACTGGGATTTCGGAGACGGTACCCTGCTCGAAGACGGAGGGGTCAGCCCCAGCCACAGTTACAGTCAGGAAGGCAGCTACACCGTGACCCTGACGGTCACCGACAACCAAAATGCCACCCACAGCCTGACACGAACAGACTATATTTTTATAGGCAATCAGCCACCTCAGGCGGCGTTCAGTTTTTCCCCCACCCTTCCTGCAGCGAATGTTCCTGTCCTCTTTGATGCTGGCGGTTCCAGCGATCCGGACGGCAGCCTGGTCCGCTACGACTGGGATTTTGGCGACGGCACTCAGATGCAGGATGCCGGCCCTACGCCCTCTCACAGCTACAGCACAGAAGCCCAGTTCACCGTGAGCCTGACCGTCACGGATGATTCCGGCGCCAGCGATACAGAAAGCGCTCTCGTCAGCACCCTGCCTCCGGGAGAGCGCAGCCTCATCTATCATTTCAATTTCGACGCGAACGGCGCGGCCGGCACCAGCATTTCGGATATCTCCGGCTTCGGCGCGGCCGCCCATGCCAGCAGTTATGTGAACAGCAACCCGACCGCCTTTTTCCAAAACAGCAGTCCCTCTCCTGACGGATCCTTCTACGGAAGCTTCGAAGCGGATCGCTCCTCCCTGCAGTTCAGCATTCAGAAATGGAATGAAGATAGCAACGGAGTCGCCGGTGGATCCAACGCCTTCACCGTGACCCTGTTGTTGCGGGATTTCGACGGGAGCAGCGCGGATTCAGACGGGAGTAATTTCTTCGGTTCCCTCGACAATGATCTGCTCTTCGGGTTCAGCGGCGGCACGGGTCCCCGCCCCCTCCACTTCCGGGCCAACAATGCAGCTTTCGTTCGGACAAGTGTTGCCGCCGACCTATCCAACGCAACCAGCGGGGACAGCAACGGCTGGATTCTGGTGGCCATGACCTATTCCTCTGAGACCGATACGGTGAACTTTTATCTGGGACGCGAATTCAGCAAAAGCACAGGCTGGAATCTACAACTCCTGGAGAGCCTGAGTTACGTGACCAGCAGTCTCAGTGATGAAGGCAACCCTCTCGCCTTTGGAGACAACTCCTCCCGGGACCCGGACACCCTCATGGATGATCTCCGGGTGTATAATGGCGTGCTCAGCCTGGAGGAAATTGCCGCCATCGGTAAAACCCCGGCACCGCTTGCACCGGAAATTAAAATGCAGCTGCAGGGAAACAGCCCCGGCTTCGAAGTCCCCAGTCAAACGGGCTACCTTTACCAGCTGCGGGGAACAGATCAGCTCGGAACGGAGCCCAGCACCTGGCCGGCCATTGGCAGCCCGGTCAGCGGCACTGGGAATCCCCTTCTCTTTCCTCTCGAAGATCCGGCCACGCTGCCCGCGGATGCCAAACGCTTTTACATGATTGACGTCAGGATCGCAGAATAATCCGCAAAACACCCCCTCTCTTTCCGCATGCTGCGGTAGAGGCCGCATTTCGAAAGATGATAGGATTTAAACAATCTCCAATCCCTATGAAACATCTTCTTCTTTCTCTCTCCCTCTGCCTTTGCAGCCTCCTCCCTGCGGCGATCGTTTTTCAGGAGGACTTTGAGTCCGCTGCAATCAATGGCACCTATGCCAGTGAAGGCTGGGTCGCCTACCGCTCCGGACGTGGCGCGGCAGGCACGACCTTCACCGATGCCTCCGTAAGCACCGGAGATGGAGCACTGCTCTCTACCAGTTCCCCCATCAACGGCACCCGCTCGGGCACCATGAGTGGCAGCAACCTGGGTTCTCCTGCAGGTAACGAGAACATCGGCCAGTTCTTTATTGGAGTTATCGGATTGTCCTCCGACATCTCGACCCTGGACAGCTTTGATTTCAGCTATGATTTCAGTGGAGGTGGCAGCAGCTCCAGTTCTTTCCGCATTGGTCTGGCTGTTCAAGACGGGGGTTCCACCACCTGGTACCGCTCGGTGACAGAGTATGGAGGCAACATCAACGTCTCCGACGTCATGGCCTCACATGAGTTCAGCAGTGCCAGTTGGGGCCTCTGGGAAGATCCGAGTGATGGCTTTGCTTCTGCTGTCGGAGGGCCTTCCAGTGGAACAACCCTAACATCCGGTACCGTGACCGGAGTGGGGTTTGTGTTCGGTGCCAATCGCAGCAGTGCCTCGGCGCGAATTGATGACATCAGCCTGACTGCCATTCCCGAGCCCGGCACGCTCAGTCTCTTCGGATTGGCACTTCTCGGTAGTATACTCCTGCGTCGACGTTTCGCTTAAGCGTAGGCCCGCAGACAGAAGAGTGAGGCCGGCGCTCCCCGGGTTTCGTCAAAAACCAGGTGAAGCTCCCGGCTGAGGACGGCCTCCGCCAACTCCACCACCACCCGCGAACAGACGCCCCCCTCTTCACGATACAACTCGCGACCCTGATCATCCTCCAGATGCCAGATCGACGGGCGATAGGGCATGGCGCGGTCGGCGTGTCTGTACTGCACCGATTCCATGGCATGATCCCAATCAGCATCGAACTGCAATTCCACCCGGGAAATCTGTTGAGGCTCAGACCAGACTGCGCGTAAACGGGGCGCGGGATCCGCGGGATCGGCCACCCAGGCATTGGGCCCCGATGTCGGCCGCTGCAGGCCATTGGCCACCTGGCTGGCTGCAAAGGGTTCGGGTGCCGGATCTAACTGCAACGCGACCAGATGTCCCAGAGGACGGCGCGGCGGCATCCAGTTTTCAATGTCATAACCGCCTACATCCGCAGAGCAGAACATCCCCTTTTTCCGAAGCGAGAGCAGGCCCGTACAGCGCAGGTTGCTGCCTCGCAACTCAACCCCTTCGCCCTGCAGCACCAGAAAAGCATAGGCTGCATGCGGCATCTCCGCCTCCACGGGAATCGGTCCCAGCTTCTGCTCGTCGGAGCTTAGAGACAGCGTGCGTTCCCAAAGAAGCTCTTCCGGAGTGTACTCATCCGCTCGTTCAGCCAGGCGGATGGAGATCTGAAGTTCCGTTGCCTCAGCACAACGCAGCTCCAACGAGAACGCCGGGATCGCGCCCGGCATCAAAGGCAGCATCTGCGCATAGCCCTCCCCCAGTTCCACCCAGGGACCATCGGCGGGAAGTTCTGCCAGATCAAATTCCGAACTGGCGAAACATCGGGCAGACTGAATCAAATCCTCCGCCTGCTGCAGAGCTTGCCCCGGAACCCAATGTCCGATACGCATGAGGCGCTCCTGTAAGCAGCGCACGGCATCCGCATCCTCATACAAATCCTTGGGCAGGCGCCCCTGTTCTGTAGCGATCGCCGCAAGTACGCCCAGGGCTTCCCCACCCAGAGCACAAGTGCCCATCACCCGGGTACTGCCAAAGGCCACATGGGAAGCAGAGATAATCCGCCCTGCCACCATCAGATTCTCCATCTGTTTCGGTAGGTAACAGCCCAGAGGGATCGAATAAATGCCTTTGGCATAAAGATGATGAGAGCCTTCCCGCTCCGCATAGACCCCATCCGCGGGATGCAGGTCAATGGACCAGCCCCCATGTGCGACCGCGTTGTCAAACAAGGTCCGGCCCATAACATCGCTCTGTACCAGGGTCTGCAATCCTTCGAAGCGACGGCTCTCCCGTTTGCCCGGGACCATACCCACCCATTCCAGGGTCAGGTTTTCCGCCTCGGGAAACATGCCTGAATTTTTAATGTGATGCCAGACCCCGTAGGCCACTTTCCATAGCTCCCATTTTACCTCTTCGGTATCATGCACCGGATCCAGGCGGCCTCCATATTCAATCCACCACAGACTACAGCCCTGGGTCTTGGCATTGAAACGGCGCCAGCGGGGAATCTCGGTGATGTCCTGCAGGGCAAAATCCGGAGCGACAAAAGGAACCGGAGTGCCCACATCCTTGGAATAAAAATAAATCGACTGCCCCAGGAGTCCGCCGAATTCCTCATCGGGAGCAAAGGCTTCCTGAAACTCCTGCGCATCCTCCGCTCCCATACGGAAAGGAGCACCGGCAGCAAAGGCCAGTACCCCGTCGCCGCTGGAATCCACAAATAAGGGGGCTTCAATGTGATAGCGGGTTTCATTCTGGGAACAATGGGCAATCACCCGGCCAATGTCACCTGCACCTTTCAGCTCACAACCCAGACAGGCCGTATTCAACAGCAAGCTCAGCTTGCGTTCCTCCCGGGCTTTCTCCAACAGGAGCAGATCCCAGAGCAGCGGGTTGCCCTCAGGATTCCGCCACATATTTTCCTCCAGGAGTTCCCCGACAAGCCCCCCTTCCCTCGCCCAGCGGTTATTGGAAATCATATGACTGGTGGCTCCCAAAACCCAAAGCCGCACTTCTGAAGAGCTATTGCCTCCCAGCACAGGGCGGTCGTGCACGAGAATGACCTGCAGTCCCTCCCGGGCGGCGGCGAGGGCGGCACAGAACCCGGCCAAGCCGCCCCCCACCACGCAGAGATCTCCCTTTACTTCCTGCAGCTGTAAGGAGCGTCCCTCCGCTGCAGCGGCTTGTTGTTCAAGTCGGTTTGCCATATCAATGCTCCATGCCTTCAAAAGCCTCACGGGCCTGTTCCAATCGGGTTTGAAAACGGTGGGCCTCTGCCTCTGGGCCAATCAGGGCCAAGCCGCCGAGTACATGCCCCTGCTGCTCCAACGCGATGGCCATGGAGCCCAGACCCTGCCGGGGAAAATAGGCCTCCACCTGCGCATCGCTTTCCCCGCTGAGCAGAAGGCCAATCGAGGATTCCCGGGCAGGTAACAGTTCATGCCCGGACAAACCCATATCAAAGGCCTGATCAGGGGCCCCGTGAAAAAGGTAGCAGACCTCATCCCCATGCAGCACCCCGAGGGCCACATGAAAGCCCTCCTCATGCAATTCCCGCAACAGGGGCAGGGTGAGGCGTAGCAGAGTCGAGCTACGCAGAAAACGGGCCGCCAGCACATGCAGTCCCGGACCAGGCACATACTGCCGCTGGGCATCCTGTTGAAGATAGCCCATATGTAACAGGCTCTTCAGCATACGACTGACCTTGGTATGCTCTTCTCCCAATTTCCGGGCCAACTCCCGACTCCCCACCGGCCGGCCCAAAGCAGACAACACTTCCAAGACCTGAAAAGCCCGGAACACGGACTGGTTATACTGAACAGACATGGTGCTATTATAGCATCACATTAAATCATAGGTAAAGCCCGAAGTTTTCCCGCTCTGCTTTCTTAATCCAACAAGCGAACACTAAAGCCCTTCAAAAGTGATCAGTTTGCATCCATGAATACAGTCCTCCCATCCCGTTTTTACTCATTAAACCGATGGTGCCCCAGTCAGCAGGAGCTAATGGAGTCGTCTTGACAGGGAGAAATGGAATCACTATCCCCCGCCGATGCAGAACACGCCCCTCCGCCCTCGAATCAGCAGCGATTGGTCCCCCTTATTTCTTCCGCAGCGTTACGGACGTTATGTGAATGATCACAGCCTGATTCAGGATGATTCCGGGACCTGGCATCTCTTTGGCATCACCAGTCATGCCGAAGAGGATTTTTCCGAATGCGAGCGCTACTTCGTGCATGCCGCTGGAGCCTTGAACGGGGAGCCCATGCAGGAACTGCAGAAAGTCTGTGACAATGGCGTACGGGCCTGGGCACCCTGCGTTGTCCGACAGGGACCGCGCTATATTATGCATTACGGCCCCTCCCCAATGCGCATGGCCAGTTCCATGGAGCTGACTCACTGGATGGAACACAGTCCCGTGATTCAGGGAGCCCCGCTCGATTCCTGTCATCGCGATTCCATGGTTCTGCCCAAACCCGGTGGGGGCTGGTGGATGTACATTACCGGCATCGATGAAAACATGAACGGGGTGATTTCCGTATTGGAATCAGAAGATCTGATCACCTGGACCTTTCTCCGTTTTGCCCTGCGCACGACGGATGCCTGTGGCGTGAAGCCTCCCTGGGGCGGCACCGAGTCTCCTTTTGTCGTATATCGCGAGGGTCTCTATTATTTGTTCATCACCCTGACGGACTGCAAACAGCACAATTACCATAATACTCTGGTCTTCGCCTCTGAGGATCCCACGGATTTCGGTTGCTACAGCGGCAACCCGGAACGCGACGGCGTCGTCGCCCAGCTCCATGCCCATGCCCCCGAAGTGATTCAGGAGCAGGATGGTCAATGGTACATCAGTACCTGCGGGTGGCGGGGCTACAACTGCCCGGTCGAAGGCGGCGTGGGCATTGCCAAACTGGACTGGATATAACAGTCAGTCGTTATTCGAAACGGAGCCCCTTGCTCCACTCATTGACATCCAGAAGTTCCGGATCGATCCGATCCAGTTTCTGTCCATCGATGACCACATTGTTAAATCGGATATCAGAGAAATACCCCTGCGGCCCCCAGCTGAGCACGGTAGAAGGATGCGGGCCACGGTTGAGGCAGGTCAGCCCGTCGACGAGTACCCCTTCCACCATACCCGGATCGGCATACTGCTCATGCTGCCGCGCCATATGAAAATAGATTGGACAGCGGTTCTGCCAGGTGCTGCCGTCATCATTGATTTCCTCCACCAGGGTATTGCGGAAGAGAATCTTGGAGATGGCCTTGCCGTCATAGCCGTAGTGCAGCAGATCTATGCCCCGTCCTGCTGAGATGATGACATTGTCCTCGAAGCGTACATCCTCCATGCTGTCGCGGGCATACCAGCCCGCCCGTAAACCGGTACAGGTGGTGAAGCCCACCACATTCTTCCGGAAACAGACCTGATAGCTCGGAGCATCAGCCACCCGGGTCGTGGCGACGAAAGCATCATCCCCGCAATAGGCATAACAGTTCTCGGCCAGCGCATGGCGGCAACTGGTAAAGTGCACACCATCACTCCAGAACCAGTCAGAGTAATTGATGACCTTCGCGTTGCGGACCTCAACGTGCTCGCAATCAAAAAAAGTGATGGCCCATTCGGTGGATTCCATCACCAGAAGATCCCGAATGCGGATGTTCCGGGAACCTTCCCCCTTGATGGTCATCAAGGACATCTTCACGTTCTCAATCTCGCCATGTTTATAAGGGCGGGCCTCGGGTGTACCTGCAGAAAGAGCCAGGCGTATCCCCTGCGCATGAATGATCCCGGGCCCTTCGATGGAAATATTCTCTTGATCCAGAATATGGATAAAATCCTCCCGGGCCCGTTTATTTCCTACCCGGTTCTGAAATTGCTCATAGGCCTGTGCGTCAGCAAGACTGCAGATGACGGCCCCTGAATCGAGATAGATGCGGGTATTGGATTTCGGCCGCAGGCGTTTGGCCGCATAGATGCCGGGAGGAAAGAACAGCGTGCCCTGCTGCTCCGAAACCTGATCCAAGGCCTCTTGTAAAGCCTCGGTCTGATCCTGACCCGGAGCGGACTGAACGCCAAAGGCCGTCACGGGAAACACCATCGGGTCCTCCAGATCGGGCCGGGGGCTGAAGCTGGAATCCAGCAGTAAAATCAATGTGGGCAGATCGTTGATCTGCAGTTGTAGAACAGCATGACCCTGGGGATCAAAACAGAGCCCCTGTTCATCTACCTGTGCCGGGAGTTCATAACTACGCGGCGAGATCTGATAGTCACGGATACTCTCCTGCACCTGAATTCGGACCTCCGTCACGGGCTCACCCTGCACCCAGGCAATATCTACGCGATGCTCGTTCTGCAGAGGATCAAAAACACATACCGGCTGGGGCTGTCCATTTACAGATAAGGAAAACAACTCACTGACCGGAAACAAACTGGGATCATGAAAAGCATGCATAGACGACTCAGCTAAGGGGACAAACAAGGAACAGCTAGCCATGCGAAGAGAGAATACCTTTGGCAAGAGTCGAATGAATCAAGGAAAGCTGAGGCTTCGCTGCGTAGGAAATGGGCGCTCATCCCATGCATAGGACGCTTACACATTCTCCTTGAAGAATCCTCTCTTTCTTACGTAGGTTCTTCGGACTTCTCATGAACGAACCACCACGAAGCCTTCTTCTCTTTGGATCGAATTGGCCTGAACCTGCTTCTTCTGCAGCAGGTACCCGGACCCTACAACTTCTGGAGACCTTTCGAGCACATGACTGGAAAATTACGGTTGCAAGTGCAGCAAAAAGACGTCCACACAGCGCTCTTCTTCCGGATGAGATCCGCCAGGAATCGATTTCCATAAACTGTAGTTCTGTCGATGCGTTGATCCAGGATCTTTCTCCGGATCTCGTCTGTTTTGATCGCTTTATGCTTGAGGAGCAATTCGGCTGGCGGGTGCGGGCCGCTTGCCCTTCGGCGAAATGCATGGTGGACACGATCGATCTGCACTCCCTCCGGGACATGCGCAGGAAGGCGCTGCATGCGAAACGGGAACCCGAACTCAAGGACTGGTTTTCGGACTTGGCCTTGCGGGAGTTGTCTTCGCTCCTACGTTCGGATCTCAACCTGTTGATATCGGATGCGGAAGCACAGATCCTGACAAAGCAGCTGAAGCTTCCAGCCTCGTTATTTCATGTAACCCCCTTTTTATCGGATGCAGATCAACAAGAGGCCTGGCGAAGCTCTCCTGCTTTTTCCGACAGAAAATCCTTTGTGAGTATCGGAAACTTTCGTCACCCGCCGAACGCAGACGCTGTCCGTTTCCTCGCGGAGCAGATCTGGCCAAAGATACGCAAACGCTGTCCGGATACCGAGCTGCACATCTATGGGGCGGATCTCAGCCCCTCACTGCAACAGCTTCACTCCCCCAGCACCGGCTTTCATCTCATGGGGAGAGCGGTTGATGCGGTAGACACTCTGGCAGGATACCGGGTCTGCCTGGCCCCGCTGCGCTTTGGAGCCGGTCTCAAAGGAAAACTGTACGATGCCATGCTCGCAGGAACGCCTTCGGTCACCACCGCCATCGGAGCAGAGGGCATGCAAGGCGATTTTCCCTGGCCGGGAGAGGTCTGCGATGCCATCGACTCCTTGGTCGCAGCCGCGTCTGCGCTGGTGGAAGACGAATCACTCTGGCGGGAAAGACAGGAACGGATCCCGGCTTTGCTTCAGGGACGCTTTCATGCAGAGAGCCACAGAACGGCTCTCATGGAGAGAGTGAATCAGTTGCTGGAGGAGGCCGAAACAGCTTCCATCGACCAATTGTATGGAGCGATGCTGAGAATGCATCAACATCGGAGCACCGAATTTATGAGCAGGTGGATTGAGCTAAAAAACCAGTCAAAGAGCAGCTAAGCTCACAGAAGTCATTCCATCAGACGGGAAACAACAACATCAGGGCGCTCTGCGAATGGAAAAGTCATCCCCGCTCCGTTCAATCCACTCGAGCAATTCCGCATGGAGTGTACGCAGAAGGGGGAGCTGCCGCTTATCCTCGGCCAGATTATGTAACTCATAGGGATCGTTGCGATGGTCGTAACAATGCCATGGACCATCCGGCGAGCACACATAGACGATCCCCTCTTCTGTGGCAATGCCCCGCCAGGCAGGAGCGGGATGGGCACCGCTCAGATTTTGCAGGTAAGCCGATCCTGATACGCTGGATGCATCATAGCCGCGTGGATTCAGCGTAGGCCCTGAGCAATCTCTTCCCTGACACCAGTCTGGCACAGGAAGCCCGGCCAAGCCTAAACTCGTGGGGAGGATATCCACATGGTTGATCGGTACCCTAGCCTCATGCCGATCCACAGGGTACCAGTCGACTCTGCGGAAATCACAGGCAATGAAGGGAATGCCGATGGATTCCGTGTAAGGCAGATGCTTCTCCCACAAGCCATGCGACCCATGTAGATCCCCATGATCCGAAAAATAACAGACAATGGTCTGATCCAGTTCCCCAGCCTCCTCAAGCGAGCGCAGGATGCGGCCAACATTTCGATCCATGGAAGCTACCTGACCATAGGCGCCGGAAAGACCCGCCCGGGCTCGGCGCTCGATTTCAGGGATGGGCGGAACATTGGGACGGAGCGAGATCGATGCCGGCGCATAGGGGGCGGTATCCTCTGCCGGAGCGTGGTAGGGATCGTGGGGAGGTTGAACAGACATCGCAGCAAACCAGGGTTGATCAGGATGATGTTCACGCTGCCAGGCCAAATGATCCAGCAACAGGTCACTGAACAGATCCACCTCATAACCCGGCTTGTGGTGTAGCGCGACCTCTTCGCCATGCACATGACCATGCACCCAGGTATCCCAGACGCGGTTATTGTTTTCATAACCAAGCCAGTCATCAAAACGACCCCGTCTCTCCTTCGGGATGACATGCCTTGCCGCACGCCGTTCCGGTTCATCGCCTTCCTGATATCCATCGACATGCCATTTCCCAAACCATGCCGTTCGGTAGCCATGCTCACGGAAGGCATCCGCGACCGTGGGTAGTTCAGGCGGAAGCTGCTTTTGATGCCCAGGCACAGCCTGATGTGGGTATCGACTGGAAAGTAAGGAGCCCCGAAAGGGGCAACACAGTGGAAATCCACTCACAGCGTTCACATATCGGGTACCTCGACGGGCGAGCAGATCAATATGGGGCGTACGCAGATCTTCATTCCCCGCGCAGCCCAACATATGCGCAGGTTGCTGATCGGTCATGAGCCATAAAATATTGGGTGACGTTGGCATCCTGCTACGATGAACGAAAAAATCTCCTAAGCAAGACCGGGTTCAATCAGAACATTTGTCCCAACATGATCCGTGATCTGTAGCCTATTTCCTGAAGGAGCTTTGCGAAATCCATCCTAGAGATCCCGCCATTCCCGGGGACTCCGCCCACTCACCCGCTTACAGGCTTTGGAGAAACTGGCGGCATCCGGCCAGTGGAATTCTGCAGCAACTTCTTTCACCTGCATGCCTTCCCGCAGGCGTTCCACGGCAGAGGTCATCTGCTGCCGCAACAGCCAGCGCTGCGGAGTCTCGCCACGGTATTCCCGGAACAGTCCGGTAATGTAGGGCCGGCTCCACCCAAAGTGCTCACAAAGATCCTGCAAACGCAGACGCTCGGTGATGCCTTCCTGTGCACGCAGCCGTACCTGCTCAAAATCACGTTCCCGCCGGCTCATCCCCGCATGATACCGCTCCCGGGCCAACTCATGTAAGAGCAGTTCCGCATAACGGGCGCGCATCAGTGAACTGCCCTGCCCCTTCTCTTTAGCTTCATCCAGCAGGAGCCGTAGCTGCTGTTCAATACGGGCCGGGTGCCGCAGGGGAAAATGCTGTGGCAGGCTTCCGAACAATTGCAGAGCCAGCTCGCAGGCCCTCCCCTGAAAACAGCCCATAAACAGAACCTCGGCCTCTCCTTCGGGAATATGCTGATGCCTCCCCGCACCCGCACCCAGGATCATGATTTCTCCGGCCTGAACCCGCCGATAGGAGAAGCCCTCCGCCCATAAGCCCACCTCGCCCCGTAGTGGCAAGGCCACATGCAGGCCCGGATTCATCGGATCAGAATAGATGAAACGCGAACGCCAGGTGGCTCGCGATACCCGCCACACCGCTGTGTACTCCCGAAAGGCCTCATCAGGAAACACCGCGTCTTCATGAATATCTACATCATAGACTCTTTTTTTGGATAAGCTGGGAGGCATGAATTACAATATGACATGTTTTACTCAGCAAAGGCAAAATATTCGTCAGTGGAATATGCTAATTGACATAGATGCATCATTTCAATGTTCTCGAATTTGGTGCCATTCCCGATGGCAAAACCCTGAATACCGAAGCGCTGCAAGCCGCATTCGATGAAATTCCCAAGGCTGGAGGCGGACAGGTGATCCTTCCCCCGGGCACCTACCTGACCGGTTCGCTGAAGGTACATGCCCATACCGAATTGCTGCTGATGCCGGGTTCCGTGCTCCTGGGCTCCCCGAATTTGGAGGACTACGCCTTTTACGGGCCCGTACCGCAAAGCGCCAGGGACCCTTTTGACAATCCAGCCATGCAGGATCGCCATCTTCTGCTCTTTCATCAGGCGCATGGCGTGAGCATTCGCGGTCCGGGTGTCATTGACGGGAACGGCGAAGCTTTCTGGAATCCACCGGGAAGTAACCGCAATGGCCCAATGTACAAACATTGGTGGACACACAAGAACTGGCAACGTCCCTGCCCCATGCTCAGTTTTGTGGACTGCGAGGACCTACGCTTCGAAGGATTTACGGTACGCAATTCTCCGGGCTGGACCTTTGAGTTACTGAACTGCGACCGGGTACACGCCAACGCAGTGCAGGTGCGCAATAACTTCTGGGGCCCTAACACCGATGCCTTTGACATCTGTGGCTGCAGGGATGTCATGATCAGTAACTGCCATATCACCTGCGGGGACGATGCCTTTTGCATCAAGACTATGCCGCATACCCGCAGTGCAGAACGCATTACCATCACAAACTGCACTATGAAGACCAACTGTGTTGGTTTAAAACTTGGCTGTTTTGAATCCCATCAGGACATGCGCCAGATTACCTTTACCAACAATGTGGTCTACAACTCCTCCCGGGCTGTGGGCATCTACAATTTCAAGGGAGCCACCTTCGAGGACATCATCATCAGCAACCTCGTCTGTGATGATGACAATGAACTGAACCTGAACCGTCCCATTCACATCGATCTGCGTCATGAAACCGAAAAAGGCTGGGGCGGGGTCAGCCCCACCGGCCATGCCGGAACCGTCCGGCGGGTGCAGATAAATAATGTCGTCGCCAAAACCCGTGGGCGCATCCTTCTGACCAATGCAGATGGAGGGACATTGGAGGACATCACGCTCCGGGATGTGTTGCTGCATTACCCGGACCTGGAGGACCCGCAGGAGGTGGCTCACCTGAGCAAAAGTGCCCAGCTCTCCCTACACAGTCCGGAAGCCAAAGCCGCCCGTGCAGCGCTGGTGGCCGACGGAGTGGAAAACCTGCGGGTCTACGATCTCCAGCTGAAGTGGCCCAAGCAACCCTCCAGCGTCCCTTTTCACGCCGGCTGGTTCCGGAACTCGAACGGGATCCTGAATTGTCCGGGAATCCACCCGATGGGTTCTGAGCAAACCTGGTTTCATCTCCAGTCAGACCTATCCGACCTGTCCGGCCTGTCCGGCCTGTCCGATGTGTCTGCCTTGTCCGATCTGGCTACCCAAGGAAACTGAACCTTCGCGTTCGAAAACCATGTTCATATGAAAACCCTACATCTCGAAACCCTGGACCTGACTCCAGTCCGTATGGGCTGGGATATTCCGCCCCACATCAACCGTACGGTGAAGGGTACGCCTCTGTCCATTGCCGGTCAGCGTTATGAGCGGGGCATCTGGATGAATGCGCCCTGCAGCATTCCCCTGCGACTGGATGGCCAGGCCCGTCGCTTGCGCTGTGGATTCGGTCATGAGGATCTGGTGCAAAGTGCGAACTACGAAGCTCCCCGACTACGTTTTCAGGTGGAGCTGGATGGAGAGATTCAATTTGATTCCGATTGGATGGCCTCCGGAGATCCTGCTCGCTACCTGGATCTGGATCTCAGCGAAGCTTCCTCCCTGATCCTCCGCATCGTTCCGGAAAACGCTCAGGTGGGAAATGCACAAGGAAACTGGATTCATCCTGAACTGGACTATGCGGGTGCAGTCCCCTTTCTGGAACTCGCAGCTCCGGAAGAGGCTCCCGCTCTTCCTCCCCCCGATGGATATTCCAGCTTTCTGCCAGGTCAGCGATGGTTCGATACAGACGGCGTTCCCATCCAGGCCCACGGAGCTGGCCTGCTGGAAGTCGACGGAACCTACTACATGTATGGGGAACACAAAGGAGGTACCACGAGCTTCTGGCCCAAGTCCCGGGTGGATATCATCGGAGTGGGAGTGTATTCCAGTCAGGACCTGATGAATTGGAAGAACGAAGGCATCGTGCTCCCGGCTACTCCCCAAGACCCGGAGTCGCCCCTGCACCCGTCCAACGTATTGGAACGACCGAAAGTTCAATACAACGCCCGCACCGGGAACTACGTAATGTGGGTCAAAAGTCAGGATGCCCATTACAGCTGGGGACATGCGATGGTAGCCCAATCTGATTCGCCCACGGGGCCCTTTGAAATTGTCTCCAGCGAACGGCCCTGGAAAGACCGGAGCTTCGGCGACTTCGCATTGTATCAGGAGAATGGAACCGGATATCTCATCATTGCCACCGGAAAAGTGGAGACCACCTTTGTGTATCGTCTGAGTCCGGACTTCCTCCGGATTGAAGAAGAACTTTCCGCTGCCTATCCGGGAGAAAAGAGAGAAGCCCCGGCCCTGTTGAAACAGGAAAACCTCTATTACCTGATCACCTCAGGCAAAAGCGGCTGGGCCCCCAACCCCACCCGCTACGCCACGGCCACGTCTCTGGAAGGTCCATGGACAGATCAAGGCCTGCTCTTTGTGGGCGATGAGGATGAAAACAGCTTCCGCTCCCAGCCCACCTTTGTCCTGCAGGCGGGTGAAGAGCTGATCTACATGGGCGACCGCTGGGATCAGCGCGACCTCGGAGACTCCCGCTACATCTGGCTGCCCATCACCCTCAAGGAGCAAACGCTCTCCGCCAGCTGGCAAGACAGCTGGACACTTCGCCAGCACTCTGATCTGTCCGACCCCTCCGAATCGTCCGACCCCAACAGCCCAGCATCATGAACATCGTCTTCATCATGACCGATACCCAGAACCGGGATATGGTCGGCGCGTATGGCAACCCCGCCGTCGGCACCCCCAACCTCGATAAGCTGGCGGCGGAAGCCCTGCTCTTTGACCGGGCCTACACCTGTTGCCCGCTCTGTACCCCCGCACGAGGAGCTCTGTTCTCCGGCATTCACCCGCCGCTGAACGGAGCCTGGGCCAACAGCATGGCTCCAGCAGAGAACTTCCCGCTCATGGGGGAGATCTTTGCCCGTCAGGGCTATGAAGTGGCCTACTCAGGCAAGTGGCACCTGGATGGGAGCTCCTACTTCGGGGATGGCAAAGCCGGGGGCGGTTTTCCTCAACAGTGGTGGTACGACGGCAAAAATTATGCCGATGATCTTGGCCCCGAACGTTTCGATCAATACCGCAGGTGCCGCAGCCTGAAAGACATGCGTAGCGCCGCCTTTGCCGAGGAAGAAACCTGGGCTCACCGCGTGGCGGATCGCGCTCTGGATTTTCTTTCTACACAGGATGAGCAGAAGCCCTTCCTGCTGGTGGCTTCCTTTGATGAACCCCATGCCCCCTGCGTGGTCCCGGAAAGCTGGCTGGATCGCTGGAACGTGGAGGACATTCCCGAACGCCCCGGTTTCGCCCTGCCTCTGGAAGGGAAACCAGAGTTGCAGCAGCAGGCCCGCAGCGTGGATCAGCCTGAAGACTGGGAACGGCTCCGCGGGAAACAACTGAAGCATTACCTCTGTAACCAGTACGTGGACCATGAGATCGGCCGCATCCTCGATGTGGTGAAAGCGCGTTTCGATCAAAACACGCTCATCGTGTACAGCTCGGATCATGGAGACATGATGGGCGCACACGGTCTCGTCTCCAAAGGGCCTTACATGTACGAGGAGACCAATAATATTCCCTTTATGCTTCGACTGCCCGGCGAGGAGGCTCGACGTCTCTCTGCACTGGCCAGCCACATTGACATCCTGCCCACTCTACTGGATGCTGCCGGACTGCCGATCCCGGGCATCCTGCAGGGCAAAAGTCTGCTCCCTTTGCTGCAACGGGAATGCGAGCAGGTCCAGGATGAGGTGTTCATGTCTTTCAGCCGCTTCGGCATGAGCCATGATGGCTGGGGCGGACTCTTCCCGATTCGTTCTGTGGTCAGCACCCGCTACAAATTGAATCTCAACCTGTTTGACCGGGACGAACTCTACGATCTGCAACAGGATCCGCGAGAAGCAGAAAACCGCATTGATGATGACGAGTTGGCGGACGTCCGGGCGGAGCTACATCAACGCATTCTCGATCACATGGACCGCATCCGTGATCCGTTCCGCGGCGTACAGTGGCAAAACCGTCACTGGAATGCGGGAGATATTCCACGCAGCTATCAGGGAGGACAACGCCGCTACCGTCCGGAGGTCTTCCCCTTTCAACCCGCCTGCCTCGATTATGACGGGACCGTCTCCCTTCCCGTCGAATCCGCTCAGAAACAGTCAGGGTGAACGAACCCTCCAACGTTCACCTTCATCTTGACTAAGTTAGTCTTTTTCCCGTTTTATGTCAATGCAGCCCAGGAAACCCAATATTTTGCTGATCTACGCTGATCAGATGCGGCATGATACGCTTTCCTGCCTGGGCTATGATTGGGTGGACACAGCGAACTTGGATCGACTGGCCGGGCAGGGTCGCATCTTCACCCAGGCGGTAACCCCTTGTCCGGTCTGTATGTCGGCACGCTGGAGTCTGCACAGCGGTCAGTACAGCTCCACACACCACTGTTATTCCAATCATCACCCCGGAACACGGCCCGAGTGTCACCTGCCTGGCGAATTTCGCAAGGCAGGCTACCGGACGGGACTGATCGGAAAAAACCACAGTTTCCTGAACGAGCAGGATCTGGATACCCTTGAACTGAATCCGCCTGCGGTGGATCCGGAGGCGGCCTCGATTCGCGCCGCCTGGAGCCGCTTACCTGAACAGCGCCGCCTGGGTAGGGAAGCCGCACCTGGAGGTCGTGAAGGAGACCCGGAAGCCGCCAAGACCGAGGCCGCCCTCCATTTTCTCCAGGATCAGGAGCCGGAACAGCCTTTCTTCCTCTGGCTCTCCTACCTGAACCCTCACACGCCTTATCATGCTCCGGATCCCTGGCATAAGGAGGCCTGCTCCCGTGCCGTGCCAGCTCCTGCCCTCGAAGGGAATGGCCTGGTGGACAAACCCTTCCGCCAGCAGTTTCACGATGAGGCCACCCGAAGACGGCTTCCCATGACGGGGGATGAGGTTCTGCGGATGCGACAGGTGTATGCCGCCATGATCGCATTTCTCGATCAGGAAATCGGACGCGTCTTGGATGGCCTTGACGCAGAGGGCATGACTGAAAACACCATCGTCGTGTTCACCAGTGACCACGGGGATTACATGGGGGATCATGGTCTCTTCACCAAAAGCCCCGCACTCTATGACTGCCTGGTCCGGGTTCCCCAAATCATCCGTGGACCCGGAATCGAACCCGGCCGGGACGAGCGCCTGGTGACCCAGGTTGATCTGATGCCCACCCTGCTGTCTGCTGCAGGTCTTCCGATCCCCGAAAGCTGTGAAGGCATGGATCTCCGAACATCGGAAAGCCCGCCATTTCACATCGCAGAGTATGGTGTGCCAGGACAGGAGCTCTACAGCAAAGCGGATCTGGATGAGAACCGAATTCCAGAGGAGGCCTGGACGGCACCCGGCAAAACCGACATGCCCTGGGAAGGCAACCCCGTTTCCCTCGCCGGGCGCATCAGGATGATCCGTAACCAGGAATGGAAACTCATTCAGGAGGAGAACGGGCAGAATGAGCTCTATGATTTAATTCATGACTCCCACGAACTGAACAACCTCTCAGGTCTCCCGGAGTTTGCCGGGAAGGAAGCCGAAATGATCCGTCAGCTTACCGAATGGAGAAAGCAACACCATGCCTAAACTCAATGTCCTAGTTCTGATGTCCGATGAGCACCGCGCAGATGTTGCGGGCTTTGCCGGAGATTCTGTCGTGCGTACGCCCACGCTGGACTGGCTGGCTAAAGACGGCGTCGTCTTCGACCATGCTTACACTCCCAGTCCGATTTGTGTTCCCGCCCGTCAATGTATTCTCGCTGGACAGTACCCGAAGAACTGCGGCTGTGAAGGCTGGATAGGGCTAGCGCCCGGGCACATGACCTATGCGGCCCGTTTTGGTCAGTATGGCTACCGCACGGCTGCATTCGGCAAACTGCATATGATCGGTTCGGATCCATCCGGAGGATTTCAGTCCCGCCCGGTCGGGGATGTCTCTTTTGGAAATGCACATCCCACGTTGGAGGCCTACGAGAAGCCCCCGCAAGAGCTTCCCGGGAATGTCCCCGGGATGAACAAGTGGTCGGATCGAAAGGAAATTCAGCGAGCCCGACCCGGTGAGGATAATCCGAAGGATGCCATGGCCCTGCAAGGAGCATGCAAATGGATTCATGATCAGTTTGTGGACAGCCGCTATGAACGCCATGATCCGGATCGTCCCACCTTGCTCTACTGCGGCCTGTCGGATCCGCATTACCCCTATATCTGCAACCCGGAACGCTTTTCCTATTATCTGCCGCAGATGAAATCCTTTGTGGTGGAAGAACCCTTCGATCATCCATTTTTAGGACTCAGTCCCTGGCCTCCTGAACCCTTGCAGGCCGGAGTCGACATTGCGGAGGAAGAGGTCATGCGGGCACGCGCGGCCTATTACGGCAAAGTCGAATGTATGGATGGGCGCTTCGGACAGGTTCTGCAAACGCTACGAGATAACGGGGAAGATCTGGATGACTGGATCATCGTGTATCTCTCCGATCACGGGGATCAACTGGGAGAGCATGGCGTCTGGGAGAAACAAAAATTTTTTGAAGGCTCTGCACGGGTTCCCTTGATCATCCGTGCACCAAAGCTGTTACCTCAGGGAACCCGGATTTCAGAAAATGTAAGCCTGTGCGACCTCTTTGCCACCCTCTGTGAACTCTGCGGGCTGGAGACGCCGGAAGGATTGGATTCCCGCAGTTTGGTTCCACTGATGAAAGGCGAAGCCCAGGACTGGCCTGATGAAGCGCACTCCTTCTTTCTACAGCAGGGCTTCCGCAATGTGATGATCAAACAGGGCTCACTCAAATATCAAAGCTACCGTCACGAGGAGCAGGGCGAGATGCCGGAAGTTCTTTTCGACCTTGCTGCAGATCCACTCGAACGTCGCAACCTCATCGATGAACCCGAATATCGCGAAGCTCTGCAGGCTCTCCGTCAGCGCTCTTATGAAATCGCCTAAACTGCCGATATCATCCCCATATCCAGCTCCGTCTCTGACCCTAAGGCTGCAAGAGGCCCTGCCCCAAGCGCTCATTGATGCGGAACACCCAGATACGCAGGACAATCTGCATGGCTTTGAAGGAGGTACGGTCATTACCATCGGGGATGAACTTCATCTGTTCACTACCGAACTTTTCGAAATACCCTTCCTGGTCAAAACCCGCCTGGCCACTGGAGAGATTATCGCCCTCTTCGATGGGGCAAACGAACGTTCGATTGCCTACGCCACTTCAACAGATGGACGGCAGTGGTCCCGGCAGGCCCTGCTGGAGATTCCAAAAGAGGCTGCAGCTTGGATCGGAAAACTCCGGACGCCGTTAGGGCTCATCCCCATAGGGGATCCTCTACTTCACGGCCTTTACCCCTCCCGCAACGCCACCCAATCATGAAGGCTATTGTGGCAATTTCGGATGCCTGGGCCGCATCAGCGTTCGCATAACCCCCTAACTCATATGAAAACATACATAACACCCCTCCTCAGTCTCAGCGTAGGACTTCTGCTATCAGCAGCCCCTCCTCTCACCGAAACGCTTCCTGACGGAAGCCTGCGCATTCTTCCTCCCCCCATGGAGGCACGCTTCAAAAATCCGGTCTCCGAAAGCTATGAAGAGGGCTTTCGGCAGCGCTATAATCAATTGCTGCGAGATTGGACCGGCATGGGTGGTTCCTGGTCAAAAGTGGATAACCGCCGCTTCTTTGAAAGTGAAAAGTGGTCCTACCCCAATGCGATGTTACACGTGATCGCCGGGAATGTGGAACCCGGGATGAACATTCTTCAGGCGAACGATCAGCCTCAGAGTCCCCAGGATAACACCTACACGAAGGGCGTAGATCTATGGGCCGCATTCACGCTGAAAGGACAGACCCGGAAATATTTTCAGTTCGGTCATCTCATGAGCCCCGGATATAAACAGAAATTTGAATCGGCGATCGATATCTGGACCGAACAGCATCCACGGCACACGCCCCACCCCTATTACAAAAAGTATGACCCCAAAGCCCAGGGCTGGGGACCCAACCGCTTTGGCAACCGGCGACTGGATGGCCGCCGTACCGACAACCTCTATGCAATGAGCACGGTGGCGGTCTATCTCTTTGCAGAAAGCTCGGGGAACGAAGAAACCCGCCTGCGGGCCAGGGACGAACTCTATGGCTACATCTGGGCTCTGTATAACATTGGCCATGGTGAATGGGATTCGAGTACCTATCACCCTCATGTAGTGGCTCCGTATTTGACCCTCTATGATTTCGCAAAAGATCCCGAAGTGAAACTGGCTGCAAAAGCTGCCCTGGATCATTTCTTTACGGCAGCAGCGTTGAAGAATCACCGCAACACCTTTGCCGGTGCCTCCAAACGGGAATACGGACAGACCAGTTTTCAAAACCGCGGCCCCTTTGCGGCCTTTTTCTGGCTCTATTTCCCAGTAGACGGATTGAGCAAACTGCACAAGGAACATGACCAGTTGCATGCCATGGCTTCGGCCTACCGCCCGGCTCCCGCCATCCTCAACCTCGCCGCACGCAATCTGAAACTCCCGGTGGAGATCCAAGTCAATAAACCGGAATACGAAAACTGGAAAAAAGGGTCCTCTGCCAAACCCCGTACCTTTGAAACGCTCTATCTGGCGAAGACCTACACCGCAGGGTCCGCCATCGAAGCCGGTGGAAACGGAGACATGATGCCCTTCCGCATCACCTACAACCGCGGAGCTACCGGCACGAACTGCTTCACCGCCAATTCCAATGCCAAATTGAATGCGAAGAAATCCAGGGATCAGGTCGCACAATATAAAAACCTGACCCTATGGCTCGGCCGTAAAGCAGAGGAGAACTTTCATTTCATGTGGGCAGAAGGCGGAGCCTGGACCGTAGAGGGACAACACTGGTTTTACGACGGGGGAGACACATGGTTTGCGCTTAGTCCCATCAATCTCGCTGCTCCCGCCTCAGCTCCATTAAGCAAACGCATGGCCAAAAAAACACCGCAGGTGAAGCTGATGACCGCGACCCCCGGATCGGCAGCCTACGCCGGTTTTGCACTGGAACTGCAGGAACGAGGCGGCACCTATTCCAGCTTTGCCGACTTCACCCGGAGTTATGCTCAGAAGAGCAAGCTGGATCTCTCTGCCCTGGCCGAGGGACAGGTTGGCTTCGTTGGCAGTGAAGGCCACAGCCTAGCCATGAAAGTACATGGGGGCCTGCCCGAAGTATGGCGGAACGGCGTGAAACGAAACTTCAGTTTTCCAGCAGAATGGGCGGTCTGGCGCAGCGTGGACAGCACGGAACTGGTCGTGGACCTGCCTTGGAAAGGATCAGGTATTCTGAATGTGAACGCAGGGGGAGCTCAACTGCAGAGCCGCTTCCAGCTGAAAGGCCGCACTCCGGCAGAAACCGAACGGAGTCAGTTGGAGGGCTTCAAACGCTTACAGGCCGATACAGGTTTCCGAAACCTCTGATCAGGGTTTCGGAAACCACAGACTCAAGACCCCGTCCTTCGGGACGGGGATAGGGTCAGCCCCCTCCATCTGTAACAGAAAACCACGTTCATCCAGACCAACCCCGGTCATCGGCAGCAGATCTCCATTACTCAGTTCCACATAAGGCGGCTTGCGGTCTTTCTCGTTGGGGGCCCCGCCATTGAGACTGATCTCAAAGTGCTTCACGGTAACCGGATCCTTCACCGTGATCACCCCATCCACGTATGCAAAGGATTGGTCGGCAGGGATGAGCCCGTCTTTTTCTTTCCAACGGACCAAAGCCTCGCCGTTCAAAAACACCTGATACTGATTGCGCTCCGGATCTAGAAGCATGCGCACGTTCCAGGGGCCCTGACGATCCTTGGGCAGAGGAAAACGATGCGAGATTCCATTCTCCGTCATATTCGAACCACAGTAAATCATACCCTGATGAATTTTAAAAAAGAGATTCGGAGCACGCCCCACGTTTGCAGGTTCCATGGGATAAATATACAGTTGATATCCGGCTTTAGCTTTGGAGAATTCCACCGTGCACTCCACCTGCATAGGCAGGCGTCCCCCCTTGGGGATTTCATAACGCAGACGACGGGTAAAGGCATTGGAGAACCACCAGCCTTCCTCTTCTTTCCACACCGCTTTGCTCAGGCGGATATGCGAAAAATCCCAGCCTTCTTTCTGTTCATCCAGTTGATGCGTGAAGGCAAAGCCTTCACCCTCCCCCAAGAGGATCGCCCTCAGACCTTCTGTGGAATGACTCTGCCCTTTCAGCTTCAATTCCTCTCCCTTCCAGGAGAGCAACTCCCCCTCCACCACCTCTCCATTGTGATAACGGAGTTGCACGGGAAGGCCCGTCGGCTCAGCAGCCTGGAGCACGCAAATACTGAGAAGAGCAACGCTGCGGGATATCCATTTCATAGAGGCTATGCTAAGAGCTTTGCCAAGGGGGACCAGAATAAATATTATGTAATACCTCCAGTGTTTTTATGAAAAGCGGCAATTCTCCAGAAAACAAAAACCAAATAAAGATAATCCTGCCGTCCAACATACTTTTTCCCTTCACCTATTCCCACTCACCTAGCCATCATGATCTTTAACCCCCAGCATTCTGAAACTGAACGCACTCGAATCCTCCAGCAAGAGATCGACCGCCTCTCCGCCCAGGGAGGAGGCTGTCTCCAAGTCCCCCCCGGAACATGGAGCTGCGGTTCGTTACGCTTACGCAGCGGCGTGGAACTACAACTCGAAGCCGGAGCGAAGCTGCTGGCCTCGGAAGATCCGGAACTCTATGCCCCGGTAGGCGACCATGATCCGAGTATTACCGCCAACGCCAAACTGCGGGCCTTTCTCTGGGCCAGCGGAGAACAGAACATCGGCATCCGCGGGCCGGGATGTATCGACGGTGGTGGAACCGAAGACAGCCGCCCCGATTGGAGCAGTGCCCAGGATGTGTTCCGTCCTGCACTGTTCTACATTCAGGACTGCAGCGGCCTGCGCATCACGGATTGCGACCTGCGCAACTCGAAATGGTGGTGTCTGCACCTGCGTCGTTGTGAGGATGTGCTCATCCGTGGCGTGGTCATGGATCACAGCTGGCCGAACAGCGACGGCATTGACCCAGACGGCTGCCGCAATGTCATCATCAGTGACTGTCGTCTGCGCTGCGGAGACGACTGCATCGTCTTCAAGAGTACCCAGGGCGATGATGTGGAACATGCCACGGTCACGAACTGTGTGCTCGAAACCAATCACGCTTGTTTTAAACTTGGCACCGAAAGTTTCGGAAACTTCCGCAACATCACCGTGAGCAACTGTGTGATGCGGGGGCATGTTGCCTTTGGACTCTACATGAAGGACGGCGGGCTGATGGAAAATATCCGCGGGATGAACTTGGTTGTGGAAACCAGCTCCCCCTGGCCGATTCTTCTGGATGCGATGGCCAGATATTATGATGAGGGCAAAGTGGCTGGAATCATCCGCAACGTCGCACTCAGTAACATCAGCCTCTCCGGTGCAGGACGCATCTGGGTGGAGGGCCCGGAAGAAGCTCCCTTGGAAAACATCCGCCTGCAGGACATCGACTGGCATGTGAATGGAGCCATTCCGCAACCCGCGGAAACCAAACCGACGGGATCCGCCCGGACCCGTAGCAACCCGGATCGTCCCCCCTATGAAGAAGATCCGGCCCAGGTGCTGGCCATTCGCTGCCCGGGGCTGAAGCTGTCCGGCCTCAGCCTTTCCGGTGAAGGCGCTAGCCGTCCTTTATTGAAACAGTTTGATTAAAGAGGAAAGAGGTCGGTAAACAGACTCTGAAGAGTGTAACTACCCTAGAATTGCCGCCGAACGGCTTCAACAATGCCATTCGCTACAGGAATGACCGGAACCACCACGTCGGCGGAATCCCAATAATCCTGATGAAAGATTACCTGCCCCTCCGCATTGAAGCGGAGATGGCTGATCCCCAGAGAGCGTCTCACCGGATCCCGGCCACCCAGCAGCATCACCCAGGGTAAATACACATCCATTCCATTTTGCACCGGGGCAGAGAATTCAAAGGTCACATCCTGGCTCATCTCCGCACTCTTGATCATGTAGTCGAGCATGACCGCCCGGTCGGTGTAGGTATGGAAGGCATCGCGGAAATACAGCTCCTCCGCGTAGGCTTTGGGAAAACCTGTTTTGACGTTCTCTACCGAGAACGGGGTGAAGGCCTGCTCAACCCCCTCCACCCAGGCTGTCAGTTGTTCCGGACTGGGTACCTGTGCCTGAGCAGCGCTGCTTTCCAGAGCCTCCAGATAGGCCGCATCATCCCCAGTGGCATCATGCCGGGGTTCCCGGCCCATGCGATCCAGGCCGATAAACAGGAAGGCAAAAAAGAGCAGACAAAGCAGGAAACCAAACAGGGCACTTTTCATGAGCAGGGTTCTCCAGAGAGACGTTGTGATTCGGCCCAGCGGGCGGTGAGCAGATGCATCAGCAACCAGGGTCCCAGAATATAGAGAGGAAGCAACAGCGCCCAGCCTGCAATGGCATGAACAAAGGTCATGGCAAATTGGCTGAAGGTGGCACCGGGCGCTTCCGCAAAACGGCGGGTGAACTCAGCCATACTGATCCGAAACGGATCCGCTTCCTGAAACAGCCATTCCCCCACGCGGATGTGAAAAAGAATCAGGGCGATTTTGATAAAGTTCAGCCCCTGATTCAGGCCGATCATCACCGGCCCATTGAGTTTCCAGATGCCGGCAGCCAGTAACATGGCCGGAGCAGAAATCCCCATAATGGGGAATAGACCCAGTCCGACGGCCCAGCCCACGGACCAGCTGAGCGCAGAGGGAGACCAACCCTGCCGGAGGGCATTTACGAGCAGATCAGAGCTTTTACGAAAGAGGTTCATACACACCTTTCGGACTCCCTCCGCGATCCTTACAAAGATCGCCGCAGCCTCAGCCCTGAAACTTCGACCAGTCCAGCAGCTCCGGGAAGCGTTCGGTGAGCTCTTCGTGACTCCAGTCCCACCAGCAACTGGCCAGCAGGCGCTCCCGCTGGGCCTCGGGAAAACGGAATCGAATCTGTCTCGCCGGCACCCCGCCCACAATTTCATAAGGTTGCACATCCTTGGTGACAACCGCCCCGGAGCCAATGACGGCTCCGGTGCCTACGCTCACACCGGGCATAATGGTGGCACCATGCCCGATCCACACATCATGGCCGATGATGCAGCGGTTCTCCAGCCGCCAGGCAAACAGAGCCTCGTCCTCCACCTGGTCAAACCCGTACTGGCGACGGCGGTAGGTGCAGTGATGCTGGGTAGGACGATCCATGGGATGCATGACCGGGTTAATACGGACGGAACTGGCCACCGAACAAAACTTACCCAGCTCGGTATTAAACAGCGCAGAATGCACCTCCGCCACATAGCTGTAATCGCCGATCTCCGATTTCACCAGTTCAGCAAAGGCCCCGATTTCCACGTAACGGCCCATACGGCAGTCGCGGACAGTGGCGGTCGGGTGAATACTGGGTTCCTCGCCCAGACAGGGCAAGGCTTCGACATTCCGGTTCCATTCCGGGATCTGATGTACCTCGTTCATGGCCGCTCCCATAACCCCGTTCGACTCAGGAACAATGACAAAGGCTTCGCTCATCAAAGGCTCACAGAACCCTTTTTGAATGGCAAGCAGACCCGGGAGTCTGTAGGGGGGGGCAGCGCCTTTGCTTATGAAAAAACACCGCATACCTCTCCTGCTCTTTGTGGGCTGCTTTCTGCTCTATGCTTTATCGGGCTCCCGTTCGGTGTCCTGGGGGGATGCCGGCCAACTGGTTCTTCGCATCGGTAACAACAGCCTGGCCAACGAATGGAGTCTGTCCCATGTGCATCCCCTGCATTTTCTGTTAGGACGAATCTTCAGTCTGCTGGCTCCCAGTTCAGCACTGCCTTTTGTCCTGAGCACGATCTCCGCAGCCGCAGGGGCTTTGTGCATTTCCGGCGTCTACCTCTGCGCACGGGAATTGGGATGTCGCAGCTCCCGCAGCCTGCTGGCCGCCTCCAGTTTGATCCCGGCTCAGCTGTTTTGGAGCGCGGGCAGCCAACCCGGAGTGTACACGCTGGCCGCCGCCCTGCTGACCGCGGAAATCTATGTATTCTGCCGTATTCGCAACGGCAGATCCCGCGGGGACTGGCGTCTGCTTTTCGCTTTGAATGGGCTTTCGCTGGCCAACCTTCCTTTAGCCCTGCTGAGTCTGCCGGTATGGGTCCGGATGTACTGGAAATCCGATTCCTCCCGACAGGCCCCTTTCCCGACCTTGATCGGCTTTTGGTTTCTGGGCGGCTTGCCCTTCTGGGGCCTGCTCCTGGGAGAACTGCTGCGCAGTGCGGAAGTAGGGGCCACCCTGCACTCTGCGTTTCTATTTCTCCATATACCTTATGATCCGCCAGGTCAGGAGCCCCGCTGGGTGTACAGCGCAGTGCTCCTAGGCAGTGTGCTGCTCTCTTTCCCTAACCTGACCCTCATTCAGGCTTTCCGGGGATTACGTGTGCAGAAGACCCCCTTGCCCCTGATCAGCCTTCTCTACCTCCTGATTGCATTGTTCTCCAGCGATCTGCGGGCCTCCCGTCTATTACTGCCTCTCTATCCCGTCCTTGCCCTGCTGGCTGCACTGGGTTGGGAGCAGCTATCGCTTTCGCGTCTCCGCCAACTCGCCTGGGTCCAATTGAGCCTGCTGCTTCTACAGCCACTGCTGTACCTAGGCTTGGCTACGGGGCTCAACCAGACTCCGGTGATGGAACGATTTGCCCGGCATATGCCCTATCGGAACGATGCAGAGGCTCTGTTTCTTCCCTGGAAGCTTCAGGAGCGCAGTGCCGCCAAACTGGGCCGGGAATGTGCCAGGTTGAAAGCCGGCTCCGTGCTTATCGTACAGGATGCCCGGGCCTGGTATCCGATCCTCTGGGAGTTGCAACAGGCTGAAAAGGTGGATGAACTCATCCTCCTTCGCCCGGCGCAAATGGAAGAACAACTGGAAGCCCTGATGGATGGCATCCCCAGCTTCTGGGTTCCCGCAAATTCGCAGACCGAACCCGTGGATGGCTGGTTCCGAAACGGGCAGCTCTGGCAAGCCCTGCCGCTGCAATAAGGCTAACGTACAGCCCTCTCACCCTGAAAGGGTGATTCAGTCTAGCGCGATGCTTGTTCCCGGGGAGTCTCAGCAGGCTGAGTGGCCTTCTGCTCCTCCATATCTTCTGGGCTCAACTGCAGCACTTTCAGCCGGGTGGCAGAACTGGCGTAAATCACGTAGAGGTTTCCGCTTTCCTGTTTACGCCAGTGGGAGGCCGTGTAAATCAGCTCCACTTCTTGCGTGCGCGGATTCCGGCCGTACATGCGCAGACGGACCCGGTCTTTACCGGATCCGGATTTGGACAGGGTCATGGATTCTCCGGGAGCCAAAGGCTGTTGTTTGCCATCCACTTCCAGCACCAGCCCCCGGCGGCTGGTATTCATATAACGGCTGCCGCCTTTCGGCAGTTTGAGATCCCCGGTTTCCAAAGGAAGACTGCGCCAGGTGCCATCGCCCTGAGTCGAATCCGGGAAAAGAACCACCACCGCCTGTTTCCATTCCCGGGGAATCTCCGGCTGCGCCAAGGTCTGTAGTTTCCAGCGGGCTTTCCCGGTTTCCGGGTCTTTGCCATCCGGAATACGGGTAACCAACTCCAATGCATCAGATCCCCGGTAGCGGAAGGGGGGGGACATGCTGCCCCGGGCCAGCACCACTTCTTTTACTCCGTTTTCTCCCCGCACATAGCCGTCCGGCAGCGCGGGAATCGACATCTGATCGTGCAGAATCCCCTGGAGAGGCCAGGTGTAAAAGCGGACCACCTGATTATAGGCAACCGGTGTCGTCTCCTCCGCAGGAACAGGGGCCTCCTGAGCAGCAAGGGGAAGCAGCAACAGGCTTAACAGTAATGAACGGGTGATCATACATCCTCCTCTGACAACCAACGGAATCGCAGAATTTCGAAACGCCGGCCAAACACCTGATTCACCGGCAGAGCCTGATCCGGGTGCAGTTCCGGCGGATCGGTAGGATCCACGTATTCCGCTTTGCGGCGAACCAACAGCTCACACCAAGCCCGGGCATTGGGATTGGCCGGATCGCCGGTCTCTCCGTATGCCCGAATGACAAAGGTATCCGATCGGGCCTGCAGAACCGAGCCAATTCTGGCCAGTACATCCGACTGCATCAAATATCCCGGTGCCGAACGGCTGCTGGATCCGGGCAAGGCTTCCATATTGATGGCCGTAAATTGGCTACTGCCCTGATAAGTCCCGAGGAATTCATTGAGTTCGATCACGGAATTCGGATCACTGCCGTCCTCCTGACTGTCATTCAGCCCAGACTTATCAATGGCCGCCTGCAGGGCGCCTTTCATGCGGTGATCTCCGGCATCGGAGGCTCCGGGAAGCAAACGTCGGTTCACAAAGTCTGCCACGGACAGGAAGGGCCCGCGGGAGGCCACCTCCGCGGCAAGGCTCTGGGAGAGGCGGTCAACCTCATCCAGGGTCAGACGACGATATCCGGTAAAGTTGGACATGCTGTCATACATATCCCCACTGGCCGGGCTGTAGGCGGCTCCGTAAGGTGTAAGGCTGCGAACAAAGGGCAAACGTTCCTCCGTAGGATTGGGTTCGCTCTCGCCGGAGCGGTTGTTGATATCCACATCCAGCATGCCCAGCAAGAGACTGCGCCACGCCTCGGCCGAAGTGGAGTTCACATTGAACGCCCCTTCCACGGTGACGTTCTGGGCAGAGAGATCCAGCCCCCGCTCGGCCACGCCGTTTTCCCAGCGAAGACGGCTGTTAGAGTCCGGAGTGAAGAGGAAGTCGTCCCAGAGCATCTCATTCAGGACCCAGGATTGATCGTATTGAGCACGGAAGGTCACATAAGGACGGGGGTTTCCGCCCTGATTGTGACCCCATTCTCGGTCGGAAAAAGGAATCGAGATCGGAGGATTTGCCGGCCCGGCACCAGAGGGAAAATAACTCTGCATGGCCCGGTCGGAGGCCACATGCGGACTCAACAGACTGTTTCCCAGGGGGAAACTGGGCCCCAAATTCCCCCCCCCGGAACGTTGTCGCAGCATGCGTGCGCCCACGGTACCACTGGCATCATGCATGGTAGGCCCGCCATACGCCTGCAAAGGAGCAGAAGCCAAGGCCGCCGGGCTGGTGAGTTCTTCCACCGAATCGGGAAAATCGAAGAGAATGGCCCGGGGGATATCTCCGGGAGCAAAGCCTCCGGGCACATCATCACTGTGACCAATAAACACGTGTTTGTCATCGTCCGAAAAATTGGACATGTCGAAATAAGTGGGGTCAAGAGTGAAGCCGCCAATGTAGGTGGGAATGCTGTTATAGCCCTGTGTGCTGGAAAAGTAGTGCTTGTGATCGGCAGCCGAGCGGGCATGGAACGCGGCCGCAGGATTATAGTGCCCCAACCAGGCAATGGGAGCATTCAGGTTTTCTCCGGCTCCCTGTTCCGAAGTGTTATAGCGATAGCTGGTGTCCGGGAGACGAAGTCCCCAGGAAAGCCCCCACAGGGGAAAGCTGTCATGTTGATCCGACCGGAAGGGATTATTTGCCCCGGGAAAGGCGGGCGGTGCACCGGGAATGCTGGGAAAGATACCGGAAGTCGGTCCCTCTTTGTGCAGATTGTGAGGAACGGTATCATGCACATGACGCAAATACACCCAGGGTTGACTGCTTTCTCTCGTACTGTTGGAGTTGGGGTAGCCATTGAAATTCGGCGGGTTGGGGTAGAGGTCTAATGAAGGACTGAGCAGTTTGGTATCACTGGTTCCACCTCGGGTATAGGTCGTCACCGTCTCCACGATTTCCCAGCCCTGATTGGGGTCGATGCCGTTCACATTCATGGCGATGTTCCGGTTGGCGAAGTCGAGGAGGTTCCAACCGTCATGGTTCGGATCTGCCTGACCCGGATTATTCGGATCTTCAAAGAACAGAGGCAGTCCTGCACGGTCCCAGTAGTTCCAAGCGGAGCTGTAGGTTTTCCGGTAGGCATCAGCCTCGGGGATAATCACATCGTTCATGTTGTCGTGCTCGAGGTAAAAGCTGAAACCTCCGCCGCCATGCAGCCCGGGAGACAAGGTGGCGTAATCATTGCGGTCTACATGTCCGCTGCCATTCATGGCCATTTCCTCGTGGCTGCGCATCGAATACACAATCGCTGCACCGGCTGGGATCTCCTCCTGCTCCAACTTCAGGTTGATATGCACCCCATAATTCCAAGTTTTATAATCAATGATGTATTGAGGCGTCCAGAAGCTGTCTCCGTTCTTCCAGGCCGGATTCCGCAGACGGAAATTGACCTTGTAGCCTTTCAAATGCTGTGGGCTGTACTGAAAGGATACATAATAATCCCGCGCTTGTATGGGACGGTCATAGGGATTCCATAGAATAATGGTTGGCACAAAATGCAGGCGGATGGTGGGCCAGTCCATGGTCCAATATACGCCGAGGTTATATCGGGCCAGCACCGGCACCACTCCGAATTCGGAACTGCGCATCCGGGATGCGGAAAGCTGGTTGGCAGAATTTCCGGAGCGCTGGGGGAAACTGGCCCAGGACAAGAGCTGGGACCACTGGGGTCCACCGGGGTCCAGTCCCAGGATCATGTCGGAAAAGGGCGGGTACATCAGTACCTTGTTGTCGGTATTGGCCTGATCCTCCCGCAGGGTAATCGCATTCATGCTGTTCCACACATGTTCCGGAAAGCCCGGGTTGCTGGCGGGAAGCGCTTCCGTTTCGGCACGGAGGCGGGTGATACGGTCAGCCTGAAAATCCAACAGGGCATCAAATTCGCTTCCGCCCGGATTTCCGCTGTTTGCCCAGGTTTCCTGCAACACCGGGGTCAGGTCTCGTTTCAGACCACCCCGCTTCACATTGGTGGGCAGGCCGTAGGAGGCCAGGCTGACATCGTGGTAATAGTCGCGCATATCTGCCGAGCTCAAATTAAGCAGCTGAAGCTGCTCCGGCATCAAGGTGCGTCCCAGCAGTTCATCGTGCTGCGGATCATTGGGATCATATTGATCCAGAAACACCTCCGCTCCGCTGCGTTGAACGGTCATAGCCCGGTAAGGATCCGTGATCGGATCACTGTCATTGCGGAAGGGGTCGGACAGGTTAACCTGAGCTTTGGAGGCCTCATCCCCGACCCAAAAAGCAAAACAGCCGCTGTCCGAACCACTGCTGGACTGCAAGGTAACCATAGGCACAGCTACAGCATCTTCCGGCAGGCGCACCGTACCCTCTCCCACCATCAAGGCATTCCCGTTTGCCGGAGAAAAGGGCGATTGAAACACGGCTTGATCCGGCTGCGGATCACTGCCTTCGGGAGCGGACACCAACCAACCCAGATGTTCATTGTAATTGGGATTGGTCTCCAAACTTCCCCCGTTCATCCGGAAGGGTGCGGAATCGCGGACACCCGTCCACATGCGGCTGGTCGGCAGGGCAGAAACCGAGGCGTCTGCCGCCGCAGGCAAAGTCACCCGGGTATCCGGTCCGGCATACATCTGCAGGTTGGCCAGGGCCATCTCCGCAGCCAAGCGGGCATTGGCCCGTGCCTGTAAGACCTGTTGATGAGCCTGTACCTGTTTGAGCTCCATACGCACAAACACCGAGAAGGCTACCACCACCAGCAGAAGCAGGCTGACCACCAGCAGTGTCATAAGCAGGGCAGAACCCTCACGTCGAGAAGCAGAAACCCGTGCAGGAGAAGAGGAGAACGCATTCATACTAAAGATCCTACTCGAGCCGGAGAATTGCGGTCAGTCTTGATTGCGCCTATAACTAAGTCGAATTTACGACCTTTACTCTGAGTATCACTCCAAATAAAAGAGGATTTGAGGGATGTTCAGCTTTGGGTATGTAGATGTTCTACCCGCCACTCTCCGGGGGAACAATGCTCG
Source organism: Verrucomicrobia bacterium UBA6056 (assembly GCA_002429005.1). Classification (GTDB taxonomy): domain Bacteria; phylum Verrucomicrobiota; class Kiritimatiellia; order SS1-B-03-39; family UBA6053; genus UBA6056. The sequence goes on from DIYK01000030.1 coordinate 116,353, forward strand.
CGCTGGCGGAATTGGCGATAAAACAGGTTCCCCTGACGGTATCCACAGAGCTCGGAGATTTTACTGACGGTCAGTTCGGGCCGGTCTTTCAACAGTTGTTTCGCACGCTGTAAGCGGGCCTGAGTGATCGCTTCATAGGGGGCGGATTTCATATGCTGCTGAAAATGGCGTTCCAACACCCGGCGGCTCACATGCAGCTCGTTACAAAGCCACTGCACGTCCAGTTCCTCATGCAGATGCTTCTGAATCAACTGCAGTGCCTTGGATACCAAGGGATCACGGGCTACAAACAAATCCGTGGACATCCGCGGGGTCACTCCCAGGGGAGGAATCGGAGCAATGTCCTGAGGCAGGGGGGTCCCGTTCAAAGCCTCCATGACCAGGCGTAGAGCTTCCCGCCCAATTTCCCGGCCATTGAGGCCAACACTGCTGATGGGAACCGGGGAGAGATCACAGGTCAACTCCTCATCATTCACCCCCAGCACACAGAAGGCTTCGGGAACCGGAACCTGCAGGGCATAGAGCCGGTCCAGCACACACTTCGCCTGCAGATCATCTCCACAGAAAATGCCACAGGGTTTGGGTAGATCGAGAATCCATTGTTCCAACTCCGGCAAGGGCCGGTACATGGGAAAGGGGTCCAAGCCTCCACTGGCATAGCGTTGAACCGGAATGTCGGCTTCGCGCATCACGCGCTGGAAGCCCTGATAGCGTAGCATAGCATGATAAGGACCACCCTGACTGATCATCGCCGCATGCGGCAATTTGCGTTCCAGGAAATGCTCGGCAGCCAACTCCCCAACCCGAATGTCATCGGAACAGAGTTTGGGAAGCCCGCTATCCTTCATGGTGTTGGATACATTTAACATCGGAACCTGTAAATGCGCCCAGCGTTGGAGCGTAACTGGATTCCCTCCCTGCAGAATGACCGCATCCGGATTCAACATCGTATCCACCGGGTCTGTATTGCTGGCCACCACCAGAATTCGTGCGTCCGGGTACTGGCCGCGCATTTCGGAAATCCCTAGACAGACCTGCCGGAAAAGTCCCGTTGCATCCACCGCCACTACAATTAATCGCTGCCTGGGTTTCATCGGTCCAACCAACCTACCTGAATCCCGGCTTCGCTACAATAGGCTTCCCAAAGCTGCGCTGAGATAATCAGACCAGGCCCTTCCCGCCTCTTAAGCAGGAAGGAGCAACGAGAAACTCAGATTTGCGAAGGCAGGGCCCTGCTCCAGGCTGAGTACTTCTCCATACAGATACGCACAAGGCTGCTGCTCCCAGGGCCGTTCTCCTGAAATCAGCCCATGCAGACCCGCACAGCCAAAAATCAGACTTTTCCCGGGTAGATCCTGCAACGCCGCCGCCCCCACGGCTTCATCAAAGCGGATCAGCTCCAGCTCCCGAGACTCCGGCAGATCCGCGCCCAATTGAATCCCCTCTACCCCGGCGGAAGCATGGAGGATACGGCCATCCCTCCCCAGAAACGCCAGGCGATCCCAGGCCTGATCCGCCACTCCCAAAGCCTGAGCATGGCTGAGAAACCAGTCCCGCGCCTCGTACAGCCTAGCCTCTTCCTCCACGTGCAACAGATGCCGGGCTTTCGATCCGGGAACCCGAACCCGGATCCCTGTTCCGCAGTGAAAGGACACAGAACGAGCCTGCCAGCTTCCTTCCTCCAACACAAAGACCAACAGATCCTCCGCCTCCGGCCAGATCTCTCCTGTTCCATCCAGCTGCTCCCGGGCAACGGCCCCGCCAACGGTTGGCAGCTTGCGCAATCGAGCCGGCAGTTCAGCCAAAAAGGCTTCCATCCCCTCTCCCCTCAAGCCCAACACAATCAGAGCCCTGGGACTTTCTGAAAGCTCAGTCAGTGAAGCAGCCACATCAGCGTAGCTTCCCCGATGCACGCTCCCTTGTAAGGGAACACCCTGCTCAAAGGCAGGACTGGGACACAGCGCAGGAAAACAGATGTGCCCTTCTTCCTGGCAGAGAGGCCTGCCTAAAGGGAGAGAAGTGAAGCAAAAGCGACTCATGCAAGATGATCCTTCAGCCGGATCATGACCACGGTCACCTGGGATCCGTCCGGACTGATCAATTCATAATCCCCAAAGCCCGCCGGCACCAGACAGGCCTGCAGGAAATCAAGCTGCACCTCGCGGGAGGGATCAGACAGGGAGCGCAGAATCACCTGCTTGCCGACCGTCAGGGTAGGAATCTGCAGGAATCGTCCCCCGGTGCTGTGCTTCATGGGTTTCGTAAACACGAAACGTTCAATTTCAAAGGGCATCTCAGAAATACTGCTGTAGCGATCCAGACGGGTATCCCCATCTCCATGCACCACCGCCGGACGGGCCCGCAGATGCTCCTGCACGTAGTTCTCCCGCCGCCATTTGTTGTTCCGGAAAGAATGCTCAAGGTGCATACGCATTTGCGGTGCGGTCATGCTCTTGGCTTCATCATCCCAGGTGTTCCGGGCGAAATCGTAGGTGAAGAACGAGTATTCCGTGCCGGCAACCGAAGGCCCGGTATCCATCTCGAGTATCATCTGATTCCCGCCATGACCGTGTTCGGTTCCCGGAGGAATCAGGAATAAATCTCCTACGTTCGTGGACCATCGTTTCACGTATTTCTGCCAGTCGAACTCGATAAGGTTGTTGGACTCCCGGCACAGCCGTTCATATTCCTCCAGGTCCGCATCCTCCTTGAAGCCCATCATGGTGCCGGCATCATGGTAGGCCTCCACAATGTAATAGGTTTCGTAACGGCCCAGAGGTTCATTAAAATTCCGGGCGTTGTAGGCGCTGTCGGGGTGGTTGTGAATGGGCATGCTGCCCCGTTCATAGGGAACCGGATCTTTGAAATACCCATCGTCAAGCCAGACCTGCAAGGGCAAGAGATCCGGCCAGGTCTTATGCACCTTCTCCCCCACCATCGCGACGGGGCGTTGCATGGCGTTCTGGCAGGGAATGTTCAGCGTGGCCTGTCCATCCAGATCCACCAGGATACTCAGTTCAATCCCCGCCAGTTCGTTCCAGGCCATGTTCTCCAGGCCGGGAATCTCATCATAAATCTCTTTAAAGCGGTAAGATCCCCAGGGGCCCGGTTGCGTGATTTTAACCTGTTTAATCGGCTGCTTGACCAGCTCATCAATCATCTCCTGATACGCGGACTGGGTGAGCAGTTTCAGGTTCTCCGGGTCCACCGCCTCCACATACAAATCCATTTCCGGCAGCACTCGCTTCTTCTGATCCAGGAGCAGGTAAAAATCGCAATAGTAGTACTGCTTCCAATTGAATCCCGGCTCAGCCTCCGTCTGCTCAAAGGCACTCAGCTCCCCGCCCCACATCTTCCAGAGCATAGGCTGCATAGTGTAATCCACGTACACACAGAGTCCGCCGACCTCCCGCAGTTGCGGAACAGCCGCCGCAGGTCCATAGACAATACGCAGACGGTCTTCAGGACGAGACAGAGCTTCTGCCAACTCCCGAACCCGGGCCGTATCCAACACCTGTTCGAAGCTCCCCTCGCGGTTGGCCCGGCCAAAAGAAGGATCGTCACCAATAAAGGGCTTCCGGTACGCGGTAAGCCGCTCGGCGTCCTGAAACAGTGAGGCGGTCGGAATCCATTCCAGCGGACGCGTGCTGGCCTGTTCCATTGCAGCTTTGAGGGAAGGCCAGTCTACCCCGTACCAGCCGTCCAAAAACACAGTGTGCTCTCCGGAAGCCTGCTCGAGAATGCGGGCCGCGACGGCCTCTGTTCCTGTGCACAGTCGCAGACCATCGGGATCCGAAAAGGGAATGCGGTTTTCAGCGTTTTTGCGGTATTCGTATAAAGGCATGGGGGGGTCTCCTGAGATTGGGTCCGAAGTATGCCCGAAATACCAGCTCTGTCACAATTGCCCTCCCCAGACATGTTGTGGTAAATATCTCTCATGACCCCATTTCCCCATTGGAGTGAAGCTCCCCGGATTCTGCTCGCAGGTTTGGTGCGGCACGGTCATATGCAACAGGAACGCTATTGTCACCGCAGCGCCTGGGCCTTTCATATCTATCAGTATCACGGTCACTTACGATGGGATACTGGCGAAGTCGCCCTGCATCCGGACACCTGGAGTCTGATGCCGCCCAATCTCAGCGCAGAATGGAGCTTTCCTCCAGAGGCCAGTCACTATGTAGTACATTTCACCCACCCCTTTTCGGATCAAGAGCTTCAGGTGTGCTGGGGCCGTGAAGACCGGGAAAGCTCCTTTTTGCTGGAGGAGATGGAATGGATCCGGCGGCAGTGGCAGAGCCAACCCCTCGCCGCAGAGGTGGCCCTGTGGCATCTGCTCAACAAACTCAGTCTGAAGGCTCCGGCGGCGGCCGCACGGGGATCCGGTGCCCTGCACATTGCCCTCAGCCTGCTGCGCAATCACCTGGACCAACCCATGCGTATCCCCGATCTCGCCCGCCGCTGCGGTGTATCTCCCAGCCATTTGAACCGGCTCTTCCAACAGGAATACGGTCACTCCGCCCAGGAGGAACTGCAACGCCGCCGCCTCGAGGTAGCCACCCGCCTGCTGAGCAACAGCTCCCTCCCCATCCGGGTGGTGGCGGAACGGGTGGGCCTCCCGGATGCCCAGGCCTTCAACAAATTTATCCGCAAACGCTGTGGCTGCTCTCCCAGTGACTATCGCAGCAAGCCACCTGCGCAAATCTGAAGATTTAACCACTAAAATCTCCATAGGGCCTTTCTCTGTCTTGGGATAGAGTTCGGGACATCAGAGTAGAACCTCACAACAGCCCGTTTCCGGAACAACCGCTGTGGATCTGTTGTACCCGTGGAGAGAAAATGAAAGCTTGGATCTGTGTATGTATTGGATGTTCCCTGCACCTGTTCGCTGAACAGAGTGGCCAGGGACTGTTGGCAGAGGAGCAGGTGATCGCCAGTTTGGAAAAAGGAATCCGCTCCCTGGAAGCTTTACCGAAACAGGACGAAAACGCAGAGGAGCTCGAAGTGTTTTTCGATCCACCCGAGCGTCAACGGGTGAAGGTTGGAGAAGAAAGCGTTACCCAGCGCTACCGCATGGTTTCGGTGGAGCGCCCCCGCTATGAGTGGAGTACCAAAGAGGTGCTCGTGCAGCGGAAAGGAAGCTCTGAAGAACAGGGAGGCATGGTCAAAAAAGAAGTACGGGTCCGGGGAAAACAACTTGGCATGCAGACCGTACAGATTCCCAAAAATGACCCCAATGGTCCCTTGTCGAGAACGGTGAATCGGCCGATTTTTGAACGTAACGGACCCGACCGCTGGCGCATTGGCCAACTTGCAGCCAACTGCATGGCGGCCCTGGTATTGCTGCGACAGGAGGATGCGGAGGTTCCTGAGCGGGTTCAGGGGATCCTCGATGAACTCTCCAGCATGGTGGAAAGCTTTGGTCCCCCGGAGTGCACCATGGATCTGGCCTGGATGCTGGTGCTGTTCGCCGAGAGCGGGGACGAAGTCTGCCGCGAACAGGTTCCCGAACTGCTGCAGCGTCTGGTGAATGCCCAGCTCCGCGAAGGCCCGGGCCGGGGACTCTGGGGCGCGGTGGCCGTGGATCCGGAAGAACTGGCCGCATGGATGGAGGAATCCGCACGGCTGACGGAAGCCTTTGACAGCCTGAGTGCGAAACTGGGCGATGGCGGATCCCGCACAGAACGGCAGAAACTCGACAGCCTGCAGCTTCAACTTAACGAAGCCACGGAGAAACTCGAACGCATGGCCGGAAGTTACAGTTCCCCCTCTCCACGTCAGGCCTTAAACAAACGGGAAACAGATTTCGACGAACAGGTCAGCTTCACAACCGCGGATGAATACATCTTCACCCAGCGGAGCGCAGATCTGGAGCAAACCTGGATGGCCCTGTACGCCCTGCGCATCGCTCGGGAACAGCGTCTCTTACCCCAAAGCGTCACCCGTGTGCAGGCTTTACCCGGACGGCGAAACGGAACCCGCGTTCAGGAGGTTTCGGTCGTGCAGGCCCTGCACAACGCCGGAAAAGCCCTGATTGCGGCACAGCATCCCAGCGGAGCCTTCCCCGAAATGAATATCCATCAACCGGTCAAAGCCTTTGACCACATTGATGGTATCCCCGGTGTACCTGTCCACAGCGGAAGCTTTGAAGCCTTACCCTCTCCCATCACCCTGGTCAGCACCGCGCAGGGCCTCTCCTCTCTGGATCAGCTGCGGCACATTCTGGGAATTCAGGCAATGCGTCCCTATGCCGGAGGGATGATGCGAGCCAAAAAGCTTCTGGATGCGCAGATGGACCATGTACTTGAAGGCAACTACGAACGACTCGGCACTCACCCCTTGGGAGTCTTTGCCCTATGCATGGCCCTACAGGACAGCGGTCCTAAGATGGCTCAGGCGCCCCGGGATTTGCTCGGTGAAGGAACCCGGCATCTGCTCAGCCTGCAGGCAAGCACCGGTGACTGGAGACGTCCTTTTCGGGAAGATGTCTGGCTGCCGGGCACCTGGCGCATCCGGGCCAAGCTCCTTCCGGGGGCACCCCAACATCTGACGGATGAGGCCACCCATGCCCCCTTCGTCCGTCTCCGCCTGAATGAGGAACAGAACACCTGGGACTGGCGTTACCGCCAGGCCTACGCCCGGGCCTACCCAGTAGCCGGCAGCGCAGCCGCGCTGCTCACCTTGCAGGTTCATGAACAACGGCGTGCAGAACAGACTCCCGCCGTCAGCAGCAAGTGATTTCCCTTCCATAGGTTCCCAATCCTCACAATCAGGATGTCCTGTGCAGCAGGAAGCCTGTAGAATCACCATCATGCCCTCTTATCTTTTCAGCTCTCCCGATCGAAAGCAGATCTTTCAACAGGCTCTCGCCTCCGGAAATACAAGCGCAGAGGACATGCTCAGGGCCCTGGAAGAGCCGGAGGAGGATCACGGAGAAATTGTCCGGCACCTTCATGAATTGAATCTGGCCTGGCTTCAGGAAGATGACACCCGGGCCCACCAGGCCTACCGCCGGCTCCTCGCAGAACTTCCCCCGCCCTACCCGGAGGATCTGGGCAAAGCAGCACAGGCTCTGGCCCTGTGCTGTTGCATGGATGTCGGTGAGAAGCTGTTTTCCGAGGAGGAACTTCAGCCGCTGCGTGAACACTGTGTGCGGATGGCCCTGTCCTTCACCGAGATCAGCCCTGCCAATCCCCATATGGTTACCAACAACTGGTATGCGCTCACCCACGGTGGCTGCATCCTCTGTTGCCTGTCAGCAAATCGGGAAGAACTCTCCGAACTCGAAAGCTGGGCCATCGGCAGGCTCAGAGCCTTCTGCCATCACTTCGGCAATGCCGGCCTCTATCATGAAGGTACCGGGTATATTGCCTACACCCTGAGTATGCTCTTTCCCGTCATTCTGGCTTTGCGGAACCGGCGGGGTCTGGATCTCTGTGAAGAGTTTCCCGCGTTACGCCACAGTATGCTCAGTATGATGATGGGGACCGCCCGGCACGGGGATCAGGTGCATATGCTGGACTGGAATGACACGGGACGCCATGCGGCACGACTGAACCCGGTGCTGCCCGGCATTCTGCTGAGCCATCCCGAGGATCAGCCAGCGTTGAAGAAATACTTTGACCGAAGCCTGGGGGCAGAAGGCGTCCGGGCATGGCGATGCGGATACCGGGGACTCCCCCTCGCTGTGGCCCTCTATCCGTTTAACCTGCCTGTGGTGGATCCGAACGAACATCTGCCGCGCTGGGTGCTCGACTCCAGGCAAGGACTGGGTTGGTGGCGTAGCCGCTGGGGGCATGGCGAAGAATCCGTATTTGGTTTCTACGCCCGCCACAGTCACCTGAAACCGGGTCACGCCCACGATGACGCCGCCTCGATTCGCCTAATGTCGCGGGGACGGGTCTGGATGTGCGGTGCAGGTCAGGCCCGTACAGAATCCCGCTGGCAAAGCAGTCTGACCCACGCAGATCCTGCACAACGCCCCGCGGAAAAACCCTTTGCCTATATATCTAGCCAGCACCTTTCCTCATCCGGTGGCAAAATCGGCATGGACCTTCGCCATCATCTGGAAGCCTACGGGGAACGCTACCTTAGTTGGCGCGAAAACGATGCAGGAAATTTTCAGTGTGCCCTGCTCGACCTAGTGGATGAGCATCAACGCCCTCCCCGCTCCTGGACTTGGAACCTGAGTTTTCCACGGGATTTGGAAGTCCGTCTGCATGAGGACAAAGCAGGGCTGACCCTCCGGGATCCAGAGTGTGGACTGCTTCAGCTTCGTTTTCTTCAGGATCTTCCCGATGAGCTCCACATTCTGGAAATGCCTCCCAGCACACGCAGTTATTCCGGAGGCCGCAGCGAGGACTATCCGGGGGATCGGTACCTGGAGGCCCGCTTTGATCAACGGCAGAACCTGACCATCCTCACAGCCATGACCGTCGTAGGCCAAGCAGAAGGCGCCCCTGAACTCTCCGGCACTCTGCATGAAGTGAACTTCGGTGACAGTCGCTGGGCCCATCCCTTTCAGGGAAGCATCCTCTCCAGCTTCAACCCGGTTCAGCACCGAAGTAATCTGCAGCTGGCGCCAGCAGGAGCCCCCCGCCCTCACTCATCTTGATCCGCTTGCCTTCTCCATCTCATCCGATGTCCGGGAATCGTCCCCCAGCAAGTCTCCGCTTTCCGTAAAGATCAGGGACCCGCCCTCCCGCATGCGCTCCCGGAGTTCACCGACGGAAATGTCCTGACAGGAGCGATTCTGTTCCACCATCAACGCGGCAGCTTCCCCTGCAGCCTCCCCGGTCTGATTCATATTCACCATCACCCGGATGGCACCGAAGGCAGCTTCATCCGCATCAATCATCCGGCCCGCCATGATCATATTATCACACTGCGAACTGAGCATCGTGCGGAACGGAATCTGATAGAAGCTGGGATTCTCATCCCGTTCCGGACGCCAGCGGCCATATTCCCTACCGCTGCTGGTGCTGGCAATGGTCGACCCGTCCAGATATTTAAACAGGTACCCCCCTCCTTCCGGGTAATGCACATCAACCCGGTAACTTCCGTAGCCGATGGCATCGTCAAAATGCCGTCCCTCCAGGACATCCATCTCCGTGAGACGATACAAACCCTGGCAGCGTCGGGTCTCCCGCACCCCAATGGAAGAAGACAACGCCAACAAAGCGAGATCCTCGCGACGCTCCGGCATATGCGTGCGGACCATATCCATCATCGCCCGAATATGACGCCGGCCCTCCATTTCCGCTTCGGTCCATTGACGGGCATCCGCGGTGTTGGCACCGAACACATGGGTTTCCGCATGCAAACGGACATCGTCTTTCCCACCCGGAAAGGCCGTCGACCATCCGGCATCCTTGGGCACATCAAATTCATCCCGATGTTCGTTGTAGAACTGACGCATGTTGATGCCGCCCAGCCCCCGGATTTTCGCGCAGGTGGTCGGTGCTTGGAGATCCGGTCGCACCGTATAGGGAACCTCCAGATGAGAGGCCAGATCGCCATCGCCGCTGGCATCCACATACACCTTGGCCCGAATGGCACTGCGTCCGTCTTTGTTCTGAATGATGACCGCTTCAATGTGTCCATCCTTCACGACAGGTCGAGCATACCAGGTATGCAAATAGGGTCGGATCTGATGCTCCACCACGAGGGCATCCAGTTCGATTTTGAGCTCTTCGGTATTGAGGATAAAGCGGGTGTCCGGATTGGGATCCCGCACTTCTACAGCATCCCGTTGTTTGAGACGTTCGAGGACTTCCGCGGTCACCCCAGACCAAATCTGCTGACGGTGCTCGGTACACAATTCCGAATGCCAGATACAAACCATGCCGTTGGTCGCCACCCCGCCGAAGGAATTCTGTTTTTCAATCAGGGCGACCCGCAGGCCACGTCGGGCGGCCCGTACCGCGGCAAACACCCCGGTGCAGGAGCCACCGACTACACAGAGGTCGACATCCTCGACCACCGGAATGTGGGCCGCCGGGTCCACAATCTCATCCGTTGCACTGCGAAAGGAATCTGGAATATGCTTCATTCTCCTCTTTTACTCCAAGAAGCGATTCGGAAACAAGTGGCCTAGATGTCGACTTAATTTACTTTTCATGCTATTTATTCAGCATTTGAACGAAATCGCTAGCACAGATGCCTTTGTTCAGGCTTTTGCCGAGTTGGCCGATCTGCTCCTCACATCCTGTAGCCTGGAACTGCTGTGGAAGGATGTGAACCCGGGACACTGGTCCAACTGGCCAAGGAACCTGCAACAGCACCAGGGTCCCTACTGCCTGGCCATCAAAGCCGATCCGCAACGGCTTGCCCGCTGCATTGCCGCAGATACCGCCGAACCCGAGCTGGAGGGCCCCCATAAACGGAGTTGTCCCTTTGGCGTGGTGGACATGGTGGTCCCGCTTCATCGGGGCGGTGAACTGCTGGGCTGGTGCTGTGTGAGCGGATGGAGGGACAAAGAAAGAGGATCCCAACGGGACGACCTGAACAAGCTCAGGCAGCAACTGCCCCACTGGGAGGCTCCGCATGCCGAAGCCATTGCGGAAATGGTGCGACGATTGGTGGAGGGCATCATTCATCTGCGTCCCGGCGGTCTGCGCATGAAGGACGAACGGCTGCAGCGCTGTGATGCGCTGATTGAGGAACAACTGGATGCGAGTCTCCGCGGACTTCACCTCGCGGCACAGCTGCACCTTTCCCCAAGCCGTTTTGTGCATTGGTTTAAGGAAACCAGCGGAGAAAGCATCAGCGAACACCTACAACGCCGTTTAATGGCCAAAGCCTGCCATATGCTCCTGCGCAGCGGGCACAGCGTAACCCGGGTTGCCATGGATCTGGGCTATTCATCACCCACAGTGTTCTCCACAGCCTTCAAACGCTACCACGGCGCCAGTCCCGGGCGGTGGCGGAAACACATGCGACTGGCCGGAGAATAAGCACCTGCGGGTGTAGGCCTGATCGTGACCCCACCTTGGCGTTTACAGAGTTCCGTTCTCACCTGAGGGAGAAAGCCTCAACTCCCAGGAAGGACTCGTTGACGGTACTGACTGGGGCTTTCCCCGGTTTCACGTTTAAATGCGACCGACAAAATCCGGGGCTCGGAATACCCCACTAAATCGGAAATTTCTTTCACACTGAAGCTTGTAGTAGCCAGAAGTTCCCGTGTTTTGTTCATGCGGACATTGGTTAACTCTTGAGCGATCGAATTCGCTAATTGCTTCTGGAAGCGTATTTCGAGCGTCCGCCGGTTGAGTTTCGAATAGTTCACCACATCCTGAACGCCCTCTATCGTACGGAGATTATTTCGCATGAACCGGATGGCTTTCACAACGGATTTGTCCTCAACAGCCAATTTACTCGTCGATCTTCTTTCAATCACTCGAACAGGAGGGATCAGGAGTGGTAAGTGAGGACTGAATGCACCCTCCACGAGTAGTTTGCCAAGTTGGGCCGCTTCGTACCCTATTCTCTCTCCGGCTACCCGGATGCTGGAGAGGTTGACAGGGCTCAAACTATTTTCCAGGCTGTCGTCATCTACCCCCAGCACCGCAATCTCTTCAGGGATCGACAACCCGACATCCGACAGGGCTTGTGCAAACCATCTTGCATGCAAATCCGATGGAGCCATCACGGCCACAGATCGCCTGCGTGACAACAACTCACTGGCCACGTCCTTCAACGAGAGTTGGCTACAGTGTTCAAACACCTCCAGGCTGGCCTCGGTTTTTTTGACCACATGCGTAAATCCGGCTTCGCGTTCTGCTGCAAAGGTGAAATCCGTTGCCCAGGAAAGAAACACCACTTCACGGTATCCAAGTGACAGGAGATAACGTGCCCCCATTTCACCAATCTGATGATCATGATTTAGTACCGCCGGATAGCCCAACCAGCCGGAGCGGTTTGAGGTACAGACAATGTGCTTGGAGAAGGTCCCCAGATACTCCAAATCCTCTTTTGTGCTCAAATGCGTGATAATACAATCCACGCTCCCCCCGACCCCCCAGAGAAGATCATGAGCGGGTCTCTTGGACTCAGCCGACATGAGCATCATGCGTGATCCGGGATGATCATCACAGTAGCTTTTGACCCCCAAAAGGATTTGCCGTCCTAATTCAATCTCTGCAGGCGTGATCACACCGATGCTGAAGTTTTTCTTTTTCAAAATCATCTCCGCTTTCTCACAAAAATATCCTGTAACCCTTTTACGGCAATGGGATACAGAAAAGGTTTCCCATCCAAATATTCTTTCGTGATTCGCAAAAAGACAAGGGAAAAGTATTTTGAAGCATGGCGTTTGGGGTGTGGTTTTTCGTATGGTTCAGCATCCGACATCCTTCGCTCCCCAACGAAAACTCACATACATTCAGAGGAGAAATACAATGAAGATTTCATCATCTCCCAGCTCAAGGTTCGCGGCCTTGATCTCTGCCGGCCTGCTGCTCAGCTCCGGACAAGCCGCATTGGTCGCCCATTATAGGTTTGATGTGGACTCCTCGGGGACAACCCCCGACTCGGTCGGTATCGGAAATTTTGCCACACTGAACCAGACCTCAATCAGCACAAGCGCTCCGCGCGTAGGAGCAGGCTCTCTGTTTATGGATGGGAGCGACGGTTCAACCGCCGCACCTGGAGATGGCGCGATCACCAACACTACCTTCACCTGGACTCAGGATGCCCGTACCATGACCTTCTGGTGGAAACACGCTGGTGTTGCGGATAACGGGACCTTCATTTCTTTAGGCACCAATGACGGGAACGGGACCCGTATGGATGTGAAACAGGGCGCGGGGTCTGATGCAGCATTGCGGGTTGAAATTGCAGGAGCAGGCGGTCAAACCTCTCCAACGGATTTCCAGGACGGAAACTGGCATTTTGTGGCGGTGACGGTCCCGAACGGTGCCACCATGGCAGACATCGCCTGGTATGTAGACGGGTCCAGCACCGACCTCAATCCAAGTAATCAAACTACTGCTGTCTCCACGGGAACAGGACCTCTCGTCTTCGGCGACAGCATCGTCGATGCCCCCAGTGCCAATGACCGTGTCCCACATGGCTATCTCGATGATGTTCAGCTGTATGATACCGTCCTGAATTCATCTGAGATTTCCTTTCTCTACAACAACCCCGGCGCTGTCATTCCGGAACCGTCTTCCTTGGCATTGGCCGCCCTCTCTCTGCTGGCCCTGATCTCCTTCCGCCGCTATCAGAGATAAGGGTGTAAGATCTGCCCTCTTCCGTCCACCCGCAGATTGTACATGAAAGCGCCTCCAAATATTGTCTATGTCTTCGCAGACCAAATGCCTGCGCATGCAACGGGATTTACTGGAAATCCAACGGTAAAGACCCCCTGTCTCGACCGAATGGCCGCGGAAAGCATCCATGTGAAGAATGCCATTTCCACGACGCCAATTTGCACCCCCTACAGGGCCAGTCTTCTTACTGGGCAGTACCCCCTCACCCATGGGTTGTTTCTGAATGATCTGCCCTTGGGCGACAATGGCGAAACCATGGGGCAGGTCTTCTCCGGAGCAGGATATGACACGGCATACATTGGAAAATGGCATCTGGACGGACGGGGAAGATCCACCTTTATTCCAAAAGAACGCAGGATGGGGTTTGAGTATTGGAAGGTGCTTGAATGCACTCATGACTATAATACCTCCCAGTATTACGACCAGGATGACGATATCATCAAAGAGTGGGATGGGTATGATGTCACGGCCCAGACGGAGGATGCCGTTCACTGGTTGAAGAGCAGAAAAGAGTCACAAACTCCCTTTCTGTTCGTGCTGTCATTCGGACCCCCGCACAATCCATATGATACCGCCCCTGAAGAACTGAAAGCCCTGTATCCACCTGAAAAGATGATTCTCCGGAAGAACGTGCCCTCATGGCGGGAGCAAGCCGCCCGGGAACAATATCAGGGGTTTTATGCACATGTAACCGCCATCGATCAGAGCATTGGGCACCTGGATCAGGCATTGTGCGAGGCCGGCCTGAAGGAGAATACAATCTTTGTGTTCACCTCTGATCATGGCGATGGCCTTGAATCCCATGCGGAACTTGCCCTGGGACAAATGGGACATCGAAAACAAACTCCCTATGAGGAATCGATTCATGTCCCCTTCCTGCTTCGCTGGCCAAAGAAGTTCGGAAAAAAACCGTTGCAGGTTGAAACCCCGATCTGCAGTCCGGATATTTTCCCCACGCTCCTGTCCCTCTGCGGAATCCCCATCCCTGAGGTGGTGGAAGGCGAGGATGTTTCCGCCCGGTTTCATGACGGGAATCAGGGAGACAGGGCCGTGCTTATTGCCAACTATGCCCCTTTTGCTGATTTCAGCGTGCAACGGGGTGGCCGACCTTATCGGGGACTGCGCACGAAACGCTATACCTACGTGCGGGATTTAAACGGTCCCTGGTTATTATTCGACAACCAGGAGGATCCCTTCCAACTTCGCAATCGGGTGCATGACCCGGATCCAATTCTCCAACAGGTACAGGAACAGTTGGAGAAGAGATTGGAACAGTTGCTCGCAGAACGCGGAGACTCTTTTGAACGTCCGGATGATCTTCGGCAGAGGTTTGGGTATCAGGACCACGGTGGTCGCTAGCCTACACCTGAACCAAAACGGGTTTTCAGGATGAAAGGGACACCATGAAACAACCGAATTTTCTCATCATCGTCGCGGATGATATGGGGTTCTCCGATGCAGGATGTTATGGGGGTGAGATCTCGACACCGAATCTCGATGCGCTTGCCGACAAGGGGCTGCGATTCACACAACATTATTCCACCGGCCGATGCTGGCCTTCCCGTGCCTGCATCCTGACGGGAAATTACTACCAGCAAGTTCCACATATCAAAGCGGATGGAACCCTACCGGATTGGGGGAGACCCGTACCACATTACCTGAAAGCATTGGGATACCGTTCGTATCACTCCGGAAAATGGCATGTCAACCAGTACCCCATGCCGGTGGCACATGGAGGATTCGACCGTTCCTACCACATTCGGGATTACGACAGAAACTTTGCAGTCAAGGAACACAATCTAGACGACAAGCCCCTTGAGCCCGTTGACTCCCATAGCGGATACTACTCCTCTACGGCCATTTCAGAAAAGGCGATCGAGTTTCTAAGCGAACACCAACAGGATCATTCGCAGCATCCCTTCTTTCTGTACCTTGCATTTATCGCCCCCCATTTTCCGCTTCATGCCCCGCAGGCCGATATCGATGCCTACCGGAACAGGTACGATCAAGGATGGGACAAGGTACGTGAAGATCGATTGGAGAGGCTACGCAGGATGGGGATCACAAACTGCGAGCTTTCCCCACGTCAGCCAAATACCAAACCATCCTGGAACCTCTCAGCCGAATCCCTGAGCGAGGAGATTGGCTCTGGCGAAGCCTCAAGGGCCGTCAGTTGGCGTTCCCTGACTGCGGAACAAAAGGATTTTCAAGCGAAGAAGATGGAAATTCATGCGGCCATGGTTCATCGCATGGATCGTGAAGCTGGACGGGTCATTGACCATCTCAAGGAGATGGGGCAATGGGAAAACACGGTCACACTGTTTGTCTCCGACAATGGGGCCAGTGCCGAACAGATCATCCGGGGGGACCGGCACGACAAGACATCCGTCCCTGGTTCCGGTGACTCCTACCTGTGCCTTGGACCCGGCTGGTCAACCGCAGCGAATACGCCATTCCGCTATCACAAATCTTGGGTCCATGAAGGCGGCATTGCGTCTCCCCTCATGGTTCATTGGCCTGATGGGATCCATGCTTCCGGGGAGCTGCGCCACACACCCTGTCATTTCGTCGACATCGTACCGACCCTCCTCGATCTCGCAGGACAGAGCTCTCCGCCGGAATGGAGAGGTGAAGACGTCCCGCCTCTGGCAGGAGAGAGTTTGGCCAGAACGATTCAGGATGGATCTGATCTCAAACGGGAGTGTATCTTTTTCCGGCATATCGGTCACCGGGCGCTCCGCATGGGAACATGGAAGCTCGTTGCGGTCCACCACGGCAAATGGGAACTCTATGATATGGAGGCTGACCGGTCAGAACTGGAAAATTTGGCCGACAACTACCCCGAACAAGTACGTCTAATGGCTGAAATATGGGAGCGGATGCATCAAAGCTTTATTGGACAGGTTGGGGAGGTGCGGGACTGAAGAAGGGAATGTCAGCGCATCCGGGAAACAGGATTTCAGGCAGTGCGGTTTTATGACATCATACCCAGCTACCTGGGTCAGGGATCCTGGCCCACCCGGCGGGCCCCTCAGGGTTGATGAATAGCCACCCGGTAAAAGATCAGATCCTCCCCGGCAGGCAGGACTTCGAGCTGACTGAGGAGACCGGCTGAAGGGAGATCCTCTGCCACCCGGGTCCATTCCGCATCATCCTCCAGCGCTGTGCTCCGGTACACATCATAACTGCGTTGCGGGGCTTCCGGATCCTGTTGGGAATCCCAGATCAGGGTCATGCTGCCATTGGCTTCCAGCTGAATCGCCTCAATTTCAAGTCGGGATTGTGCATCCCGGGGCAAGGTGGAGGCGTTAAATTCCTCCAGGTTACTGCGTCCATCCTGATCTTCATCTCCATCCGGCTGATCCAGATGATGAATGGCCTCCCAACGGTCATGCATGCCATCCGCATCCTCATCCACGCCTCGTTCATAGGCCCCCAGATCGATTCCCGCTCCCTGTGGACGGGCTTGGCCCAGGAGATCAACGGCCGGAGCCCCTGCCGCCCGGCCCGCATCCACCGCCTCGCTCAGGGCCTGCAAGCGGAAATCCGCCTGAGCCGGATCCGCGTGCGCGTTGCGAAACAGGTGCTGGGCCGCGTTCAGGTTACTCGGATCCAGAGCCAGCTGATCCTGGCGGTCACTGACGACCAGATTGTGTTTCATCGCCGCAGCCACATGCTGGGGCACGTTGTAAGCTTTGCAGCCTGCGCGGGCCACCGCGATGTTGTTTACGAACTGCACATCCAGCACCGAACCCGTACCTGGAACGGCACTCAGTTCCCCTTCAATGAACTGCAGATCACTGGACTCCAGATTATGCCAGCAGCTGTTGTTGAACACGTCCACCTTGGAGCTGTTAAACACATGCACCCCGCGGCCGCCATTCACATAAAACAGATTATTGATGACCGCCGTACGGTGGCTGTAGCCCTGCCGGGAGCGGGATTCATTGAGCCCATCAAGAATCACGCCGTTTCCATCGGTGATCTGATTCGGGGTATAGCCTTTAAAGTCGACCATGTTTTTGTTGCCGTAGGCTATATTTCCCTGCACCAGAATGCCGTACTCTGCGGGTGTGGCGGTTCGGTCATCCATGTTGATAAAGGAGATGGCCGAGTTCCCGGCATCACTGCGGTGGGTACTGTTCCAGATGCGGTTGCCCTCCACCCGGATGAGCGTCCCTCCGGCGGCCCCAATGCCATTCCCACCCACCGAATGAATGTGGTTGTTGAGGATGCGTACATGGGACCAGTCCGCTCCAAACACCGAGATCCCATTCCCGAAATACATGGGGTCCTGTGCCAGGCTTTTCCGGTCTTCCGAATTGGGCTCGTCCCCCAGGATCGACGCCGGGTCCGGCAGCCCCTTGATCTCCAGACCCTGAACCTCGATGTAACTGGCCCCCTCCACCTCAAAGCCATTGTAGGTATCCACCGTTAATACCGGCCGATGCCCCGGAAAGTTCCTGTAGCTGATGTACTGTCCCGGCGTACCGGAGCGGTGGATTTGCCAGTTTTTCCACTGCAGGTTCCAGCGGCGTTCGTAATACGCATAACCATTGCCCGGATCCATGATCAACACCGTGTCGCCCGGGTTCATCGTATCCGCCGCTTTCTGGATCGTTTTCCAGGCCAGCTCCTGGGTCAATCCCGTGTCCGAATCTGATCCGGTCACTCCATTCACATAGTAGGTCTGTCCACTACCGCCCCCCGGATTATCCGGCATGGCATCCGCCAACAGGCTCAGACTCACAGAACAGGCCAACAACAGCAGGAATCGGTACATATCCCAGCCATACCCATGAAATCCGATCCCTGAGTAGTCGAAACTCCGCCAGTCCTGACGGTTAATTTGCTCAGCTGCGCCAGCGGTAGCGGAGAGTCCAGGCACTGCGTTCGCCGTTTTTCCAGGCGCGACAGAGCTGGGGTTCCGGGCTGGCAGCCTGGCGGGTGGCGAAGAGGACCACATGATCCAGGGGACGGTCCAATTGCAGATCCAGACAACCTCCTCCGGCCAGTTCATCCAGCTCCATGCGAATGGCTTCATTCGCCCCCCAGAGACCCACCACGTTCTGCAAACCACCTTCTGCAGCAAAGCTGAAACGTTCCAGAGAGACATCCCGGTGCGGATCGGAGGCCCCCTGCGGAAAGACAAAGGTGGTCGCTTCCCCACTGGGCTGCGGCACATAGGGATGAGCAAACCAGGCCACAGGCAGATTCCAAGGCACTTCCAGTTGTAGCTCCGTCCGTGAATCGAGGCCATCTTCCTGCAGTTGCACCCGCCGGATCAGCTGATAAGCGATGCGTTGATTTCCATAGCTCATTTCATCACTACAACTCATCTGCAGCGTCTGCTCCGTCTCTTCCTCCAAGCGCCACATCAGACTGGAACTCAGCGCGACATGGCTCCCCGGAATGCCGGGGCCTTCCGGACAGAGACAACGGCCGGCACCCACGCGCAACAGTTCCTCCCCCGGACGGGCAAAAGACAGTCCCAGCGGCCACTCAAACACCTCCGGCAACCCACAGCCTTCGTAGGCAGACCAGGCCGGATGTGGTTGCGCCGTCAGCTCCAGCCCTTCTCGTTTCACAGAGGCCACATAGCCCCCATGCACAAAGCGGGCCCCGAGGGCCTGCGGATCCGCACGAGGATCCAGGATGTCAGCTTCATAAGCGCCGTAGCGCAGCGAAAATACGGGAAGATCGGGTCGTTGATTCACGCGGACACTCAAACAGATTTGCTCTCGGAAAGCAATGCAGGGGCTCAGGCTCTCGAAGCGGTTTTGCCTTGGCGGAGGGCCCGTGGGGAATGACCAAAGAAGCTGCGCACGGCTGCCGAAAAATGGTTGGGATCCTGAAAGCCGCAGCGCCGCGCCACTTCGGCAATGCTGAGCTGCCTCTCGCGAAGTAAAAGACGTTCCGCCCTGCGCATGCGCCGCTGTTGCAAATACTGCATGGGGCTTTGTCCTGTGCGTTCGCGAAAACGACGCTGTAAACTTCGTACCGACAAACCCGCCTCCCGGGCCAAATCCTCCACATGTAGAGGATCCTCCACATGCAATTCAATCCAGCTGAACAACCGGTTGATCCCGGCAGGTTCAACCGCGGGAGCCCGCTGCGCACGATATCCCTCCGCGCCCCTGCGGCTGAGCAAGCCCACCACCTGCAAGGCCCAGGACTCTGCCAGCAGGGGTGCCTCCAGGGAGGGCGAATGCGTTTCGGTTTCCATGCGGGAAATCCATTCGTTCAAGTCAGCTGCATCCTGTCCCTCCAAGTGCAGACGACTGGAATAGCCCTGCCGTTCCCAATGTTCAGCCGTCAGCAGAAAGAGCTGTTGAAATCCGGGCACATGTGAAAAGGTCTGCTGCCATTCCGGAACGAGACTGGGATCCAAGAGCAGATTGATCAGATGAAGACCCGCACACTCTTCGTAACCATGTGCTCGACGCGGATCCAGAACCAGCACATCCCCGCCTTCAATCCGGTGTCGGAAGGATCCGGTTACATGCACGCCCCGGCCGGCCAGAATCCACACCACTTCAAAGAAATCATGCCGATGCTGTCCACGCATCGCTGCCTGATCCGGTTCCCGGTGAACCGTAACCCGGAACCCCGGACGTGGAGCAAACTGATTCCGTTGCACAATCGAAAGCTGAGACATGTCGCAATTTTACAGTTATTTGTCGTGAAGTTAAAGCTATGCCTGCTGCAGATGTGTTAGCATCGCCCCCATGAACTGCCTTGATGAACTCCGTTCGGCCCAGTGGATTGAATCCGATCTGGTAGGCTCTCCGTTTCAGGGAGTCCCCGCTCCCGTGTTTCGCAAACGCTTCCACCTCCCGAAAGACGTCGAGGGCGCCGAATTACTCTGGACCTGCATGGGCCTCGGCGACATCCGCCTGGATGGCAGGCCCCTGCATTCCGGTCAATTCCTGCCCGGCTGGACGGATCTCCGCAAACGTTTGCGGGTCATGCGGGTACAGCTGCCTGCACTCAGCGAGGGAGAGCACTGTCTGGAAGCCACCTTGGGAGATGGCTGGGCCGTCGGCCATGTCGCGGTCAAACCCAGACAGCATGACAGTGACCGCGTCCGTTTTCTGGCCAGACTGAGCTGGGAGGGAGGAAGTCTGCAGACCGATGAAAGCTGGGAGTGGTACCCTTCCGCCATTCTAGCCAATGACCTGCTTATGGGGGAGGACCTTGACGCACGCCTACTGGAAAACCCGGGTCCCGCCCGGCCGGTGCGCCTTTCCAGCGTTGCAACCCCGCAATTACAGCTGCATGAAGACCCGGTTGTGCTCCGACAGGAATGTTTTCCCTGCCAGGAGCTGGGCGTGCAGGGAACGCAACGCATCTATGATTTGGGTCAGAATATTTCCGGTCGCCTCCGCCTGCGGGTCCGGGGAGATCGCGGGGCTACTCTCATCCTTCGTCATGCGGAAGTGCTCCATGCGGATGGCAGCCTGTACCTCGACAACCTGCGTGGCGCCCGGGCCACGGACCGTTACACCCTTGCGGGAAGAGAAGAGGAAGAGTGGGAACCCAGCTTCACCTTCCATGGTTTCCGCTATGCCTCCGTGGAAATCGTGGGAGGCGATGCGGAGATCCTGGACCTCCAGGGAATCGCACTGTATTCGGACATGCCCCGGAGGGGAGAGTTTTCCTGCTCTCACCCCTTGCTCAACCAGCTCTTCCAAAACATTGTCTGGGGTCAAAACGGAAACTTCCTGGAGGTGCCTACCGATTGTCCCCAGCGGGATGAACGGCTGGGCTGGACCGGGGATGCCCAGGTGTTCGCAGCCACGGCTGCCTTTATCCGGGATGTTGTCCCCTTCTTTAAAAAGTGGCTCACTGATTTGCGGGACTCGCAGACCGAGGATGGAGCGATTCCCTGTTTTGCACCCAACACGGGAGCCTTCACCCTGCATCCTTACGGAGGACCCGCTTGGTCCGATGCCATGGTGCTTATTCCCTGGTACCTCTATGAATCCAGCGGAGATCTCTCTTTTGTGGAAGACAACTATGAGGCCATGACCCGTTACATGACCTACCTGCAACAGGAGACGGTACTACAGCATATTTGCTGCCACCCCGACCGAACGGACTGGGCAGGCTTCGGAGACTGGCTTGCACTGGATGGAAGCGGAAACAGCTTCGGCAATACCCCCAAAGATTTGATCGGCACGGCCTTTTATGCCCGAAATGCAGAGCTGCTCCGTCGTATGGCCGTTCTGTTGAACAAGAAAGAAGAGGCTTCCCTGTGGGCGGAACTGCATTCCGAGGTTCGGAAAGCATTTCAATTCCGTTTCCTAACCCCGGAAGGTCTGCCTACCGGAGCGACCCAGACCGCCTGCATTCTCGCCTTGCACTTCAATCTGGTCTCAGAAGGTCAACGGCCCGGATGTGTGCGTGAATTGGTGAGACGGATCCGGAAAGACGGGCCCAAAATCGGAACCGGCTTTGTCGGCACCCCCTATCTTCTTCAGGTCCTGGAGGATCACGGGGAATTGGAGCTCGCCTATGCCCTGTTGGAACGGGAGGAGTTTCCCTCCTGGCTCTTTCCAGTCACCCAGGGGGCAACCACCATTTGGGAGCGTTGGGACGGCTGGCATCCGGAACGGGGCTTTCAAAACAAAGGAATGAACTCCTTCAATCACTACGCCTACGGCGCAGTGGGTCAGTGGATGGTGGAGTCCGTTGCCGGCCTGGCCCCGGAGGAACCCGGCTACACCCGTATCCGATTTAAACCCCGGCCCGGAGGCAGCCTATCCGAAGCCTCCGCCAGTCTGGAGGCTCCGGCTGGGCGCATTTCGATCCACTGGCAACGGAAGGACACTCAACTCCAGCTCAACCTGGAACTACCTGAGGGCTGTAGTGGTATCCTCGACCTTCCCGGTCGGGAAGTAGAAGAACTCCAGCCCGGTGCCCATCAGCTCACCCGCAACCTCGAAGGGAATGATCACAGATAATTGCAATGCTGGTCGCTGACCGGGAGATGTTTGGGGGAGAATTTTCCGTCGGCATTGACGCTGTTGTTGTAACGCCGCTCCCATTGCTCGCCCTGCTGTTGGGGAAAATTCAGCTGGGTTTTTGTGCGGGTGCTGCTGATCAGCCAGTTGAGTAATTGAGCCTGCAAGCGCAGATAGGTCTGCTCATGGGCTGGATCCTGATAGAGATTTTTCATCTCCCAGGGATCCTCCTGCAGATCATAGAGTTCGTAGAACCCGGGTTCCTCCTGCGATACCGGGTGCCGTTCCGGATAGTAGACCAGACGGTAGCGTCCGTCCGTGATACTTTTCGCCCAGGCAAACTCAGTTACCGCGACCTGTCGGACCGGCGTAGCATTCCCTTCGAGAAGGCCATGCACATCCACGCCATCTGCGGTCTCCAATTCGGGTAAGCCACAATAATGGCAGAGCGTATTCACCATATCCACGGCCTCCACCAACTCCGAAACCTCCCCGCCCGCTGGAATCCGTGGGGGGAATCGCCAGATCATGGGGATGCGGCATACCGCATCGGAACAGATGCCGGGTGCTTTTTCACTGATCCCGAACTCGTACACATACTCCCCATGGTCGCTGGAGTAGATCACGATCGTATTCTCCTGCAGGCCCATCGCTTCGATACCTTTCAGGATGGTACCCACGGCATGGTCCACCTCAGAAACCTGTCCCAGATAGGCCCGGATTTTACGGCGCCGCTGCGCTTCAAAGCTCTTGGGTTCAAACAACGCCAAGCCTCCACTGCGTGCCCAGCCGGCCGTGTTGCGTAGATGCGAGGCTTTCCCTGCAGCCTGCAAATCCAGATCTGCATTCGGTGGCAACTGAATTTCTTCCTCCGGATACAGATCCCAGAACTCCTGCGAAGGGGCGTAACACTGATGCGGCCGCGGCATGCTCACAAAGGTTAGGAACGGTTGATCCAAGGCCTGGCACTCCTGAATTTCCTGCAGGGCCCTCTGCGCCAGCCAGCCTTCCTGACTTTCCTCATGCGATGCATTCGAGGGACGCCCATCCAGAGGTTGCCCTTTGGTGGAATGTTCCCGGAAGCGGGCATGATCCTCCCGCTCTGTCGCTCCACGCTCCTCCAGAAAGGCGGTATAGGCTGCACTACGGCCGCCGATCGAACAGCCGCAGGTTTCGTGAAACACATCACAATCCGCCTCCACCCAGTACTCCGGACAATGGATTTTCCCCAAGGCGATGGTCCGATACCCATGCCGCCGGAAATGACCAAAGAGGGTCGGCAATCCTTGAGGATTCGGCCCCGCCAATCCGTAATAGCCATGATTATGCGCGTACTGACCGCTCAGCCAACTCACCCGCGAGGGTGTACAGATGGGATTCTGGCAAATCGCCTGAGTGCAGCGGGTGCCTTCCTGAGCGAGTTGATCCAGGTTGGGCGTCTGAACCTGGGGATGTCCAGCATGCCCCAGCACCCGGTGGCTGTGTTGATCGCTCATCAGAAAAAGAACATTAGGCTGTTTCATACATAGTTCCTTGGACTCATATGTGGGTTTTTTGCTATAAAAGCTTTCATTAAGATCACTATATGAGTCCAATTCATAAATAAGACCCGAATATGAGTCAAGAACAAGATACGAGTCCAAGTTCCCCCGGCCTGGTGAAAGGCCTGCTGCTGCTGGAGCAGGTGGCCCAGGCTCAGCATCCCCTGGCCTTTGGCGAATTGCAGCAACGCAGCGCTACAGCCAAATCTACGCTCATCCGTCTGTTACGGGTGCTGCAGAACGAAGGCTGGTTGCAAAAGGAGCAACAGGCCTACGTCCCCGGTCCCCGACTGCTGGCACTGGGACAAGTAGCTGATCCGCTGGAACAGCTGCGCAAGGCCGCAGAACCCGAACTAGCGACCCTGGCGGAACAGAGTGGAAATAGTACGGCCTGTTTCGCCATCGATGGAAACGAAAACGAGTTGCTCAACAAAGCCATGCATCCGGCCGCACCGAGCATGCGGGAGATCGGGAGTCGACAGCAGGCGGACCCGCTTAGTCCCTGGGGCTGGATCATGATGCAGGAAGCATCGGAGGAGGAACGGGAAAAGTTCCTGGCCAAAGCAGAACTCTCCCCGAAGGAGTTGCAGGCATGGAAACAAGCGGAAGAGGATCTGGAGCAACGGGGCTGGTGTCTGGATGATCAGATCGGCATTCCGCTGGTCTGCCGCATGGCCGTGCCCCTGCGCCAGCCCGGAACGAATGAAATACGAGGCGTACTTGCACTGGGCGGAAACCCACTGACCATGCCCGAGTCACGACGGGAAGAGCTGGGGCACATGCTGCTGGCTGCGGCGGAGCGGATTCAGGGGGCGTTCGGGGTTCAGGTAGGTTGACAGGCCGGAGGCCTATCCTCCCAACAAACGGTGCTTGGGCTTTCCAGCCCGAGAACATCAGAAACAGAAGCCACTAGAGCTTCCAGCTTCATCTAGCAGCCTGTCGGAATATGGACTCCGAAAGGGTAATTTTCGTTTCGGAGTCCAAAGTCCGACAGGCTGCTAGTGACCAGGAATCGATTTAGACCGGAGTATGGGATTCGAGCTTCTTAGGAACTCCCCTTGAGGGTGGGTCTTGGAGCTTCTCTTTCTGTGTGTTACAAAGAGTCGAAGTTTGTTCTGCACCTGAATCGTTGCTACGGATCAGTTCTTCTGGGTCAGAACTTTCTTCCTATTCCTTTGTACATAGTTCTAACGGGGAACGGCTCAATCAGAACATCATTCCTTCCTCCACATACTAAGCAACACTTTGCCATGACATCGAAATCAAAACCCAATGTACTGATCATATTCCCAGACCAGTTGAGGCGCTATTCTCAAGGGTATTGGTCTCATCCTCCATACCGGGAACATGTGATTGGGGAGCCGGATCCGGTGGTGACGCCTCATGTGGATCGTTTAGCCTCTGAGGGAGTCGTATTTACCTCGGCAATCAGCAATAGCCCAGTGTGCAGTCCACACCGTGGGATGCTGTTTTCCGGACGCTTTCCTGAACAGAATGGGCTGGTGAAAAATTGCCATATCAACTCAACGGCCAGCTTACGGCAGGACATGACCACCCTCACGGATGTGATGTCAGAGGCAGGTTATGATGTTGGCTATTTCGGAAAATGCCATTGGGTGCAAACCGTAGCTCATTTTGATGCCGAAGGAAGCTATGTAGCAACGGAAGAAGCACCTGGCGGTCACTATATTAATCACTATGACACCTATGTGCCTCCCGGAAAAGACCGGCATGGCATCGCTTATTTTTACCAAACCATCAGTGATGATCACTGTAATCCGCTCGTGTATTCCAATGATCCGGTGGTGAATGAAGGAAAGCCCGACGGGGTAGCCGGAAGGCCGGAGCAGTTATCTACCCGTATTGAGGCGGAGGTGCTGAAGAAGTACCTTCGTAACACCCATCAACAAAGAGATGAAACGAAGCCTTTCTTTGCCATTTGGTCGATAAACCCTCCGCATAGCTCCTGGGCGGATGCGCATACGGAGACGGGGTATCGGGATGAATATTACCATGAGGAGCTTTATCCAAAGCGGATGGATTTACTGGTGAGGAAGAATCTCATTCCCAACGCAGAAGAGGAAGTAGATCATGTCCGGAACTACTTCAGTCAGGTCAGCTCGGTCGACCACTATATTGGACAGGTATTGGATCAATTACGGGATGATGGCGTCCTCGATCATACCCTGGTCGTGTTTACTTCTGATCACGGGGAATACTTGGGGAGTCATCACAAGCTGGGTAAAAATGGACCCTATCTGGAGGCGTACGGCGTTCCCTTTATCCTGCGGTGGGCGGAGCATCTGCCTCCGGGAATCGACCTGAACATGATTGGGGTACCGGACATTTTCCCAACCATTCTGGGGCTCCTTGGAATGGAGGAGAACATCCCGGACGGAGTTCAGGGAAGCAACTATGCCTCCTTGCTACTCCATACAGGGGGTTCAGAGATCTCTCCCTCAGAGGATGCGCCACTTCTGTTTGCAGAAGGCAGGAGCCGCGCTCTGCATACGCGTGACCACCTGCTGGTGATCCATGAGAATCCACTGCAGGAAGGGAGTCCGGATGCGTACCTCTACGATCATGACGCCGATCCCTATCAGAATGTAAAAATTCCGCTGACGGACAAACCTGATGTGGCTGCAACACTTCTTTCCCGGCTGGCACAACGGCTGATGGAGATTGAGGACTCATGGAGTGAGCATCAAATCCGTCCAGATCTCCTGCCTTGGGATAAGACCGGGAAATAAGCACAACCCTCGTACTTTAGATATATCTCCTGAATAACAAGGCAGATTCCCCCCTTGTGTGAAAAAGTCCACTGACAGGCCGGAGGCCTATCCTCCTCTGAATTTCGAACCCACCGAAAGAAAGGAACTTAGGCCTCTGGCCTGAGAGGTTTTTGCAGATGACAGGCCGGAGGCGTATCCTCCTTAATGAGCTTGGGCTTTCCAAGGAAGCCCCATCAGCCCTCCCCAAAGAAGCGCGCCAACGAATCCCGGGTGGGCAGGCGAGTTGAATCCAGGGGTCCCAGAAACACTTCATGACTCCCCTGCCATGGGTACTGAATCACCCGCTGCATCACCTGAAGAAACTCTGCCTCCGGAACACGAATCGATTCGTAACCCGGATCTCCGGAAAGCTGTTCATGCATCTCCGCCGGGAGCATCGCTCCCAAGCGCAACGCCAGGCTGTGGCAGCCGTGGGTCTGATGCAACATGCGGCAGAGCATTTCCCCGAATACCTTCGTACAGCCATACACATTCCGCGGGGCATAGGCTGCATCCAGCGGAAGCTCCCCTGCTGTTCCCATGAACGCTTCACAGGAACTGGCATACACGATCCGGGGAACCCCTTGCTCTGCGCACCAGCGCAGAACGCATTCATTTCCCAGGATATTCGGCTGAACTAACTCAGACAGACTGTGAGCCTCATCCGGATCCGCAGCTAGATGAATGGCCAGTGCGACCCGGCGGCCATCCAAGGGCAAGGAAGCGATCTCAGCCATATCAGCGACCAACACGCGGGAATCCGTTCCGCTTTTTCGATCGATGCCCAGAATGGGTCCAGGCCACTGCAGCCCCTGCATGAGCAGAGAGCCCACATGTCCGTTCGCCCCAGTGATCAACAAGGTGTCACGATGCATCTGCATGGGCCCTGCCAATCACCGTGCTCATCAGATCCACGGCAAGGGTTGCACTCCAGCCAAAGTCCTGCATCACTTGGTGATAGGGACTGGATTCCGGGTCACAGGATCCTTTGCGGGGCAAGCTGGTCGGTGCCTGTTCATTCTGATCATCATAGAATTCAAAGATACAGCCCAGCTCTTGTTGCCACTGCTGCATAATCGTCAGGGTCCGCTCACGAATCTCCGCCGCCAGTTCACCCTGCCCATTGCGGAGCAGTCCTTGAATCACCAGCCAGGAGCAGTTGAGCCACACCGGCCCATTCCACATGTCTTGGTCATAACCTGCTTCGCAGGGGGGTAAACTGGGCAGCGGACAGGGCGTGCCGAAACGCTGCGGATCCCGCAAGGCCTGAAGCAAGCGTTCCAGTCGGCCCTCCGGCAGGGCACCGAGAATCAGCGGATAAAATCCGCACACCGATTCCACAGCCGTGCTGCTTCCGCTGGCATGATCCACATCGCAGTATAAGCCTTTCGTCTCATCCCAGAAATCGCGGTGGATGATGCGGCTTAGCGTTTCCGCTTTTTCCTGCCAGGGGGCGGAATCCTCGCCTAAGGCCTGAGCCAGTTCAGCCATCACCTGATATTCCCGGGCCATCAGGCAGCAGAGATCCAAGGCCCGCAGCACCCCGGTTCCAGTGAACCTGGCGGAATTATCCATGCCGCTTTCATCACAGACGGACCAATGTCCCTCTGAAGTATGGCCATCCTCCACCCAGCCAAAGCACATCTCTTCCCCGACCTGCAGCACCCGCCGTCGTTCAAACCAGGCCAGGTAGGCCGTCAACTTCGGAAAACAGCTTCGTAGCCATTCCCTGTCTTGTTCCGTATCCAGCAAGAGCTGAAGGGCCCAGGCCAACACGGGTGGCTGGGAATGCTGCAGGCCGGTCACATAGGGGCTGGCGCAAATGGCAATCTGCCCATCCGGCAACTGGGCATCAAACACCGCATTCAGGGCATCTCGCGCGAGTTCCGGATCGAAATGCCGGTACCCGATGGCATGAAAAGCGGAGTCCCAGAGCCAGACCAAACGATGCGGCCAGCGGTCCGGGGTGGTCGCGCGATGCTGAAACTGGCCTTCCGCGCTGTAGACCATGCCCTTCATCTGCTGTAGCGCTTTGATCCCCAAGGCCTGCCAGCTCTGCGGGGGTTGCCAGCGATCGAGCACCGCCTCGGCCCAGCTTCTCCGTTTCGCAATAAGCTGATCCAAATCGGAACGGAGATGCTCCGGGTTCAGAAAGCCCAGACTTGCAATGAGACAACGATTGCCTTCCTGCAGGATCTGCACAGCTTTATTCCGTCCGGCTTCTTCGATCTCCAGTCTGCCCTCCAGGAGCACATGAAAGGCATCCACAAACACGCCACGCAGAGAGCCCTGTTCCGTCTCCAGCTCCCACCAGTCTACCCCAAAGCGGGCGCTGCGAATCGTACCCACTTGCAATTGAGCCTCCCCGGGCAAGACCACCCGGAAGCCCTGCTCCACACTTCGCAGGGTCAGGCCATAATCAAAGGAGGTACTCCCATCCACTCCGGAAAAAGCGAACAGTTGCCCGCTTCCCCATACGGTCAATTCATCCCGCATCAGGTAGTCCTTCCTGTTTCAGATCCGAACTACAGCGAATGGAAAACCCGGAATTCTCCGGCAGGCCTTTACAGCTCACGGAGTCCTGGCGAAGCTCAAGATCGAAGCGTTGCCCGCGACAGTGTAGGCCTGTGATCCTCAGGAATTCTATGTCTGCCGGAAGGGCGGGCTTGAGCTCCAGGCCCTCTTCCACAATGCGAATGCCGCCAAAGCCATTCAGGATGAGCTGCAACAATCCGCCCAGACCGGTGGCAAAGGACAGCACCTCATTGCCGGGGGATTCACTCACATGCAAACAGGGCTGCCGGAAATGGGGCAGCAAATCCAGGAAGCAGTCCCAGGCTTGTTCTTTCTGACCCAGATCACAGAACGCCACGCCATCGATGGCGGAGGACATCATGATCTTATCAGCGGGATATTGTCCGCGGTAAAATGCAATCGCCCGCTCCTTTTCTTCACGACTCATACCGAGGTCGTAGGGATAAATCATCAGGGTAACATCGGCCTGCTTGATCATCCAATCCGTGTAACTGTCATGTTCCAAGGGGAACCCTTTTTCCTCCCAGTAGGGCAGGTACATCTTTTCCCGGATCTCCGCCCAGTTCTCCGGAACCGCGTCCCCCCGCTCTTCCAGAATGCCACTTGCCAAGGCCAGGGTCTGTATCGCTGCGAAATTGGTGTAACAGTTGTTGTTTACGATGCCGGAGAATTCATCCGCGCAACAGACCTTGTGAATTTCATAGCGGGATTCGGCATCATTCCATATCGCCCGGGAGGCGAAGTAGCGGGCACATTCGATGATCACCTCCGCTCCGGGTCCCCGGGAATATTCCGGATCATCGGCAATCAGAGAATACCACCACTGCACCAGCGCGATATCCCCGATCTGGTGCAGCTGCTGACCGGTCATCCCCAGGCAGATTTCATCGCCATTGATGAAACTTTCCCAGGCATAGCGGGCGCCTTCCCGCCCTTCGGCCTGCGCATTCCGCTGCGCCCCCGGCAGACTGTGATGGCGAAAGGCCACCATGGCTTTACTCAGTTCCGGATGCAACAGCATCACGGGTGGAGCCATCCACAAATCCGCATCCCAGAAGGCCCGACCAGACCACTGACGCATGCCGGTAATTCCGGTGGGACCGAGACTGTGCTGCACCTCAGGTCGCAGTTGTGCATAGAATTGATACAGCGAAGCCCGCGCCAATCGCTGCACGCCTTTGTGACTGCATTGAATATCACTCTCCCAGAGGCGACTCCAATCCTCACAATGATCTGCAAAGGCTTGCTCCAGATCCTCCGCAGCATATTTCAGCAACAGATAAGCCCGGTTGGCAGCATGATCGCCATCCTCTCCGGTAAAGATCGCCACCAGCTTGGTCACCACATAGCTCTGACCCTTCTTCACCTTCAGGTGCAGACGACGTTGCCGACAGAGAGGCAGATCCTTTACCAGTGACAGCTGGCCCTCTCCGGATTCCACACAGATGCGGGAGGCCAGAAAGATGGGCCGCTGCTCCGATCCCATCACCGCGGAAACAGCCATTTCCTGCTGAGGGGCATCCGCGGCTTCCCAGACCTTCATATCTTCGGCACAGTGGGAGCCATCCAGTCTATCTTCAAACAGGACGGCTCCGTCAAAATCCGCTGTAAAGCTACAGCGGATCACAGCCAGATTCCGTTGCCGCCGGGAAAGCCACATCTGATACGAGAGACTGACCCGGCGTTGCGTTTCCGGAAGATCCCCACTGATCCAATCCACTTCTGTGCTTACATGACCCTCTTTCAGGTTCAGGACCTGTCGGTAGTGCTCATGCCGCCCATTCAGCCGACCGTATGCGCTTCTCCCGGTGATCAGGCGCAGTCCGGACCAGTTCGGCACATCCATCAGAAATTCCCGATTGGTGAATCCATGGATCTGACAGCCCCCGGCTGCGCGTTGACCGGGCTGAGGCTTCTGCAAATCGGGAAGGTTCCAGCTACCTTCTCCTTCCGGGGGAACGCTCTGACCGATGTAGCCGTTGCCAATAAAAAAGTCCCGCGCGACCGGATCATGAATTTGATCGGAAACCAGTTCCCAGGCCAAGTCTTCCCGATCTTTCCAGGCGGCCAACCATGTTGCATCTACTCTACTCATACCTTACTCCTCATTTTCCTGCTGGATGTTGCGGCCCTGTGTTAGTTGCTGTGAATCGCAATTCCTTCTCCCCGATAGAACTCGAGCGGGTTCTGGTCACGGATTTCAATCACGGTCATGTGCGGATCACAGGCTTCAGTGGGTACATCGATGTAGGTGGTTCCCGGCACATTCAACCAGGCCGCTCCGCCTACCGTACGAAGTGAGCAAGGCCGTTGACTTCCCAGGACCCGGGCCTGCAGGGTCGGGGTGGAATACAGGCCTTTCAGCAAGAGCGCTTTCCGGGGAGGGTGCGCCAGAAAGATGTACAGGACTCTTCCGTCTTTGGAGAGGGTGCTGGGGGCATGCACATGCCCGGAAGGCAGCCCCCGCTCACTTTCCATCACCGCCGCATGGTGCCGCCGAATCCAGTCCCCCAGTTCGAGCAGCGGTTCGCGGTGGCGTGGATCGATGCTGCCATCCGCTTTGGGTCCAATGGCCAGGAGCAGGTTGCCACCTCCGGAAATACATTCGACCAGAATTTCGATCAGATCCTCTGTGGATTTAAACTGCTCATCATCGCAGCGCCAGCCCCAGGAGTTGTTCAGGGTCATACAAAACTCCCAGGGCCCTTCAGGCGGAGTGATGGGCATCGCCTGCTCCGGAGTAGCATAATCACCATGGTGGCCAATGCGGCTGTTCAGAATCACCCCCGGATTCCACGCATGGAGCAGCGCATGCAGTTCTTCAAACTTCCATTCCGATTCCGGCGGGGTCCAATCCCCATCGAACCACAACAGATCCGGATGATAGCGTTTGGATAATTCCTCCAACTGGCCACGATGAAACTCCAAGAAGCGCTGCCAGCGTTCCGGATGCGGATTCCCGTCCTCAGAATACTGATAGGGATCCCCCGGAATCGGTTTCGAATCCGCAGGTCGTGGAAAAGCGCGGTAATCGGGATGCGACCAGTCCAAATGAGAAAAATACAGCCCCACCTTGAGGCCCTGTTCCCGCAAGGCTTCGCAGTAGGGACCAATCAAATCCCGCCCGGCCGCACTGCTCTCTTTGGCATTCAACGGGCTCAATTCCGTATCCCACAGGGAAAAGCCATCATGATGCTTCGTGGTCAATACCGCATAGGAAGCCCCGGCCTGAGCAAACAACTCCGCCCACTCCGCGGGCTGATAGTTCTCCGCGCTAAATCCATCCGCCTGTGCGAAATAATCCTCCTGCGAAATCTGTCCATTAAAGAAAGACCAGGACTCCGAAATCCCTTTCACCGAGTACAGGCCCCAGTGAAGAAAAATGCCGAGTTTTGCGTCAGGAAACCAGGGGTGGATCATATCGAATGGGGGGTCAGATCGTGTAGGGCGGGCAACGTGCCAGCACTAAGTTTCCTGGAGCGGCGGAGCAAGGAGATTCGGCAGACTTACTCCCAGAAGAGTCCCTGTTTCCGGAAGGCCCGGGGAGAAAGCCCATGCTCCTTGCGGAAACGACGGGAAAAATAGAAGGCGTCTTCAAAGCCACAGTTCTGCGCAATGTCGCCAATACTAAGATGGCTGCCCCGCAGGAGATGCGCGGCCTGCATCAGTCGCAGCTGCTCCTGATAGGCCCGGGGACTCTGTCCACACTGCTCCCGGAACAGGTGGGCAAAACGGGAGGGGGAGAGTGAAGCGATGTTCGCCAGCTCCTCCACCGAATGATCATGCTCCGGATGAAGCCGGAGTTCCCGCAACACCGTTTGAATGCGCGAATCCATATGAGCCTCTCCCGCCACAGGCCGATCCCGGAGAATCAGAAAGACCCGCTCCAGGCACTGCGCCGCATAGTCCACATGCAAGTCCCTGCGCTTCCAGGGAGGGCTGAAAGCTGGCAACAGCTCTTCCACGACCTGTTGCATTTCTGCTTCTTCCAAGGAAATCCGGTGCAGGCCTGTCCAGATTTCCTCACCAAGAGGAAGAAAATCCCAATGGGGTAAGGGAAGAAAATGCGCCCATAAAAACTCCCAGGACCCCGGATCCTCATGCGTGGCATAATCCTGATAGAAACCCGGACGGTAGAGCAACACATCCCCTGCTCCAGCAATAAACTCTTCTCCCTCTTCACTTTGCAACATCGCCTTTCCCCTACGAGTCATCATCAGCAGCCAGTTCGGAGTCCCCTGCTTCCGCCGGGTGAAGTAGTCTGGCCCCTGAATCCAGGAGCCCAATACCAGGTCACGGATTTCCGGTTGGAAGGGATTACGAGAAAAAGAAGCAACAGCCATAGCAGAATCGTACAGGTTTTCAGCAGACAGGTCCATTCCGTTTTGACCGTGCTCCCTGTAGGTTACGCATCATGGACACCCAAGCACTACTCGATTTTCAGGAACGGGGATACTGCATCCTCGACGATCTCTACAGCGCCCAACAGCTTCAGGACATGGAGGCCTTTTTCGAAGACTTCCGCGAACACGGTGGAGCCGTGTTTGACGGAGGCAGCCATTACGAAGAGATTGATTTCACCGAACGCCAGCTCCGCGCCATGCACCCGCACCGCTACAGTCAAAAAGTCACGGATTGGTTATTGGAGCCCAAAGTCATGGACTCTCTCGAAGTCTTTCTCGGTTGTGACGCACTCGCCGCTCAGACCATGTATTATTACAAACCCCCGGGCGCCAAGGGACAAGGTATGCATCAGGATAACTTCTTCCTGCTCAGCAAACCCGCCACCTGCATTGCAGCCTGGACACCTATTGACGACTCCGAGGTGGAGAATGGCTGCCTCTACGTGCTGCCCGGCTCTCATAAACACAGTATCTACTGCCCGGACTCCGGGGAAAGCAAACGCTGGATGGGCTACATGGACTCCCATATCAACCCCTTCCCCGAAGAGAAAGGCATGCCCGTGCCGGTGGAAGTCAAACGAGGTCAGACGCTCATCTTTGGGGGCAACCTGGTCCACGGATCCGGACCCAACCGGCACGCCAGCCGCAGCCGCCGAACCTTCATTGGTCACTACGTGAACGAACTCACAGAATCCATGTCCGAATTCTATCACCCCATTCTCAATCGGCATGGTGAGGTAATGTCGAAGGTGGAAGTCGCCACTGGGGGCGGGCCCTGTGACGAAGGATGGGCTGGCGGGGTTCACTGAGCGAACGCATCGAAATCCATTGAAGAACGAGGCGTCATGTGGCGCCTTTTTTATTCATTAAAACTGAGCGCCCAGACTGAAATAGAACTGGCGATTTCCCCCCTCTGCATATCCGTAGCCCATATAAATGGGCCCAATCAGTGTGTCCGCTGAGAGAGCGACGGTGCCCCCATAGATCAGATCATCTCCCAGATCCTCTTGCTCTTCCCAGACCTGGCCGGAGTCGGCTTTCAGGTTGAAATAGATCCCATCTCCCAGTCCCGGAGGCAAATGCCCAAGCATGCGTCGGTACGCCAGTGATAGTACCCCGACATAGGGTCCCCGTAATTGTCCGGGGGCCAGCCCGGAAAAGTTCCCGAAGCCACCCAGTTCAAACTGATCGTAAAGCGGCACATCTGAATCAAAGCTGCCACCGGCGCGAGCACTGAGTGCAAAACTGTTCTCGCCCAGCGATGCGACCCCCAGAAACTGGGCTTCCGCAACCTCATATTCCCGATCCGCTCCCATCGATTCCATCACTGCGCGGCCAAACAGATTGAGAAGATAGCCTTTTCGCGGGAAGAACGCGTCATCCAGTCGATCAAATACCAGACGTCCCCGCAGTGCTCCCAGCTCTTCCGTACTTGTGCCCGCCTCCGGCATACCGGGTTCCTCATCAGAACGAACTCGCCGAAACTCTGCACCGACCCGGATTTCTCCAATTTCGCGCAACGACCAGCCCAGATCCAAGGCTCCGCGGATCTCCTCCACATCATAACTGGACACTGCCTCATCGCCGGAAAAGAGATCCCGACGGCTACGACCCAGCACCAGGGAGGGTGCGAGGAAGAGCGGGTCTCGAAAACTGAGCGGTTGATACAGATCCACTCCCAAACCTGTTTCCTGGCCCACTTTAGCATCGACCCGCATCTCTGCTCCCAGCGCATTCAACTGACGTCGGTTGTAGCCAATGATCAGATTCCAGGCTGTATTATTTTCGAAGTCGGTTTCCAGACGCAGCCCACTGCGTAGATAGGTCGGCCCCCAGGATTTTTCCTCCACATCATAGGTTAAATCATAGGCATCACCGTCCTGTTGCAACTCATAACGAACTTGAGTGAAGTCGCCCATGGCCTGAATGTATTCGCTTTCCTTCCCCAGAGTCTCCACGCTCACCGTATCCCCCGGCTTGACCCGAATCCGACTGCGGATGCTTCGCTCATCCACCCGCTGCTGCCCGGAAATGCCTACACTGCGGATCGTCAACGGACGCTGTCGTTCGGGCAGTTCCACTTCGAGATGTTCCGCATACGCTGCCTCATCGATTTGAAGCGCCTGCAAGGCCTCGGCCACAGCCTTTGCCGCAGTATAGCCCAGCGGAATGATGTCCCGGCTTTTATGAAAATCCCCCATGCCCTGCTTATGAATCGGAACTTGAATCACAATATCGGCCTGTTTCAACTGCGCATCCACCTGCGGTTGCTGCATGATGAGCATCGTCTGTCCGAGGATATCCAAAGAACTGTTTATCGGCTTCTCGGTTGTACTCCAGTCATCCAGCCCGATCACATCCACGGCAATCACGATATCCGCCCCCATTTCCCGCAAGACCGAGACCGGCACATTATTTACCAGCCCTCCGTCTACCAGCTGGCGCCCGTCCAAGTTCACCGGCGTAAACGCACCCGGCACCGCCATACTGGCCCGAATGGCCTGGGCGAGATTACCCTGGCGGAGGACCACCTGTTCGCCCGTTTGCACATCCGTAGCCACCGCCCGGAAGGGAATACGCAGCTGATCAAAATCTTCGACCCCTGCATAGGCCGAGGTCAATTCCTGGAGGACCGAATTCATCCGCTGCCCGGCCACCTGACCCGGACGCAACAGCGGCTTCCATCCATCCAGTCCAATTTCAAAATTGGAGATATAGCGACGCTGTTCCAATTTGCGGCGATAGGTCAGCATGCGTCGTGAGGGCATATCCTCGAGCAAGGCCCACCAATTCTGAGTATTCATTTCGCTTTCGATCTGATCCGGACTCAGGCCCGCAGCATACAAGCCACTGACAATGGCCCCCATGCTGGTACCGCCAATGAGATCGATGGGCACCCGCTGCTCCTCCAGGTACTGAAGGACTCCAATATGAGCAAAGCCTTTTGCACCGCCCCCACCCAGACACAGACCAATTTTAGGGCGCGAAGGCTCTTCGGCAGGAGCATGTACTCCTGACAGCAGGAAGAGAATCAGCAGAGCGCTGGGCAATTTCGCGAACAGGAATCGGGACAAGGTCATGGGGGCTCCAGGTAAAGAGGAATCTCGACTCCTGCCCCTATGCCGCCAGGGTAAACAAGCAATGGCGGAAACGCTTAGCTCTCTGTCTTGTTCACCCGTCGTGGAACCCAAACCCCTTCTCTGGGATTAAACAGCCATACCAACAAAAACAACAATCCCGCGATGGTAGCCATCATGCCGGAGCTGCTGGTGCTGTCGAAGCCAAACCAGGTCGGAACGGTGATGGCGACCACATGCCCCAGAGCGGATGCCAAGATGCCAAACAGGGCACTGAGCAACAGCATCACCCAGAGCCGTTGCGTAAGCAGGTAGGCCGTGGCCCCCGGAACAATCAACATCGCAATGACGATAATGCTGCCCACCGCTTCAAAGGAAGCCACCGTGGTCACAGCTACCATACTCATCAACAAATAATGCATAAAGGTCGCATTGATGCCCAGCGTGCTGGCCAAGGATGGATCAAAGGAACTGAGGTTGAATTCTTTATAGAGCAGAAGGATGATCAGCAGATTCAAGAGCAGGACCACAGCTAACCACAGCGCGGCCCGGGGGATTTCCCAAGCGCCCAGAGTCATCAAATCCAGCGGAGCCATTTCCAAGGCACCATAGAGCACACAGCTCGGATCGAGATCGATGTTCTCATGATCTGCAGCACGTTCAATCAGCACAAGTCCCAGGGCAAATAAGGTCGTAAATACGATTCCCATCGCCGCGCCCCGGTCTACGTTGCCAAACTGGCCCACCCACTGGGTGAACAGGGCTGTCAGCACGCCAACGAGGGCAGCCCCCAGTAACATGGGCAGAGCATCCCGGCTCTCCGCCACCAAATAGCCGATAGCCAGCCCGGGGAGAACCGCGTGGCTGATGGCATCACCCATCATGCTCATTTTTCGCAGCACCATAAAACAGCCCGGGAGCGCACAGGCTACAGCACAAAGTGCGCCTGTAATCACAATCCAGGTATCATCCAGTAGCCAGATCATGATGCCGGCTCCACGGTTTTGGAAATCAGGTGAGGAGAGGCCGGCAAATTCAAAGCCACGCCCTCTTCTGTCAATTTCTGTTCCAGTTTCCGTACCAGTTCCACGCCCAGAACATGCTCCACCAGATCGGCATCCCGGTCTACGTGCTGGGTAGCCACATCGGCATGTGTAATGAGATACATCTCCCAGAGACGGTGGTTCCGGGTATGCCGGGCGGCCTCGGCAAAACCGGATTCAGAAAGCTGCACCCAGCTTCCCGGTGCCCGTTCAATGTGATCCTCTCTACGGGCCTGTCGCAACAGCTGTTTGAGGCGCCCATGGGACCAACTGCGCTTGGCCAGCAACTCCTCTAATTTCACGGGCTCATTCGGCGGCCAGCCTGCAAGAGCCTCTCCCCGGGCCTCAAGCAATTCGAAAACCGCTCGCAGCAAATGCTGACGTCCCACCCGACGGCGAAGACGAATGTGCAGCCAGCCCCGGCGCAAGACCCCGCGGGCGCCACCGAAGAACATGCTAAACAAAAACACCCCTGCCGCCACCAGCACAATCAAGGCTCCCGCCGGCAAATTAGGATACAGGGCAGAGATCGATGAACCCAGCCAACCACTTAATGCTCCAATCAGAGCCGCCAACAGCAACATATGAGACAAGGTGTTCGTCCAGAAACGAGCTGCGGCTGCTGGGGTAATCAAAAAAGCAATAATCAGAATCAAACCCACCGCCTGCAGGCCAATCACGGTGACCGCCGTCACCAGGATCAGAAGAATAGTATCGACCCGTTGCACCGGCCAGCCCAGCGAGTGCATAAAGGTTTCGTCAAAGCAGAGTAACGTAAACTCTTTCAGCAGCAACAAGGAGAACAGAATGGTCAGGGAGGCCACCCCCGCAATCAGCACCAGATCCTGTGTAACCATCGAGGCCGTTTTCCCCAGAATAAAACTTTCCAGTCCAGCCGCAGAAGCTTCCGGCACCGAACTCACCATTTGCAACATGGCCACACCCAGCCCGTAAAATACTGAGAGCACAATGCCCATGGCGGTATCATCTTTGATCTTGGACTTTTTCCGGATGGCCATCACCCAGCCCACCCCCAAGAGGCCGGTCAGAGTACCTCCTGCGAGCAAGCCTGGTAAAAATTTTCCGTTTCCGCCCAGCTTCACCATCAAAAGAAACGCTATGGCGATACCCGGCAGACTGGCATGGGACAAGGCATCGCCCATCAAGGAACGTTTGCGCAAGAGCAGAAAGGAACCCACCAACCCGGAGGCCATGCCCAGCAACGCGGTACTTAACACCACCGTGCGGGTATTGTGCGTCTGCAGCAGGAGCACCTGCAGCACATCCGCCAGCAAGGTTCCTGATTCAGACATTAGCGAAGGGAATCCCGCAAGGCCTGCCCCGCCTCATCCAACAAGGCCAACTTACCGCCATAGGTGGCCTTGAGATTTTCGCGGGTGAACACCTCTTCCGTAGGTCCTGCATTCACCACACGCATGTTCAGCAATACCACCCAGTCAAAATACTGGGAAACCGACGCGAGGTCATGATGCACAACCAGGACGGTTTTGCCCTGTTCTTTCAGTTCATGTAACAAGCCGACAATCGCCTGTTCCGTCGCCGCGTCCACGGCGGCAAAAGGTTCATCCATGAAATAGAGTTTGGCATCCTGTGCCAAGGCCCGGGCCAGAAAAACCCGTTGCTGCTGCCCACCGGAGAGTTGGCTTATTTGACGTTTGGCCAAATGACCAATGCCCACATGCTCCAGAGCCTGCATGGCTTCTTCGCGATGTTTTTTCCGCACCGGGTTAAACAGCCCGATGCGGCCATAGGTCCCCATCGTCACCACATCCAGGGCAGAAACCGGATAATCCCAATCCACGCTTTCCCGCTGAGGCACATAACCCACCAGAGATCGGTTTTCGGAATAAGCTTTTCCATACACCTTCACCCGGCCGGAAGCCTTGGGTACCAAATCCAAACAAGCTTTGATCAGCGTACTTTTGCCAGCACCATTCGGACCGACAATACCCACCAGTTTCCCCTCCGGGATATCCAGATCGATATCCCAGAGCACCGGTTTACTCTGGTAAGCCACCGTGAGATCATCGATCGCCAGTGGCACCGTATCCGGATGACTGGGGACCTCCCGAATCCGCTGTGAAGCGGAGGGGCGGTCCTCCAAAACGGCGTCAATGCCCATGAGTTTCCCCGGAAAGTTTCCCTTGGAACCCCGTTTTGGGAGCTTCACCGCCCAGTGCGAGGGCGATGGTGGTTACGTTATGATCAATCATACCGATGTAGGTTCCTTCATAGCTTCCCGCTTCACCCATCGCATCGGAAAACAACTCTCCGCCAATCTTCAGAGGATGTCCCTGAGCCTTTGCCCCTTCCACCAGAGCACGAACATTTTTATCGGACACCGATGTTTCCACGAAGACAGAAGGAATTTTGTTCTTCACCAGAAAACGGACCAGGTTTTCGATATCTTTAAGCCCAGCTTCTGATTCGGTACTCAAGCCCTGAATCCCTTTCACTTCCAGCCCATAGGCCCGGCCCAGATATCCAAACGCATCATGAGCCGTCACCAGAACACGTTGTCCTTCTGGAATCGTAGCCATCACCTTCTTCGCGTAGGCATCCAGATCTGTCAGACGCTTCAGGTAGCTCTCCGCATTCTGTTTATAATCAGCAGCATGTTCTGCATCGAACTCCACCAGGGCATCGCGTACCACGGCAACCGCTTTCATCCAGCCCTGAACATCCATCCACACATGTGGATCGTGATGATCTTCTTCGTCACTCATCACGTAGCCACCTTGCTCCAACAACAGTTCGGTTACCGCATACACCGGTTTACCACGGCGGGCTACACGCACCAGGACATCTCCCATTTTGCCTTCCAGCATGAGACCATTGTAAAAAATGATATCGGCCTTTTGCAGAGCAACGACATCATTCCGGGTGGGTTTGTAGAGGTGAGGGTCAATCCCCTCCCCAATCAGATTTTCCACCTCAGCATGCTCTCCGGCCACGGCCCTCACGATATCGGCCACCATGCCCACAGTGGCCACTGCCTTGTAGGGTTGATCCGCAGCAAACAGAGACAAGCTGCTCATCGAAAGGAGAAGAGAAAGAAAAAAGAAACGCATGACAGAAAACCTTCTTAATTTTGATTAGTCAAAGTCGTTGGCTAACATCGTCAAATAAAACAACTTGTCAA
This sequence comes from Verrucomicrobia bacterium UBA6056, assembly GCA_002429005.1. GTDB lineage: Bacteria > Verrucomicrobiota > Kiritimatiellia > SS1-B-03-39 > UBA6053 > UBA6056. The sequence continues at coordinate 157,120 of DIYK01000030.1, forward strand.
TCGGAAAACTCACTCAGTCTTCGCGGGCGCGAATCACCATCAGCGTCATATCATCGTACTGCGGGGCAGAACCGGCAAAGCGCAGCACCCGTTCCCGAACGGTCATACAGAACTGCTCCAGAGGGATGTCCCGGCTGGTGATCATGCAGTCCTCCAAAGGGTGTGTACCCCACTCCTCCCCTTGGCTGTTCATCGCCTCGGTAATCCCATCCGTGTAGGCAACCGCCAGCGTTCCCGGCTTCAGAGTCAGGCTGTGACTTTCGATGATGTCATCAAAAATATCCGGTTCCAACATCCCAATCGCAATGCCGCCACTCATTTCCCGGAGCACCGTAGCCGAATCCTTGGGCAACATCATCAAGGGGTCATGACCGGCCCGGGCTACATTCAGCTCACGGGTATGATGATTATAAACCATGTAGAGTAAGGTCACGAACATGTCCTCATACATGTCGTTCATCATGGTGCGGTTTACATTGCGCAGCACTTGAGCCGGATCGGTTTCACGCGGAGCGTGGGCCCGCAACACCGAACGGCAGATCGACATCATTAAGGCCCCACCCATTCCTTTACCTGAGACGTCTGCCACCACAAAGGCAGTGTGATCCTCATCCACCGGAATCACATCGTAGTAGTCCCCACCCACTTCCAGGGCCGCCAGATTAAAGGCCTCTACATCTAGGCCCGGAACCTCCGGCAGTTCATCCGGAAGCAAACCTTTCTGAATACGCATAGCCAAATCCAAATCGCGATCCAGACGCTGTTTCTCATTCAGGGCTGCGCGGAATTTGGCGTAGTAGACCGAAATCGAAGCCTGATCCGCCAGCGCCTGTAAGAGACTCTGATCCCGCTCACTCAGGGCTTCCCCGTCGGTACGGTTGACCACACAAACCACGCCCATCGTTTCATGGCGGAAACGCATCGGAACCATGAGAATGCTCTTCACATTCAACAGGCTATTATCGAAGTGAGGCACCCGGGGATCCAGCTCGGCATGTTCCAACAACAACGGGGTGCCAAAATCAGCTACCTGCCCGATCAGCCCTTCCCCCACCGCAATGGGGCTATTCCGCACCAAAGCTGCCAACTGCTCGCTCTTCAGCACACCGGGGTCCAGGCCACCGACTTTTTTGACCCCGGTCATCGGGGGGAAGACGCCGCTCACCGCCCGGGCTTCCAGCAGCTCGTCTTCCATTTTCAGATAAACCGCGCCCCCGCCGCTGTGGGTGGTACGCAGAGAAAAATAGAGCACGCGCTCGAGAATCCGGTCGATGTCCAATTCCTCGGACTCGGTAAACACTTCGCCCAAGCTTTGGACGTAGTTGTAAATCATATCCTTTTCCGCAATGAGGCTGTCGCGGCTTTCCCGCGTTTTACGGATAATGGAAATGGCTGCATAGCCCAGGCCCAGTGCCAGAAACACCAGCACCACCAGCGCGGAGGAGAGCAGCACCACCGTTTGGCCAAGAATCATCGGATGAAAAGCGTGCTGCAGCTGGATCATACGGAGAGCAGGGGGGGACGTCAGGTCGAGCGCTGACGCTGGATATCTTCCCGGAGATAGTCAAGCACATCCTGAAAGCGCAGCTTGTTATCTTCCTGAATATCCACGAGGGTTTCATGAGCCTCGAGCATTTCTTGCGCAGAGGCCAATGCACCCTGGGGCGTCGCTTTCAATTCTTCGGTCGCTTCCGGTGCGGGTTCAGGATCTTCAACGACCGTGACCAAACGAATCAGTCCCAAGGTGGTCATCAAGCCTTTCAGTTTTTCAGAGACGTGGGTCATGCGAAGGGAGCCCCCTTCTTTCTTCAACTTCTGGCTGATGCCGGCCAGTACCCCCATAAAGGTACTGTCCATGCCCACGCATTTCTCTAAATTGACGACCAGATGCTTTCCGTCCTGTTCCTGCACTCGACGACAAAAATCCTTGACCGTTGCACTGACTTTGAAGGAACCACGTCCCTCCACGCGCACATAGCCGGTATCCCCGTCTACCGCAACTACGATGCGGTCTTGGGGAGCATGGGATGGATCGGGTGTCTCGCTCATAATGGGTCAGCCTAACAAGCCCTTATGGTGAAGTCAATCACCCCGCTGGGAGGACTTCTTCCGCCAGTCCCGGTTCCTGTTTACAAAGCTCCCAAAAGCCGCAGCGCTTACAAAAGGCCGGTTCGTAGCAGAGTTCCCATTCCTCTTTGGGCATGGCTTCATTTTTCTGCAAATCCTCTGCAATCAAATATTGCCGCATATCTTCAACAGACTCCGCAATGCGTTGCCCCACTTCATAGAGATGTTCTGCTTCAACCTCCACCTCTTCAATTCCACCCTCCTGCAAATAAATCAGCTTAAGCTGAATGCGTTCTGGCGGAATTCCATGCTTTCTGCCCGCCCATAGTGCGTACAGTCTGATCTGATCTGCATGCTCCTCTTTCGGACGCCCACTCTTCCAGTCCCAGATTTCCAAAAGATCTCCACGCCGGAAAACATAGTCGGGAATGGCATAAATTTTCAGCCCATCGAGCTCGAAATGTTCTGCATCCCCTTTGCCCACAACCGCAATGGGCACTTCATCCTCCGGGCGTACCTCCTTCAATTGCGGAAGGATCTGTTGCTCAAAGTGCTTGAGGCAACTCTGAACCGCAGCAGCCACCTCTTTTTTCATCTCCAGATCCTCTTTCCCGCAGAATTCAGGGTAATAGTGTTCATGCAGACAACAGCGCTTCGCTTCGCGCATCCAGGCTTTGTCTACAGACTCCTGCCACAAACGGGCGAGCATCGGTTTGCAGCAACGTCGCCACGCCAAATCCGCTGAAGCCGGACGACCCGCTTGGGTTTCACGCAACATCCACATGACGCCGTCTTCTGCGGCAATTCCCTGCAAGGCATAGCGATTGCTCATCTTGTTCAGCCGATAGGCCAAACGACTCTCCTCGGAAGCCCCACGCTCCCAACCGCCCCAGGCAGCATATTTCGCGTAATAGCGGCGTCGACGGCAGGCCTCAAAATCTGCGGCCGCAGAATGAGACCAGGAAAAACGGTTTACAAGTCTAGCCATGGTCACCCCTTAATCGAATTAGCCTGCGAAATCGAAAAGCAAATGACGTGGAATCACAATAAGAAGCTACGATTGCTGGATAGAGTACCTGCCGGCAGCCATCCATTCCTCATGCAAGGTCGGCGGCCTGAGCGGAAACGAAGTCCAGGACTTAGCCCTCCGGGGGATCTTCCCCGGTGAGCTCTTTGTAACAGGCCGGGCAAATGCAATGGGTCAGATCTGCATAGGTTCGTTTTTGGATATAGGTTTCCAGTTCCTCCCAGTCCCCCTCCTCAGAACGAATCTTTTTGCAGTAGGAACACATCGGGATCAACCCCTCCAGATTGCGAACCCGAGACAGGGCTTCCTCCAAATCCACAGAGACCCGGCGCAATTCCATCAGATTCATCAGCTGACGCGCTAAGGCCTCTAAGTCCGCCACTTGCTCCGCACAGACTTTGCGGGGACGTCGGTCAATCGCGCACAACGAACCCAGCGCAACTCCCTGTGGAGTCATCAGAGGCGCTCCCGCATAAAAGCGGATGTAGGGATCCTCCCGTACCAGCGGGTTGTTGCGGAAACGATCATCCTCCAGCGCATCTTCCACAACCATCACCTTCGTTTGCTGAATGGTGTAATCGCAGAAAGCCACCTCTCTCGGAGTTTCCTGCCTTTGCCAGCCCAGACAGGACTTAAACCATTGCCTGCAATCATCCACCAGCGAGATCAGGGAAATCGGCACATCCAGCGTTCGCGACACCAAGCGGGTATAATCGTCAAACACCTCTTCGGCCGGGGTATCCAAGAGCTGATAGCGCTTCAGCGCCTCCAGGCGCAGGGATTCTTGATTTGCGTGGTGAGATTGTATGGGCATGCCGTAGCGATAAGGACTTACAACAACTGCGCAAGCGCAAACAACACACTCCATAAAGAAACAGAATGGTAACATCATGTTTCTTTAACATTTTCCTGTCCTATTCCCCATTGACAGGGATCCGCCGCAACCGCAACCTGTAGTTCAATGACCGCAAAGCCCAAGAAACTCTTCGTACTCGACACCAACGTAATTCTTCACGACAGCAGCAGCATCGACCAGTTCGAGGAGCACGATATCGCCATTCCGATCACCGTGCTTGAGGAACTGGATAACTTCAAAAAGGGGAATGAATCGATCAACTTTCATGCCCGGGAGTTCGTCCGCAAATTGGATGGCATCAGCGGCGATGATTTGTTCGATAACGGCATCTCCCTGGGCAAGGGCCGAGGTAAACTCCGGGTGGTGATTGAACCCCGCACCCACGAACGCCTGGTCGGCATGTTTAATGTGGGCAAACCGGATCATCAGATTCTCAATGTCGCCCTGCACCAAAAGGAGCAGTACCGCAACCGCAAGGTGTTCCTCGTCACCAAAGATGTGAACCTGCGTATGAAAGCCAAATCGGTAGGCGTACCCTCCCAGGACTACCGCACCGACCATGTGGCCGACGTCAGCACCCTCTACAGTGGCCGCCGCACCATCGAACATGTCGATTCCGATGTGGTTGAGGCCATGTACCACGTCCCTTTTGAAGTACCCGTGGATGCCGTCAATGTCCCGGAACCCTTGGTCGCTCACGAAAACTGTATTCTCCGGAACGGGAAAAAAAGTGCTCTCGCCACCTATGATCCGCTCACCCAGACCCTGAAACGCGTGGACAAACGCACCGTGTTCGGCATCACGCCGCGGAACTCGGAACAGGCCTTCGCCCTGGCCACCCTGCTCAACGACGATATTCCCCTGGTCAGCATCTCCGGAAAAGCCGGTACCGGCAAAACACTGCTCGCGTTGGCCGCAGCCTTGGAAAACCGCCGTGCCTACCGTCAGATCTTTATGGCCCGTCCCGTGGTTCCGCTCAGCAACAAAGATATCGGCTACCTGCCCGGCGAAATCAAAGCCAAGTTGGATCCATACATGCAACCCATGTATGACAACCTCTCCGTGATCCAGAATCAGCAGAGCGGGGACAAGGATCAGAACGCCGAACAGATCCGCAAAATGCTGGAAGATGAAAAGCTGATGATCTCCGCGCTGAGTTATATCCGCGGCCGCAGCCTCAATCGTATTTACTTTATCGTAGACGAAGCTCAAAACCTGACACCTCATGAGGTAAAGACCATTATCACCCGCGCCGGTGAAGGCACCAAGATCGTTCTCACTGGAGACATCTTCCAGATTGACCATCCCTACTTGGATTCTCAATCCAACGGCCTCACCTACCTGATCGAACGCATGAAGGGTCAGAACCTCTACGCACACATCACCTTGGAACGCGGTGAGCGCTCCGAACTGTCTGAACTCGCCAGCGACCTGTTGTAATCATGAGCCGGGCAGTTGTTCTATTAAGTGGTGGTCTCGACAGTTGCGTCTCCGCAGCCCTGGCGGCGGAGACCCATGACGAGTTGTATTTCCTGCATGCCGATTATGGCCAACGCACCGAAGCCCGTGAACGCCAGGCCTTCGAAGAGCTCGCGGAGGCCTTTTCGGCCAAAGGCCAGTTGGTGGTGTCCCTCAAGCACCTCGAAGATATCGGCGGCAGCAGCCTCACCGATACCAGCATGGAGGTGACGGAGGCGGATCTGGAATCCGAGGAAATTCCCAGCAGTTACGTCCCCTTCCGCAATGCCAACCTTCTTGCCGTAGCCACAAGCTGGGCCGAAGTGCTGGAGGCAGATGCGATTGTCGTGGGCGCCGTCTCCGAGGATTCCAGTGGCTATCCAGATTGCCGGCCGGAATTTTTCCGGGATTTTGAACAGGTGATCAACAGCGGCAGCAAACCCGATACCCATATCCGTATCGAAACCCCGATCATTGCCTTGAGTAAAAAGGAAATCGTCGAGACCGGACTCCGTCTCAAGGCCCCCATCGAAAAGACCTGGTCCTGTTACCGTTCTGAAGATCAGGCCTGCGGCAGCTGCGACAGTTGCGCACTGCGCCTGCGCGGCTTCTATCAGGCCGGTGCCTTCGATCCCATTCCTTATAAAGTGCGGCCCGAGTACCGCTGATGTCTCTTCCGATGCCGTGGAGCTTTGAGACTCCATCTCATCATCTGACAGGGATGATGTAACCATGCTATCAAACCTGCCTCTATGAGCAGCCCTCATCCCGGGATCGACTACAGTTCCAAGTTTGTAAGTACTCTCTTTGACGAGATGTCCAGTACCTACGGACTGATGAACAGCATCACGTCCTTAGGTTTCAGTGAACGCTGGCGCTGTCAGGCGGTCAAGGCCATCCAGAACGCAGATCCAGGGCATGTCTGCGACCTGATGTGTGGCATGGGCGAAAGCTGGAAATACCTCAGCCATCATCTGCCGGGCCTACAACAGCTTCATGCCATTGATTTCTCCACGGCAATGTGTGCTGGAGCCCGCAGCAAAGCCGAAGCCCTACGCAGCGTACCCGTGAATGTGCTGCAACAGGATGTCCTGCAGGAGGATCTTCCACGACTACAACCGGATGCTTTGGTCTGCAGCTTTGGTTTGAAAACGCTCGATGAAGCCGGCATGCGCCAGTTGGTTGCCAATCTGCCTCGACTGCTCAAACCCGGTGGACACTTTGCCTTTGTCGAAATTTCCGTCCCTCCCTCCCCTTGGCTTCGCCTTCCCTACCTGTTTTATCTGCAATGGATCATCCCATTATTTGGGCGCCTCTTTCTCGGCAATCCCGATAACTACCGCTGGCTGGCCCGGTACACCCTCGCGTTTGGCAACGGCCGTCGCTTTACCCGGATGCTGCAGGAAGCAGGTCATGCCTGTGAATGCCGCGACCTCTTCTTCGGCTGTGCCAGTCTGATCAGCGGACAGAGCGCAGAGTTGAAGGACGAGCCGGAGCCTGTAGACTAATCCATCACGTCGTCCTCCCCACATCGCAGGCAGCATTCCGAACTCCACATTCCGCACTCCCATGATTCATCCCGACCTTTTCCCTTTCTTTCGCAAGCTGGACAAAAACAATAGCAAGGACTGGTTCAATCCCCGCAAAGCCGAGTACAAGGAAATGCACAGCGTCTTTGAGGAGGGGATCGAGGAACTCTCCACCGATATTGCCTCCTTTGATTCGGCGGTCGAAGCCTTTCTCGATAACCCCAAAGCCACCAAAGTCTTCCGCATCTACCGGGACAGCCGTTTTCAAAAATCACCCATTCCTCTGAAAACCAATGTCAGCGGCCTGATTTCCTCCGGGGCGGAAGGGCCGTTCTATTATGTGCAACTCGGTCCCGGAGACAGTATCGCCGGCGGTGGGGTGTATATGCCCAGCGGCCCGCTCCTGAGGGCCATCCGCGAAGAGATTGATGAAAGCCACGAAGAACTCGACGAGATCCTCAACGCTCCCGACTTCAAACGCCTCTTTCCCCAAGGCATGGAAACCGACATGAAAGTCAAAACCGCCCCCCGCGGGTTCAGTAGCGATCATCCTGCCATCGATCACTTGCGAAAGAAAAGTTTCACTGTCATTCGTTCGTTTAGCGATGAGGAAGTTCTCGCGGATGATTTCTACGAGCGCCTCCTCGAACTCTTTCAGGTCGAAGAAACATTCCACCGCTACCTCCGCCGTGCCTTCGGGCGATTGAGCTGAGCGGAACCACAGGCAGACCTTTCCCTTCGCCCTGAGCCGGAGCGCGTGCAGTCTGGGGCTGACCCACAGAGTCTCCATCTTTCTCCCTCTCCCCCCCTCACCCGAAAGGGATGTCCGATCCCCTCACACGCAGTTCCCCACTTCCCCTTTCCCCAATCCATGCTACATCTTATCTATGAGATGTTTCCGCTTTACCCTGCTCGCCCTCACCCTCTGTCCAGGCATCAGCCTCATCGCCCAGGGCGCCGAAGCCCCAACCCTGCATAGCAGTATCGACCTCGGCTACCGCCAGGACCGCGGACAATGGACCATCGCCGGTGGACCCGGTGGGCCGAATATCCTCTCCGACCTCGAATGGACCGACCTGATCATTGCCGAACTCCGTGTGCAGGGGGAATGGCGTTGGGACAAGATGATTCTCGGGGGCCGCATTGCCTTCGGCACCATGCTCGATGGTGCCAACCGCGACTCCGATTACCTGCTCGATAACCGCCGCGGAGAATTCTCCCGTTCCACCGCCGACACCGATGGCGATACCTTCGACCTCGAAATGTATGTCGGTGCGCCTCTTCGCTTTGACAACAACCCTTTAGTTCTGACGCCCTTACTCGGATTCAGTTATTACCAGCAGAATCATACCGACACCAATGGGGTTCAGGAAATTGACCGCAGCGATCTCCTGGTGCAATTACTCGGCCTCCCCATCAATATCGGTCCCGAAGATGCGGTTCTGGGTCCCTTTGACGGACTCAACAGCGCCTACGATGCCGAGTGGTATGGCCCCTATCTCGGACTCAGTGCCCACATCCCCATCGGTAAGCGAGGAAGCCTACTCGGTCGCTACCAGTTCCACCTCTACCGCTACGAAGGAGAGATGTTCTGGAACCTGCGTAATTTGCCCTTCTCCAATGAAGCCGAAGGTCTCGGTCATCAGTTTGTGATCAACTACGTCCACGGCCTCAGCGAAAGCATGAGCCTCAATCTCGAAGTCAGTTATTTGAATTTTGAATCCGATGAGGGCACCCAAACCGATCCTCTGGGCGACATCACCCTGAATGGCGCCGAATGGGAAAGTCTTGCTGCACACATTGGCCTGCGCTGGGTGTTTTGAGCCGCTTTCCCGGAAGCTCCGGGAATTTTCATTGCATCCCCCCGCCCCTCATGGCTAGGGTACGGCTCATCACAGTAGCCCCATTCCGGAGACCGATATGCCCTTCCGTTCCTTTTGCCTCGCCGGCAGCATTGCCCTGCTCTCCCTACTCCAGGCCCAGGAGACTCCACCCGAAGCCTGGTCCCCGCTCAGTTATCCCGATGCCGAAGGGTTCAAGGAACGTAGCGAGCTGATTCTCGAAGGGCTGGCTGGAGAAGATTTGGCTAAATGGCGCCGCGGCTACTTCTCTGGTGGAGATCCCGGGAAATATCTCCCTCTGCATGCCATGGCCCGTCTCTTGCGCAACCCGGAAGATCCGGAACCCGCCAAATATATGAACGATAACCGCAGCTACAAGGAGCACTACCACTTTGCTGCGGTAAACTGGGCCCGTTTCTGGCCACTATTTGGCGAAGAAGTACTCACAGAGGAGATTCAGGAGAAGTTCATCACCCAGATGAAGCGCCGCGATTACCTGCGCGCACCCGGAACAGAGAACCACAAAACCATGACCTGGGGTTCCGCAAATGTTCTGCCGCACTTCACCAACAGCGGCACCAACAACATGAGCAAGGAAGCCACGCTGCGGCAGGCGAAAGAAATTCTGCGCAACTACGTGAAAGGTCTCTATGCCGCCGGACAAGGGGAGTGGGACTCCAGCACCTATCTGATGTTCGACATCAATTCCCTGCTCAACATCTATGATTTCTCACCCGATGAAGAAACGAAACTCCTCGCCCAGGCCGGTCTGGATTACCTCATCGCCTCCTACGCGCTCAAATACACAGACGGCATCTACACCGCCCCCAACCAGCGCGGCTACGCCCGTAGCCCCTACCGCAGTATTGCAGACCAGACCGGTTTCCTATGGTGGAACGGTAGCCGGGAGATGAGCCCGGAAGATGCCCGTGGGTTTCGATACACGGTCCATCCCATCACCTCCGGCTGGAAACCCGGTCGCGTGTTGCACAACATCGCCACCCGCAACCTGAAGGGGCTTCCGGTGGAGCAGCGTAACTCCAAGGCCAACTACTGGCACGGACAG
>DIYK01000030.1:167023-167897 GCA_002429005.1 Verrucomicrobia bacterium UBA6056
AGGCCAACTACTGGCACGGACAGAATATCCCCCCCAAGCCCGGAGCCTCCCACGAAACGGTATACATCCATCCCCGCTTCACGCTGGGTAGCCTTTGGGATCAACATCAAAGTCAACACACCCGCTTCCAGCTGGTGGTTTCCCGCAGCAACGGGGCCCTGCAGTTCAGCGGAGGGCACCCGCGCAAGAGCGATCACACTGGTAAAAAAACCGGCACGGGTTTCCGCGACGGCACAGGCCGTTTTGTGCAGAGCGTGCAGAGTGGCCCGGTCTACCTCTCCCTGGTCCGCGCTCCGGAGGACGAGGAACAAGCCTACGCCTACTTCACGGTACCGGATGAACTGGCCGCAGAAGAACCCAAAAGCATCGGTCTCTGGAAAGTCTATGACGTAGAGGGGATTCAAGTGGCTGTGCGCGCACTGGAAGGCGAAATCACCTTAGGCACCACCATTCCCGACAAAAAAGGGCGAAGCAAACCCCTCCTGAAAATGCCGGGACACAACAGCGGCTTCCTGCTCTGGGTCCTGGAAGACGACAGCGATCTTGAAGCGAAATTGGCAGCCGTGAAGCTCGATGCCTCCGCGTGGCAAAAAGACAGCATCCTCTCTGTGGTGATCCCCGATGTGGTCAAAATGGGAGTCAGCTTCAATCCCGCACCAAAAGGGGATAATCACGGAAACCGTGCAGCCCATGCCACCATCAATGGGGAATTAATCGACCTGAAGAGCTGGCCGATTTTCAGCGGCCCCTTCGTCACCCAGGAACCCGGTCTGCTCCGCATCAGCGACGGCAACGAAAGCTACCAGATCGACTTCCGAGGCGAACTCCCCGTCTATAAGAAGCTGCCGTAAGGGAGTCAGGAGTCAGGAGTCAG
>DIYK01000031.1 GCA_002429005.1 Verrucomicrobia bacterium UBA6056
ATACCAACGTCGCATAATATATATTAAGTATATTCTAGTATGGCGTAAGCCACTGAATGACAGTAAATTAAACAAGCTGTGGATATCTATTGTGTAAAACTTGGCAGATGCCGCTCTCTCTGGCAGGATACTGCGCATGAAATGTGTTCTGTTCTCAGTTGTACTTACGTTGTGTATCTCCGTGTCTTTGGCCCGGGCCTCAGATCTTGAGCTGATTCCTCAGGAAGGTTCTTCCTGGAAACAGGATCAGAAACTTTGGCGGATTGAATCCGTCGGCAAGATCCCCAAAGATCCGGTTCGACGCCCAGCTGCCGTCGCACTCATTCAGGGCTCGGATAAGATCAGCGCTATGGGCAGCTATCAGTTGACGCTGGAAGCCAAGTCGCTGGATTTGCAAAAAAAAGGTGCTGATGTGGTCCTGGTCTGGGATTTTGTTGCTCCCAATGTGTTCCAGGGAGCAGATGCAGGACCCAGCCTGAATTACGCACATCTAAGCAATGACTCGGACGGAAAAGTTCATTCTGTGCTCATGCGTGTAGATGGAGAGCAGGGCAAACGCTGGACCTTCCATCAGGAAGAAAAACCGATCGCTGCGTTGAAAGAAGGTTGGCTTCGCCTGGATTTGATTCGTGACGCACAAGGTGTCCGGGTCTATGTGGATGATCCGGAACAGCAGGGGCCCCCTGCCCTCAGCGCCAAAGATCTACCTCCTTCCAGGCCGGGGTTGATTGGTTTCGGTTCCTTTAATGATCGTGCAGAATTTCGGAATCTGTCCCTCAAAAAGATGGGTTCGACCCAGATCTTTTCCTCTGGTTTTGAGCCGGAGGAAGGTCGCGTTCCCGTGAGCGGTGGTCAAGTCAGCGGAATTCTGGGTTCCAAACAATTGACCGAAAACTCAAGTTGGACAAATAATCCCATTCTCTATGAGGTCCGGGATGACGCTGCCTTTGAAGGGAACTACTATCAACGGATGACCCTCAAAGAAGGTACCCGTTTGGAGCTCCTGCAAAATGGATTGCCTGCCGGTCCGGGACGTTTTTTCAAAGTAAAGGTCGCGCTTCGTTCCAAGGATCAGTCGGAGACCAACCTGGTTTACTCCAATACCTCCAATCCTAAATCCGGCGGGCGTTGGATGACCCGCTGGTCGGTTCGCATTCCGTTGACACCCGAATGGCAGGAAGTCGAATTTGTGATGCCGGATTTGCATGTGGAGGATGAACTGCGCTTTGGCTTTAATTTGGGACAGCCGGGCAGTCTGGACCTGGATGCCTTTTCCATTGAACTCATTGATGAAGAGGAGGCTTTAAAACGGGTACGAGCCAACGCCAAACCGGTAACCTGGGAAGCGCAGCAACAAGATGGCAGGCGGACAGGGGATGCCCCTGCCCTGCCCTGGCCGGTTTCAGCTGAGGCCACGGCTGCGGATCTCAAAGGGCCTGATGGTCACCTGTATCCGGATTGGCGTTATGCGGGGATTCCTGGAGGCATTCCGGAACGGGAGGTGACCCATTACGCTAAGGATTTTGGTGCTGTTGTGAATGATGGCAAAGCAGACACGACTGCTCTCAAGGCAGCTCTGGATCAAATCGGTGAAGCCGGTGGAGGCGTATTACAACTTGAAGAAGGTACCTACATTCTGGATCGCCCTTTGAAGATTCTGCATGACAATCTGGTACTCCGGGGAGCGGGTTCGGATAAAACCCACTTTGTGTTCACCTATTCATTGGATCCGGCACAGATCCGCTTTCTGGACCTCGATCCAGGACAGACACTTGGATGGCATGACGTGGTTGAAGTACATGCCTATCCTCATGGCCTGAAAAAACTAGAGCTCTTTGTCGGCGATACTCTCATACGGGATATGTCCCCGGGCCAACACACACCCGGGCAGTTTTGGATCATCGAACCTATGTTTTTGATGGGACAACGCGGGGCGAAGATCCAAGACGGTCCCATGCAATTACGTGCCCGGGCCCGTTGGGAAGACGGCAGTGTTTCTGAGACAACGCTTCAAGTGATTGCGGATACCAAAAAGAGAAAAGCGGAGGGGCAGATCCGCTACAGTAGGAACCCCGGCGCCATCGATGTGCCCGGAGATCGTTGGACCTACCGTGGGCGGCGATGGAAATTGGCTCAGGATGTGAAACGTGGGGACACGCAGGTTCATTTTGAGGTGGAGCCGGTGCTTCAGGTCGGGGAACTCCTCAAACTGTCTGTGCCCAAACATGAGGATTTTCTGAACCGAGTACAAAGTGCCCGCAAAGATATTCCTCGTGCAGGCATTTTCATTGTAGAAGCTGTGGATGGTAAAACGGTGACCCTGAACCAGCCTGCTCGCATGGACTATCCTGCCTATCAGGGAGCCCGTGGGGAGACGGTTTATCATTCCCGGAACATAGGCTTAGAGTCCTTTAGTCTCGAGCAGACAAACAAACTCTGGATTCATGGACTCTTGATGCAAAACAGCTACCTAAGCTGGATTCGGGATGTGAAGGTCAACATGGCTGGGCGAAATCCTGTGGATATTGGAGGAAGCAAAAACTCTGAAGTTCGGGACTCTGAATTTAATGATGCCTGGTACTTAGGAGGTGGAGGCACGGGCTATGTCAGTGTCAGCAGTAGCCATGATTGTTTGATGGAACAGATTCATACCCGACGTCTTCGCCATGCGCCGAATGCGCAATGGGGGGCTCAGGGGAATGTGATTCGAAATTCCGTGTTTGAACAATCCGACGCACAGTTTCATATGGGCTGGGCTCTGGAGAACTTGTACGAAAACTGCATTGTGGATGCCGCAACCGGATCCGGTTCCTATGGCTACGCCTTATATGTTCAGGAACCGGAAGTAGAGATTCATGGACCGGGTGGCGGTCCGAGAAATGTGATGTATAACAATGACTTCCGCTCTCCGAAAAGTGGTGTGTATCTTGGGGGTTCAAATGAAGGATGGATGCTGTTGCACAACCGTTTCCTCGTAAGCGGAGGCGCTGGAATGATTTTTCGCCACCGGGTGTTCAACCTACGGGTAGAAGGAAATCATATTCAGGTATCATCAGCTGTGGAACCTGCATTTGAATTCCGCGGGGATGGGCATGTGAATGTGGAACTCTTAAACAATGTGATTTCAAGCCGTAGCGGACTCCTGTTCAAAGGCTCCGGATGGCCGGAACACTGGCAAGGGAATAAGATGCAACTGGACGGCAAGCCATTGCCCCGCCCTGCCCCACAGGTTCCCTCTATCTTTGAGTGGCAACGGAAAACCTACCCGTTGAATTCGGAATCAGATTGATCGATTCCACCAAAAAACGAAAAGGAACCCTTCCTGTAGCTCAGGCCGCCTTCATAGGGCGGCCTGCTTTTTTACAGGCCTTCTTGTAGCGTTTCTGCAACGATTTATCCTGCGACAACTGGGGAGCCTGTTGAAAAATCTCTTCGAGAATCTGGGCGTGTGCTTCATGATTCTGAAGCCGTTCATATACCTCCATGAGATGAGGCAACACGATTAGCGGATCGTCCACAAGGGAACGGGCATGTTCCAGCGTGGGTTGGGCTTCCTGGGCTTTGCCCATGGCGATAAGGAGAATAGCTAAGCGCAGGTGAGGCTCATGATCCTGCGTATTGATTGACGCAGCCTCCCTGTACAGACTCACTGCGGCGTCTTTGTGTCCCTGCAACTCTTTCCATTGGGCTTCGTAGATGCTGGCTTCATAGCTGAGTCCAGATTGTTGTTTGAGAGCCATATGGGTCAACTCAACCAACTTGTCTTCTTGCAGAGCTAACAAGGTGCTGGTCACTTCCAACAAGGCAGGCAGGGAATTTAAGGCTTCTCCTTGGATGGAAAACTGAGCCTCACCTGCCAGCAGCGCCTTCAATGCCAATTCGCTGACCTCTCTGATCTGATGAGTCATGCCTTCAATCTCATCGAGTGGCACATGAGAACCCATATCACAGGAACTGCATTCATTCATGACCCGGACCTTTTTCCCGGCCGGTATGATTGGAATAAAATAGACATGTCCCCATTTTCTTCCGTTGTAGCTCTCATTCCGGGCATATTGATTACAATGAGGACAGATACCCCAGGCGCTGACTTTTTCCGATTTGCCATACATTCGTGAGCCGTAAATAATCATAATTCCTGCAGTCCTATGAGAGTCAAAAGAGTGCCATCATCCTTGAAGGCGGATTCCAGTGAGGGCCAGCAAAAAGGGCACGACGGCTCTTTTTTTCTTCCTTGGGGCGACCAATGCAAAAGACGGCCCTGAATGTCCCAATCATTTGCTCATCCTTTTCCGCTGGAAGCTAAGAACGGATCTTATACTGTACTCTGTTTGATCCTGAATCCTGCTATGAACCTAAAGTGCCTTCCCTTCTGTTTCGTTATCCTGTGTCTGATGAATGCCTGTACCAGTCCGCCTGCCCAGCAGGAGCGGGTGTTTGTACAACTGGCGGATGAAGCAATCTATGATGGGAAAACGCTCACGCTCAGTCCGGCAGACAAGGTCGTGAACCAGTATCGGGGCTATATCCAGGATTCAAAGGTGCTACTGAATTACGAGAAGTTTTCCGAGGGCTGGGCCGAACATCAACAACGTATGGAGGATGAGCCTACCATCGCCTTGCTCTCGTATAATGAGTTAGGGTATGGACACCGCCAAGCTCGAGTTGAGTTGCGCAATCCCCGTTTGGTCGATGGAAATCTGGTCTATGACAGTAAGGTCTTTTCCGGAAGACTGCCCCGCAGGTCCGTATTGTATGATCCGTCGTTGTTTGTGTATGAGCATTGGCTGCTTCCTGCCAGTCTTCAAGGACTTCAACCCGCTGCGCCAGCAGAGAAGCCTCAGTCTGTTGCGGCTCAATCTGATACAGAAACAGGTTCAGAAGCCTTGATGAAGAAGGATCCTGAGATGCTGAACAGCGAAACGGAGGAACAAGGCGAGTCTCTAGCGGAAGCATCCAAGCCTGAGCTCTCTGAAACGAAACCATCCACATCTGAGGAAAGCGAAGTTCCTCCTCCGGTAGCTTCCACCCCCAATGCTGAGCATTCTGAAGCGAAGCCTGATGTACCAAAGGGCACGGTAGCTCAAGCTGAGAAGACTCAGGCCCTGAAGAAGGATTCGGTAAAAACGACAGCTCCGAAAAAGGAAAAAGAACAGAATCAAACGAAAAAATCAAAGTCGTCTTCCAGGTTTGGTGACGATGAAGATGAGTGGGGAATTGATATTACACACGGGTTCAAGGTCATCCTGGGAACAGGGGATGAAGATGGGCTGGAGATTGTACCTGCAGATCCCCCGGATGAATCCAAGTAAGCTCGAAGAGCTTATTTTTTCTCGTACTTCTCTGGTAAGCTTTTTTGCCATGCCTCTGCCTGGGCACGGAGTTGCTTGATCAGTTCTGGCTGTGAATCGGCCAGGTTGTTTTGTTCCAAGGGGTCCTGTGTAACGTCATAGAGCAGGAGCTCCCCTTTCCGTCTGGGCAGGTAGAGTTTCCAGGGACCATGCCGCATAGCAACCGCGGCACGGGTAGCGCTGTTTCTCCAGAACAAGGGCTTCTCTCGAACATGTACTTTGTTTCCAAACCAGGCTTCGGAAACATCTTCGCCGTCGAAGTCCTCTCCATCAATATCGACTCCTGTGATGGCACAGAGTGTGGGTAACCAGTCGATTCCACTGATGACGGATTCCGTATCCACTTCTCCTGCCGGAACCTTCCCCGGCCATCGGATAATAAAGGGGACACGGACCCCTCCTTCCAGTGTACTGTGTTTTCCGCCCCGGAAGGGACCGGGTGATCCCAACATATTACGCATAATCGTAGGCTGACTCCCCTTCCCTTTTTTCTGTTTGTTGGTTTTAACCGGTGCTGGGCCATGATCGGAGGAAAAAACCACAATGGTATGTTCAGCTATACCAAGTTCATCGATCGCTGAAAGTAAGCGCCCTACGGCATCATCGAGAGAGGACACATCCCCAAGATAGTTGCGCATGCCCAGATCCACATCTTGACCAAGCTCACGGACTTCGCGAAACTTTTTCTTCATCGCAGGTCCGAAGTCTTCTTCGTTTACACTGACATCATTAAATCGTGCGGCAAAATGCTCTGGAGGATCAACAGGGTAATGGGTGATGTGTCCCCACACATTGATGTAAAATGGCTGATCCTTATGTTCCCGCATGAAGGCAATGGCCTCTTCATAGAGTCCCGCATCCCGCCCTAAGGTTTTGCTGCGTTTCCCGGTCTCGATTTGGTCCAGGCCATAGGTGCTATTCTTCTGTTCCGGGCCAATATGCCATTTGCCAAAATGTCCGGTGGCATAGCCCTTTTGTTTGAGTAATTCACTCACAGTCACCCGCCCACCGAAACCAAAATCGGCTGTATATTTGTGAAAGCTAGCTGGAAATTTTCCGGTCATAAATCCGGTTCGGGATGGATTGCAGGTTACCCCGGTGACATAAGCCTGCTGAAAACGCAGCCCCTGTTCGGCCAAACGGTCCAGATGAGGTGTACGTGCATAGGGATGTCCTGTGCACCCCAAATCTCCGTAACCGAGGTCATCTGCAAACAGAAATACGATGTTGGGGAGACGGGCATGGCTGAGGGGTTCCTCAGCGTAGATCTGGAGGAATAAAAGAGGAAAGATAAGGAGAATGCGCATAAGAACTAGTGAGTTGTAAACACAGAGATCTATCAACCAACGAAGCCGAGGCCGAAATCGTTTAAGAAATCTCGGGAAAAATCTAGTTTGCTTGCAGACTGCGGTACGCCTGAATGAGTTTGTTCCGAAGTCGATCCCCTTTGACCGGTTTGGAAAGATAATCATCCATTCCTGCGGCCAGACATTTTTTTCGGTCTTCTTCAAACGCGTTGGCCGTCATGGCGATGATCCAAGGTTTTGCGCGTTTCTGATCTGATCCCGGCCAGCGTTTTCGAATTTCCCGGGTACTACTCAGGCCATCCATTTCCGGCATATGAACATCCATGAAGATCACATCAATATCGAAGTGCTTTTCCAGCCGATCCAGGACTTCCTGCCCATTTTCTACCCACTCGCATTCATAGCCCATCCTCGCCAGCTGTTTCCGGGCAACCATTTGATTTACTTTGTTATCTTCCGCAATGAGTATGCGAAGAGGATAGCGCGTGGCGCTTTCTTCAAAGTCTGTCGTTCCTTCTGAATCAGGTGATGGCTGAGGGACCAGCTGCCCTCGTAAGAGCTCATAAAGGTGATTCATTTTAATGGGCTTGTAATGAAAGGCGGAAAAGAGCGCCCGGTCCTGCAAATCGAGGCTTTGATGCGAGGTTAAGAGAATGCGAGGCGTGTTGGATCGTCGTGGATCCTGTTTCATCAAGGTAGCCAGTTCAACCCCGTCCAACCCGGGCATATGGTAGTCAAGGATCGCCATGTCCAGATCAGGTAGATCGACCAGTTGTTGGAGTGCATCCTCAGCGGAAGTGGCTAAGAACACCTGCATGCCCCAGCGGCTGCAATGGCTTTCGAGAATTTCCCGGTTGGCTTCGTGATCATCTACAATGAGCACCCGTTTGCCGTTGAGATCCATCGATTCCTGTTGCTGCAACGCTTCCGGATCTGCAGGAGCCTGTTCTACAGGCCAACTCACATAAAACGTTGTCCCGGATCCTGCTTGGCTTTCCACACGGATTTCGCCTCCAAAAGCCTCAACCAGGCGTTTGCAAATCGCCAGACCCAGACCCGTTCCTCCATATTTCCGTGTGGTCGAAGTGTCCGCTTGTGTAAACATCTGAAAGAGATGTTCCCGTTGTTCCTCTGGAATTCCAATGCCACTGTCGGAAACGGCAACCGTGAGCTGCCCTGAGTTCTCATCCTTCATACTGCCAAGAAAATGAAGTTGTACTTCCCCTGCCTCGGTGAACTTGATTGCGTTGCCGGTCAGATTATTCAGGACTTGTTTGATGCGGGTCTCATCTCCATAAATCCATTCAGGCCCACTTTTGTTGAGTCGGTAGGTGAGTTCAATTCCCTTCTCCGCGGCCGCAGCTGCAAAGAGGTTGCTCACTTCTTCTGCAAGGCTGAGCAAGCTCACAGGTCGTCGCTCCAGTTGAAGTTTTCCGGCTTCCATCATGGAGTAATCGAGAATGTTATTCAGAATCGCGAGTAGCGTATCCGCACTGTTTTGGAGCGTTTCAGCATATTGCCGTTGTTCGAGGTTCAGATCACTTTGCAGGAGCAATTCTGTCATGCCCAGGGTGCCATTCATGGGGGTGCGAATTTCATGGCTCATGGTTGCCAGAAATTCAGACTTCAACTTGGCCACAGACTGGGCTTCCCGCAGTGCTTCATCCAAGGTCGTGTTCTGTTCCTTCAGAGTTTCGGCCAGTCTTTCAGCTTCCACCTGCATCTCTTCCTGTTTATGCATATGGTAACCCAGTGCCCGCACGGCTGGTGCGAAAATATGCCGTGCCTCCAGGATCAGCAGCAGTAAAATTACGGACAGGATAAACAGTTCGATCCAACGTAAGCGTTGTAGACGGGCCCTCGCTTCGTCATCATACCGAAACACAATGGCATTCATGCCTTTCAGAAACTCGGCCTCTCTGGAGAGAATGTCCGCAATCATGGGAGCTGCATCTTCTTCCAGATCTAGTTCTCCTAAACGGGTAGCCGCAGCACTCATCTGCTGAAAGGCATCTTCAATGTCCGCATACATCTCGCGGATCTGTGCGCTGTTCTTACCGGATAGCCCCAGGCCCTCATCACCGACTTGAAGTCCCTGATGGGAGCGCTGCCAGAGTTTTAACACATTCGCCACTTCGTTTAGGGCGGCTTGCCGACTTTCCGGACTCAGAGCTTGTCTGCTTTCCAAAGCAGCTTTGCTTAATCGCTGGCTGAGCATGCGTTGCCGCCCTGCGATGTTGATGACCCGGGAATCCTCTTTCTGAATATAGAGGTTATACTGAATGAGCAGTTGTCCAACGATGACCAGGCTGGCAACCAGAATCAACGCCGCACTGTAACGACGTGTAAATTGCCGAACGGGTTCTGTAAAGGCACCCTGCGATGGCTTAACGGAAGGCATGTAGTTTTAGTGGATGCGAACTGGCATGGACAAGTTTCAGTATAGATGCAGTTGGGGAGCGTTGTCTGTAGGTAAGTTAGGCTATTCTGAGTGAAGCATAGCTCCTAGAAAGCGTGTAGGGGGATGCTCCCCTAAAAGCGACGTATGGATCACCGTAGTCTACCCATGGAGCTGTGGGCCAATTCACGGCATTCCTGCAGAAAGGCTCGTACCGTGGGGCGGGCTTCATCCCGGGTGACGGCCGCCATAAAAGTGATGTGGCATTCCGGACTGCGTAGAGGGAGTAACTTCACCCGACTGGGGAGCAGACTTTCCATGTCAGCAGGAACCAGGCTGATGCCCTGACCACTGCCAATCAGGGCCAATAGGCTGTGCAGACTGTCCGCCTGCCGACCGAAACGGGGAGAAAACCCTGCCTGGATACAGGCTTCCTCCACCAAGGCCTGTCGGCCGGGGAAGGAAGTCTCTTTGAGTGAGATAAAGACTTCTTCGCTGCACTCCTGGAGATGCAGCGAACGGCGCCTTGCACATTCATGGGTACTGCTCAGAGCCAGGCGCAAAGGAATCTCACAGATCTGAAACAGATCAAAGCGTTGCTCCAGCACCGGACAGGCTGATCCCAGCAAGGCGACATCCAGTTCCCCCTTTTCCAAACGCTCTGTCTGGGCCTGCGGCGAGAGATCATGCAGATTCAAGGTCAAATCCGGAAATCGGGCCTGGGACATATCCAGAGATTCCTGCAGAAAGGAATCCAGAGCCGGGGTAATGTAGCCAATTTCCAGGCGCTGCTGCTTCCCTTCCCCTATACGCCGCAATTCGCCCTGAAGCTCTTTGCTTTGATCAATGAGATCGTTGGCAAGGTCAATCAGCCGATCCCCGGCTGCGGTCAAGCGAACCCGTGCCGTACTTCGCTCCAGTAAGGTTACGCCCAGCTCTTCCTCCAGTTGCTTCACCGAGCGGCTTAAGGCTGGCTGGGACATATGTAGACGACGGGCTGCTGCGGAGAAACTAAGCTCATCCGCCACCGCTAAATACTGTTCCAGTTGTCGAAGCTCCATATCTCTTTTATGCGATGGCTTTTGCAGAAGCACAAGGGACTTATGCATGAAACGCATAAAGTCATTCTCAATGGATATGAGGTGTTTGCATCGGACTGAGCTATGATGCTCCCAACAAGCAAACAGAAGGGTCCCGTTCAGGGGCTCTCCAAATAACCCCAACCAAGACACAGAACCATGAACAAAATCCAAGGTATCCATCACATCACCGCCGTTGCTGGTGACCCCGTGAACAACTGGCGCTTCTACACCCAGACTCTGGGCGAACGCCTGGTGAAGAAAACCGTGAACTTTGATGACCCCGGTACTTACCACTTCTATTATGGGGACAAACAGGGTTCTCCCGGTACCATTCTCACCTTTTTCCCCTGGGCCAATATGCCCAAGGTGCGTACTGGCAATAACCAGGTCTCCGCTACGGCCTATGCGATCGATGAAAACAGCATGGATTTTTGGACCAAGCGCCTGCAGGAACAAGGCGTGGAGGCCGATGCGTTCACTCGCTTTGGGCAGGCCGGTTTGGCTTTTGCCGATCCGGATGGAATGCCGGTTGAATTGATCGGTGTTCAGGATGCACCCAATCTACCCGTATGGGAAGGCAGCCCGGTTCCGGCGGAACACCGCTTGCGTGGCTTTCATTCTGCTTCCTCCACGATTCCATCCTCCCCCCAGAGCCTGAAGCTGTTGACCGAGGTCTTCGGCATGGAAGTGCAGGGAGAAGAAGAAAACCGCATCCGTCTGGGCTTCGGTGGAGAAAAGCCGGATACCGGTGGACTCTATGACCTGGTGGTGGATCCAAAGCTGGAAAACTTCGGTCTCGGCGCCGGCATCGTGCACCACATTGCCTTCCGGGCAAAAGATATCGATCACGAGGCAGAACTTCGTGACGCGGTGAAAGAGTTCGGGCTGTATCCGACGGGACATATCGATCGGGATTACTTCATGTCCGTGTATTTCCGTGAGCCTTCAGGTATTCTCTATGAGATTGCGACAGACCCTCCCGGATTCACGAAAGACGAAGATCTTGAGGATTTGGGCACCGGACTGAAACTGCCCCGTCAGCATGAGCACATGCGGGATCGTCTGGAAAAGGTCCTCACTCCCATCCCCCCGGAAGAGGACTGAGATGCGCTACACCCGCATCTACAATCGCGAGGATGGCAGCTCCGCCTTTGAGGAGTGCGAGCTGCCCCTCATCGATCGCGGCGCGATCGGCCGGATTTCCGAGCCGGTCGCTGTGCAAAGCCTGATGTTCCGTGAAACGCCTGCGGATCATCATCATGACTGGCACAACGCACCCCAGCGTCAGTTTATCATTCTGCTAGACGGAGAAATTGAGATCACGGTCAGCGGAGGCGAATCCCGACGTTTCAAAGGTGGAGAAGTGTTGCTGGTCGAGGACTGCGAGGGCGAAGGTCATCTGACCCGCCATGTTGTCCAAGAACTACGTCATTCCCTGTTTATCCCCCTACCCGAGGAGAATTCCTAATGCATAGCACAGCCAATACCGTTTACGCCGGCACCGATATCGCCAACGCGGAGAAGGCCATGATCCTTCTGCATGGCCGGGGCGGAACCCCACAGGATCTGTTGGGTCTGACCCAGCACCTCGATCTGCCCGGCTTTGCTCTGGTAGCACCGGCAGCCGCCCGGAATACCTGGTACCCAACCAGTTTTTTGGCTCCGGAACAGCAGAACCAGCCCTGGCTGGATTCCGCCCTGGACCTGGTACACGCCACCATCACAGAACTGGAAGAGAGCTTGGGAGATTCCAAAAAGATCCATCTCATGGGCTTTTCACAAGGAGCCTGTCTAGCTTTGGAATCCGCAGCTCGGCGACCCAAAGCCTATGGAGGGGTCTACGCACTGAGTGGGGGACTGATCGGACTCGGTGCCAATCAGCGGGAGTTTCCCGGTTCCTTGGAAAACACTCCGGTGTTTATGGGCTGCAGTGATATCGATCCCCATATCCCCAAAGAGCGAGTGCTGGAAAGTGAACAGCTGCTCCGCAAACTGGGTGCCCAGGTCACTGCGTCCTTGTATCCAAACTTCGGGCATACGGTCAATCAGGACGAAATCGATCAGGTTCAAGCCATTCTGAACGCATCCTGAGTCATGAATCCGATCCTGTATCACGAAGAAGACTGGCGACTACGCCGCTGGGAACACGGACAGCGGCGCAGTCTCTTTTCCTGTGATGACTGGGTGGACCCTGAGCGATTGGGATTTGGCCCCCTGCGGGTCATGAACCTCTGGGAACTGGCACCCGGAAGCCGGGAGCGACTGCGACTGCCTAAAGGGGTGAAATCCGTCCTGTACGTGCTGGAAGGAGAGCTTCAGTTGAAGGGACGCCCCCTTGTGGCGGGAGAGCGTTTGATCTGCTCAGCCGGCGAAGAGCTGGAACTCAGAGTTACGGGTTCAGAACCCTGTGCCTTTATCGAGCTCTGGGGAACCCGGGAATTCCAAATCATCTTGAAGAGTCTATCCAACAGGGATACCGTGAACTCCGACTTGGATGCAACGGGATCCTTATTTGGTCTATGGGTGCTTGCCGGGCAGCTACAGGTGGATGGCCAGGAACTGGCATCCGGAGATCTGCTCTTACAGGACAGCCCCCCCTGCCAGATTCGCTCTTCTGAGGGCATGGCTGAAGTGCTGCTGATACGAGATCATCTCTCATTTTTTTGATGCGGTAGTTTCAAATTCATTGAAATCTGCTTTCCATTGTCCGATTTCTCCTTACATTGGAGGGTATGGAAGCTGAATCATTCTGCGTGGATGGCAATGAAGCTGCGGTAGATGTGGCCTATCGTCTCACAGAACTCTGCGCCCTGTATCCGATCACTCCCTCCTCCCCCATGGGGGAAAAGGCGGATCTGTGGCGGATGCAGGGACGGCCCAATCTCTGGGGACATGTTCCGGATCTGGTGGAAATGCAGAGTGAGGGCGGTGCTGCCGCGGCACTTCATGGCGCAGCTCAAGCGGGTAGCTTGGCTTGTAGTTTCACTTCATCGCAGGGGCTGCTCCTTATGCTCCCCACCCTCTACAAACTTGCCGGCGAACTCTGCCCGGTCGTGTTGCATATCGCCGCCCGGGCGGTGGCCACCCATGCCCTGTCGATTTTTGGTGACCATTCTGATGTGATGAGCGCGCGCGCCACGGGTGTGGCCCTGCTTTCTTCCGCTTCTGTACAGGAAGCTCATGACTTTGCTCTCATTGCTCATGCCGCCGCGTTGAAGAGCCGGCTGCCCTTTCTCCATTTCTTCGACGGCTTTCGTACTTCACATGAAGTGCGCGGCATTGAACGATTGCAGGATGAACAGCTACGAGCGCTACTGCCTATGGATGAGTTGAGCGCTTTTCGGGAACGGGCTCTTTCACCTGATCATCCGTTGATCCGGGGAACTTCGCAGAATCCGGATGTCTTTTTTCAGTCCCGGGAAGCTGCAAATCTACTCTACGATCAGGTTCCGGATCAGGTGGACAGCCTCTTCGATCAGTTGTCTGCAGTTGCAGGGCGTCGTTATCACTGTGTGGAATATGTTGGGGCCCCGAATGCCAGCGAACTTGTGGTGATTATGGGTTCCGGTGGCCACACAGTTCGTGCTTTCGTGGAGCAGCAGATTCAAGCCGGAGAAGCTGTGGGGATGATTCACCTTCGTCTCTACCGCCCATTTCCGAAAAAAGCGTTTCTGAAGCGAATTCCAGAAACGGTTCGCAGTATCTCCGTTTTGGACCGCTGTAAGGAAAGCGGTTCCCCTGGAGAACCCTTGTATCTTGACGTGGCCGCCTGCTTGCAGGAGGCACGACCGGAGATTCGGATGATCGGTGGCCGCTACGGGCTGGGGGGAAAGGAGTTTACACCCGCGATGGTAGCGTCAGCCTTTGCCAATTTGCAAAGTAGTTCCCCTCTCCGTTCCTTCAGCTTGGGTATTACAGATGATGTCTCCCAGCGCAGTCTGGCTCATGATGAATCCTTTCATTTGGAGCAGTCCTCCCAGTTGCGCGCGCTGTTTTACGGACTGGGTTCGGATGGTACGGTGGGGGCAACCAAGAGTTCTGTGCAGATCCTCAACCGCATTCCTCAGCTCTCTGCCCAGGGCTATTTTGTGTATGATTCCAATAAATCGGGTGCCCGTACCGTATCCCACCTACGAGCAGGAGAAAATCTGGGGGAGCAGCCTTATCAGATTCTAAAAGCGAATTTTATCGCCTGTCATCAGTTTTCCTTTTTGGAACAGATTGATGTGTTGCGTCATGCGGAGAACGGGGCGACCCTGTTGCTCAATGTACCCAATCTGGGCCCCTCTCTTGCCCGGCGGATTCCCCGTCCCGTACAGGAACACATTCGTCAAAAGAGACTCAAGCTCTATGTGATTCCTGCCCAGCAGCTGGCCAGGGAATGCGGATTGGGCGGACACATCAATGTGATCATGCAGGCGGCCTTTTTCCATCTTTCCGGACTGCTCTCCCCGGAACAAAGCCGGGCCGAATTGGAACAGAGTGTGCGCAACAACTATGCCCGTAAAGGTCCGGACCTGGTGGATCGGAATTTGAGAGCGCTTGACCTCGCGTTACGCGATCTGACTCCATTGGATCTGAGTCATGTGAAACCAGGACCTGAATTGCCGGAGCGAATTCCCAGAGATGCTCCTGAGTTTGTACGCAACTTCAGTGCTGCTTTGCTGGAGGAGCGGGGTGACACGCTGCCGGTTTCGGCTATGCCCCTGGATGGTAGTTTTCCGCTCTCGACCGCCAAGTACAACAAACGCGATCTTTCGGATATGGCCCCACTCTGGGATTCGGAGCTCTGTATTCAATGCGGCAATTGTGTGGCCATCTGTCCGCATAGCGTGATCCGTAGCAAACAGGCGGCACCGGAAGATCTGGAGGGAGCCCCGGAAGGCTTTCAGGCGCCACGATTACGTGGTCCCGGGGAGCAGGAGCGTCGTTTTCTGTTACAACTACATCTTCAGGACTGCACGGGCTGCGGACTCTGTATCGAAATCTGTCCAGCCAAGGACCGCGCGCAGGCCAACCGGAAAGCTCTGCAGCGGGTGGAAAAAACAGCACAATTGGAACGGAACCGGGTGGAACTGGATTTTTTCCAAAACGTACCTGCACAACATGAGCAGACTCAAAGCAGGACTTTGCGAGGTTTGCAGTATGTGGACCCCTATTTCGAATTTCCCGGCGCCTGTGCCGGCTGTGGGGAAACGGGTTATGTGAAGATGCTTTCCCAGCTCTTTGGGGACCGAATGTTGGTGGCCAATGCCACCGGATGTTCCTCGATTTATGGAGGAAATCTGCCGACCACCCCCTGGAGCACGGATGATCAGGGTCGTGGGCCGGCCTGGGCAAATTCCCTGTTCGAGGACAATGCCGAGTTTGGGCTAGGCTTTCGCCTGGCGGTGGATCAACAGCGCAAACAAACGCTACAGGAGTTACGCAGCCTCGGCGAGGAAGATCTGGCTGCCGAACTGGAAGCAGCCCCGCTAGGAGATCCGGTGCAGCGGGATGCCCTGCGTATCCGCCTGCAAGAGCTTTCCGAACAGTGGAAGAATCGGAACGAAATGCAGAGCTTCCTGGATCTCTGTGATGCCATTGTGGATCGATCCGTTTGGATTGTGGGTGGTGATGGTTGGGCCTGTGATATTGGCTTTGGCGGACTGGATCATGTGCTCTCCACCGGACGCAATGTAAATGTGTTGGTGCTGGACACCGAAGTGTATTCCAACACCGGTGGTCAGGCCTCCAAATCCACCCCGCTGGGAGCCATTGCCAAATTCGCTGCGGCTGGAAAACAGACTCCGAAAACGGATCTGGCCATGCACGGAATCCTCAAGGGAAATACCTATGTGGCGACGATTGCTCTCGGGGCAAAACTGCCGCAGGCTCTGCGCGCCTTCCGGGAAGCCGAAGCCTGGCATGGTCCTTCGTTAATCCTCGCCTACAGTCCCTGTATCGCCCATGGCTATCCGATGAGCGCTTCCCTTTCTCAGCAGAAGCGTGCGGTGGAATCGGGTCACTGGCCGCTCTTTCGCTATCATCCGGAACTCGATCCGCCACTAGAATGGGACAGCCCGGAACAGCCTAGCCTCCCCTTGAAAGAGTATATCTACAATGAGCTGCGTTACAAACTACTGGAGCGCAGCCGGCCTGAACAGGCGGAAGAGATGTTGGCCGAAGCGAAGCGGCATATCCACGAACGCTATGAGTTTCTGAAGCGATTCTCCGTGAAAAAGGCCGCTTCAACCTGACAGAGTGAACAAGCCCTGGAATCCAGGTCCTAACGCCGTTTATACTTCTGAACCTCGCGAATTTTTTTGCTTTGGCCTTTGCCTTTTTTCCGGCGGTCGGCGTAGGACATATCGTGAAGTTTACTTTCTTCACGAAGTTTGCAGTAACTGGCCCAGCGTTCAGGATGCAAGTCGCCGCTGGCGAGAGCGGCTTGCACGGCACAGCCTGGTTCTTTGGTGCAGGTGCAGTTACTGAATTTGCAGTGCGAGATGAGCTCCAGAATATCATCGAAAGACTGTTCCAGCCCTCCGCTCATGCCGATCATGCCCAGTTCACGCATGCCGGGCGTATCGATCAACCAGGCTCCGTTGGCGAGAGGCATAAGCTCACGGCGGGTGCTGCAATGCATCCCCTCCCCGGTCGAACTCATTTCTCCCACCGCCTGACGCTCTTCACCCAGCAAGGCATTGGTTAAGGTGCTTTTTCCTACTCCGGAGCTTCCTAACAGGCAATAGGTATGACCTGGAACAAAACTCGATTCCAATTCTGCCAGTCCAGCACCATCCACAGAACTGATGCAGAGAATCGGGGCATCAATGCCATGATCCCGGACCGCCTGGCGAAAGGCGTCCACTTTTTCAGGAGTCACCAAGTCGATTTTACTAAGCAGGATGCTGGCCTGCATGCCACCCTCTCTGGCCATAACCAGGTAGCGGTCGAGGCGCTTCACATTGAAATCGATATCGCAGGCCTGCAGGAGAAAAGCGCAGTCCACATTGGCGGCGATCATCTGAAAATCCACGGCCCGACCTGCCAGTTTACGGCAGATTTTACTCTGACGTGGAACCAGATCATGCAAGACCACGGCATCGTGTTGCGGCTGATGATCAATAATCACCCAGTCCCCGACCGCCGGCATGTCCAGACCATTACGGACACGGTACTGAAAACGGCCACTGAGTTCGGCCCCCAGTTCCTCATCTGCGGTACGTACAAAATACACGCCACGGTCCACGGCAATGACCCGTGCGGCTTCGCGACCCGGACGCAGAACGGGCTCCGCCGCATCGGCGAAGCCCGGAGTCCAACCAAGTTCGTTGAGGTTCAGATGAACTCCCTTGAACGGATTTAGCGCTCGGACATGGGAACGAAATCCCGCTGTTCCGGTCCGGTGTAGATCTGACGAGGACGGCAAATCCGACGACTGTCATCGGCCCGGAACTCGATCAGCTGTGCCAACCATCCGGGCATGCGGCCCATGCTGAAGAGCACGGTAAACATTTCTTTGGGAATGCCCATGGCTTTATAAGCGATGCCGGTGTAGAAATCCACGTTCGGGTAGAGATTCCGTTTTACGAAATACTCATCTTCCAACGCAATTTTTTCCAATTCCATCGCGGTCTGTACCAGAGGCTCATCGACGCCCAATTTGACGAGAAGGTCGTCCACCACCTCTTTGGCAATCACCGCACGGGGGTCATAGGTTTTGTAGACACGGTGACCAAACCCCATGAGTCGGAAGGGATCGCTCTTATCTTTTGCTCTGCGCACGACTTCCTGAAGGTCCTGACCCTGCATAGCGATATCTTCGAGCATGTTGATCACGGCTTCGTTCGCTCCGCCGTGCAGCGGCCCCCAGAGTGCGCCAATGCCACCACCGATGGCTGCGAACACGTTGGCGTTGGAGGAGCTGATCATACGCACGGTGGAGGTAGAGCAGTTCTGCTCATGGTCAGCATGGATGATCAACAGTTTTTCCAGCGCCTCAGACATGATTTTGCGCCGTTCTTCCGGAAGGCGTTTGGAGAACATGGAGTAGAGGAAATTCTCTGCGTAGCCCATGTCCGGGTCAGCATAAATGTAACCCATACCCCGTTTGCGGCGGAAGTTGTGAGCAGCAATCAGCGGAGTTTTAGCCAACAAACGGACGGCATCGAGTTCAATACCATTGAACACCTCATGTCCCAGATCGCCGTAGAATCCGTTCAGAGACAGCACGACCGAGGCCAACACAGACATCGGATGGGAACGTACGGGGTAGTGATTGAGCAGTTCCTGCAGCATGGGACCGAGGAAGGTGTTTTCCTTGATCATGCCCAGCCACTGTGCATAGCGGGCCTCATTCGGCAGTTCCCCACTCATCAAGAGGTAGGCTACTTCGAGAAAATCACAATTTTCCGCCAAATCACGTAGCAGATAGCCGCGATGGTGAATCACACCCTTTTCACCGTCCAGGAAGGTAATCCCACTGGTACAGCTACCGGTATTGCCATAGCCCGGATCGAGGGAAATGACACCGGTTTCTTTCCGGAGAGCCAGTGCGTCCAAAGCCACTTCACCTTCGGTACCCTCTACAAGGGGCAATTCCAGGTTCTGATTATCGATCTGTAGGGTGGCTTTCTTGGGCAACGTCTCAAAACTCATAAAGGATCCTTTCAAATTCCGAATGAAGCGCATTTCGCTTCCAGCTTGAAACCCTCACATAAATCACTATCCATCCCCTTTTCAACCCAAAACCCCTATAGAGCTTTTGTCTATGAACATTCTTGTATTACCCGGCGACGGGATTGGCCCCGAAGTATGCTATGAAGCCGTCGAAACCCTGAGACAGCTATGTGAGGCCCGTGGTGTTCCCTTTGAGACTCAGGAGGACCATGCCGGTGGATCCGCAATTGATGCCTATGGCGACCCGATGCCGGATTCGGTCATCGAAAAAGCCAAAGCGGCTGATGCGGTGCTCTTGGGGGCTGTGGGCGGACCCAAATGGGATGACTTGACCGGGGCCATGCGTCCGGAATCCGGTCTGCTGAAAATTCGCAAGGAATTGAGCGTGTTTGCCAACTTGCGGCCTGTGGCAGTTCCGGAGACCCTGGCTGCAGCCTCTCCCCTTCGTCCGGAAGCGATTGCCGGTACGGATTTGTTGGTGGTGCGTGAACTGACCGGGGGCATTTATTTTGGCGAGCCTCGTGAACGCAGTGGGGAAGCCGGGGCCGAAGTGGCCTACAACACCATGCGCTACAGCACCGAAGAAATTGAACGCGTCGCTCGAGTGGCCTTTACCTGGGCCCGCCGTCGTGGAGGTCGTCTCTGCAGCGTAGATAAGGCCAACGTGTTGGTGGTGTCTCAGTTGTGGCGGGATGTGGTCACCAAACTGCACGCTGAAGAGTTTAGCGATGTCGAACTGAGTCATATGTATGTGGACAATGCGGCCATGCAGCTGGTGATTCGCCCTTCACAATTTGATGTGATCCTCACTGGAAACCTGTTCGGGGATATTCTCTCCGATGCCGCGGCTACCTTAGGCGGTTCCTTAGGCCTGTTGCCCTCCGCCTCCTTGGGTGGTTCCGTTGGTCTGTTTGAACCCGTTCACGGAAGCGCTCCGGACATTGCTGGGCAAGGCTTGGCCAACCCCATCGCCATGCTCCTCAGCTCTGCCATGATGTTGGACGAATTGGAACAGCCTGAATTGGCCACGGCCTTACGTGCCGGAGTACAGTCAGCTCTGGATGCAGGATTGCGTACCGCAGACCTGCATCGTGAAGGACAAACCACAAAAGCTGGCACCAAAGAACTCAGCCAACATGTGCGTGAGGCTGCGCTGAAGGCTCTGGGCTGAACTTGATGCAGGATCAGCCCTCCAATCCAATTGAACGTAACTCCCGCCCACTTCTGGTGACGTTTCACTGTGGGGTGTTCTTTTTTGCCTTTGCCATGTTTAGCCTCAGTGTGGGACGTCAGGATGTGGAGGCCAACTTCAATTTGATTCACCCGGATTATATCCGGAATATGC
Source organism: Verrucomicrobia bacterium UBA6056 (assembly GCA_002429005.1). Lineage (GTDB taxonomy): Bacteria > Verrucomicrobiota > Kiritimatiellia > SS1-B-03-39 > UBA6053 > UBA6056. Next base: position 20,148 of record DIYK01000031.1, read on the forward strand.
TGATCCTGATGACGCTGAATTTCGTAGGCTACATTGGCCTGTGGAACATGAGGAAATTCAGCGTCATCCTCCTGGCCATTGGCGGGGTGTTGCTCATTGCTCACGGCTTTTGGGTTTCCAGTATCTCTTTAGTCAATTTTTTACCCTTTCTGGCTGCATTGACCAGTTTACCCCTGTGGCCGATGTTCAAATGATGAATTCCCCGTTTCGGCCTTTGGAGAAAACCCTGGGACACCGTTTTAAAAAACGGGGGCTACTGGAGCTGGCGTTAACCCATCCCAGTCACCGGCATGAACAAGGTGAGGGCGTAGACAATCAGCGACTGGAGTTCTTAGGGGACGCTGTCCTCGGGATGCTGGCTGCGGAAACTCTGTATGCCCGGCCGGGTGAATTGCCTGAAGGGGAAATGACCCAGTTGCGTAGTGCGTTGGGCAACCGGCATACCTTGGCGGATATCGGCCGGGCTTGGGAGCTGGGTGAATGGCTGCGTTTTGGCAAAGGCGAAAAAGAATCGGGTGGTTCCGATCGGGATTCGAACTTGGCCGATGCGGTAGAGGCCGTCATTGGTGCCATCTATCTGGATGGAGGCTGGAAAGCCGCGAATAAACTATTTGTGCTCCACATTCTGCCTCTCTGCCCTGATCCGGATGCCGAACCACAAAGCCGGGTGAAAGAAAATCCAAAAGGAGCCTTACAGGAGTTTACCCAGGCTCGCTGGCAATCGAGTCCGGATTATGACATTGTGGATGAGAAAGGCCCTGCCCATGAGCGGATCTATGTGGCCGCGGTCACCTGGAAAGGTGAAGAAATCGGGCGTGGGGAAGCCCGCAGTAAACGCTCCGCCGAAGCCCGGGCTGCCCGGGTAGCACTAGACTGTTTGCGGGGACGGGAAGAAGAAGAAGCCTCTTGAAGCATCCCAACCCCTTTATTTCAGCGTTCCTCGAAGTCCCTGAATTCAGCTGGAAAAATGATCTGCGCCGTTGGCTGGCCTTTTCCCCTCTGGTCCCCTCTTGTATTCAGGACTTTTCCCCCATTCGTGGCTATGAACAGCGGGTTCAGCTGAAAAAGGGAGACCTGGTGCTGGATGTGGGCGCCTTTCCCGGGGATTATGCCTTGTATGCTGCTCGAAAAGTGGGTCCGGCCGGACATGTCTACTGCCTGGAACCGGAAGCGGCAAATCGCGAAGTGCTGGAGCGCAACATCCGAAAAAGTGGCATGGATCATCTCACGGTCATCCCCGTTGGACTTTGGAATGAATGCACTCAACTCCCCATGAGTTCCGATGGCGTGGCCAGTCACATTCAGGAGCAACGCTCGGATCATGAGATTGAAGTCCTCACGCTCACAGAACTCTTCATCCGATATAAGCTGCCACGGGTACAAATGCTGAAAATGGATATCGAAGGGGCTGAACTGGAAGCCCTGGAAGGCATGGAGACCTTTCTGGCGGAGATGGTGGATGCCGTCTGTGTGGCCAGTTATCATATTAGGGGTGTTGAAAACACCAGCGCACGGATTGAAGCAATTCTGCGCCAAGCCGGATTTTCCACAGAGAGCAGCTATCCAAAACATCTCACCACCTATGGGTGGCGTGCCTCCGATTGATTCAGGGGTTCCCGTTTTTTATGAAGTTTTCCGAGCCGAGAACCCGCTGCTGCATTTCCGGTGTTTCCTGAACCCGTTCGGGTTATGTCATAAGCCCCAGTACCTTTAGATAGGCCCGGGCATTGCTTTCAGGGGAAAATTGCTCCTCGGCGAGGCGGCGTGCACATGCTCCCATTTGCTCACGGCCCTGCTGATCTTCCACAAGCTGAAGGAGAGCTGCGTCCAGTTCCCCGGGTGAGGCGGGGTCAAAGCTGAACCCTACGGGCTGCTCCCCCATTGCAGAAACAATTCCTGGTAAGCGGGCTGCACAGATTGGCAAAGCGCAGGCCAGATTGTGGACCAGAGTGCTGGTGACATGAAAGGCATCCCCGGGTAGTCCTTTTCTCATCACCAAACCGATGTGACATTCCCGGAGGCGTTTGGCAATGCTGGGAAGATCCGGGAGCCAACCGGTCAGTTCAACTTCCCTGCTGACTCCGAGTTCCTGGACCCGCTGCTGCACAGCCGGATATTCCGGTCCTTCGCCGATCAGCAGGAGCCGTAACTGAGGAATGCGCTCTTTCAACCGGGCCAGGCTCTCCACCAGCAGTACATTGCCCTTATTCGGATGCATAATACCGTGATGCACCATCCAGATCTCTTCGGATGTCTCAGTCCGGGTTGATGGGGTGAAAAGCTGGGTATCTACGGAATCCGGAATCACATAAACCTTCTCCTCCGCTACGCCCAGTCCGACCACATAGTCTTTTGCAGGCTGCACCCGGGTGCAAATCCCGTCCAGGCGACGCCAGGCCCATTCGTCGAGTTTCTGAATGAGGCCTTGCAGTGCTCCTCGAAGTCCCTGTTTTCCCAAATACATTTCCCCAAAGAAATCGTGCAGGGTAAACACCAGGCGTCCACGGAAACTGAGTCGCAGAATCAGCGCAGACAGAGGAAGGGTTTCATCCACAAACACGATTTTGAAGCCTTTGATCTGCAAATATAGGCCCAGGAAAGGCAGGAGCAGAATCCATAGGGTGGCTTTGAGCCATTTGTCTGTAGCTTTTCCCCGATGTACGCTCAGGCCCAGGTGATGAACCTGAAGTTTCCCTTTCAAGCGATCAGGGAGGCTGCCCTGTCCTTTGAAGCCGTAGTGGTGGAGCTCCAGGCCCTCTGCGCTGAGCTGATCTACGAGGAGGGGCAATGCGGGCAGAAAATCCACATGTTCGGCTGCCCCGTAGCGGAATAGGAAAGCCAGTTTTTCCGCTGGCTTATTCGCCATCCGCGGAGAGTTCCCACACCCGCAAACCACTCTGGGTGAGATGGATGGGTAATGATTGGAAGTTTTTTGAAATTAGCTCCCGTTCCAAGGCCCGTTTCCGGAACATGTCCGGATTGGTGAGAATGGCCACCGAGCCTCCGTCCCCGCCGGCCCCGTTTACTTTCCAGCCGAGAGCCCCGAAATCCTTTGCCGTGGCAATGATTTCTTCAAAAGCAGGACAGACCAAATCGGGATGCAATTCACGTTGAACCTGGGTGTTTTGCTGGAAAACCTGTCCAAGCCCCGTGAAGTTCCCACCGCTCAATTCAGACTGCGCTTGTAGGGCCAGTTCACGTAGCCGTTCCAAGCGAGCATCCTCATGAGGCTCCGCACCCAGGTCGGCAATCACTTTCCGGTGGGTCTCGGAGGAGTTGTGCGGTTTGCCAATATAGATCAGCAACAGACGCTGCTCCAGTTCCCAGAACAAATCCCGGGGCATGTGCACTGGAGTGACTGTGGCCTTGGGATACTCGGTCATATGAATCAAGTTGGCTCCGCCATAGGCTGAGGCCAGCTGATCTTGAATGCCGCATTCCAGTCCCAGTTTTTCGGTTTCCAGACTGTGGGCAAGACGGGCCGTCTCGGGCGAAGAGAGGCGCCCTTCGGTGAGGGCATCCAATGCACCAATCAGTGCGACGGACACCGCTGCCGAGGTCCCCATAGAAGCTCCCGGGGGGGCATTGGAATAAATGTTCACGGTGATGGCCAGATCCTCCGGCCAGTTCATTTCTGCCACGGCTGCTTCAATCAGCGGGTGCTTGCCATACACAATGTGGCTTGGATCCAAGGGGTAGGATTCGTTAAAGTTTTCAGCACGAATGAGGATCTTTGGATCCTCCTGGGTGTGTTTGCGGCAGCGAACTTGAACTTCCACATGGGGAGAAATGGCCAGATTGAACACACAGCCCCGGCGGGCAAACCAGGTGTCGGTCCAGCCACCCACATCACAGATGCGGGTGGGGGCGACAGCATTAATCAGTTTGTAATCACTCATGAAACACAGGAGGCCAGAAAGCGCTCGAAGCGTTCCGCAGCCAGTTTCAGCTCATCCATCGAGGTGGCATAACAACAACGCAGGTGCCCTTCCCCACAGCTGCCAAAGGCGGTGCCGGGAACGGCGGCCACCTGTTCAGCATCGAGGAACTTCAAGGCAAAGTCTTTGGAACTCAATCCAGAGCTGCGGATATCCGGGAACATGTAAAAGGCCCCTTCAGGCATATTACAGGGTAGACCGAAGCTCTCAAAGGCACTGTGCAGGAAGTTGCGGCGGCGCCAGTAGGATTCCTTCATCACCGCAATATCGCTTTCAGGCTGCTGCAGGGCTTCATACGCGGCTTCCTGACTCATGATCGGGGCACAAAGCATGCTGTACTGGTGAATCTTCATCATCGCCTCAATCAGCTCAGCCGGGGCACAGGCATAGCCGATCCGCCAGCCGGTCATGGCCCAGGCTTTCGAGAAACCATGCAGGAAGATGCAGCGGTCTTTCATTCCCGGGAAAGACGCAATACTCACATGGGGGCGCTCATAGCTCAATTCGGCATAGATTTCGTCGGTGATGACGATGAGATCCTTTTCCACCGCCAGTTCGGCAATCTTCTTCAGTTCCTCCCCGGTCATGGCCCCACCAGTGGGGTTGTTGGGGAAGTTCAGGATGATGGCTTTAGTACGGTCGGTCACCTGAGCACGAATGGCCTCAGCGGTCACCCGGAAGGCTCCCTCTGCATCGGTTTCCACCACTTTGGGCACGGCGTGGGAGAGTTCGATCAGCGGACGGTAGGAGACGTAACAGGGTTCGTGATAGATGACCTCATCACCGGGATCACAGAGTGCACGGATGGCCAGGTCGAGAGCTTCACTCACACCGACGGCAATGAGCACTTCCTCCTCGGCGTCATAGGCCACATCAAAGGTACGGCCTACATAATCCGCGATGGCATGCCGCAGCTTGGGCAGGCCCAGGTTGGAGGTGTAGCCGGTATGCCCCTGTTCTAACGAATAGATGGCGGCTTCACGCACATGCCAAGGTGAGGAGAAATCGGGTTCCCCAACACCCAGGCTAATCACCTCCTTCATTTCGGAGACGATTTGAAAAAAGTCGCGAATCCCGGATTTTGGCAGGTCGACTACCGTCCGGGCCAGACGTTCACGGTGAGATTTGCAGACGCTCATGTTGCGGCTCCCCTTCCATCAGCACCCCTTGATGCTTGTAGGTTTTTAAATGAAAATGCGTGGCGGTTCCGGTGACTCCGGGAATGCTGGCCAGCCGTTCGCTGACGAAACGGGCCACCGTACGCAGATCACTGCCGCCGACAAAGAGCAGCAGGTCATACTGACCGGACATCAGGTACATGGAGTCCACTTCCGGATAACGGCTGATGCGGGTGGCAATGCGGTCAAAGCCCCCTTCCCGTTCCGGCTGAACTTTCACTTCAATCACGGCAGTGACTTCATCGCGGTCCAGTTTTTCCTCATTGACCACAGCCTGATAGGCCCGGATCACCCCTTCGTTTTCCAGCTCCTCCATGCGCGCCGCCACGTCCGCCACGCTCCAGTTCAGCTGGCGTGCTGCATCTTCCAAGGAGATGCGGGCGTTTTGACGTAAGAGGGCAAGTAAGGGTTCCATGATTCAGACTCCAGGGTGAAAGGAGACCCTTATCGGAGAGGCCTTGCGCTGGCAAGTCTGGATGCGGGTGGGTCGGAAGCTGGAACCTGGAGCTCAGATTGGGGGCTTTATGGGAAAAAGGCCGCTACTCTGGGAGGAAATAGATTGCCCCTGCGATTTTCTCTCCGCCACGGAGCATCGCAGTCATCACCCATTTAGAACCTTCAAAGAGCCAATGGGATTATTCAGGTTCAATCCGGAAAAAATCGCTTGGCGCATGCAAAGATGCTGCCGGGACGATGAATCGATTGGGTTGCCCATTTCCATCATTGGTCTTCATCAGACCTGGAATATCAAAAAAATCACTCAAAAGGTCCGCGGTGGATGTTGCTTTTAAGCCATCGGTTCCATTCTCAACATCGATGTAAACATTTGCTCCTGTAAACCCGAAATCAATAATGTGTAACGCATTGAGTCGCAGGTTGGCATATTCCAATCCATAGTATCCATTCGGAGTGATCTGGCTGGTATCGATATCATGAAAAGAGGATTCTCCGGTTTTCAGATCCACGCCCCAAATGGCCCATTTGTTTTCCATGCCATTGTTATAACGTCCGATAAACAGAAAGGTCCCTTTAAACTCCTCAACCGTGTTTACCCCGGAATAGGTTAAGATACTCACCCCTCCTCCTCCTACGTTGCCAGGACCAATGAGATTCACCATACCCGTTTGAGGATTCAGGGTGGCCAGACGTCTTTCAGAACCTACAAAGATCAGGGCATAGAGTTTTTTCTCACGGATACTGTATTCCATTCCGGAAATCGCATTGTAATTTGCGCCAAGTAGTGGCTTGGCCGACATCGCTCCGGTGGCCAGTTCAACATTGATCACATGGCCAGGCAGAGCCCCCGTTTTGCCAAGAAAGTGCAGAACCGCTTTTTCGGAATTGCCGGTTACAGAACCGCCAATCGAGCCGGTGATGGAGCTGTTTGGTATGCCGATAAAACTGACCAGACCGGTGCTCGGATTAATACTGGCTAATTGACGCTGAGCCAAACCGGGGCCCACTTGGAAAACTCCGTATAGAACTTCCTGCACCTCATCATACCAGATACCGACGATGCTGCTGGCTGTACCCGAGCTCAATACGGCAGAACTCGAACTGCCATCCTCAGCAGAGACGGTGAAAATTCGGGAAAGGCCATCGCCACTCGTTTCGCCGATGCAGTAAAAGGTTTGAGTCTGCCGGTTAAAGGCGGTGATCCCCGATGCCATGGTGATGTTTTCGGAACTAAGGGAATTCTCGGTGCCCAGAAGTGAAACGGCCCCATCGATCGAAATCTGGCCTAATTGTCGTTTTCCGGAAGTGGAAGCCGGAGAAAACAGACCCAGTACAGGTAAGCTGGGCAATTCCTGGGCCAACTCAAAGGAGGGACCCAAGCCGGTGATAGTAATCAGTTGATTGCCTTGGCTGCTATTGTTCGCATCATCGGTTGCGGTCCAGGTTCGGGTGATCCTCTGCGTGTATGGTAAGGGTCCCGATTGGACACTATCCACGAAGCTTATTACCGGATTGGCGCTTACATCATCGCTTGCCGTAGCTTGGCCGGTGGAGCTGGGAGTGGTATCGTCCCCATCGGCAACTTCCACATCAGCAGGTACCGTGAGTACAGGCGGGGTGGTATCGAGAAAGATCTCCGTACAGGTGAAATCCGTAGAACCGGTCGCATCATCCGGATCATCTGAGACGATCGAGCTACCTCCCGAAACGCTTAAGGTCGCCTGGTTACATACAGGACTTCCCCCATGCAGCGGATCCGCAATCAGAACATCCAGGGTAATGGTCACATCACTTGCCGGCAGGGTTCCGATGAGTACAGTCACATCGGTATCCCCAGCAGTATTCCCGCTTGTAACCGAACCATGGCTGCTGCTAACCGATCCCACAACCAGCAGAGTATCTGCATCCGGAGTCATGGTCAGCTCGGCTCCCGTTCCGCTGGATGCTGCCGGAATGGTGATGCTGTAGCGAATGCGGTCACCGGGATCGACCATGCCATTCAGGTTCACATCGTTTAGAAGCTGATCGACCATGGTCATTCCACCCAGGGAACTCGTGACTTCAAGTTGATCCACCTCCGCAACGAAACCATCTTCAAATACGATCACGATCGCATTGATTCGGTTAAATTCTGCTGGGTCCCCTTCTTCGTTCCCCTGGAAGGAACTATAAGGAATTACCACAGGAGTTGGTCCTGCACTCACGGGCAAATTCATAGAAAAAACGGAGAACGTTTCTTCATCTGTATACACTTCGATGGAAAAGCTTCCTGCGTTTGCGACAGAGGAAAAGGTAAGCAGAAACGCATCCAAAGGATTGGTGTTGATATCTTCCGTGAGATCCACCTGACCGAGTTCATCAAAGGAGATGGCCTGGTCTTCATCGCCTCCATCAAAGGTAAAAAAGACCGTGTCCGGTGCTGAGACCGAAAGCGTGTTTCCCGTTGTAGATACGCTGGAGTTCCCTAAAACTTCAATATCCAACTCTCCACCGAGGATTTGACCACCCGCAATAATATCGAAGGCTGTCCCGGTGCTGCTGAGTTCTTCCTCTCCGGATTCAAACTCACCACTGAAATCAAACAGGATCAATTCATCAATGGCTTCAAGACTTGTCGGGAACAGGAAGCATAGGCCCATACACAGATTGAGAACGCAAATTCGGAAGACGGATAACTTTTTCATTCTATGCCTACCAGCTGAAGGTGTGACGAAGGATGTTGAAACTCTGAAACCAGAATTCCGAAAAAGATGACTACCTAGTAGGCTATTTGAATAGGAAAACCTTATTGGTAAGAAATGCGTTAGGGTGATCTGTTTGTTCCCATTAATCAGAGCGAGTTGGGCCTGAATATCGAGAGCACGGGTTGAGTATGTTCTCACATATCCAACCGATCTCCGTTTTTTTTACCACAAAAAGTACACTACCTTTGCCGGTGGCGGCAGAAGCGGGAGCGGAAACGCTGAGGAAGGTCTGCAGATGTCCCAGATTGCAGCGCAACGACGTTGGAAGTTGGGTTCGCTCCGCATTGGGAGAGCTGTTCCTGTTCTCTTAGACTGAACATAGAACGGTTCATCAGGTCGCAGCATCCACCCATCCCGCCCGCAGACAGGTATTGATAAACCCAGCAGCGGACCACAATTGCGAAGAGGAACAACGTACATCCCCGTCTGGAAGCCGGACCACTTCATGAAAGGTGCCATCCGGGCGGCAGGTCCTCGCGGCAATGGCTGCTGCATAGGGGCAGGTATTTTCCCCAGTCACCTGTTGTTCCGCCCAACAGAAAAGTGCATCGACAAAGGGCCAACTTGCCCGGTTATGATAATAGGAGAATTCGTCGCCCTCTCTCGGAGGATCCAACAGGGGAATTCCAAAACAGGTATGTGGATACTCCGCCAACGCGGCCTCGGCCTCCTCCCTATCCACAATCTGGGCCAGAATCGCTAACGCGGTTCCCAATGCAGATCTCCTGGGCTCCAGGCTACCATCCGCACGTTTGTAGTAGGAAAAACGTCCCCTTTCGTCCCGCAATCCCTCTCGCATAGCCTCACGGTGCTTCTCCGCGCGAGACGACCAATCGGAAGCCGAAGGCAGCTGCAGCCTTTCTGCCAGATCCGCCATCACTCTCAACCCTTGTTGATACAGGGCATTCGTACACGTGGCCTTGAGGTGTAGACAGTCATCAAAGCCCCAATCATGTGGGTACCCTGAGGTCTGGATCCCTTTACTCGGAAAATGAATGTCCACAAAACTGGCCTGCCCCCAGTACAGTCCATCTTCTGGATCAAAAAACGGGTTGTATAATTCCTGAAAGCAGCGAGTCCCGGTTTCAAACAGCCAGGTCAGTTCCTGTGCATCCGCTGAAGCACCCAACAGATCGTGATAGGCCCATAACCAGATGACGTCATCTGTCCTGCGCACAAAACCATTTGTGTTGTAAGTGGATGTGAAGGTCTCGTCATCCATATCCAGTACTTCAAAGGGAAAACCATAGCGGTTTCCCGCATAGGCGGTGGACACCTTGAGCCCCAGCTTCAGCCTTAGCTCCCGGGTAAAACGCAGACTTTCCCGCATCATATCCGGATGTGTCCGGTTGACTCCGAGAATTCCGGAATACGCGATATCCCGGGTGAAGACCTTGATTCCGAATTTTGCCCCGGCCCCCAGATACCGCAGCCCATCCACTTCCACATGGTTGCTCATCACATCCGCCAAGGCTCGCTGCCACAACCGGGACATGAGAGGCGTGGGATCTTTCAGGAGCAGGCCGCAGCCAGGGTCCCCTTCTGGAATTTGTTCCCATGTGATGGTTCCCAGTGAATCTACCAGCATGGTGTCCGACAGGGTGAGTTCTTTCGTTTTGTATATCATACAACCATAATATCCAGAGAAGGCTCTGGACGCCATGTCTCTACTTGACTAAAATCTGTCTTTTTGTGACCAGATGAGCTCGTATGCAAAAAGCCCGACCCTTTCCTGGAAAGAGGACCGTTTCTTCGCGGTTCCGAGTGAAGCTGCCGAAATTTCGGTGCTCCGAATCGGACACGAGCACTGGGAACCCTCCCGTTTTTCCAGACCCGGACTGGAACGGACTCTCACCGTGTTTCTACAGTCGGGACATCTCATGAGCCGGAACGGGGAACAGTCTCAGGAGCTGTTACCCGGTCAGGTTCTTATCCTGCCACGGAGGAAAGATCTGGATGTGGAGATCCTGATCCCGAGTGAGATCTGGATCGCAGTGGGCGTAGGAGAACCCTGCGCCCGTTTTGTAGAAGCGGCATTCGGGACTCACCCTCTCATCCTTCCGCTTGGATCATCTCCACGGGTCTTCTCCTTCATGCAGACGCTGTTTGCCATCGCGGTGGAAGGAGGTCCGGAACGGGAACGGCGTTGTAATCGCATGTATGAACTCTTGCTCCTGGAATTGCAGGTTGCACACAGCTCCAAGAGCCGTCCAGGCGGAAACGCCTCCCAGAGGTGGGTCGCGTGCAAGGATTACATCGATACTCATTTTCAACACTGCCGTAGCGTGAGTCAGTGGGCATCGGCCTGCCACCTGGACCGTAGCACCCTCAGCAGACTGGCTAGACAACATGGCGGTACAACGGCACAGGCTTACCTTCTGTCGCTTCGCCTTGCCCAGGCCAGAGAACGTCTGACCAGCAGCCATCTCAGTATTACAGAGATCGCGGAGGAAGGAGGCTGGAACGACCCCTTTGTGTTCAGCAAGGCCTACCGGCGACAGTACGGAGTCCCTCCCAGTCATCACCGCAGTTCTTAAAGGGCTGAGCAGCTGCTGGGGGGAGACAGCCCTCTATGGAAGGCGGAGATATACGAATCGGATCCTATGAAGAACTGCTGTAACCGATGCGGCGCCTATGTTAATCGTAGCAGATGTCTGAACATATTCCGGTAACCCAAAAAGACATTGCGGAGCGGCTTGGTATTTCCGTCATGACCGTATCCCGGGCTCTTTCCGATAAAGGGCCCGTCAACGCGGAGCTTAAGGATAAAATTGTTCAAACTGCGAAGGAACTCGGCTACAAAACCAACCCCTTGGTTAGCTCACTTATGCGCTGCCGGAGCCAGAGAAGGAACCCAAACAACCCTGTAAACATTGGATGGTTTGGAGTTTCCCGGAAAAAGAACTCTGAAGATTCGGAACATCTTCACAGCTACGACCCTTATCTGGAGTATTTCCGAGGGGCAAAAAAGACATGTGAACAAAATGGGTATAAGCTCGATGTGTTTGGGGATGATGTTTACACAAGCAAAGGCCTGATCGACACCTTAAAAGCACGGGGAATGTTGGGGGTCATCCTGGGGCCCAAAGACACATCACGGCCCTGGATTCTCGAAGAATCCTACCCGCTCCATGTCGTGCAAATTGGTCGCAGCAGAAATTGGAAGCAATTTGACCGTATTGTAAGCGATTCGTTTCTGGCGATGAGAACCTGTGTCCGAGCCCTGAGAGAACAGGGCGCAACTCGTATTGGCTATATTGATAACCTCGCTCACGTTTCCAGGAATGAAGGACGCTGGGAAGCCAGTTTCGGCTATGAAACCCGGGACATTCAGGGTTCCCTTCTGCTGACGCGGGGGAAGGCCACATTGGAAACATCCATTCGTGAATTTATGGAACGCTTTCAACCGGAAGCCTTGGTTATCGGAGGAAACGCGCCCATGAAGGTCATCCTGAGCCTCTCCAGCCCCCCACCCTTTGTGGCGATAAACCGGAACGGACTTCCTGACTGGATATCAGGCTCGGAACCACCACATCACGACATCGGGGCCGAAGCAGCCCGGCGGCTGATTGATGCGATTCAAGGGCCTCAACAAGTCCGACTCATCGGACACAGTGTGTCTTTATCCGAGAACTGGCACGAAGGAAGCAGCCACGTGCTTTCGTAGTGACGGCGCTTCCCCGGTGAATCGTATTACCAGCAGGGCGTGTCAGGCAGGTAGTCGCCATTTTTCGGATCAAAGTGGGGGCGACTGCGATAAAAGCGTGCATTCATGCCGAAGCTGTTGGTGGCTCCATGATGCGCTACGGGCTCAACAGCCAGGTCAGAATGGCCCCAGCTCATGTCCAGGACAGCCCCTGCCTGCAAGCTGAGGCTCAGAGAGTTGTCCTGGACGCTCCAGGTGCATGCAGCAGGATGGGAGGGAGACATGGTCGCCGCATGCCAGTCGGCTTGGCGGCAAAAAATCCTCGTATGGAGTTCGCGTTGTGCCCTCAGACGAATCCAGCTCACCTGGCCCTGCTCCCGTTGCGCACTGACCAGGAGGCCACCGAAGGCGTGAAAGCGATCGAAACAGGCTGTGGTGAGTTGTTCCGGAGCCGCAGGAAAAATGTGCACACCATCATGGCGAGATTGCAGGCAGCAGGCATCGACCACCGATGCCGCAAATAAGGAGGCTTCGCGGACCGGCCCGTATTCCCGATACAGCGTTGCCGGCCACACCAGGGGGCCGCGATCGGTGGCACGGTGCAGGTAGGAATCGATGTATCGAGTTATGTAGGGCCCAAGTTCATCCTCACTGTGCGCTTGCAGCATGGCAAACAGGGCGGATGCGGCAATCGGGGCGAAAGCCTTCGGGTCTTGCTCCTCATTGCCTGCAGACAATTTGGCCCACTGTTCAATGCTTCGTCTCAGTACAGTTGGATCGACGCCATCCTCCGGCGTCATGCAATCCAGGGGGTACGCCATGAGCAAATGGGTCCAATGGCGATGCGGCACGGCAGCTTTGTTTTCCCCCAGGAGATATCCATTTTCGCCAAGGGGATATGCCGGTATGTGGCGTAGAACCTGTTGATAGCGGTCGCGGTCAACTTGCAGAGATGGGTCCAGAGCCTTCAGCTCCAACACGCGTTGCAGGGCCCAACGCAGAATTGCGATGAGTCCGGTTGGGTCGCGGCCTTTCCAGGCTTCCCAACTTCCTCCCCTGGGAATATGCCAGATCCCGTCCCCGTCCTGTTCCATGCCGGCCAGCATGGCATGGATCCCTGCGCAGAGGCAGTGCGTCAGGGGGGCAAGCATCTGTTCGTCGTCACTGTGGCGCCAATGCAAATAGCAGTTGTGTAAGCCCCAAAGAAATTTTCCGGGACCATCACAGGGCAATCTTCCGTGATCCCAGGTGTCGCGGTCCGGCATGAGGTAGCGCAGAAAAATCTGTTGCCGCATCCCCGCACGATGTTCCTCCCCTGCCTCATGCCAGGTGGTATCGGGATTGAAATTCTTTTGGAAAAAATTCCACAAAGGTTGACCAAAATCCAACAAATTGCTGGTCAACGGGTAGGCGTAAACCACTTGAACATTATAATCCCAGGTGGAAAACCCATAGCATTCTTCCGTCGTCCAGGGCCCGTGATTATCCAATAAGGGGCGATCCGGTCGTGTCGCGGACGCAAATAGGTAACGTTGGATCCAATAAAATGATTCGAGTTCGTGATCCCCCATACTCAGGAAGCTGCGTTGAAAATAGGAATGCCACCAAGCTTGGTGCTCTTGCCGCGTTTTGGTCAGATCCTGGGACTGAAGATGGTCGTAGTCGGCCTGGGCTTCAGCAGCCTGATCCATTTCCGGATCTGTATCGCCTTCGCTCTGCCACTGTTTTCGGTTGAGGGCATTGGCACCGATGCTGCAGATACAGCACGCTGTTCGTACGGTGTGATCCCAGACCACGGCATGGCCACCACTGCGGGTTTCCGTTTCCGGGCAATGTTGGGCATCTTCGACTAAAAATTGTGTGCGATCCTCTGCTGCGTTGAGAGTGCCTTCCTGGGCAAAATGACCCTGCCATTGCCAACAGATCTCCTCTGGGCCATTCAGCTCGATGATGAGGCTCTTGCCACCGCTCGGTGCCCAACAGCGCAGTGCAAGTACACCCAGATTGCTTGACAGAGTGCCCGTAATTTCTGCGTTCCACAAATCCATACGCAGATCTGCCCCGCTGAAGAACAGGTCTTCATTGAATACAGCCTGCACTTCGCCGATAACCATCCGATTGCCACGCTTAAACTGTCCAGGAAAATCCAACTTCCCCACATCACTTCGTCCGATACTCAGGATCAGGCGGTTATTACGGACAAAGAGCAGCGCGCCTACCAGTCCGTTCCCTACAAAGGGCGCTTCTTCCCAGCGTCGTGGCAGACGGTCCCAGATCGGGTCGTGCGCAGAAAGAAAACCAGGCCAGTCAATCGTCGGTAATGAAGTCATCGTCATCCAAAGGGGGAATTACGCACAAGATGTGAGGGGGGAACAGGTAGAAGCTTTTGCTTGTTACGGCATAGCCAACACAAGGAAAATGTGAAGATTTCCATCTATGTTACAATTAACATGAATGGGTTCCACTCCGTAGTTACGGTTGCCGGGCAGAGCGAATATGTTTGATGGCTTTGACATACCGTAACCCACTACCGTCACAGGTTCCTTATGAGTAAACTGAATCTAATTCTGATACACAGTCATGATACGGGAAGAGCCATTCAACCCTATGGATGGCCTGTCGAAACACCCCATCTTCAGGAATTTGCCGAAAGAAGTACTGTATTTAGACGCTGCTTCTCCGCAGCCCCAACATGCTCCCCTTCCCGTGCGGCAATGCTAACAGGCGTCAGCGCCCATGCAAGTGGGATGCTGGGCTTAGCTCATCTCGGTTGGAAACTTACCGAACCAAAGCAGCATGTAGCCTCCATCATGGCTCACAATGGCTACAGGACGGCATTGTGCGGGGTTCATCATGAGTCCTGTGAGCCCTTTGCTTCGGTAGAGGATCTACAGTATCATCATCTGTTTAATGCCAAAGGCACAGAGGGCTATGCCAATCGAAGTTGGAAAACCGTGACCTGTGCGAATGAATTTATTGAAAACACCCAGGAACCCTTTTTCCTGAATGTGGGCTTGCAAGAAACACACCGCGGTTTCTGTAAATTAGAATCGATGGACGAGACAAAATATATTCAGCCACCCATGTGGTTGCCGGATACACCTGAAACCCGAATCGATATGGCCAGGTTCCGGAGAAGTGTGAAGCTGTTGGATCAAAAAATTGGCAGCATCCTCGACACCTTGAAACGCACAGGAAAATGGGATCAAAGTGTCGTGATCATTACAACAGATCATGGGATGGCTTACCCCTGGGCCAAAACAACCTGTTCCGACCAGGGGCTGTCCGTGCTGTTTATGGTTCGTCACCCTAAACGGGGCCATGGTGTCGTACGGGATGAACTCATAAGTCATTTGGATGTTTTGCCCACCATACAAGCTTTTCTCGATTTAGAGATAGACCATAGCTTGGATGGCCACTCATTGGAGCCCTTGTTTTCGGACAGGGAACAGCCATGGGATCGACCTTATGTGTTTTCCGAACAAAATTTTCATACAAGTTACGAACCCATTCGGACTGTGCGAAATGACCGGTATCGCTACACGAAGCGGTTTGATGTACCCGGCGCACGGATTCCAAATCATTTGTGTGGTTCAGAAAGCCGGGATTTTTATCTCGAGCAGGGATGGGCTGATGGCCCTGCCTGGGAGGAAGAAGAGCTGTATGACTGTTTTGAGGATCCGATGTGCAAACAGAACCTCATACACCAGGTCCAACTGTCTGGTGTAAAAACAGAACTGCGCTCCGCATTGCACACATGGCAAACGGAAACACAGGATCCGATTCTATCAGGTAGCATTATTCCAACAGACGGGGCCATAATTTCAGATCGAAGAGCACTCACTTCAGAAGAAGCAATCATCTACGATGCTGAGAAGCCCCATAACTTCTGTTAGTGAACAATACGTGTTCCCCAGTGAATAGCACTCCTTGCCAGGAAAAATTCCCAAAAGTAGCACCTGGTCCCCAGTCATTCTACCCTAAGGGTATCTGATCAGGTACAAGTCCTCCCGACTGCTTCGGCGTCTTCCGTCATCGTTTGGCTATTTTGTTGGCAGGTATCTGGAGGATTCCAGGATACCGGCGCAAAGGGTAGCTCAAGGAATCTGATGCTTTGCTATCTGTGGGGGCTCCGGTGTAGGATGGGTTTCGGGAGATGGATGCGGAGACTGTCTGAGTCCCGCCTTCAGGGCCTGTCGATGTATTCAACCACTGATCCACGCTGATGAACACTGATGGATTACCCGAACTACAGTTAACCTTTACCTGCAACTTATCAGTGAATATCAGTGAAATCTGTGGGTAAAAAATAATGCTCTCTGAATAAATCCACAGTCCCTTCAGGCGGAAGTCTTTTGATTCTTTAGGGTCTGCGTTCCCCGGAGCCTAAAGGCCCCGCGAAAGCTTCCGCCTGAAGGCGGGACTCAGACAGTCTCCTCTGGTGACGGGGAACGGATCTGAAGTAAAATAGACTATCTATAAGGCGGGCTACACTAATTTACCCGTCCGGCCCAGGTTTCAGTCTCCAGCTGGAACTCATCGTCATAGCCATTGGTACTCTTGTTAGGCTACCTGCTCCCATGCTCTGCAGTACGCCGCCAGGAAGGCCGCGATCGGTTGTGCTTAGGGGCCGAGGCAGCGCCAGGATGTCTATTCAAAAAAGACCGGGCTCAGCTCCTCCGCCACCCCGGGGGCGGCGGCGAGGACGTTCCACATGCCGGGAGCGTATTCTTCGGTGACGAGGACGCCTCCGGCTTCCTGAAGGATGAGCCCGGCGGCGGCGAAATCCCAGGTTTTGACTCCGGTCTGATACATGGCGCTGAGGCGTCCGGAGGCGACGGCGCAGATTTCGAGGGCGGTAGAGCCCTGGATGCGGAGTTTAAAGATGCGGGGTAGCAGGTCGTAGAGAATGCCCTGCATGCGGCGGATACTTTCATCGGAACTGCCGAAACTGGCGGAGAGGATCACCTGATCCAGAGAGGAAACATCCGAACAGCTCAAGCGCCGTCCATTGCAGAAGCTCCCCTCCCCGGCCCGGCATTGAAAGAGTTCGTTCACCGGTGGGGCCAGCACCGCGCCGGCCAGGGGAATGCCCAGATCTTCTTCGGCATCGTCTTGATAACAGGCCACGGAGGAGCAGAAGTGATGCTGGCCGTGATAGTAGTTTACGGTGCCATCCAGAGGATCAATGTGCCAGGTATGGCCATTGTACCCTTGGAAAAATCCGCGTTCCTCGGTCTGAATGGTGCATCCTGGATCCCCTTCACGCAGGATCTCGAGAATCAGCTCTTCGGCTTTGCGGTCTGCCGCCAGTTTCACATCGTGGGCAAACTGCTGCTCCACCCGGGTGAGTTCCTCCCGGTGCTCAAGCAGTACCTTGCCCGCAGCCTGAACTGAACGGATCGAGAGATCGAGGACATCCGCCATCACAGAACCTTGGGGGCGCTGAACACCTGATTGCCTTCCACCCAGCTGCCGAGCACGCGGGGAACACCGGGGTGAATGTCCTCGATGAGGACCAGGTCGGCAAGATGACCCGGGGTCAGGCTGCCGAGTTCCTGTTCAAGCCCCATGGCCTTGGCCGGAGCCGAGGTAATCAACTGCATCGCTCCGGCAAAATCGCGGATGCCGGTAGAGCACACATGGAATACGGCATGCAACAGGCTCATGGGAGCATAATCCGAACCGAGCATATTGCAGGCTCCCGCTTCAATGGCTTCGCGGCCACTGAGATTGCCGGTGAGAGATTTTCCTCGCAGCACGTTGGGTGCGCCCATCAGCACGCCCTGCCCCAGTTCTTTGGCCCGCTGCGCCGCAGCCAAGCGCACGGGGAATTCACTGATGCACATGCCCAGGCTTTCATTGAAACTGACTTTTTCCACCGTGTCATCATCGTGGCTGGCCAAGGGTATGCCGTGTTCTGCACAGAGTCGGGCCAGACTGTAGAGATGCTCGTTGCCGACAGAATCCCGTTCGGCCAGTCGGGTTTGTGCGAGTTTCTCAGCCTGTTCGGGCGTAAGATGCTCGGATTGGCCATAGTAGGATGTGAAGTGTTCCAGCACGGTGAATTGTCCCTGACCCGGAGTGTGATCCATGAAGGAGAGCAGGTCAATGGCTTTATCCGCAATCAACGCTTCCAGAATCTCCACGCTGGGAAGATCCGTCACTTCGAAACGGGCATGCACCTTGTTCCGTACGGTAAGCATGGACTGGGTTTGTTGCATGTCCCGCACCACCCGGGAAGCGACCCGGGCATGGCGTAATTCGTTGCTCTCACTTTCGCCGAAGCAGAGGCAGTGGTACATACTGGTGATGCCACAGCCGGCCAGTTTCTTGTCCAGCTCCACCAAAGCCACCTTGGTGGGAAAGGAGCCTCCCGGCCGGGGACGGATTTCTTTTTCGATCGCATCACAGTGAAGATCAATGAACCCGGGAGATAACAGAGCACCTCCTCCGTCAATCCGGGTCCCGTCCCCGCTGTACTCCTCTCCCATGGAGACGATTCGTCCCCCCTGAACATGCAGGCTGCTGGGTTCAGTCACCTGGTCTTCCAAAACCAGTCGCACATCTTCAAAAATTACATCGTCCTTCATAGTTCCATTACCTCGTCCGCCATGCGGTACATCAGTTCTTTGTCATGAAAAATCATCAGCATGGTACTGCCCGATGCTTTCAGGTCATTGAGCATATCCATGACCCGCTCCACGGATTCCCTGTCCAGGGATGCGGTGGGTTCGTCCAACAGCAGCAGCCGAGGACGGGCGATCAGCGCCCGGGCAATATTGACCCGCTGCTGTTCACCGCCACTGAAGGTGATCGGTGAGGCTTCGAGTAGGGGCTCCGGTATTTTCAGGCAGCGCAGGAGCCGTTCTGCCTCCGCTTCCGCCTCGGCCCGTTTTACACCGCGGCGGCAGAGCGGATCGGCCACGACTTCGATGGCGGAGAGTCTGGGGATGACCCGAAGAAACTGGGTGACATAGCCCATTTCCTCTTCCCTCAGAGTGAGTACATCATGTTCATCGAGTTGGGCGAGGTCCACCGGCCCCAGACTTCGGCTCTGCAACAAAATGCGGCCACTGCTGGGCAGATAGCTGCGGTAGATGCATTTGAGAATGGAGCTCTTACCCCTTCCGCTGGGTGCGGAAAGAGCCAGAGATTTTCCTTCCTCTACGGAAAAACTACAAGGAGGCACTCCCAGGATCTCTTTGCCACCGAGGGAATGGACTTTGAAGGTTTTACTTAATTGGTCGACCTGTAACATGATTACCTCAATGCGGAAGATACGAGGAGCTGAGTGTAGGGATGCTGAGGATCCTCGAGGATCTGATCGGTGAGACCGGACTCCACGACCTCCCCATTTTTCATGACCAGACAACGGGTGCTGAGCATGCGGATCACGCCCAGGTCATGCGATACCACCAGTGTCGCCACATGCAGGTTTTCCTGCAGACGGCGGATCAGGTCCAGTACACGAGCCTGAACCGAGACATCCAAGCCTGTAGTGACTTCATCCAGCAGCAACAACGCAGGTTCATTGGACAGGGCTTTGGCGATCTGCACGCGTTGCTGCATGCCACCGGAAAAAGACGCCGGTGGCTCATCCATACGCTCCACAGGAACTTCCGTGCGTTCGAGCAGTTCAGCGGCACGCTCGCGGATCTGCCCCACATTCCGCCAACCCGCCATCAGCAGGCGTTCGGCAATATTACCGCCTGCGGAGATTTTCATGCGAAGACCCAGGTGGGGATGCTGATACACAATGCCCATCTGTGCGTTGCGCAGCATACGTTTTTGGAAACTGCTCCAAGCAAACACGTTTTCCGGTTCCTGACCTTCGACGTGGAGCATCATTTCACCCTCGTCTGCCTCCATATCAAAATGAAGCATTTTCAGAACCGTACTTTTTCCGGAGCCACTCTCACCGACGATGCCCAGAACTTCCCGGTTGTAGAGGTCAAAACTTACGTCCCGGCAGGCCAGAACGGCCCCACAGTCCGGGCACATATTCCGGCCATAGGCTGCGCCGGTTTTGGCGAGACAGGTCGGGCAACCCTCCCCATAGCGGCGCATCAGATTCCTCGCCTGCAAAACGGGTGTTTTCCCACTCATACCAGCAATCCTTTTTCTTTCATGATCTTATCGCAGTATGCGGTGTCCGAGCAGCTGAACTGGGTTTCCCCGCTTTCGCCATCCACGGTTTCATCTAAGAAGGCATCCGTGGCACCGCAGTATTTACAGGCATGTCCTTTAAAATCCTCAACTCGGAAAGGATGGTCCTCAAAACCAAGCGGTTCTACGTCGGTATAGGGTGGAATCGCATAGATTCGTTTTTCACGGCCGGCACCAAAGAGATACAGCGCATCACTTTGATGTAATTTGGGACAGTCCCAGCGTGGAATGGGACTGGGGTCCATCAAATAGCGGTGATTCACCATCAGCGGATAGCGGGCGGCAATGGTGATTTCCTGATATTTGACAATGTCCTCGTAGAGGAACAACCACATCAGACTATAGTCCGCCTCGGCATGCATGCGGCGGGTTTCACGTTCGGAGGGTTCGACATCCCGCAAGGGTTCCGGGATGGGCACCTGAAAGACCAGAATCTGATCCTCCCGCAGTGGCTCTTCCGGAATGCGGTGACGGGTCTGAATGAGACTGGCTTTTGCGGTTTCTGTGCAGGTACCCACTCCGGTAACCTTTTGCACAAAGGTTCGGATGTTCACGGCATTCACGGAATCATCCGATCCCTGATCAATCACTTTCAGGCAGTCATCCGGCCCAATCAGAGACAGGGTCAATTGCATTCCTCCCGTGCCCCAGCCTCGGGCCACAGGCATCTCCCGGGAACCGAAGGGAACCTGGTAACCAGGAATGGCGACCGCTTTAAGGCTGGCCCGACGGATTTCCCGTTTGGCTCCTTCATCCAGGTAGGCGTAGGAATACAGGGCATGACGGCTGTCCTGAGACTCGGCTTCTTTCCAATCGCTTAACTTCATGCGTCCAGTTTCTCCCGGGAAATGCGCAGACGGTCCAGCAGAGACTGGAAGGTCACATAGTGCGGTAATTTAAAATGGTTACAGAATCCCATGGATTCGATTCCTTCAGTATGCAGGAGCACAAATTCCTGATCTTCGGAGGGAACTCTGGGGTCCTCTGCCTGGGTACTGCGGTCCAGCACGGCCATGGAGATGGCTTTGGTCTCGTTATGACCCAAACAGAAACCGTAACCCAGGGTGAAGCGGGGCAAGCCGTCAATCATCTCGCGGCTTTCACTGATGATTTCACATTCCGTGACTTTGACTTCCCCGATCAGCTCCGCTTTGCCGCTGTAGGGATTTTCCACTTCAACCGGCATCATGCCTACCCGGAGTTCACCCACTGTGGGGTGCACCATGCCATAACCGCGCATGTTCGAGTAAGCCAGCGCCAGCAATCCCCCGGTTTCAGCACGGGACATCGCCTGAAGTGCGGCGGAACGTGGGGCGGGAAACTGGATGGATTCCCGGGTGATATCCACGGGATCCAGACCACAGTGTTTCGGATCCAAGGGCGCAATCAGCCCCTCGTTGCGAAGTTGATCCACTACTTTCGGAAAGGAGTCGGGGAGCGGATCAGATACCCGTGATTCGCCACGCAGTCTGGACAGAGCCTCCTGGTAGGCCGGATCCTTTTCCTCCAGCAAGTCAAAATTTAACAGACGCAACAGGTAATCGCTGGTGTTGCCCAACACCTGTCCTCCGGGAATGTCCTTGAAGGCTGCGGAGATCCGTCGTTGAACCCGCATGCGATTACTGTTTGCCGGAAGGCTGTAGCCCAGCCGTGGCTGCGTGGTACAGAAGGCCCGCAACATGAAGGAAGCTTCAAGCACATCTCCTGCACATTGTTTAAGGGCCAGAGCACCATAGGTGGGATCATACATCCCCCCCTCTCCCATCACCCGGTCCACAGCCAGATGCATCTGGCTGCGCAGCTGTTCGATTTCAACGGGATCGCGCTCACCGGACATACGGAAAGCATGAAAGGCACGTGCAGCTTGATCAATGGCCTCCCGGCCTCCTTTTACGGCTACGTACATGGAGTGTCCTCCAGTTCAATCCGGGTGGAACGAGGCAAGGCGGCGACCTGATTGGGGTTCAACAACACAAACGCATCCACGCCCAGAGGAAAATCCTGCTGAATTTCTTTCAGGGCTGCCCATTCGTTCAGAGTGAACAGATTTTGTTCTGGAGCCCCCTTTGCTTTCAGGCCTGGACCGGAAATCGTTACCGGCTGTCCCGGGGGGGGATCATGTAACACATAAAGAATGGTCGCCCCTTCGTGTGGGAATTCCGGCCGACCGCGTTTTGCGTTCAGAACCTCGCCTTCGGAATCGGGCCCTGCGACGAAACAGAAATCTGCATTTTCCCAGTCGGCGACCTTGGCCTTGCTGCGCTGGAAAATCTGCTCCTCCCAAAAGGAAGGGGCTTCAGGATGAACCGCAAAGGAAACTTCATGGTCCATCAGAGTATCCGCAATCGCATCCAACAAGCTGTCCCAGGATTCACAGGGCACGTTATAGGATTTTGCTGGATGAGACATGGCATCCAGCAGGCTGCGGTAGACCGCCTGGGTGGGATTGCAATCTTTGTGCAGTTGACTCATAGTTCCTCCTCTTCCGCCATGGATTCAAATTGAACGGCAGTTCCAGCATACCACTGGTCCTCTTCCACTCTGCGCAGAGCCACTGCCGTTTCCACTCGTTCAAGCTCCTCGCGGAAAGCTCCTAATAGAACTGTGGCCTCCGGATGCTGTTCACAGGCCGAGACCCATGCGGCCATCACCGCTTTGCGACTGTCATCTCCCATAACGGTGGCCTGCGAGCGGATCCCGTGAGTCTGTAATTCCACTTGGGTGACTAGAATTTCCCCGGCATAAAAGGTTTCCTCGTAGACATCCTGTTGGCGTAACATGATTAAGCCGCTTTCCGGTTCTTGAAGTTCCGCATGGGGATCCTGCGGAAGCAGATCCAAGAGGCTCTCCAGTTCGTCTTCGTACAGGTGGCCCAGGATCAGGCGTAGTCGATGTTCTAAGGGACTCATGAACTTAACCCCATTTCTTCGAAATTTACATGCAGCCGGTAACTATCCGAACGTGCAAGGGTGATGCTGTATTCAAACGGAATGCCATGCTGATCTTTGACCAGACTTTTGATTTCCAAGAGAGGCAGATTCAAGGGCATCTGCAGTAGTTCACGCAGACGACGACCGGGACTTTTTGCTGAGATGTCACTCCAGGCACGCTGAGTACGATGAATGTCGTATTCTGCTTCCAAAAGCCGGTAGAGGGATTTCATCTGAAGCGCTTTTCGCTCCAGTTCCGGAAATCGTTTGGCGGGAAGATAGGTGCTGGTCAGGGTTACGGGAAGTCCCTCGACCATACGCAGTATTTCAAGCTGGATGACCTGTTCACCGGGTTCGAGTACCAGGGCCGTAGTTAAATCCTCGTTGGGGTCTTGCAGCGAACTATCCAGAACATCCGGGTGTCCTTTCAGACCGAGAGCCTCCAAGGTGGCCGTGAACGCAGTTGCAGGAGAGATCCGGTATGGAATTTGTTGTCGGGAGACAAAGGTTCCCTTCCCCCGAATCCGGGTGATGTAGCCCTCTTTTTCCAACTCTAATAGAGCGGCGCGTACGGTATGCCGGTTCAGACCCAGATCCCGGCCCATTTGATTTTCCGAAGGAAGTTTCTCTCCGGCTTTGAATTCACCTTGCTCAATCCGCTGACGCAGATGGGTGGCTAGTGAACGATATCCCTGAATTGCAATGGTATCCATAAGTTGTCTAGACAATGTGCATGGAATAAACCAAAGACAGATGTGCTGGGCATGTGTATCGGGTTAGGCTTCGGTTACAGCTTCTCCCTGAGCGGGAAGCGTGCATATAAAAAAAGCCCCCGGTATGAAAACCGAGGGCCTGTTCGTTTGAGCGTTTTTTCTTACCACGCTGTCGTGGAGACCTCTACCCGATAAAAGCCTTCAGCAGAGAGTGCTACAGATAAAGAGGAACCATCCGAAGCGGTCTGCCCTTCATATCCAGTCAATGGGGTCCAACTGCCGGAAGTCAGAGAACTGCGCCACATGATGCGATAGTATTTTCCAGCAATGGTTTCTGTTTGCAGGTTCATGTTTCCCGCTTGATCCATGAGATCCACTGCCAGGACATCCTCATCATCGTTGGGATTGGTTCCCGCGGTAAATTCATCTTCATTTGAGATTCCATCGCCATCCGAATCCAGGCCTGGGTCCACATCATGACTTAAGCCTGTATCTTCGTAATAGGCTTCCTCTTCGGTCCAAAGCTGATCACTTGCCGTATTCGAAGGCAAGCTGCTTCCCCCTGCATTCACAGCAAGTACACGATAATACCACGTGTCTCCGGCTTGGAGTGCGCCGTCCTCATAGGAAGAGACGTTTGCTGCTGTGGAACCTATGGTCGTCCAAGGGCCACTACTGCTATTTGCACGTTGGATGATGAAACTATGTTCATTCGCACTGCTGTCGTTCCAATTTAAGGCGATGATCGAGCTGGATATTGTCGTGGCGGTTAAGGTGTCCGGTGCAGAGGGTGCTGCTGGAGGAACAAAAAGAGCGATGTCAGAGAGTTCGCTCGCAGAGAGAATGCGACTGTAGATTCGAACATCATCAATTTGGCCATCCCACTGCTTTTCATCAGTTGGAGACTTGTGATTCCCAATGTGGAAGATGCCTTGGTTCGCCTCCACATCCAGAGAACTGTTGCCAACAGCCACTCCATCCAGATAGAGCGTGATGGTTCCGGAACCTGCGGTTATGGCTACATGGTGCCATTGGTTCAGGGTCAAAGCCGTTGTACTCTCTGTGGAATTCCCTCCAAGATAGGAATAGAGTTTCATCGAGTCCGATACGGCCAGCCAACTGCGACCGGTTCCTCCTCCGCCGTCATTTTGCTGAAGAATGAGACGGTTATTACCACTGGCGGGCGTGGATTCGAGCCGGACCCAGGCCGATGCCGACCAGGAGGAATCTGCAGGGATGTTTACCGAGTTCGCGGTGGTCACATCTTCAAACACGCCACTGCCTCCGCTGAGATCAAAGTCCAGGGCGCCTCCAAGTTGACCGCTTGTCCACTGAATGGAGTTTTTGAGCGTTCCGGTATTGGTTCCGGCCTGGTCTGCGGTGCTGGTACCGCTGCCTTCTTCAAAGGGATAATGCAGGACCAGGTCTGCGCTGGGGAGGTCATTGTCGATCAGCGTCACCGTAGCTGCTGCAGGAGATCCCAGCGTAGCTGAAGTGACGTTGGACAAGCTCACCGTAAACTGTTCTTCCCCTTCATAGCTTGAGTCCTCGGTAATCGGAATGATGATGCTCTTTGCAGCACTGTCCCCGTCTTCCCAGGTCAGGGTTGTGCTGAAGCTGCTGTAATCAGTTCCGGCAGTGGCGCTGAGGTCTGAACTGTCTACATCCACGCTGACGGCCCCTGCGGAGCCGGCATTGCGGGTCACGGAGAGAATCACCTGGCCGTTTCCTTCATGTATGCTGTATGTGGACGAAGCTAAGACGAGGGTGCCCGGGAGATCGTTGTCCGTAATGGCAACACTGATGTCCGGCACCGTGATTCCATCATAATCTCCATCTGAACTGCTGACGTTGTGACTGATACTGCCACTGTGGGCGTTTTCGGTATCGGAATCATCCACGGCGCTTACGGTCACGGTCTGAGGGCTATCCCAGTTCGCTGGAGTAAAGGTCAGACTGGTTTGATCCACCTGGACTTCCGTATCTGCAGAGACGTTAATAGTCACATCCTGGGTGGGTTGCATGGCCAGAACGAGACTGTAGCTGTCGGTACTGCCCTCCTCGCTGACCTCAGTGCTGCCATTACTTTCCGCAATCAGGACCCCGGGGCCTGCCGGGGTGACTGTGACCTCCACATCGGCAAAGGTATAGCTGTCCCCATCGGTGGCCGTGAGCCGCAGCTGATAGCTGCCCTCGCTGTCAAAGCTTACCGAGGCATCCTCTACACTGGCATCGACAAAGCTGGCTGTGCCCGGGCCGCTGATCTGACTCCAGCTGACACTGGTTGCCCCGGGTGTTTCCGGAAAGCCGTCGTCACTCACGCTGGCGTTCAAGAGCAGGCTGCTGTTCACAGAGATGCTGTAAGGACCTCCGGGATCCACATCCGCGGCCTGGCGCACACCACGCAGACTGGTATCAGGTCCTGAGCCCGATGGCGTGTAGTTGCTATCCGTGGTCAACAGGATCCGGTCCACTGCGGCGCCATCTTCCCTCATATAGAGATTGAAGCTGTGTTCTCCTGCGCTGTCTACATCCAGACTGGCGTTGGCATTGTCCATGGTGCTGCGTTTCCAGACCCAACTGCCATCCCCGCCACTACCCAGGTTGATCCGATCCGCAGTGGCAATCACCTGGTCATTCAAGCCGGCATGAACACTGTCGTCATTGCCGCTGGTGGAACTGCCCCGGAACCAGATGATATAGGTGCCGGTACTGCTGAAGTTCACCAGATAATCGAGACGGGGAGAGCCGCCTGCGGTGTAGCCGGTATTTGTGTTCTGTCCGCTGTTGGGTAACACAGTGACGTGACCGGTGCCGGCGTAGTCACTGACATCACTTTGCAGGGTCCAGCTTTTTCCATCGGCGCTGACACTGCTGTCGAAGTCTTCGGCCTCCATGACCACGAGCCCCCCACTTTCCTGATAGCCCAGCGGTCCGCTCCCGCCCACCGTAACCGAAAGCGTCAGACTGCTCTGTAGAGCCCCGTCGTCTGCGGTCAGCTGCAGTTGATAACTGCCCACTGAGTCGAACAGCACCTCCGTATCCTCGCTGTCCGTGGTGGAGAAACTGGCGTTCCCTGAACCGGAAATCTGAGACCAAGTATAGGTTAAGGGACTTTGAATGCCGTCATCCGTTACAGTTGTATCCAGGATCAGACCTACTGAGGTCGAGGGCAGACCCAGTTGGGTGGAAGCGGGGCTGTTCAGGGTAATGACCGGAGCGGCATTAATGTCATTTTCCGTAATGGTCACCGTTACCTGTTTTTTATCACCCAGGATGGAGCCATTGCTCGGATTGGACAAGGTGACCCGGAACTTTTCATTTCCTTCATTGTAGAGGGAGTCATCGATCACGGTCAGGGTGATGTCCTGACTGCTGTTGTCCCCATCCGCCCAGTTCAGGGTTTGCGAAAAGGACTGGTAATCTGAACCCGCGCTGGCTCCGTTGTTGGAGCTGTCCACATCCACAGATACGGCGCCGCTACTACCATGGCTCCGGGTAATGCTGAGGTCGAATGTGCCCACGCCTTCACTTACACTGCGGGATGTAACCGTGAAATTGAATTCACCGGCCAGGTCCTCACTGGTCAGAGAAATCGAAGCGCTGTTCCCGGAGGGAGCCGGATCGTAGCCGGAGCCGCTGACGATGCTGAGTTCAATGAGTTCTGTATCCTCCACCTCATCATCATCCAGAGGGCTAAGCGGGAGTTCCACCGTGGATTCGCCATCCGCAAAACTAATCGTTCCCGGTAAGGCAGTGTAGTCCAGGCCGGCCGTGGCCGTGCCACTGACATTCAGGTTGACCGTAAGCGCCCCCGTCGCATCGCTGCGTGTGAACAGAAACTGGGTACCTGCCCCATCTTCAGCAATTTCAGGTTCTTTGGCGGTAACGTAGACCTGTGGGTTACTTGGGGAAAAATCACGAGTGAGCAGCAATGCATCCGCGAACACATAGTTCAGATCATTGCCGTCGTGGTAAATTTCCAGCGTGTAGGTCTGCCCACTATTGAAGTTAAAGGATCCAAGGGAATTAAACTGCCCGCCATCCTGGCTCTGATTTACGGTCAGTTCCGTGGGGCCACCTTCATGCTGAATCCGAACAGGAACCGTTTGAGCTCCGTTGTTGTACAGCGGCCACCACATGCCAAGATCCCAAGTGCCGCTGACCGGGACCTGGAAACCGAATCGGTAATACTCGCCACTGACGTGGGAGTAATTATACATGACGGATTCGCCGAACTTTGCCTGGTAGGAGGAAGAGGTGGTGGCGAAGAAGCCATCCGAAGCCCCTCCCTCACCCGCTTCGACCAAGACCGACCAGGATCCTATCTGCAGATTATGTATCCGGAGATTGGCTACATCCTGATCTTCGGCCGGGTCGGCAATTTTGCCGTCATTATCCGTAGCGGCGACGTGAAGATCATAGATGCCATCCGCAGGAGACCAGGTAAAGGTCCAACCATCGCTGCCATCCGTATCCACGCCAATGGGGGTCGGGTTGCCACCTTCATAGAGGCGGACTTCGCTGACGCTGCCATCTGTATCCCATGCGTCCACGACCACTTCGATGCTGCTGCCGGAAGGAAACACCATATCGTCCGCGAGGTTGGCAATCTGAGAATGGGGATAGCTGTTCGCTTCCTGTACCGCGGTAAACACGTTCAGCCGACCCTGATATTCAGAACGGGTGAGCCAGGTATTCGCAGGGTCCAAGGTATTATAGACGATATCCAGGACTTTGCGTGTGGGCAGACTGGGGTTTGCAGATGCAACCAGGCCGATCGCTCCCGCCACATGAGGAGAGGCCATGGAGGTACCCTGTTTATCTCCATAGGAACCATCATTACTTCGAGTAGTCGAATGAATGCCCGCGCCGGGTGCGGCCAGGTCCACCACTTGAGCTTCAGGACCCCCGTGGCCATAATTACTAAAGCCTGCTTTACCGTCGTTGCTGGTGGAGGCGGCTACAGACACCACGCTCTCCCAGTCACCGGTAGAGGGATAATCTTTCACGGTCTGACTGGAGGGGAAATGGTTATAAAAGGTACCGTCCCCATCATGGTCGACCTTCCCCTCTAACTCTTTTCCGTCGTTACCGGCTGCGGCTACAAACAGAATCCCGACATCACGGGCCCGCTCAATAGCGTTTCGACGTGTTGAGGAACCACTGTAGCTGGAGTTGGTGTAAAGCGAACCAAAGGACCAGTTACTGGATACCACATTCACGCCATGCCGGGTTTTCATCATGGTCATGTAATCCAGACCATCTGCTGTTTCCGAACTCCCTAAGGTTCCGCCTACAGCAAAGACCATGAGTTTGTGTTTCCAGCCCACGCCCACAACGCCCTTGCCGTTGTTTCCCTCTGCACCCATGGTGCCGCCTACGTGGGTACCGTGACCATTGACATCCGTGAGGTCGTTGTTGTTGTCATTGACGTTCCAGCCATGCAGGTCATCCACAAAGCCGTTACCATCATCATCAATACCATTTCCGGCCACTTCACCCGGATTGGTCCAGAGAATGTTGCGGATATCCTCGTGAGTAATGCGGGTACCGGTATCGGCTACGGCAACCACAACCCGTGGATCCCCTTCGGTGATATCCCAGGCAAGATGGGCCTGGATTTTCTCCATGTGCCAGAGCTGGCTGTCCCAGAGCGGGTCATTGGGGATGGCAGCAGGATAGGCCAAGTGTTCCGGTTCTACAAAGGCTTGCCCGTTTTGAGGCAGGAGCGCTTCGATTGCGCTGACCAGTTCCTGCACCCGACCCGGTGCGCTTTCCCGAATCTTGAAAATATATACGGGACTCAGGGGGAGTTTCCGTTCCAGGGTAATCCCCAATTGATCCAATTCAGCTTGAATCGATACGATGAAGGCTTCGTCCACTTCCCCAAGGAGAATCCGTTCTGCATCCATGAGGACATCTCCGGCTTGCCATTCCTCCTGAATGGAGTTCCAAGTCCAGGTACGCTCCACAGCCACGGTTTCCACCTGGTCATTCTCAATATTCCGAACAAATAGATCTTCCCGTTCTTCGGTAGCGGAGATGCGTCGATGCGTATAATCCAACAATTCCCTTCCATGAAGGGGGTGCAGTGGGTTCAGGGAATCAAAGGCCTCTCCAGGTGAGCGCAGACGGAGGGGCGGCGGATTCTGGTTATTCTGGGAGACAAGTGGCTCTGTATTTGGAGTTCTGGCCTCCTCCGAGGAAGTTACCTGGAATTCGGGTTCTCCAGCAGGCGGCACGGAGTTGGATGGCTTATGACCAGGAGGGCTACTTGCTACCTCGTCCATTTCGATTGCTTTTGCCTGCTCCGCGAGCTCCGTTTGAGTGTTGCCGATGTTCTGCGCGGATGGAAGACTGCTGTTGCTCTGTGAGTTGAAGCGAGCCTCGTGTCGTTGAGGCTCTCGTTGCTCCGGTTTGTCTTGGCGTGGAAAGAAGCATGCAAGCAAAACGAAAAGAAACAGAGAGACCCAAGCGACTGAACGCAGAGTGCTATTTTTGAACATTATGTTACGACTCCAAAGTATTGAAAAGGATACCCCAGAATAGTGTTTAACGCCCTACTTTGTTAAGTTGTTACTATATAATATGTTGTAAAATAACAAATTACAACGCTGTCGTGTTTTCGTTAATGTGTATAAACCCTTTAAGGTAAATATTATAACATAAAAAAGTAGTTAAACTAACGGAGATGGGTGAATTTTGAACATCCAGCCTGACAGGAGCTTACAGAGCGAATTCTTCTTTGTATAACATGAGCAAAGGAGAGCTAAGGGCGCTAAACTGATGCCAGCCGGATCCCCTACCCGTATCTGCCCGGAACAGTTCGAAACTGTGATAACTGGCTTGGCTTTCCCGCTCCCAGGTACCCAGCAGAGTTTCTGCCAGTTTGCGGGCCTCCTGTAGATAGCCCTGTTCCCGGAAGGCCCGCCAGATCATTACGTTGTGCGGCATCCAGATGGCGCCGTTCCAATAGCCTCCCACATCATAATACGCTGCAGATTTGGAAACGGTGCATCCCCCCCAAGTTGTCCAGATCTCTTCCGGATTGAAAAAGAAATCGATGAGCTGCTGACTCCGTTCTTTTTTCAACATCCCGGTGATCAATGGAATGATACCATCGAAGCCTCGGTTATAATTCTCACCGGAAGCATGTCTGTAGGGTCCCAGAACCTGACCCTGTTCATCATGTTCCACATAGCTGTAATGACCTGCCACTGGATCCCAGGCCTGCTCAAGTGCCTCTGCCCATCTGGACAGATCCTCTGAATAGGTGCCAGGATGGATCCCCAGGGCCTTAGACCAAGTTTGCATATGTCTGGCGAAACGAATGGCGTAACTCGTGGTGACACAAGGTGCAATCCGGCGCCGGCGTTCCGGGTCCTCTTTTATCTCCCACTGTGGGGGATAATCATCCCAGCCACCGGAGTTATAATTGTAGTCCCAGGTTTGCAGCAGTCCGCTTTCAAAACGGTCTGTGGTGGAGTTCCGGCTTCGTCCAGCTAGCCATTCGTAGAAATTGCGTAGTTTGGGATACACCTCACTCAGCCATTCGCGGTCCTGCGTTTGTTTCCAAATTTGATTCGCCTGTTCCGCCTGAATCGGCAGCGGAGTTCCGTGTTCCACATAGGCGGCATAGGGATCGTCCTCTGCCAATAGATACTGATTCAAACTTCCTTTAGCCCGCTCTACATCCAGGGAGGCCAGTCCGAGTCCCATCATGCCCGAGTCCCAGGTGTAGAGAGAGTTCCACTGACGTCCTGGTGAATTATGGCGTATATAGCCTTCACGGTGCCGGATGGGAAACACTAGGTTGGAACAGGTGGTGGCGGCGAGTCTCTCCATACCGAAGGCATAGGGGGCGGACTCCGGAAAATGTCCCGCAAATTCCGGAACCGGACGGATTACAGCTCCTTCCAATCCGATCCGGAACACAAACTGTTTCTGCTCACCGGGCTCCAACGCCACAGGGCCACAGCAGAACACCTGGCTTTCTCTCTCCCCCAGGCCGGTCCAGTGGCTGTGAACCGAATCATTTGCGCTTCGGGAAAGAATCGCCGGAATATCATCTCCGCTGACTCGGGCCCTGCGGAAACGAAGTCCTTCTGGAATCTCAATTTCATAACGATGTGGCAGATCCGGATAGCTGAGCAGATTCCGCCGGCCCTCTTCCCGGCACTGAGGCCGGCTGTCTGTGAACGCAGGAAGAATTTGAAAACGGTCAGCCAGTTCTTCCGGAACCAGGGCAAAGCCCTCCACCAGGAGTCCTTCTCCCTCGAGAAGTTCCAACTGCAGCTCATGAACTCCTGCCGACACATGGCCACAGTCAACCTTCAGTTCACTCATGGGGCTTCCATCTGCGTAGAGATGCCATTCCCAAATCTGTTCGTCCAACTGCATGCGAATCCGGCAGGAAGAATCACTCCAACGGTGATATCGCAGGTGAAGCGCACAGTCCTTCAGACTTTCGGTCAATTCGCAGCGGTAGTCCACCCGGTCTCCGGGATGTTGAAAGAAATTCCGGGCACCCAGGGCGACCCCGTCCACGCAGTGGGGTTGTTCGTATAATCCCGGTTTCAAGGCATCCAGGCTCTGTTGCTCGCGATGGGGATCCACCTGACTGGAAATGCGGACATAGTCCTGGGCATGAACCCACAAAGCGGGTTCCGGACAGAGGACTTCGCAGGGTTTCATCGGGTTACGTTCTAAGCAGGCCGCCAAATGCAGGTCCAGATTCTGAGGAAGATCACTGTGGTTCACACATTCCACGCTGAGAATCCGCCCTTCCCCTTCCCCGCTGTAGGTCGCATCCACATAGACCCGGTCCTTCCATTCCAGCTGATAACGAAAACGGTAACTGGACGTATCGGCCGAGGCGTTCCAGATATGCCAGGGATGTTCCCTTCGTCCATAGGGGCCAATGACAGATCTGCGGTGATATCCACAGAGCAAAAAACAATCCCAGCGATGCCCCGCTTTCCGATCGGCAATATGGGACAGGCCCACATACTCTTTTCCATAGGATCCCCAGTCCGGCAGGGGCAGATCAATCGTCAGCGGCTCTTTCTGGGGGGATACATCGCTTTTGGGACTTTGAACACTCATGTTGAAAATCTAAAACAATAGTGCGCACTATGCAAAAGAATAACGCGTAAATCGAAACTGCGGAATGTTGCGTGAGTCACCTTACACAGAGCGGTCTTGCAGTTGACCTGGGGTTTTTCCGGTAGCCTGTTTCAGCGACGTGCTCATATGGCTCTGGGATGCATAGCCCATGGCCAGTGCAAGCTCCGCCAGGGGTTCCCGGGTAGAACGCAGGGCTTCCAGGGTACGGTCCACCCGTAGCCGTTCAATGTGCGCACGGAGAGTGATTCCGTAAGCCTGCATGCAGTGGCGGTCCAGGCTGCGACGACTGAATTGAAGACGCTCTGCGATCCGATCATAATCCCGGTTGATCGACCAATCCTCCTGCAGCAGCGTATGCAGCTGTTGCAGGCTGGGTAGCTCAGAACTCCAATAGGAACTGCTTTCCCGTATCAGGATGTTCTCCGGCTGCAAGCTGCGTTGCGTTCCCTCCGGGCAACGACCCTCCATCAGATCCGAAAGCAGTTCGGCCGCCATCCAGCCCAGGGTTTCCTGAGACCAGCTTACCTGACTGAGGGATGGGGTCAGCAATTCGCAGAAACTGTTGCGGACATCGGAGACCACCACGCCCAACTCTGTAGGAATCTGCAGATCCGCCAGCTTCGCTGCCTGTAGAATCCGTTCACCATGCACCACATTCGGACAGAAAACGGCTACGGGACCTGGAAGTCCTCGGAGGATGTCAGCCAGGTCTTCAAGCTGATTCTGCAACTGCCAGGCCTTCTGTAGGGTTTCCCGCGTTCCTTTGACAAAACGCAGGGCATCGGGATGTTCCTGACAAAACCCGTCTCCCCTCAGTTTGGAGGTTGGATCATCTCCGGCTTCAAAATAAACAAAGGAACGGTAGCCGCGCTCCTGAAGATGCTGGGCGGCCATACGTCCAACTGCGACGTGATCCAGTCCAACTCCGGTCGTCGGCCAGACAGCATAATCATAGAGCATCACTTTTCGGCAGGGATAGCTGCTGATGTTCCTGCGGTCCTGATAGTCGGCACCCAGCACCAGTAACCCATCCTCGGGCTCAGGATCCAGGGGGCTGCCTTCTGTGAGGCTGCTCATCATTAGCAAATGAATGTTCCAGTTCACCTCCTGCTCGCGGACAAAATCGAGCACCCCCTGAAGCATCCGCTCATGTCGGTCGACATGATAACTCACTAAATAGACTGTCCGCATTATGTCTATATAATTAAAAAAGATTTCCAGATATGGGAATACAAAAATCAGCACATGGCATAAGTCCGCACACATTAATCACCTGAAGATGAGATGAGTGAATGTTGACGATGAAACGGATGTGTATTTTGATCTGCCTCTGCAGTGGTTCCTGGAACTGTGACGCGGATGCCATACTCCTGAATGCCGTGCAAACGCATGTGGACCTGATTCTGAAACATGGGAAAGACCGCTGGGGCCCCACACAGACAGAGTTGTTCGTAGATGGCCTGCATGTGGATGATTTCCGGCCGACCCTCTGGCAGGAGAAGCAGCGAAGCCGGAAAATCAGCAATCTGGCCAGCCAGCAAGTGTGGCTGCGCACCCTTTCCGCCCTGAGCGCTGTGAGTGGAGAGGAACGCTACCAGGATCAGGCGGAAGCCACCATGACCGATGCATTCCGCCGCCTGCGTACTCCGGAAGGACTGCTGTACTGGGGTGGACATTTGGCCTATGATTTGGAACGGGATCAGCCCTGGGGTATGTGGAATCACGGCCATGAATTAAAACAACATTACCCCTGGTTTTCTGCTCTCTACGAAGTGGATGCAGATGCAACCACAGAGCTGATGGAGGCGATCTGGATCCGTCACATGGGTGATTGGGAAAGCCTTCTGTTCAACCGGCATGGTGAGGTCTCCAAACCCTCAAAATCGGCCATTCGACTCCAGCCTCAACCGGGCTGGGCCTATCCCTATCAGAAGGACATCGAGTTGCCCTTGCGGCCTGAGGGCAGTGAATTGTCCTTTGTGGTGACGGCGGCGTCACTGATCCATACGGGACTCACGCATGCCCGGCTGACCGCTGAACCGGAACTCGCCCTGTGGTCTTTGCGCCTGGCCGACCGCTATTGGAGCCTGCGGGACCCGGAAACCGGTTTGGGGGGATACCAATTCAATGTTCGCAATCAGCCGGATTCCGGAGACAAGGCCCAGAAGCAGTACGAATCCGTATTGGGGAGCCGAGCCAGGGAATGGCTTTTGCTTTCCCCGCTCAGTGCCAGGCAAATCGACTTTCCTCTGATGTTACTTCTTCATGCTGA
The DNA here is from genome assembly GCA_002429005.1 of Verrucomicrobia bacterium UBA6056. Lineage (GTDB taxonomy): Bacteria > Verrucomicrobiota > Kiritimatiellia > SS1-B-03-39 > UBA6053 > UBA6056. Next base: position 55,323 of record DIYK01000031.1, read on the forward strand.
TGCTTTGCCGGATGGGAACGATGTGAAGCAGAAGCTGATCGATGAGACGGTTTCGGAGTGGCTGAGTTATGTCCGTTATGCCTATCAGGCGGAGCAGAAACATTGGATCGCCATTTCCACGGATGGCATGCCCCTTCCAGTCGCGAAGATGACTCAGAAAGGATATTACAGCCAGAGGAAATGGAAGCCTAAAGCCAGCAACGGCAAAGACCTGCAGCTGGCGGCACTGGCCTACCGGCTGCGTCCGGGTAAAGAGACGCTGCAGGCTCTGAACGATCTCCTGGCAGCTGTGGGCATCACGTATTCTGAATCAGATGCCGGGTTGATTTCCGCAGAGGAAGGAACCCGGAATGCGGCAGTGATTTTTGCCCTGCTGGATGTGGAGCGAAGTCTTCCAAGGGTCGGCGCCTTGTCTTTGGCAGAAGAACTCTGCCTGGAGATGCTGGAGACACATCGTGTGAATGGACTCTTTGTTCCGGATACCGAACGAATCTGGGCCAGCATCAACACTCCCCTTCCTTTGGCCATCCTGCACGTTCTCGCTGCCCAGCAGGAAAGCCCCCCGCTTCTGGCATCCCCTCTCCCGGATTCTGGATTTTTTCATGCCCCCTTTCACGGAGTGGCTAGTAAAAACTGGGGACGGACCTATGATCGCCATGTTTTTTATCAACGCACCCGTGCGGAACCCAGCAGCAGCCAGGATCCTTCCGAGGGACGTTGACGTTCCAAGGACACACTCACCAGGATCACGATGTTTTCTTCATTCCACCCACCCGGCAAAGGCTCCTGGGCAGCCATGCTGCAGTATAGCGCTGGTCTGCATGCCCGCAGTACACATGAAGCTCAGCCCCCCCTGCCCTATGCCTGGGAGGAAATCGGTCCGGGCTACTGCTATGGTCCAGCGTTTGGGCATTGGGATATTGTTCATCAGATCATGGATGTCTTGGAAGACGAACCCGGACATGCCCGGGCGCAACTGCTCAATAATCTGGAGAACATGACTGCCGATGGATTTCTACCGGGCTCGATCTGGTTTCGGGAAGAAGCGGATCTAGGTTATCAGTGGAATGAGAATGTTACCCATCCTCCTGTGTGGCCGGTGGCTGTGGATGCGCTGATGGAACAGCAGCAGGATCTGGAAGTTCTGCAGATGTGTTATGAAAAACTGCTCCGTCAAATCGGCTGGTTTGAGCAGCACCGGAAAGCGGAAGGCGTCGGCTATTTCTACACCGACATTTCCGAAAAAAGTTGGGAGAGCGGCGTGGATGAAGGCATCCGCTTTGACCATGTCCCCAGCGGAAACTGGGCCTGTGTGGATGCGACCTGCCATGTATACCTTCTCTATGAAAGGGCCCTAAGCTGGGCAACGACATTAAAGCTGGATGCTGCTGTCTGCAATAAGAAGGCGGAGGAGCTTTCGTCCTTTGTCCGTGACACTCTCTGGTGCGAACAAAGCGGATTTTTTCACGATATCTGGGCCATCCGGGATCCCCAGTACCGCTATGCCGCACAGGAGGGCATGTGGCCGCTGGTGGTCGGGCTTGCGTCAAACGAACAGGCCCAACGGGTGATCGATGAGCATCTGCTGAACCCGGAACAGTTTTTCACCGCACACCCCCTGTCGACCGTCGGAAAATCCGATCCGCGTTTTGAGCAACGTATGTGGCGGGGGCCGGCCTGGAACAGCATGACCTGGTGGGCGGCCCGGGGCTGTCTTCGGTATCAACGTCCCGATGCTGCGTCGAAACTCCTGGAAGCCGCTATGGATGCTACGGCGATTCAATTCGATCGTACAGGCTGCATCTGGGAGTATTATCACAGCGAACTCGGTGAGCAGGATCAGGTTGCCCGTAAAGTGCATACTCCGTATAATACGCCCTGCCGGGACTACCTCGGACACAATCCCCTGATTGCGATGGCCTATCTCTGGGAGCAGATCAGGGATTCGTAGCGCGTTATGTTTTCATGATACTCACAGCCCCTCCTACCAAAACGATGTACCTACGTTCTCTTCTCCTGATTTTTCTTCTCTCCGCCTTTCACTCTGTGTTTGCCCAAACGAAGCTGCTTGGTTTTACCCAGACTCAGGGAGGGGCCGATGGAAAGGTGATCAAGGTGACCAACCTGAATGTGGAGGGTCCTGGTTCCCTCAAAGCGGCGCTGGATCAGCCGGGAAAACGAATTATTGTGTTTGAAGTGGGTGGAGTTCTTGATCTGAAGAAATCGCGTCTGGTGATTGAAGAGCCCTTTGTAACCATTGCCGGCCAAAGCGCACCCTCTCCCGGGATTACCCTCATCCGCGGAGGCATCGTGGTCAAGACCCACGATGTCATCATTCGTCATATCCGGGTCCGGCCTGGCGATGCCGGGGATCCGAAGAAAAGCGGCTGGGAACCGGATGGCCTCAGTACCGTGGGGAAAGATGCCTATGATATCCTTGTGGATCATTGCTCCTTTACCTGGGCCACAGACGAAAACCTGAGCGCGTCCGGTCCCCGCTTGGAAGGCCCGGAGGCCACCTCACGACGGATCACGTTCAGCAATAACCTGATTGCGGAATGTCTGAGTGATTCAACCCACGCCAAGGGTGAACATTCCAAAGGCAGTCTGATTCACGACTTTTGTCAGGATATTGCCATTGTCGGCAACCTCTATGCCCATAACCTGGACCGCAACCCTTATTTTAAGGCACATACCACGGGGGTGATCGTCAATAATCTGATTTATAATCCGGGGCGGAATGCGATTCAGTTAGGCTTCTGGGGAAAAGAGTGGGAGAAGTCTGACTACAAACCGAAACGGGCCCGGGTCACTGTGCTGGGAAATGTGTATCGCCAAGGAGAAGATACCCGCAAAAACCTGCCCCTGGTGAATGACAAAGGAGATGCCTTTCTGGAGGACAATCTGGCCTTGGATCGGAAGGGAGAGAAGCTACCTCTCCACAGCAAAGGGATTCGTCTCCTCACGGAGAAACCGGTTTGGCCTGAACAGCTCCATCCCCTGCCCGCCTCTGAGGTCCAGGAATATGTTCTCAAGCATGCCGGAGCCCGCCCCACAGAGCGGGATGCGATTGACGCACGGATTGTGGAACAGGTCCGCAAGGGCACAGGGCGGATTATTGATTCCCAGGAAGAAGTCGGCGGGTATCCGGATTACCCCATGACCACCCGCCGCTTGAAGGTCCCCACCCGAAATGTACAGGCCTGGTTGGATGCCATGCGGGCTGAACTGGAAGGGAACCCACCGGCACGGTTACCCTGAGAGCACTTCCCCTCTTCTGTTATTTGTTTGTTTTCATGGCCTGAGAACTCCACCAGAGCTGTTCCCAGCTGTTGGCGTGTTCTGGATCATTACGCTGTGGTTCCCCCGGGGTGCTGCGTCCTGTTTCCACATACTGCCAGAGCAACTCCAGGAGTTCGCCTGCCACCCCGGGCTGTTCAGTAAAGAGATTTTCCCGTTCACGGACATCCGTTGAGAGGTCGTACAGTTGCATGGGAGGAAGTCGGGCTAACTCGTCTATATCCTTGCGGGCCTGCGGGTAACTCCAGCCGCCGGATCCCGCACAGCATTCTAGCTTCCAGTTTCCCCGGCGAATCGAAAAACTGCCGTCCAGGGAATGATGCACCGTGGCTTCACGAAGTGACTGATCCAGAGTTTCCCCCCTCCACAGCGGAAGATTGCTGATACTGTCTTCTCCCGCTTCATCCGGAAGCGACTCCCCGAAGAGATCCGCGCAGGTGGCCAGCAAGTCATTCAGGCAGACGGTTTCCGGGCTTACCTGTCCGGCCGGAATCCCCTTGGGCCACTGGATCAGCAGCGGCACCCGGTGTCCACCCTCATAGATATCCGACTTCATGCCGCGGTAGATGTGGCTTGGATGATGTCCGAACATCGCCAGTTCCTGGAAATCCGCACGCGGCGATGCACCATTATCCGAGGTGAAGATCACAATGGTGTTGTCTGCGATGCCCAGCTCATCGAGTTTATCTAAAATGAGTCCGACATCGTGATCCACCTGCAGACAGAAATCTCCGTAATCCGTCGCACCGGATTTTCCTTTGAATTTCTCGGTCGGCAGAATCGGAGTATGAGGTGCCGTCAGGGGATAGTAGATGAAAAAGGGATCCTCTCCTCTTCCTTTTTCTTCAAGATACTCGAGGCATTTTCCTGTGGTGGTGGGCAGTATGTCTTCATGCCGGAATCCAGGGGCACGGGGGCCAGCACGCCAAATGCCTTTCGACTCATGAAAGCACACCTTTCCTTCATCATTGCCCGGATCATGCAGGGTGGGTTCTGCGACGACCCGGTCATCTTGAATGAATGTATATGGAGGCATATCCAGAGAGGCCGCGATGCCATAGAAGGAGTCAAATCCATGATCACAGGGGCCTCCTGACACAGGTTTGGAATAATCCACAGCGTGTTGCGGTGCTCCGACTTTCGCCCAGTCAAAGCCCAGATGCCATTTCCCGAAACAGGCTGTCTGATATCCCTTGGTTTTTAAGTAGCTTGCGACCGTCATGCGGCCGGGTTCAATCAGAGCCCGGTTGAACCCGCCCAGGACCCCCGCCTTCAGCCAGGAGCGCCAGTTGTAACGTCCGGTGAGAATGCTGTAACGGGAGGGCGTGCAGACCGCCGAACTGGAATGGGCATCGTCACAACGGAGTCCCCCCTGGGCCAGACGGTCCAAGTGAGGCGTCTCCCAGGCAGATCTGGAATTGTAACAGGAAAGATCCCCTAGCCCCATGTCGTCGGCAAGGATATAAATCAGGTTTGGAGATGAATCGGAAAGCATTTTATAATTATACAAGGTATGGTACGTAATACTAAACAAAAACCCTGCGAAAGCTTACTGAAAGATTTTTTGCCAGGTACAGATTCAGGAAAGGCTCTTACCCCTCTAGGTGAACAGGTTTAAGAAACTTCAGGTTGAACCCGAAGTTATCTTTTGCTGCTTTTGAGGTCTGCGAGATAAAGTGCATGTCCATAGAACGCTGCACGTTCTGCCTCCGGCATTGTCCCCACTCTTAGGATCTCCTCAGCAACATCTTCTCGTGCAATCGACGTTTTTGCTTCTTTTAGCGGTAATGTCGGTTGATTGTCGCTTGAATTATCGATGGAATAACCAAAGTGCCGCTCAGCTTTTGCGTCGGTCAGTGTAGCTGGGCGGAACACAATGAATTTTAAGTCATTCAGATCCGATCTAGCGAGTAGACGTTCACTTAGGGTGACATTTTTGAAAACGGGTAAAAAGAACGGAACCAGACCTGCCAAAAAAGGATAAGGCTTCGGCCATCCCACCACCGCATCATAGGGAGCACCTTCGGTTCCGACGGAACTATGGTACAGGACCTCGACGGATCGGCTTTTTTTCATCCCTTCAAGTATGGCCTGAATAGTATCGGTGTACAGGGTGCAGGTGCGACTCATCATCTGTTTGAGACGAGTGGGGCCTACAAAGCTGATGATTCCATCAATGGATGGATCTTCCTTTAGCAAGGTTGTATAGGTCTCGGGGTCAAGGATGTTGTAGTTTCTCGCTTTGAAGATCCCCGGGGTGCCTGAGGGATCCGGTCCTCCAGGAGTAAGATGAGTTTGTTCCAAGAGGTCACCCATTCTCTCTTCTGCTTTTTCGTGAGAAGGCGCCCGGCAAAGTGCAGTTATGTTATGTCCGGATTGGAGGGCTTTTTTGATGAAGAATCTTCCTCCCCTTGAGGAAGAAGCAACGATCAGGAAATGTCTCATGTGTTTACCACCTAACAAATGATTTACCCTCTCCGAGGCTTTAAGGGTTGGCATTTGCCTTCCAGCCCCAGGAAAAGATGGATTGGTTTGTCGTAATCGTTCTGTCGGTTTGAATAGCTTTATATAAAGAGAGTTTAAATTAGGTCAGTCGACCTATATGTCAATTTCTTAGTCTGCTTGTTTTCCAGAATGAAGATAAATGAAGCATAGATATAGAGTGTATGGAGAGCACGAATACTTGCGGGATACGTGCTGGTCGGGATGACGGGGTTTTCCCCCATTTTTTGATAGAAATATCCTTCACATCTGGACCAACCTACTATTTCTCAAGGGGGCACTGGTGGCATCGGGGTATGCATATCTCCGTTTACTTGTCATTGAATGGATACACCGGTCAAAAGTCCCATGGTACTGCCCATGAGACCCGATATTCAGACCTACATCTTCAAGACGATTCTTCCCTGGCTGGGGCATTGTTTCAGTGTGGAGATCGCGCTTGCAATGTCCGAAAAGGCAAATTCCCGGCTCTGGGGAATCTGAAGAGTCCCCGCTCGGATCATCTCGGAGATTTCCTCCAACAGCCTGCGCTGACCCCGATCCACCAGGAGATATCCGGCTTTCTGAGACCGGAACAGGTTACCAGGGAACTCCAGGATGTTTTTCATTGGATCCGCCGGGATAAACATGCCCTGCGGGGTGAGCAGGGTTTTTGCCTCACGGAATTTCAAACGTGTCGATAAATCAAAGAGAAGGTCAAAAGGTTCCGGAAGGTCAAAAATGCTGCTTTGCGTGTAATCCAGCGTGGTATCCGCGCCGAGAGAAGCCATGAATTTCTGTCCGGATGGACCGGCAACCGCCGTGACCTCAGCTCCAAGGTGTTTCGCCAGCTGAATGGCAAAGACGCCCAGTCCCCCACTGGCGCCATGGATCAGAATACGCTGGCCTTCCTGAATCTTTGCAAGATCCCGGAGTGCCACCAGACAGGTCTGAGCCGCAACCGGCACGCAGGCGGCCTCCGCAAAACTCAGAGTCTCCGGCTTGCGCGCAACAAAGTCCTCCGGGATACTGAGAATTTCCTGATGAGTTTTCGGTCCCTGCATCACCCGGGTGTAGCCCAGGATCTCCTCCCCTGTCTTGAAATGTTCGCTGTCCTCCAGAACCGTCCCTGAAAACTCCAGTCCTGTCCGCACCGGCGACCGGGCTCCTGATAAGAACAGCAACAGGTCATAGTGCCCTTCGGCCATATCAACATCTGTCGGGTTTAAGGTTGTACAGTGAACACGAACCTTCACTTCTCCGCGCCGGGGAACAGGCTCAGGAAAGTCCGTGACGTACTTCAGGGATTTCTGTTCATTCAGCAGGGCCTTCATCGTTTGATCTGTTCAGGAGTTACCTTCAGGGTCACGAGGGTCGTGGCAGGAAGGACAAGAGGAATCCCATCGCCTGCCTGGGTGATCTTCATCGATTTCTGCATAAGCACGCCCTCTTCGCTGCTAAGAGACACCTGATAGGATCCGGGTTTCATTAACCAGAATTCAGCTCCCATGTTCCGGGGCTCATTCCCAAAGTGGTATAGTTCAGCTGTGAAAGAACCTGTATCTGCATGCGTCACCAATGCGGCAATGTTTCGCGCAGGCGTTTTCCAGCGAACCGCGCGGAGGGGAAACGTTTCAATGCCTCCGATGTCCCCGGTAACACTGGTGTAGAGTTCGTTCATGTTCCAGCGGTTTCGCAGGGTCGGCATGTCGGTTTCCAGAGGGCTGTTTTCAACCCAGAATCCGGGGCGATTGAGAACCCGGTCACACCATCTGGCCTCCTGAGTGTACATGGGGAAATTTTGGCTCAGAGCGCCAGCATCATTCGCAAAGGCTTCTGTCAATTCCTGCCGCTTGCCCGTAATCCGGAACTTCAGGTAGGCATTTCCCCCCTTTCCCTGCAGGAGATCATCGTATTGAGCATCCCCGCTTAACACACGGTATTTCGCTACGATGTTCACGATCGCTTTCAGCCGGGCTGCGCACCAGGCACGACTTCCCGGCTCGGGATTTGCAACCGGATTGGCCAGATGTTCCCGGTAAAGCAACGCCATACTGTGCATGGGGGCCAGATAGCTTTCGTCCCCGCTCATATGCCAGGCAAGGAGGAGCTGCTGTAACATCGGGCCCAAATGAAAGGGCCAGTGATAGAGTTTCTCAGGGTAAATTTCCGGAATCCACCAGCGTTCTCCGGGCCCTCCAATTCGTCCAGATGGCCAATGAATGGCACTGGGAATTACCCCTGCAGGTTTTCCACGTTCCTCTCTGGCCGTTGCATCCACCCAGGTAGCAAACCAAGGCAAAAAATAGTCGTCATAGCGACGCTCTCCCTGTTGCCATAACAGTAAGGTGGGCAGAATCGCCCGGAAATGCCACAAGGTATCGCAGGCTTTTTCTTCTCCTCCGGTGATCCCTTTGTAGGTGAAATTCAAATTCCTGAATTGCAGAAACCCGCGTTCATTCACGCCGGTCCATTTCTCACGATACAACTCGCCAATGACCCTGGCATGCCTGCCCCAGATTTCGTTGCCGGGATCAGCATACATCATGGGAAGGATACTGTCGGTGGAGTCTTCACTGGTGTGCTCCACATCGTCACTCCTTCCGGTATAACTTTGTCCCTTCAGGCTTTTGATCACCCATGAACTCAGGCGGGATTGCCCCTGAATCACGTCGGGGTCTTCAAACCCAACCAAGACCGGTGCCCACCAGCGCCACATCTCCACATCATCCCCCCTGCCGCTGGTAAAGGCTCCGTTTTTCTGCTGCCGTTCTTCAATCCACCAGATGATGACGTCACTGAGACCTTCCAGAATCGTGCGCTGATGATTGGCCCAGTCCGGAGCCTGTGGATCCTGTTTATAGCTCACGGGCCACGGCTGACGTTCCCGGTCCAAATACATTGCGATGATTTCGTTGTCAGGATACGCCTGTTCCGCAATTCGAAAGGCCTCCAGCGAGGCCGCGGTGGCTTTCGCACGGCGCTCTTCAAAATGCCGGATTTTTCCATACTGCAGAGCATAGCCCAAATAGCCCCGGGCGTAATAATATTGGGCTAACGGATACAAGCGGGAGCCCGCTTTGATCTCGAGGGTCTGTCGGTAACGATTGGGACCGGACGTGGTGTCTTTGGGGTTATTCCAAAGCTTCACATGCTCATGAAGGCGCTTCGCATCAGTCCGAAGAGGTTCCGGCAGCTCCGGATGCCCAAGCAGTTGCTGGAGTACCTGTTGATTGATCCGGTCATCCGCTGAGCCGAGTCGGGAGAAAACGTCGTCAAGGGTCTCACTAGAAACAAGCGGTCCCAGCATACAGGACAATAGCAGGAATAATAGGTTCCGATTCATGATGTTTTACTAATACGACAGGGGGAGCTTGATAAGCTTTTTCAGCGTAGGGCTTGTTTTCGTACGAAAACCAACCCGATACAGGCCATGAGGGTCATCAAGAGTGTGGAAGGCTCGGGGATGGCGACCAGTGAGATCCGGTCTATCGTGAGATTCCCCCCCGTTGTATCCGATGGAGCACTGCCATTGGAATTGTTGGAGTTCTGAAACCCGACAAACAATCCGACATCACTGGCGATGTCACTGTAGCTGAAGACGCCGCTGTCGAGGCTGCCGGATTGATTCAGGTTTGTGCTGAGACCTGTGGAGGAAATTGTCCAGGTATCGTCGTCAAACAGACTGATTGACAGGGTGAATCCATCTGCAAAAGAAGCGGAATCGGGAGCGGTGCTGAGTATGGCGGTATTGTTCTGTGAATTGTTATTCCCACCAGCCTGCTGGTCTTGTCTCACGAGATGGTCTCCAAAATTATCACTGCTGCTGACATATCCAAAGGCATGTGGATCGTTCGCCCAGATCCCTGAACCTGCAGAAGACGTCGCATTGGTGCCGGACACGATCCCGAAAAACATTCCGTTTGAGTCCACCCGGGTTGGATCAAAATTACTGGTTCCGCTTACGGTAAAGGTTGCCGTAAAGCCGGATGCCGTCGGGGCCAGTGTCGTCACGTCCACGGTCGAGACCGTGTTGAAGCCCACAAAGTTGAAGTTACCCCCGCGGCTGATGACACCGGTGGAGCTGTCAGCACTGCCAATATTTCCGCTGGGGCTTGAAAACGCGTTGTTGATTTCCTGAAAACCCGGCCCGGTATCCATTCCACTTCCAAAATCATTGTCGATCAGAAGCGTCGCACCCAAAGGAAACCGCGTGCAGACTGCCAGACAGGTTAAAAAATGCAGGAAGAAGTTTCTGGGGAAGCGTTTCATAGTTCTCCGGGGGAGCTGTATGCTGAAGATCATGGTGTCATAGGGGATTTTCCTGGGAAAAGATTGTATGATTTATGATATTGTTTTGTATGATTGGAGCATGGGTGAAACTTTTCATATCTTAGTGATGCTGAACATGCAGATGAGGCCTTATTTCCGTCAGATTGTTTCGGGAATTTCGGAATATGCCCATCAGCATCAGCATCCCTCCTGGAACCTGTCCTTGCCGAATTATTTTAGCTTTACCCATTCCTTTCCCACCTATGCCGCTGCTCAGTATGATGGCGTGATTACGGGTGTAGCCACGGAGCAGTTTCTGAACACATGGGGCGATGCAGGCAAAGCCGTCTCTCTGATTGGGTTTCCTCACCCATGCGAAGCAGACCTGACCTATAGCGATCTCAGTCGGGTCATTCAGGCAGGCACCCGGTTGTTTGTCGAAGGCGGTGCTGAACATATAGCGTATTCCGGACTGGATGATGACGGGGATACCTGGTCGCAGGAGATGATTTCAGCCTTTCTCACTGAGCATCCCGATGCAGCTCTCTTTCGACATCAGCCAGACCGTCTTTATCAGTATGAAGCAGAACGGGAACAGATCGTCGCCTGGTTACGTTCTCTTCCAGCCCAGACGGGCATCCTGACGGGGAATGATGAGTATGCCGGCCGAATCTATGAAGCCGCTGGATATGCCGGTTTGCGTCCGGGGCTTGATTTTACGGTGCTGGGACTTGGGAACGACCTCATTTATTGTGAAAGTCTTCACCCTGCCCTCAGCAGTATTCAGCTTCCGCTCCGCAGGATGGGATATCTGGCCGCGAAGCGGCTTGCTGAACGGCTGGATACCCCATCACTGCCCATAAGGCACCTGGAAAGCGGAAGCCCGCTATTGGTCAAGCGAAGCAGCCACTATTTTCATGAAGTGGAGGATTCCTTATCCGACATTGCCCTGGCCACACTGCGGGCCAAGCTGTCAACGATTCGGAGTGTATCCGACTTGGCCCAGGAGCTGGGCACCTCCAGGCATACCTTACAACGGCGACTGAAAGCGGTGTTTGGGAAGACGCCGGCCGAGTTGATTCGGGATCTGCGGATTCAGGAAACGCGCAGACTGTTGAGTACCACTGACATGCCCCTGGCGCAAGTGGCGGCCTATGCCGGCTTCACCGACCAGGCTCATATGACCCGCATTCTGAAATCGGAACTGGGCATGACTCCCGGACAGCTTTCACGAATCTTGGCATCGCCAGACGGAAACTGACCTTAGCCTTTCTGTCTCCATGCAGCGACCTGCTTGCCCACTAGCGGCATGTATTTCTCCGGGTCTGCCAGACCATAGGGGTAGTAGTAAAAGGCCAGATGCCCCTGTTTCTCATCCAGAAAAGCCGGGAGATGTTCCAGGCTCAGGTCCAGAGTTGGCTCATCCAGAAGTTGTGTTTCCAGCAGCGTGAAGGGGCGGCGTCCAGCACCTGCGGCCGCTGAAGCAAAGCGGTCATTGTTTCCGCCTAACAGCACCTTCTCCCCCCCGCCCTCGCCCACATGGCTGGCACCGGGAGGGAAACATTTGCCGTCACAACCAAACTCATCCAGTCCTTCGATCTCAGCGCAGGCATCCACATGGGCCTGCGGACTGTCGGCGTAAAGGAAACAACTGATCAGTAACTCCGGAAGTTCCTCTTTGAGCATCTGATTGACCTGGGAGAAACATTCCACCGTGGCCTGCAGCATGTCCTCACTGGTGGCCGCCCGTCCAAGATATTCGAAGGCTGCCGAGGAATGATCTTCTCCCTGCAGGGTTTTCAATTCATCCCAGACAATTCCGGTGGCAGGAAACTCTTCGAGCATCCGATACACGGTTTTGGCAACTTCATGAGGCACCTGATGATGAAACAGGGAAACCTGCGGGCCGAAGTTATTGCGGAAGCTGCCATCCGCATTTTTCGCCCACCACTCTGGGTGACAGGCGGAGAGGTAACTGGGCTGACGTCCCCAGCCGGCCATCAACCCGCCGATCCGTGACGGAATCAGCCACACATCCAGGCCCTCTTCCCGAATAATATCGCAGACCATGGCCGTGTTTCCGCCCAGCAGATCCGAATCGTGAACCCCGACAAACACCCCGTCCACCTGATGATCGACCATCCACCGGATATCCTCCCGCACGTGCCGCGGCACCATGCATAAATCCTGTCCATGAAAATAATAGGTCGATAGGTAACGGTCTTGTGTTTGTGGCATAATCTTTCCGGAGATGAACGTATGAAAGTACGATTCAAATCCGTAGATTTCATCAGACGCTAAAACAAGAGAAACCTCGTTCTTTCCGAATGCTTACCAGCGGTAGTAGCGGTAGGCGTCGTCTCCATAGGCCCAGTCGAGGCGATAGTCGGGGTGATAGAACTGCAGATTTTTGTCGTTGGGACGAATCAGGTTCGTGGGATGGGATTTGCTACTGATCCCGCTTCCACCGAACAAATCCATTACCCGGACGCTGATGGTGTTTTCGCCCGGTTGCACCTGTTCAGCCGGAATCTGGTAGATCCGCAGGGCGGACCATGCTTTGGGATGCTCTGCCGCAATTGAACCGACTTGTTTCCCATTCCAGAAGGTCACGTCATGATCATCCACGCGGCCGAGATCAAGGGTCAACTCTTCCTTCGCCCAGCTGGCCGGAATGTGGATCGTTTTCTGAAGAACCAGTTCCCCGTCGATCGCTCCTCCCTTGGGATAGGTGATATCTGCATCGGAAGGCACCGCATAGGGCAGCCAGCCGGAGGCCTGCTCCGCATTCTCCATGATTGCCGTTTTCGCTGCGGCACTCATGCCCGGGTCCTGAATCAGACCAGGCTTTTTCGCTGCCGGCATCGGGGTAACCCATTTCAGCTTCCAGGGTCCATCCAAAGAAATTTTACCCGTGGGCAGCGGCTGCAGATCAAAAATCTGTTTGTTGAGTTCGACGTCTCCGCCCATGGCGGAAATCAGGGACACCAGGTTGCGGCTGTGGCGCCAACGGGTTAGGCGCATGTAGGGTTTTTCATCGGTCTGCATGGAGGTCGGGTCAAAGGCGGTCGCGATCAGGGTCCCCTCCCCAATCTTTTTCCGGGCGAGCATCCCTTCTGCAGCCAGTCCCTCTCCGCCTTTCAATCTCCAGAAGGCGTAGGGAGCGCGACTGTGAAAATCGGAGATGGAGAGCATAGCCGTTTCCGGCCAGGTTGGCACCTCGGTGGAACCATAGAAGTTTGCGGCGTCTTGGTCCCAGGACCAACCACTGAAGGCGGGCAGTTCTGCTCCACGGAGCATGAGTACCTGTTTGCCCGCGCTCAGCAGTTCCTGCAACTCCGGGTCGGAGACTGCATGTCCTGGACCGAGAACCAGCACATTGGCCTTTTCCGGAGATGCCGCCATGCGGACACCCATTCTACCAAAGATATATTCCCAGGGACCTGTACCCACATAGGCAACCTTTCCACGGGGCTCCGCTTTTCCATGCATACGAGCGGCATAGTCCACCAGTCTCCGTCCCAGGATCAATGCGGCCGGGGTGACACCCACATTATCTTCCAAATCGAATGTGGAGAGAATGACCCGGCCCTTCCCGACGCTTAGTTCCATGAGCGGAGAGTAGGCCAAATCAAATTCGCCTTCAAAAATGGGCGACCAGGCAGCATGGTGCGGTTTTTCCATCATGTAGGAAGCCACAGAACCCCGGTTGCCCCAGCGCCAGCCATGGGTGGGTTTATCCCCGGAAACATGAAGGGTGCTGGAATATTCGGGATAGCCCTCAACCGTGGAACTACTGGCGTTCCAATCGCGCAGATCTTCATTGTCCAGCCCCTGCGTCATCGGATGAGGCTGCGCTGTCGGAAACACCCTACGGCTGGGGTGCGGGGTAATGCGTAAGCCGAGGCGTTCACTGACCCATTCCGGACTGGGACTGGAGATGACGAGAACCCCTCCGTCCTTCACCCAGTCCCGGAAAGAAGACAAATCCACGGCAGAGCCTTCCAATGCCCCCCGGCCCAGGAACAGCGGCTGAGTGGAGCTGGAATCCCAGGCCTGGATGGGACTGCCAACCTGTTGTAGCCATTCCCGGGTGCTACCATCTCCCTCCAGCAGCATCACAGGGCTTCCCAGTCCCTGTGCTCCTGAAGTGGAAACCTTAGGTTTTTTTCTGGAACCAAAGAGCCTCCCCCAAAAACCGGCTTTCTCCGCTGCCGCTGCAGCTTGCACAGGTTCCGGTCGGCTCATGGGATAGATGCGGAAGCTAAACTCATCCTCCAAAGTCACTCCGTCAGCTTCGACCTTCAGGTGAATGCGGCCGAGGCTGCGTTTCCCCTGTACATGCGGAAGTTCTGCCTGGAAGGCTTCAAATCCGTTTTTTCCGGGCTCGAGCTTTTTGCTCAAAACACCTTCAGCAATCCGTTCGCCATCCACATCCATCTGCCAGGATGCCTTGAACGCTACGGCGTGGCGCCGGTCATTGATAAATACCGCCTGCTTGGCGATCAGGTCCCCTGAAAAGAATTGGTGATCCTTGTCGGTAAACCCCTGATCCGCATCGCCGCCAATGTAGGCCAGCAATTCCTGGTTATTCGGCACCAAAGCATGGTAAGCGGGTAATTTCGGCCAGCCCCCCTCCATGACATTGTAATACAGCCCCCTGGAAATCTCCGGACGGTATTTGCCGCGGGTGCCGGGTTTAAAGGGACCTAAGGACATGTTATCCTGATTCTTCCGCCAGGAAATCGCATTGTGTGTATGATTTTGGAAGGACCATGGATTCACCCCTCCGGTCATGCCATAGGCTCTCCAACTGCGGAAGCTGTTCTCATTAAACAGCACCTGAATTTTCTGATAGGCTTCGCTTTTAATCATACGCTGCAAGGGGTCGACCTTATCGGAATCCCAACCTCCCAGACCAGCGTTTCGGTCATGGATAAACCCTTCAAAGTGGGACTCCACAATTCCATCCGCGTAGAACTCGCTCTGTAGTTTGTAGGCTTCCGGGCCCAGATAAATGGCCGCATATTCTGTCAGCATCATGGCACTGTTGGCAGAGCCCTTGGCATTCTTTCCCTGCCCCAGCGTGGTCCAGCCCCCACCGGCACGGCCCTGCATGAAGGTGTTGTCCAGAGGCAGGCCGAACTCACAGGCCAGAAAGGGAAGGTCTCCATGCTCGGCCCAGTCACTCAGCCACTCTTCCCGTTCTTGTAAGGGAATCAGGCAGAGGTACACATTGGTGGTCTGCAAATCGCCGACAATGGAGCCGTTATGGGAGTACACTCCCCGGCTGGGGTCCTCTGCCCGGATCATGTCCATGGCTTCCTGACCGATGCGGATCCGGCGTTCCCATTCCGGATTTTTGATCATCATGGCTTCCGACTGCCCAATGCGCGCAGGGTTCTGATCCTCCCCATGGGCGAACACGTTAAAGCCGGACCACCACATAACGATCGAAGGGTGATTATAGAGACGGGTCATCTCAGCCGACATACGCCGTTGCCAGTCCTCTTTGTTTTCCTCCCAGCGGTCCCGCACCACGTAATCTTTAATCTCGGGGAGTTCGACAAACATTAACATCCCCAGTTCGTCGGCCATCTTGATCATGGTTTCCGGGGACCGGTTTTCCTCTGTCATCTTCATGTTGAAGCCAATGGACTTAATGCCACGCATCCATTGTTTCACCACCTCTTCAATCTGCGGAGTGTCCACATGTGGCGTGGGTCGAAGACGGATGGCTTTTCCGTTCAGATAAAATTCTTTGCCGCGGATTTCAAATTCACGAAAACCGAAACGAACCAGTCGTTCATCGCTCCAGCCATCCCCCGTGGCTTTAATACGAGCCTTCATCAAGTAGGGATCATCTGTGTCCCACAGACGCTCTGCAATCCAGTCCTTGCTCCAAGTAAAGCGCTTTTCTTCTTCCAGACGAAGCTCCTGTTCCGCCCAGGCCTGCAGAACCTTTCCCTCCAGATCCTCCACCTGAACCGAAAGCCGTACCCGGCCTTCGGGGATGGCTTCATCCAGTGCCCCGCTGATGCTGAAGCGTTCATCGGTAACGGAGCTGTTGAGTCGGAGTCCTGTTAGATTCGGCCCCTTGGGTTCACTGACCAGCTCCACATCCCAAACCAACCCGAACTTGGAAAGTTTGGCTGGTTTCAACAAGATCTGTTCTGTGGTCTCCCCCATCAGGACCAGCACCGGCTCTTCCGGAGGAACGGCCAGCACCTGCACCCGCAGCGTTTGGGTTGTTCCGGGTCGGATATACTCGGTCAGTTCCACCCGGCCTTTCTTTTCCTGCAGAGCTCCACACCAGTTTCCATCCAACCACACCTGGGCACGGGTACTGATTTCGGAAAATTCCACGAACACCGCCCGCCCATCCCAGGTGGCTGGCAGGGTTATGTCCCGTTCAAACCAACCTATCGGCCATTCACGGTGATTCTGGATATAACGCTTCCACAAAGGACTCGTGCCATCGGCCACCAGCCCGGTTTCATTCCAAAAGGGCCGGGTGTGCCAGGAGCCAGGAATCCACATATGGGACCACTGATCCTTGGGTGTTGCCGTCGTAATATCCTCTTTGGGTTCTCCTGGCTGAAAGCGCCACAATCCATTGATGACCATGACTTCATGCTCTCCACCCAGGTTTTCCACGGGAACGGCATCCCATTGTGTTTTCAGTCCATCCGGCAACGGAATCAGCTTCTGAGCCATGAGTCCGGGAGAGACGACAACGAACAGAACAACATAAACATAGGTGCGGAAAACGTTCATCATGTGGGACCTCATCGTATAGATTATCGTATAAACGCAGCCCTCTCAGGAGGGATGCATGCCTCAGCTACTGGACTTAGTAGCCCCCGGTCGCCGGGCTGTGGGTCTTCTGTTCCCGGCCAAGGATCAGACTGTGTTGATCCAGTTCGGGAGACAGGCCCATGATGCCGTTTCCTTGCACGGTCTTCTTGGCTCCGGATTCGATGCGGAACACCATAAAGCGTTTCGCCTGGTCGAGATTCTGACTGGGGATCTTTCCATTCAACGGAATGTCAAACCACTGTCGTTGCTTCAGGGTCACCAGCTCTTCAGCCTGAATGCTTCCTACCCGAACCCCTTTGTTTCTGGGAAAGAGTTGCCACATATCCTGATCCGTAAAATTTGCCTTGGACAGCGTGCCCACATAATACACATGCAGATCGCGAACGGCTTCTTCATCCTTAATCCAGTCCATGGCGATGCGAAGGCTGATATCGGAACGCTGCCCGAGTTCCTCCTTGGCCTGGCTGACGTCAAAAATGACAAAGGCTTTCCAGTGAAGCTCCTGATTGTGACCCGCCATGGCTTTTCCCACCGCAATCAATCCGGCTTTATAACCATTGGGCTTTTCGACGGGACCGGCAGCGCGCATAATGGCGGTGGAAGTCAGGGTCTTGGCTGAAAGGTACCCGGAAAAACACGCAACAAAACAAACCAACATACTGAGAATCTTAAACATAGTAGTATGTACTATCATTGATGTGAGTCTTTCGTCAACCTAGAAAGCGAAACCAGGGTGGCCTCAGTCCTCTCTGCTCAGCTGCATTTCATCCGGGTGCTGATCTTTCAGCTCCGTACGCAGTTGCTCCAACTCTTGCTTCAAGGCCTGAATTTCGTCTGCATAGCCCGGGTCTTCTATGAGATTTTTGACCTCATAGGGATCCACTTGAAGATCATAGAATTCCCAGAATTCCGGTTCAGCGCCTCCTTGCGAATCTGGAATGCCTTCCCCGTGATTGTAGAAATGAATGAGCTTGTAGCGCTGATTTCGGATTCCCCGGTGGGCATAACAATGATGGCTCCAGTCCTTGTGCGCCCAATAACGGTAGTACATGGACTGTCGCCAGCCTTCCACCTTTTCCCCTCTCAACAAAGACCGGATAGACTGCCCCTGATTGTGTTTCGTGTCCTCTACACCGGCATAATCCAAGAAGCTGCTGCAGAAATCCAGATTCAGAATCATGTCATCCAGTTCGGTTCCGGCTGCAATTTCTGCGGGATAACGGATCACTCCCGGCATGCACAGGGCCTCTTCGTACATAAAGCGTTTATCAAACCAGCCATGTTCCCCCAGAAACAAGCCATGATCCGCCGTGTACACCACAATGGTATTTTCCCGCAGTCCCTGTTCATCCAGAAAGTCGAGCACCCGTCCAATATTCTGATCCATCGAATGGGAAACCCGCAGATAATCTTTAATATGTTGCTGATATTTCCAACGGATCTGCTCTTCTTCTGTGCATCCTTCCGGGGGGCTTTTTCCTTTCAGGTCCCGATCATGTAAATCGGGATGAATGCGCATCTTTGCGGCAAACGCAGCCACTCTTCCCTCATAGTCATCAAACAGGGTTTCCGGTTCCGGCATCTCCCGTTCCTCCCAGAGATCCGCGTGACGCAGATCCGGTTCCCAACTTCGATGAGGCGCTTTGTGACCTATCCAGAGTAGAAAGGGTTTCTCCGGATTCCGTTGCTCCAACCAGTCCAGGGATTTATCTGTGATCACATCCGTGACATATCCCCTCTGCTGCCGTTTCGCATCGGGTTCCAGAAAGGTCGGGTCAACATAATCCCCCTGTCCCGGAAGCACCGCCCAAGTATCAAATCCAGTGGGTGGATCTTCCAACGTAGCCGCCCCGAGATGCCATTTACCGAACACAGCCGTCTGGTACCCTGCAGCTTGCAGACGCTTAGGGAAACTGTCCTGTGAGCTGTCATAGGGAGTGGCGTTGGCCGTGACCCCGTTGACATGTCCGTAGGCCCCAGTCAAAATACAGGCACGGCTGGGGGAACAGAGCGCATTGGTATTGAACAGATTATCCAGACGGGCCCCCTCCGTGGCGATGCGGTCAATGTTCGGGGTCAGCGAGCCGTAGCGGCTTCCATAGCAGCCGACGGCATTCCGGGCATGATCATCCGAAATGATAAACACGATGTTGGGTGGGTTAACTTGCTTCATAAGGGGGCGGGGACTTCGTGACCTAGAGGTCGATGCTGTTCATTTCGGGAATGTGATTCGATATCGAGCTTGTACTAACAGGATTACGACCTGGGCAACTCAACCCCATTGTACATCCAGGCAGCGTGATCTTCTTCTTCTACCCGCCGGGGGGCTTCTGCAAATTCGAGTTTGATCACCGGATATGGCCAGGCCGGCTGTTTTTCCGGCAGTCCTTCGATGACAAAGCCTTGGTTAAAGCCGGGCCGCAGTTTTAATTCCCGGCCATCGCTGAGCAGTGTGGCCCGTTTCGGCATGGGGTTGAGCAGAGGAACCGGCACCTCCTGGCTGTAACGGAAGAGGCTGATGTACACCGTGTTGCCTTTGCGGGTGTAACCACCCTGCCAGTGACGGGTGTAGTCCGGAAAGAAGCGTTGCGATCCGTAGATAGCCTCACCATGATCCCGCAACCAGTGCCCCATTTCCCGGAGCGGAGCCGCGTCAGATTCCCCTACCCGTCCATCCGGTGCAGGTCCGATGTTGAGTAGATAATTTCCCTCTCCCCCCGCAGCGACAATCAGGTTTTTCAACAATTCAGGAACCTGTTTGCGATTGGTGGCTCCGGGACTCCAGCCCCAGGCCTCTGGATCGCCAATGGTCATACAGGATTCCCAGCCCCGACCGGGTTTCGAGGCGCTTACATGTTGTTCAGGCGTATCCAGATCTGCATCAATCCCCAAGCGGTTGTTGACCAGGATATGGGGTTGGAGATCGTAGATCTGATCCAGCAGCTCCCGCGAGCGCCAAAAGCCGGGTCGATCTTCTACATCATTCTTGCCACCCATATCCACCCAGTCCCCGTCATACCACAGCAAATCAATCTGCCCGTAGTGACTGAGTAACTCCCGGGTCTGCACATGCAAGGCCTCCACCACCGCATCTGCGGATTCCGGATAGCGTAGGGGATCAAAATACCCCGGATAGCGCCAATCCAGATTGGAGAGGTACAGACCCACTTTCAAATCCCGCTTCCGGCAGCCCTCCACAAACTCCTCTACCAGATCCCGGCCCGAATGCATCGCGGGCAAGCTGAACTCTGTGGTTTGGGTGTGAAACAGACAAAAGCCATCATGATGCTTCGTCGTCAGGGCCGCATACTTCATTCCGGCCTCCACCGCAAGATCCAGCCAGAGATCGACACAGTTCTCCAGTGGAGCAAAGTCCTGGGCCAGTTTGGCATATTCATCCCTGGGAATTCGTTCCTGCCACTGCACCCATTCTCCCCGGCCCAGCATCGAATAGAGGCCGTAGTGAATAAACATGCCAAAGCGGGCCTGATGAAACCAGGCAATGCGTTCGGAATACGGAAGAGCAGTATGCATCAGAGCGTCTCCACAAACGCCACTAGTGCATCGAGCTTCCGGGAACCATGCGGGTGATGTTTGCCATGAGGGTTGAGTTCAACGTAAAGTGTCGCCTGAGCCTGTTGCCAGTGTTCCAGAAGAATCCGCCCATTCTCTTCCCAAGGGACAATCTCATCGCCACGAGCACCTATCAGCGCCAGGGGCAGTTGCCGGGCCAATGAAGGGGTGAGTCTTGACAAAGGATGTGAAGAATCGGACAGGGAATCTCCATAAGCCTGCATCAGTTTTTCCCGGTCAGAGGGGGAGCCCGGTCCTTCCCCCTCCCCGCCCGGCCAACTTCCCGGATCACAGACCGGATTATCCAGATACAAACCCAAACACTGTTCAGGAGCATCCAGCGCTTGATGCAGGGCCGACAGGCCTCCCCGGCTTAGTCCGATGTAGAGTCCCTGTTCGGCCAGATGGAAGGCCTGCTGCATCTTCCGTAAAAAAGCCTGATGTACGGAACGTGCATGTGGGGATCCATACTGATCCGGTAGATCAACAAAGAGCAGATGCCACCCTTGCTGTAGCAAGCGATCATCCAGTTCAGTAAAGGCATCCCTGAATTCAGGACGCCATGCCCAGGATCGCGCGTTGCATGCCTGCTCTGGCTTGGCGACTGAAGCCGGATATGGCGTGCCCTGATAGCTAAACGCCACTTTCTCCCAGCTGCTCATGCCACAAGCTGTTTGGCTGAAATCAAAACTACACAACACATAGTGCGCACTATGTTACCACAGAGGCGTTGCCCCTGACAAAAAGAAACCCGGAGAAAATGTTGCGCTCAGAGAGAGCGCAACAGCGAGGCTGCGGAGAGCGTGCAGGATTCAAAGGCTCCCATGGCCGGTGCTTCAGGCCTGGGATTTCCAAGAAAATCCTGATCCACCCCCAGCCCGCGTTCACCATGAGCCAGCGCAGGGGACTGGGGCTCAAGTCGATAATCTCCCTGCTCCCGCGCAACAAACAGTGGATCCCACTGCAGGGAGTTTAGATCCTGATGGCTGCTGGCCCGCCATTCTTCCAGGGACATGGTTCCGTTGGCCTGCACTTTTCCACTTCGGCTATAGGCGATCAGGTTGCCTCCGTATTGTCTCAGGGAACAGCTGCTATGAAAGAAATTATAATCGTGAAGGTTATCCCGGACTTCATCCGCTTTCACCGGGTTACGGGGCTGCGTGGTGATGGCGAGATTATCCCAGCCGTTGTCGACCAGGAGATTATTCTTCACCAGGTTGTCCCTGAGGATGTAGCGTTCGCTGGAGTGTCCCTCAAACCCGGCTTGTTGGTATGGATGATGCCTCAGTTCAATCCCACAACGGGCATTGCCCACACAGGTGTTATGCAGCACCTGCGTATTGCGGGACATTTGCACCAGAATCCCCTGCCCGTAAACCTGTTCTTCCGCGCCAACGGAATTTTGATAGCGGTCCAAGCGAACATCTTTCTGAGCCGCATGACCATTCGCCACACAGACATTGTTACGAATTACGGCGTCGTGGGAGATCTCGTACATGATGCCCGGTCCTGAATTCCGTTCGCACCAGCAGTTCTCGATCACGGCATCATGGTTATCAATATCAAACCAGATTCCGGGGCCGTCGTTCCCGACACAGCGAATATTCCGCAGGGTCCATTCGCCCGTACGGCAGATCTTACAACCACCCTGTTCAAAACAGACAAAGCTGGAATGCTGGGTGTTGTTATAGAGCAATGCGCAATTTTCCATCAGGTTGCGATCTCCATAACCGGAGAAGCCCATTTGGGAGTTAAGACGGGTCACGCAGCCCCGCATCACGGAATCATCCGTCCGCAGATCAAAGCCCCGGGCATTGCCATACTCAAACAGACAGTCCTCAATCAGCAGATGATGCCCGCAGAAGCGGACCATGCTCTGTTGGGGGGCATCGGCTGAAGCCCGGAAACTCAGTCCGCGTATTTCCAGGTACCCCACGCTGCTGTGATCATCATGCTGACCCGTTACAAAAATTTCTTTCCGGGTTGTAACTTCGATACAGTGATGGGCAGGATTAAAGTCCTTGAGCAGGAACTGCCAACAGTTAGCCGGGGAGCTGCGATCGATCTGCTGGGTGCCTCCCCCGGTGATTTCCATGGCATCGATTTCCAACTGCCCTTCCCGAATCTCTCCAGTAAAGGCCTGGGGAACGAAAAAGACCTTACCAGCGTCCACCCGGAAACAGCCCGGCAGCATGTCTTCTGCATTCAAAACCTGCCGGTAGGGCATGCCATCTACAAAAAGCTGTTCCCGACGCCCATCCAGCAACCCGTATTTGGGTTCCGGGGGCAAATGGGACACATCCAACTCAGCGACCCATTGACCGGGATATTCCTCTGCTTTGATCCAGGATTCCACCACATCTGCACCAGTAAGGACGACCGTGCCCGCCTGTTCTGCTTCTATACGGATGGGCGCTTCTGCGGTTCCGGATTGGGTCATGCGAAGCGCGCAACGGTAGGTTCCCGGAGCAAATTGATAGAGATCTCCAGGTAAGGCCGTATCCAGAAGCTGTTGTAGTTCAAGGGCGGAGTTTTCAGGGCTAAGACGAACACATTTCATGGGCTCCCTTTCTCAGATATCGGATAAAAATCCATGGTCGCATTGTGCACGCTTGCATAAGCTACTCCTGACTCGCCATCCGGGCAGCCACATCGATGCCTTGGACGTACCAGATATGATTGCCGATCTCTCCAGGAGCGCTTACTGGATTGCCATACAGATCCAGCACCCGGGCTCCGGATAGGATCTCAGTCAGATCATTTTGCCCTTTGCCTGTGGGGAGCAGGACCCAGATGGCATCCTCGGACTCTCCATAACGCTGGGCATAGAGTGTGGGGGACAGCGCGATCATTTCGGCAAAGGGTTTTCCTTCCAGGTGCCATGCCAGATTGGACAGCGCCGGAGCCACAGCACTGAGTTGTCCATCCACATTCATATACCCATAATTCGGTTTCCAGGTATCCTGGGGGTACATGGTGTAGAGAAAGACTTTTTCCGCCCCCGCCGCAAAATTGGACAGGTAGTAGCGCACGGCGTGGCTGGCCTGTTCCTCCGCTTTTTCCCGATGATGAAATGGGGGCACGTTCCGGTAGAGGTTAAACAAATAACTGTTCCCGTGTCCCCCTTCACTGTTCCAGATCCGGGCAGCGGCTTGTTTTCCGCTGAACTCTCGTTTCAGAATATTCACATCTTCTGCAAAGCGGTCTCCGGGGTAAGCCAGGGAGCTACTGACATAGCGGTGGAAGCTGATCAAATCTACCTGTTCGGCAGCACCTGCTGCCAGCACGCCACGGGTAAACTCCAGTTCGGAGTCCCCATAATGTGGTCCGGTATTCCAAACCAGAAGTCCGGCATAGTTACTGGCTTTGGCCGCATTCCGGGCCCGTGTCATCATCTCGGCCATCAGCTCAGGTTCCCCCCGAATGGGGCGACCGTTCTCCGCCACAGCGCCTACAAAAAATCCAGGCAGAAAGGGTTCATTCCACACTTCAATCGCGGCAAGATGCTCTCCCGCATGCTCAAGCACCTTGCGGCAATACTCTTCCCACTTGTTCAGCATGTCGGCTCGCGGCGCAGCGGTTGTGCGGTACCAGCTCCGGACCTTCCGTTGGGGATCCAGGTAGGTATATTGACGGGGAACGCCCCCGAAATTAATCAAGGTAAGGAGTTTGGCATCCTCATGTTTTTGGATCTGGCGATCCAGACTGCTGAAATCCCAACTTCCGTCATCCTGCAGATATTCCGTCCAGGTATTGCGATAGTGTGGGCGGTTCCAGTTAAAGCCCAGGCGTTTCTGTACGCTGAGCAGTTCCGGAGTCGTTGGGAAATGGGTGCCAAAGGGCGACTCGGGCGCCATGCGATGCAGATGTCGGGGTGAACGCACCCGATGTAGCAGTAGTTCGGCCGGATTTCCCAAGGAATTCCCCTGAGCATCCTCTGGATAGAGGCTGAGTACAAAGCTGCCATAGCTCTTCGGATTGGGAAGAAGCTGGGTCAGATTCAGAGGCTGAGTACTGTCCTCCACGTCAACTGTGCGAAGTGCCTGTTCCTGTCCATAGAGATCCAATAAGGTCATGCGGATGCGGCTTCCCGCAGGGACAGCCTGTTGCGTGGCCAGCTGAACCTGAATCTCTTCATCATCGAGGTAGAGTCCCAGCGGTCGACTGGCTTTGGCATGGAGTTCAACCTGGGCATTGGCTTGGAAGGCCGAGGCCTGGCTGCCCACTTCGACCATGGCCTGATCGATCCAGAAAACCCCCTCCGCATGACTGGTCACCCGGGCCAAATAGGTGAAACCCGGTGCGGGCGGAAGTTCGACACTGAATGAATAGCGTTTCCACTCCGTGCTCAGGTGTACCGTTTTCTGCCAGGGGGCTACCCACAAATTTTCGGAAGGAGGGCCCATACGGAGATGCAGTTCCATTCCGGGCTTTTCGGATTTTGCCCAAAAGCTGAAGCTGTGTGCAGCCCCCGGCATGCCCACAAACGGAGAGGTGATCTGGATCATGGGGCGACCACCATAACGCAGCGTCTCCAGGCGAAGAGCCGGCCCTCCGGAGGGTCCGATGGTGGATGGATCGCTGGAGAGATGTTTTTCCCGGGTCCCATTGGCTCCGGAGGCCCAGGGTGCGCTGATGCCAAGCGGAAAGCTGCTGCGGTGCAGGAGGTTTCCTTCAAATTCCCTGTCAGCAAGAGCCTCTTCCAGACTGAGGGATTCCATCTGGACTTCCGCAACTTCGAGACTGCCCACACTCTCCATGGCAAAATACAACCCGGCGGCCGGATCCGTTTCTTTGATCGAGGCCAGCATCTCCTGGACACTCCATTCCGGACTCGCCTGCAGCGTCTGGCTCCAATACTCGGTGTAGGGCGGCCCCTGCTTACGGAGAGACAGCGTCACCGAACGGTTCTGCTCACTGCGGATAGGAACCCGAATGCGCCAAATACGATCCGGGGACACCTGGATCGGAGCCAGCTTCCATTGCACCCGTCCTGAGCGAATCTGTTCTACTTCAATGCGCAGAGAACGATCCCCCTCATGTGGATTTAAGGTCTGGGCCGAATACTGCACCGATACATCCGCCCAGGAGGAGTCCTCCCTCCAGCCCCGTGGCATCTCTCCTTGAATCGTGTTCCGTTTCGAGTGGATCGGCTGGTATTCTCCCTGAACTGGAAATTGAAGAAGGCGCTTAGCCTCCTCTGCCAGCAGGAACGAGCTGAGGACGGCGAACAGAATGGGTAATTTTCGTAGATGCATGATTCTCCTAATGTGAATGAGAAGAGCCTAAGCGTACGGATCGATTTTGTATATGTATCGAAAGGCCAAGCAGGGCGTTACCGTAATTCAGTGCAGAGACAGTAGTCGTTCACCGGGTCAGTGATACGGGAAAGATACAGGTCAGCAGCAACATAGATCCCAACAGGGTCACACAGGCAAGCCCAGGGCAAGGCCCTGGCTTGGACATCTTATGAAGGAGTTATAGCCTGAAGGGGTGCGACTTCCTGCAAGCACTTTCCCCGAAAGCGAAGTCGAATCCATGCAATCCGATACCAACCAACTCTAGGATATGTAAGATGGACTACACGAAACGGTTTCCGAGCTTCGGAAACGAAGCAGTTACATGTTTCCGAGCTTCGGAACCCTTCTTGATGCAAGGTTAAGCCGCCTTAACCTGGGCCAACTTCATGATGCGGATCCTTGTTTTAAAATCCGCAACTACACTTTAGCGACGACGCTTGTAGAAGAGCCAGGCCATGCACGCACTCAGACTGAGTAACAACGTGGAGGGCTCGGGGATGGCCGCGGAGGCCCTCAGTTGATCCAACGCGGAGACATCCAACGCTTCGTCTGCAAAATACACGTTGTCCAACTCGCCATAGAAACTGCTCTCGGCGGCAAATCCACCCAGTCCGTCGCCTATGGAAATCCCTGCAAGAGCAGGATTGGCCACGCCCGTTCCAGTGATGGCATCAAAGGCTCCACTGCTTAGAAACATGCTGGAAACCCCTGTGTTCAGATCGCCCTTGTAGATACGGACTTTATCCGTGCCCAGGGAGTGATCAAAGGTTACGGCCAGAAAGTTCCAATCGTCATCAAAAGCCGTGCTTCGTCCGGATACGTTCATATCCGTTCCCCCGAAGGCGGCGGCACTGTTGCTTCCATCTCCCATGCGGATGTAATATTGCGGACCTGTGGAAAAGGAGTTGTTGAGACCAATATGAATTCCGGCGTCGCTGCTATGATCAGATACCGTGGCAAACAAGGTGGCCCGGTCCCCGTTGAGCGGATTGCTATCATTCAGTCCGTTATCGAAAGTTCCATCTGATTTCCACCATACCGCAAAGGTCCAGGCCGATAGATTGTTGGTACCGCTGTTGTCTGCAATATCGACGGATTGAAAGAAATTAGCCCGGCCGGTTTGCTCACTGGTCCAGGTGAGGGCATCCCCCACCCCTCCGACTCCTGTACCTGAACCCGTGTAAGCCGGAGCCGGTCGGTTTGATCCAACGATCGTGCCGTTTGCCAGACTTCCCTGGTTCAGGGCAGTGTTTCCGCTGCCTTCATTGAAGCGCATGTCGATAAGTACATCCGCAGTGAGCAAAGAGGAAATCCCTAGAATGGAGAGAAGCAGAGCATGGTTTCGTTTCATCCGCTCAAGCTATCACCTGTTGCGGAACGCTGACAACCGGCAGATCACGTTACCGTAACTTCAGGCAGCGAATTCTTCAGGATCTCCGACGTTTATACCCGCACAAACAGATACAACTTAATGCCAGGAAAGCCAGAGTGGAAGGTTCCGGAATGGCCGTCAGGGTGGAACCGCTGAATCCTCCGGGAGGCGCCCAGTCTGCCGGTGAACTGTTGTTCACAAAACTGAGATAAATCGCCGGAGTGCTGGCATCAAAGCTGGTCCCACTGAGCAGGCTGTTGAGTGCAGCGTTATTGCTGATCGTCAAGAGTCCATCGGCGCTCGGGGTAAAGGATCCCAGAGAAGCCATGGGGCCACCGGGCTGATGCGGCGTCTGATCCTGAAACCAGCGGTTCACCGCACCCGAACCGTTCACATCCGCCATCAAGGTAACCGGCGCGGAGCCATTTCCTACAATGCTATTGCTGTTCAGTGGAAGTGTGGAGGCATAGACCGAAACATCCACATTCGTATTGGTGAACCCGTTCTGAATGGACAGAGAGAACTCCGTGGCTGCATTGAAATCAGCGAAACCTGCAGGATCCACATCGAACTGAACGATCTGCGTCCAGGTAAAGTCCGGGTTCCCGTCAGAACCCTGTTGCCCTCCGCCAAAGGTGCTAGAGCCTTTCCCAAAATTCACGGTCCCCAAGGAATAATCCACCGAACTCGGGTAAGCCCCTCCGTCAGCAAAATAGATCTGAGCCCGGGCATGGTTATTGAAACTGGCCACTGGGGAAGCCCATAGAGCCATCTGGAACAGACCCATGCTAAGCAGGCAGGATTTTAGTAACGCATTCATATGAAAGTCCTTTTAAGTAGGTTTGTACTATGATTCAGGGAGCTTCTTTCGGTGGGCCTTGAGAGGGGGGGGGCAGCGTTCAGAGCTGTGACGAAATCTGTTTTAAAGGTACTGCTCCCGCCCGTTGCGGCGACCTCAGAGCCCAACCGGACCTCAAAAGGAGAACTGCTGGCCGTACCTGTAAAGGTTAGGTCATCAAAGTTCGCTACTTCGGACATGCGGATGAGATAACTGAAATACACAGCCCCATCCACATCGAGATCGATGGTCGTACTGAAGCTCCGTTGCACCGCATTGACGTTATGGTCATTTTCCAGAGATCCCCCACTGGGAGCTAAGCCAGCAGTACTGAAAGCTCCATTGTTCAGGGAGCTGCTGTCAAATCCACTGACAATGGATGCGGAACCCCCGGTAAGATTCCAGAAAGATGACCAGCCGATCCCCCCATTCTGTCCCGAAACTTCCGTAGCCGGGGCATAATCAAATCCATCATAAACCAATAAGGCAGAGGGAGCTGTTAGAGGGATGATCACACAGAGTGCATGGAAAGCGCTTCGAAGATACATGAGGAGACTCCAGAAAAGATTCAATATATAGTACTTACCATAGTGCGCACCATATATTCAATATAATCTTAATACTTGAAGGTTTTTCTAGCTTGGTTCCCTACACAACCCTTGACCCTCTCTGGAGGATAGATCTTGATGCATGTCAAATGCTTACGGGTACCAGAGGCTAAAAGACCAACCCTGAAACACTCGATCCGTTAAAAGGGCAACTTTCGAATATGATCTATTTCATCAACCAATAACTCGCATAAAACCTGGAAATATTCATCCAGTGTATCTGTGCGTGAGTAAGCAAGTTCTCTAAGCTCCTCCAGTTCGCGCCCAGCCCCCGTGTTTTTCTTATGCAACAAATAGTACATTTCTAGATGATGAACAGAGTTGGCTGCTTCGTATATCTGACCGCTAACCATGAAATCCTGGTCACCAGGTCTTTTAGCTGATTTCGCCACGCAGCCTGACAAAATAATGCACATTGACAGAAAAAAAATAGTTCTTTTCATTCTGATTTAACTGAAAAAATATTTCGAATATAGTGCTCGTCTTTGGAGCCATCATTCGATTTTTCACCCATAAATTTAAAGGGGAAAGTACAGGACTCGATCTTACGTTGTTCCATATTTCTAAATGATTTCAATTTTGGTGAATCATCAAAAAAAACAGTTTTATTCGAATGCACATTCAAAACGCGTAGATTGATGGAGTAATCTCCTTTAACAGTAGATTGAGTGAGGGTGATCACTAAATGTTCATCCTCATATTGGGTAACTATAACCAGCTCGTTTCCGTAGTCTGAGCTTTCTGTTAACCCTGCATGAAGGATGCTTTTGGTAAGCTCAGTAAAATGATCAGACTTTGGTTCATATTGACCTATTACTTGTAAGAGCCGTGTATATTCGGCTGATGAAAAAGTGGGGATTACAATAAAAAGTACTATGAATGCAGTTTTGAAGTAGTTCATAGAGAGATCTTTACATGAAAAATCAGTGACCGCCTGTGTCAATATATCGCAAACCTTCGCAGAAAGACAAAAAAATCATCAACCCAAATAATCTTTCGAAAAAGTGGTCCTGGCACTTCAGAAGTGCACGTTAAGGGTCTGATCACCCCGACGGTGGCCTGAACGTGCATACCTACTCCGGGACCCTGCAGATCCTCTGCGAGGCCTTTGGCATCGAGGCCAAGGCCCGGGACACCCACCGGGATAAAGGGCTGATTGAAATGGCCTTCAAGCTCAATGCGGAAGGCAAGCTGCTCATGCCCATCATCGACGACGCCCATCTCATGGAACTCGATGCGCTGCGTAAACTGTGCTTGCTCTTCGAAGGCTTCCCCCGCAATCACTGTCTGCTGCTGGTGGCCCAGCCGCCGATGCTGGAGAAGCTGCGCTTGATGGTCAATAACGACCTGCGTTCCCGCATCACCTACTCACATGTGATGAAGCCGTTGCTGGCCGAAGAACTGCAGAGCTACATCCACCGCGAGCTCGACCGGGTGCGTCTCCCGCACAGTTGCTTTAGCGAGGAGGCCATGGAGCTGCTCCTGCGCTCTCTGAAGGGCAGTTGCGGCGCTGCCGCAACCTCTGCGTATCTGCCATGCTCGAAGCCGTCCGAGACCGAAGCAGCACGATCGATCTGCCCCAGGTGAACCGGGTGCTGATGCAACCTCATCTGTCTTCGTCCCGCATGCGGGACTACGACATGACAAGCTGGAGGGCCGAACGCGATGTCCAAGCTTCCTAATGGAAAAAAGTGGTCAGCCGAAGAGATCCGAAAACGCGGCAGCGGGAGCTCGCTCCCCTGCTCGCGGCCATGGGCGTCGTGTTGCAGCCCCTCGAAGACGGCAATACCCGTATCGTGGGAGAACCCGGCAATGTCATCGTAAAAGAGAATTATTGGATCCAGACGGATAGTGGTGAGGCGGGCAACGCCATCGACTTTTTCGTCAAACTCCGGGGCATGGCCTTCGCCGAAACCATGCGGCTCTTACTGAGCTGACGTAGCAGAAGCACAAAGCCGTCGCATCAGCAGGTTGGATGCGACAGCTTCGGCAACATGAAAGAAAATCTATGTTGGCACTGATAAGATCATCGCGCTCCGGCGTACAACGGCAATGGGAGCTTTTTCACGGTCACAGCGCTGGAATTGAACAAAAACGTACGGCGTCAATTTGGGAATGCGATACGGTTTCTGCGCGGTAGGTTACAGGTACTTACAGAAAGAATATTAGTTTTCATCAATAATAACCAGTAAAGTACCTGATCCATAGAACTTTTTTTTCAAATTATCAATCGGAAACTCCATATCCACTCCAAGACCATCCACCAACTCCGCATAATGTACAAAAGCTTCTTTTTTACATTTCATTGAATCCGAGGAAAAATTTAGCAAATACATACCCACTGACAAAGATTTAAACTGGACCAACCCCAAGCCATCCAAACGTTTTAAAAATCCAATAACTTTCTTGTATTTAAAAGCATTCTTTTCTTCAATCCCATAAAATTCAAACAAGGAATCAACAAGTAAGCAAGATGGAATATTTTGATCAGAAACGTGAACAATCGATCCGAGCGAATCATTAATATCACCTGGAGTAAGCATTAGAGTCCCATCATTATTCTCACCACAAACTTCAGTGCTATGATAATGCACTATTAATTTAAAATTGTACCCTCCGGCGTACCCACCAGTTCCTTCCTCATTACAATCAGCCAAAGAGTTTCTTAATTTGGGCAACTTCATCAATTCGCTTGTTACATATAGTCCCGAAGCAACCTCTACAAATGACATGTCATTAATTTTCATATTGCAACCTTCACCTTCCATAACCAAAAGGAATATGCTCCACAGTAATGTCAGGAAAAATCTCAGAAATACCCTCAGCTCCCCAACGGTTATCTACGTAAACTTCATATTTAAGTTTACAATACTGAGTAACCCATTTTTGTAAATATAACTGAGCTGCCAGACTAAGAACTGCAGGCTGGTTATCATCTGGGGACAAAGTCCAGTAGTGCCTAGTTTTCGCTTCAATCACTTTAATTGGCGGCAATAAAGGTTTAAATGGATCAGCAGCATCATAGCTAATCTTAAATTTATTTACAGGAAGCTTCAGGGGGATATTAACAGATACTTCCAAACCCCCTTTATACCCATTCATTAAGCTTGCCGCATAATTATTGCGAAATGGGTTACCGCCTTTATCTGGTACCCATGCAAAAGTGCAGCATCTCTGACAATTGCAGCTAATCTATTGAGCCTGATTTTTCTCAAACTCATCCCCACCCTCTAACTGCACCTGTAAAAAGGAAATACTTATATCATCAGAGTCCCCAAAGATACCATTTTGACCAACAGACATAAGCACCAAATTGTTATCGACTAATGCAAGATTCAGCTTTCTTCCATAGAAATCTTTATACGGTCCATACACTTCTACCCAGTATTCATCACTTACATCACCAAACGAATTCAGTCCACTTCCAG
Organism: Verrucomicrobia bacterium UBA6056; assembly: GCA_002429005.1. Lineage (GTDB taxonomy): Bacteria > Verrucomicrobiota > Kiritimatiellia > SS1-B-03-39 > UBA6053 > UBA6056. The sequence goes on from DIYK01000031.1 coordinate 87,314, forward strand.
TAAGAAATACATCAAGTGGAACCCCATTGGCATATAAATTTACATCCTCAAAACATGCCTCGCAGTCATCCACCAAATACCCCAAATGAATTGCCCAAGCAATCAAAAGTCTTTTTGATTGTCCATCACGAAAATCAGATGCACCCACCTTCCCGCACCTCACATAAGCACAACCCATGAGGTTATTGAAAACAAGAAAGCAAATAACACATAAAATATATTTGCTATTCATCAGGGCTAAATTTTAATTTCAAAAAAAAGGGTCAGGCCGTGCATTTTAACATCGCTTGTTTCAGCTTCTGAATCTCCCGCCCTTTGCCGTGACGAAATCGGCTGATGGCTCGGGAGCA